>MNYM01000014.1 GCA_001873065.1 Flavobacteriaceae bacterium CG2_30_31_66
TTCTTTATTTTTAGCAAAGTTCAATCAAGCCGCACTTTCAAGACAATCAAAAGATAAAAAGGATAGAAAACCTTACATGCTTTATTTAGATGAGTTTCATAATTTTATAACACCAAGTATTGAACGAATTTTAAGTGGAGCAAGAAAATATGGCTTAGGATTAACAATTGCTCATCAAGAACTATCTCAAATTGAAGATAATAAGCTATTAAATTCAGTTTTATCAAATCCTAAAACAAGAATTTGTTTCAGATTAGGAGACCAAGATGCTAAAAAGCTAGAATCTGGTTTTTCATATTTTGAGCAAAATGACTTACAGAATTTAAATAGAGGAGAAGCTATTGTACGAGTGGGAGCAAGCAATAATGACTTTAATATTAAAACTCAGCCTCTTTCTCCAAAAATTTATGATTTATCAGACCAAATTTTATCAAATTCAAGAAAAAATTATGCTACGTCAAAACAAGAAATTGAAGAATATCTTTATAAAATGCTTTCGGTAGAAACTGTAAAAAAGGAAAATATTCCAGATGTAAAAAAAGACGATACTAAAGAGCAAGTTTCTGAAATTAATAAAAAAAATACAAAGGAAAAATTTACAATTTCAGAAGAAGAACGAGAAAAATTAATAGATGAAGAAAATAAATCTTCAGAAATAAGAGCACATAATTATCTTCAATTATTTATAAAAAAGCTAGGTCAAGACAGAAATTTTATTTCAACTATTGAATACCCTACAAATGATGGTGGCAGAATAGATATTGTTTTAGAACGAGAGGGTTTGAAAATTGGGTTTGAAATATCAGAAACAAATAAGCCTGCTTACGAAGTTCAAAATATAAAAAAATGCCTGAAAGCAGGATGTATTCCTGTTGTCATGGTATCAAAAACAAAGCACCATTTAAATAAGATTCAAGAATTAGCGATTCAAGAATTATCAACAAACGACATAACTCTTGTTCATTTTATTCAACCTGATGAGATTTCTCTTCTACTGGATAAGTTTGATACCATCCCTCAAAAGCAAGAAGAAATAATAAAAGGATTTAGAATAGTTACTGAATTTGATAGTAATAACAATAATCAAACAAAAGATATTAAATCACGATTGGCAAGATTATTTAAAGGTAAAAAATAAAGCTCTGTATTGCCTTTGAATTAGTTTTAAAATGAATTATTTTAGACCTAAAACACTGTAATTATGAATGTTGCAATATTTGTTAGAGTAAGCACACTTGACCAGAAAAATAACACAGACTCTGTAGAAACCCATATTCAAAGAGGTAAAATGTATGCTCAATCTAGAGAATGGAATGTTATTAAAATATACAACTTAGCTGGGGTTTCTGGAAAAAGTACAATCAATCACAAGCAGACACTTAAAATGTTTGATGATATTGTAAGTGGAAAAGTCAAAGGAATAATAATAAGTTCCCTCAGTAGATTAGCTAGAAATACCTCAGAACTTCTTGAATATAGTAAGTTTTTTGAAGAGCATAATGCAAGTCTCATTTCAATAAATGAATCTCTAGATACATCAACCAGTGGTGGAAAATTCTTTTATACTTTACTCTCAGCTCTTTCAACCTATGAGAGAGAAATTACCTACGAACGCCAAATAGCTAGTCTTAATTACCGCAGAAAACAAGGAAAGTTCACAGGAGGAATGGTAAGTTATGGTTATAAAATTGTTAATGCTGAAGTAGTTATTAATGAAGAGGAAGCTCCATTAAGACGACTAATTTATGATTTATTTTTAGAGCATCAGAGAATGACAACGGTTGCTCATGAACTGAATAACAGAGGTTATTTAACACGTAAAGGAAAACCATGGTCAGATAGTACTGTTAGAAGACTTTTAAAAAATACGGATGCAAAAGGAATTCGAAAATGTAATTATCGAGACCAATTATCGAAAGACAATCCATCAGGAATTAAGCCCCAATCAGAATGGCAGTATCTTCCTTGTCCAGCATTAATTTCTGAGGAGAAATGGGATGAGGTTAATGCGATCATTAGAGAAAATGAAAAAGGGAGTGTTTTTAAACAACCGCTCAACAAGAGAGTTCATTTATTTACTGGCTATTTGAAATGTGAGAACGGACATAAGATGAGTATAAAATCAAAAAGCTTTAGATATACTTGCAAAGAATGTAAATACGGAATTAATAAAGATGATTTAGAAGAAGTTTTTCTAACGAGAATTAATCAATTTTTAATCTCTGATGAAGAACTTTCTGAATACAATAAATCAAATAATGAAGAGCTCCAACTTAAATCCGATAATATCGAATTTGCAAAACTCGAACTCTCAAAACTCGAATCCAAACTCGAAAAATTAATTGATTTAAATGTAAACGGAGAAATCCCAACAAAAGGATTTAGTAAACATTACGAACCTATTTTTGTTAGAAAAGAAAACTTAGAAACTAATATCAAAGATTTAGAAACTGAATATGAATTATTAAAACAAGCTAAGTCTTCCTTTAAAGTAATAGCAACAAAATCGATTAACTTTTATAAAAATTGGCATAATTTAGAAAGAAGTGAAAAGCGATATATTGTTGAATCAGTAACTAATGAAATTATTTTTAATAATAAAACTATCGTATTTAAACTAAAACAGATAGCTCCGCTATCTGTTTTGGAATTGACCGCAAATGGTCAACAACGTGGCATAATGTAGTTGCTTGGAACAAAACCGCTGAAATTGTTGAAAAAT
Organism: Flavobacteriaceae bacterium CG2_30_31_66; assembly: GCA_001873065.1. Lineage (GTDB taxonomy): Bacteria > Bacteroidota > Bacteroidia > Flavobacteriales > Flavobacteriaceae > Polaribacter. Next base: position 2,723 of record MNYM01000014.1, read on the forward strand.
ATTTAGAAAAAGGAAATGAAATTGCCATAGAAGGTAAATTAACATCTCGTTCTTACGATACAAAAGAAGGAGAAAAAAAGTACATTACTGAAGTTGTAATTAACGAACTGTTGATGTTGGGAAAAAAATAGTGGGAAATTTTGCTAATGAAAAACAAAAAAAGCATCATTTTAAAATGATGCTTTTTTTGTTTTTAAATTTTTGACTAAAATTCATAAACGTTTACTAGTAAACTATCTTTGCCGTTTTTATTTTTTATGTTTAAATCATATCTAATTGTTATTTTAGTGCCTAAAGGAGCATAATAGTAAATAACCCAAACATTGCCCTCTTCAGTTCCTATACAACCATTAGAATAGGCTTTACCTAATGTAATAGGATTGGTGGTCGCATGAATTAATTGACCATTTCTTAAACCATTAATCTGAGTTTCAATAAAAGGTATTTGAGGTAATTTTGTAATTTGTTTATCATCTCTATTTGTAACAAAATAGCGATGTGAATTTACTGGATTGTAATAATCTGGATAAAGATTGTAACCTACAATAGTTCCTTTTCCTGTGATGGTTTTTAAATCTTGCACTCTGTCAGACATTTTTAAATATCGTTTTGTATCCTTTCCTACTCTTACCAAAAAACTAAAAAGTTGTGTAGAATCTTCATAAATACGTAACTTAAATTCAGGGATATTTACATCGATTTTTGTTTTTTTAAAGGATGAAAGAATTTCATTTGCCTGCTTTAAATTAGGAATTATTAAATCAATTCCTTTTTTTAAAATAACCATCTTTTTTTGATTATAAATAAAAGAATCTCTTGCTTTTTGTATATAATAATCAGTGTTTTTAAGGGTATCAATAATCCAAGGATTTGCTCTTACCAAAAGATGTTCTGTTAATTGATAGGGTGTTACAGAATCATATTTTATCACTAAAGAATCTATAAAAGAAAAATAATTTTCTACTGTAATGTCATTATAGATTTTTATTTTTTGTGTTGATGGTTTTTCAACCCTCAACATTATAGATTCTTTTTTAGGTATTGGTTTGGGTCTCAAAAAAATAACACACATTGCCAAAATGATGAGCAATAGAATAAATGCAAAAAAAGAGTAGTTTACTTTGATCATTTTTGTGTTTTTAGAAATAGATTTTTAAAAGCTATTTTAACCTATACAAGAAAAATAGCAAGTTTAGGAAAGGCAAAAGGCATTTGTTAAGCCTTAAAACATTTAAAAGGGGATTGTATTTATTGAATGATTTTGTTTATTAAAGAGCAATTATAAATGTTATTCATTTAATTGTTTTCTTATTTTTCCTGTTATTTCATGAATAGTTATTTTAAAAACGATAGGTACGTTTTCATCATATATTTTGGTGGAAAACTCATTTATAAATTGAAGGTTTTTGTCTTCTTTTATCATCACTAGATTTTTTATTCCGTTTGCAAAATCATGCAAGGATTTTTTTGCATCGCTTCCAGAAAGTTCTATAAATGTTCCATGAACCAAAACAGATTGCCAAGTATTAATATTTTCTATTTCAGACACTTCTAATGCAATGTTATTGTTTTTACGCAAAGCCATTGTTTTATGACCCTCAGTTGAATAACCAATAATGTCTTTATCTTCATCGAAAAAATAAGTAATTGGCACTACATAAGGTCTATCATAATAAACATACGCTAAATGCCCCACATAATTATTTGCTAAAAGATGTGTACATTTTTTTTTACTTAAAGACGTTATCATGAATATTTTTTTTAGAAGATTAATTGCTAATTTACAGTAAATTAAATGAAAAAACTATGGCAATTGTAAGTTGTAAATAGTTAATTTTTATGTATCTTTTAAGCTGTTTTCGTTTTTAAAAAAATACATCAATCTTCATAAAATTGTAACCTGTTTTTTAGTAAGATTTTTTCATTTTGATGAGATTCTAGTTCCCATAATAAATTAGATATCACATCTAAACCTTATAAATTTATGTGAAGATCATAATGCAAACGCATCAATTTTTCAACTTATGAAGCTGCTTTAATTGTAAAAAATGTTCGTTTTCGGTATCAATAATTTCAACAAGTTCATACTCTTGCAATTCATATATAAACGTTACTGGAATCTTATAATGGGAACAAAATTGTTGAATAGAAACTACATTTGATGTTTTTATGTTATCTTAATTTTGATAGTTCTTCAAAAAGTTCTTTTTTCTTTTACGGATATATTTTTTGGGATTTTTACATTAAAAGTAATTTACAAATCACCAAATTGTCCTTCTTTTTTGTACACAGGAAATCTTTTGCCTTTTAACTTTATTTTGGTTTCGTTTTGAGTTTCTGGCTTTATGGTTAGTTTTACTTTTCCATCAAAAGTATTTATCATAATTTCTCCTCCTAAAATAGCTTTGTATAAACCTACATCTAATGAAGTTAACAAATTATTGCCATCGCTTTTAAATTCTGAATTATTAAAAACAGAAAACCGAATGAATAAATCGCCATTTGGAACACCATTTACTCCTTTACCTCCATGACCTTTTATTTTTATGATTTGTCCGTTTTCAATTCCTGCTGGAATTGAAATTCGTATATTTTTATCATTTAAGGTCAACGTTTTTTTTTGTTAAGTATACACATCACTAAGATTTAATTGCAAGGATGCATTAAAATCCTGACCTCTAAATTTTACCTCTCTTCCTTGATTTTTAAAAAAACTTTCACCAAACATATTTTCGAAAAAACCAGCATACTCTTCATCAGAATATTGTTGAGAATTTCGGCTGCTATTTCCAAATTGGTTTTCTTGTTTTGTTTTTTCATATTCATCAGCTTGTTGCCAATGTTCACCATAATTGTGTTTTTTTTTGTTTTCAGGATTGCTCAATACTTCACTAGCCTGATAAATTTCTTTGAATTTTGCTTCGGCAACTGTATCATTTGGATTTACATCTGGATGATATTTGCGCGGAAATTTTCTTTAAGTTTGCTTAATTTCTTTTTCAGTCGTATTTTTTGTGAGTCCTAAAATTTTATGATAATCTACAAATGCCATGATGCTTTTTTATAAGTTTTTATATACTTTGAAAGTATCTGTTGTAAATTTTCTAAATATTCCTCCATGATTTTTTTATTCATGTCAGGATGCACAATATTTGGAATTGTTATCGGATTTTCCTTTAAAAAGATATACAATTCAGGATACTCTTTTTGAATTTTCGAGGTAATTTCTGATATCTTATTTATTGTATTTTGAAGTGCTATCATAATGACTGTTTTAAATTTAAATTGTGAAAATAACTATTAAAAATAGTTGAAAATAAGGTAATTAGTGCTTATATTATCATAAACTTAAACTATAATTTTACCATCTTCCATTTGTATAATTCTATCCGTTTTATCAGCAAAATCTTGATCATGAGTAACTATCAATAATGACAAACCTTGTTCATCACTCAATTTTTTAAAAATGTTAAATACATTTTCAGCATTATGGCTATCTAAATTTCCTGTAGGTTCATCACCCATAATAATTGCAGGATTGTTAATGAGCGCTCTTGCAATGGCAACACGTTGTTTTTCACCACCAGAAACTTGCGAAGCTTTCTTTTTTGCCAAGTGCTCAATATTTAAAATCCGTAGTTTTTCAATGGCATCATGCTCAATTTCTTGCCATGACTTTTCAGCTAATTTTTTTGCTGGAAGCATCACGTTTTCTAAAACAGTAAACTCAGCAAGTAAATAATGAAACTGAAAAACAAATCCAATATGTTTATTTCTGATGTAAGAAAGTTGGTCTCTTTCTAGGCCAGAAATCAATTGATTATTTAAAAACAATTCACCTTCATAATCGGTATCCATGGTAGATAAAATATACAAAAGTGTTGATTTTCCACAACCCGATTTTCCCATGATTGAAGCAAATTCACCTTTTTGAACCTGAAAATTAATGTCTTTTAAAACATGAAAATTCACAGGTTTTTTAAAGTATTTATTGATGTTTTTTGCTTCTAAAACTGCGCTCATTTTATTGTCCTCTTATAATTTTTACTGGATCTATTTTTTTTGCTTTTAACGAAGGAAAATAGCCTGCTAAAAACGTTGAAACCATGGCAAACAAAAATCCGATGACAAAAAACGAGGGTTGTAAATTAATAGGATATGTTTTTACAGTTGGCAAGGCTTCTGTTTGAAACGGAATTGTAGCAATAATACTCGTTAAAAGATATCCAATTAACAAGCCTAAAACACCACCCATAAAACCAATAATCATGGCTTGACTCATAAAAATAAGCTGCACGTCTTTACCCGAAAATCCGGTTGCTTTTAAAATAGCAATGTCATTCATTTTTTCATAAATCAACATATTTAAAATATTATAAATTCCAAATCCTGCAACAATTAATAGCGTGATAGAAACAGCATATGTAATTAAATTTCTGATGGTAGTTCCTGTATCAAACTGAGCATTTGCGGTTTTTATATCAATGGCTGTCAACTGAAACTGACGCTCAATTTTTTTTGATAAAGGAACTGCTTGCTCAATATCAAACAATTTTATATTAATATCAGTGATGTAATTTTCTGCTTCGCCCAAGATTTTTTGAGCTGTTTTAAGATTTACAAAGCTTTTCACAGCATCAATATCTGCCACTCCACTTTGGTACAAACCCACAATTTTAAGTGGAAAAATATCACCTTTTATGGTGCTAATTTGAATGCGTTCGCCAACTTTTAACGACATTTTTTTGGCAATTCCAATTCCTAAAAGAATGCCATTTTCATTGCTTTTTAATTCTTGAGGAGAACCTTCTACCACATAATCATTTAAATTAAAAAGCAAAGCTTCTTCTAAAGGATAAATTCCTGTGATAGTGCCACCCAATTCAATAGAACCAGCAATGTAAAAAACGGTTGCTTTTATTTGAGGAATGGCTCCACGTACATTTTTATCCTTGTTTAAATAATGAATAATAGGCAGTGCATTGTGTATTTTTTTTTGACTTAATTTTGGTTTTATAGAATGTACCATATTCAGCGAATTGTCAAATTGTTGATACAAATCAATAGGTTGATTTTTGGATGGTTCAATTTCATTGTAAATATGAATATGCGGTGTTTGATTCAAAATTAAATCATCTAACATAGCATTTAAACCTGTCATAAAACTCACCAAAGTTATGTATGCGCCAATCCCAAAAGTTACGCCTAAAGCAGCAGTTGCTGTTTGCCGTATTTTGGTTAGCAAATGTGTTTTTGCAATGGTTAATATAATTTTCCACTCTATCATTGTTCCAGTTTATAGATATAGGTTTCTTTTGTAATTCCTGATAAAATCTCAACAAATTCTAAGTTTTGTAACCCAATAACCACTTGCACAAAACCATTTTCCGTTTTTACTTTATTATCATTGTTGATATAGTTTTTAGGAATCGTTAACACGTTTTCCTTTTTAGCAATGATGATATTTGCCTCGCCTGAGAGCCCTGGATACAAGGTTTTTGGAGGAGTATCAAACGTCGCTTCTACTTTAAACGTTTGATTTCGTTCATCTTTTTTTGGGTAAATCTTAGTTACTTTTCCTGTGAAAACTTGGTCTTGATAAGCGTCTAAATTGATGATTACTTGCTGTTGTTTTGAAATTCTAATGATATCTACTTCGTCCACCAAAAGCTCAATAATAAAATGACTTTCACTACCAAGAAGCGCTAACGATTCTAGGGTATTTACAATTTCTCCAGGTTCTTTTTTTAGTTCGTAAACTTTTCCATTTATCTTGCTTTTTATGGTAAAATCTTTGGTGTTTATTAATGAGGTTTGATAATTATTGTTGGCTTGATGTAAAGTGGTTTCTAACTCATTTTTAGTTTGATTGTACTTGCTTTGCAGCATTTTTAGGTTGTTTGCCGATAATTGATATTGTAATTTTCTTTTATCGAATTCTACCTTTGAACCAATTTGCTGTTTCCATAAATTTTGTTGTCTTAAAAAATTCACAGAATCGTTTTTGTAAGTAAGCTTAGCTGCAACAATTTCATCTTTGATGCTTTTTAAAATAGTCGCATTTCCTTTGTAATTTTCTTTGGCAAACTCTAAAGCCAATTTGGCATTTTTAGTATTTAGTTGAGGTGTATTGTTGATAATTTGAATAATTGGTTGATTTTTTTTAACAACAACTCCTTCTTCTACTAAATTTTGATCTACAATTCCTGAAACGATTGAAAAAACTTGATACAAACTATCTGGCTGAATAATGACAGATGAATATACAGACTCTGTCAAACTTCTTTCTGTAGGAAGAATTTTATCTTCTTCTTTTGAACAAGAAAAAAGGAAAAGTGCGATAATAATAGCGTATAATGATTTCATCAGAATAATATAAAGTTAGGTGCATAAAAAAACTGTAAGCGAAATAAGTATCCAAAAAGAATATAGTCTATTTGATCTTTAAAAAGGCATTTAAAAAATATTTCTTTTTTCTTTGGATAGATAATGTGTTCATCGCTAAAATTATCACTTTTTAAATGTGGATAAAATGATATCTATCATAAAAACAACTATTTATAGTTTAATTTTTTTTATTATTTTCAAAAACTGATTTTTATTATTTTATTTATTTAATAGGCATGGTAAATTAGCTGTGCAGTAAAAAGTTATTTGAATTATAAAGTATGCATTCATTATCTATAGGATAATAAAGGAGGTTTTGAAGAGATTTTATTGCTATTAGTGTTGTTTCATTGACTAATAGTTTTTTAAACTCTTCTGCAATGGGGAGCCAAAACGCCCCATTTTTTTTGTATTAAACTTTCAAAAAAAGCATGAAAACGATTGAATAAACCAAAATTGAATTTATTTCCTAAACCCTTTGAATTCAAACCTTTTTTTGTTAAAATCTCCTTAAATAAATATCATTTTTTATTGATATCAAAAACAGCTACCAATTTTTTGTAACTTGTTGCGGTAAATTTAACCTTTTTTTTATGCCAAACTACACCTTATCAATCAATGGAAAAACACAAACAGTAACTGCAGATGCTGATACACCATTATTATGGATTTTAAGAGATGAACTCAATTTGGTAGGCACCAAATTTGGGTGTGGAATTGCCCAATGTGGCGCATGTACAGTTCATGTAGATGGTTTTGCAACAAGAAGTTGTCAAGTGCAAGTTTCAATGCTTGATGATGTAAAAATAACAACTATTGAAGGCTTATCAGAAGATGGAAAACATCCTGTACAAGAAGCATGGAAAGAAATTGATGTACCACAATGTGGGTATTGTCAAGCAGGACAAATCATGACTGCAGCTGCTTTTTTGGCAGATAATCCAACTCCTACAGCAGATGAAATTAGAGAGGCAATGCATGGTAATATTTGCAGATGCGCCTCCTATAATAGGATAGAAAAAGCCGTGAAAGTTGCCGCAAAAAAAATGTTTTAATCCACTAAAAAAGAAATACATGCAATCTCAAAAAAACATCAATTTTAGCAGAAGAAATTTTTTAAGAACCTCTCTTTTGGCAAGTGGTGGAATTTTAATAGGTATCAATTTTGCAGCAGCTTGCAAGATAGATGCGAAAATGCCTATTGACACTAACAATTTAAATTTTAATGACTTTAATGCCTATATCAAAATTTCAGATGAAGGTTTTGTAACTATTTTTTCTCCAAATCCTGAAATCGGACAAGGCGTAAAAACGTCCATGCCAATGATTATTGCTGAAGAATTGGATGTTGATTGGACTCGAGTAACCGTTGTTCAAGCAGGTTTAAATACCAAAAGTTTTAAAGGTCAAATTGCTGGCGGTAGTCAATCTATAAGAAGTAATTGGAATATTTTACGTCAATCAGGCGCTACAGCCAAACAAATGTTGATCAATGCAGCTGCTCAAAAATGGCATGTGGATCCAACAACTTGCAGTGCCTCAAAAGGAATCATCACCAATTCAAATGGTAAAACGTTTCATTATGGAGAGGTTGTAAAATTGGCTGCTACTTTGCCAATTCCAGAAAATGTAAAACTCAAAGAAATTAAAAATTACAGCATCATTGGTCAAGAAGTTATCAATGTTGATATGGATAAAATCATCACTGGAAAACCACTTTTTGGATTGGATTTCAAAACGGAAGGAATGGTGTATGCATCTGTTGTAAGACCTCCAGCTTTTGGACAAGTGTTGGAATCATACGATGCCTCTGAAGCCAAATCTATCAATGGCGTTTTGGAGGTTTTTACCATTGGTGAAAAAGCACGAAATTTTCTCAGCAAAGGCTATGTAAGTTGGACAGCAGTTTTGAGCGAAAGTGATAAAATTGTAGTCGTAGCAACCTCAACTTGGGCAGCTATCAAAGCAAAAAAAGCCATCAAAGCAGTATGGAAACAAGCCACAGAATTAGAAAGTTCAGCTTTTCATGATCAACAATTAACCTCGCTATTGGATGGGGATAAACAAAAAGTTTTGAGAGAAGATGGCAACATTGATGATGCTTTCAAACAAGCAGACACCATTATTGAAAGAACCTATCATTCGCCATTTTTGCCTCACAATTGCATGGAACCCATGAATTTTTATGCAAATGTTACTTCAGATAAAATTGAGCTGGTAGGTCCAACACAAACGCCTGAAGAAGTTGCAAAAGGAGTGTCTGTTCTTCTAAATAGAAAACTGGAAGAAATTTCGGTTGATATGACCAGAATGGGTGGTGGTTTTGGCAGAAGATTGTATTCAGATTTTGCATTAGAAGCAGCAGAAATATCAGCTAAAATTAGCAAACCCATAAAAATGGTTTCCACAAGAGAAGATGACATGACAACTGGAGTGTATAAACCGTCTGTAAAATATAGAATAAAAGCAGCCATCAAAGACGGAAAAATAACAGGCTATTCTCTAAAAGAAGCTGCAATGAACGGAAATATGTATGGTGCTATCCCTAATTTTTTTCCTGCAGGTTGCATTCCCAATTATAAAGTAGCTGTTGCAACGCATAAAAGCAACGTAACAACTGGCGCATGGAGAGCACCTTACACGAATTTTTTAGCATTTGCAGAACAAGCTTTTTTTGATGAGCTGGCTTCTGAAATGAAAATGGACCCTATTCAATTGCGCTTAGATTTGTTGCAAAATGTAAAAAATACGACTGATAAACGCATCCAATATTCTGGTCAACGAATGGAAGATACGATCAAATTGGTCAAAGAAAAATCGAATTGGGGAAAAGCTTCCAAAGGTATTTACCAAGGTTTTGCGGCTTATTATAGTCACAATACGCATGTGGCAGAAGTGGCAGATATCGAATTGAAAGATGGGTTTCCCATCATCAAAAAAGTAACAGTTGCTGTGGATTGTGGAATTGTCATCAACGTTTCAGGAGCAAAAAACCAAGTTGAAGGGGGTGTTATTGACGGAATTGGTCATGCCATGTTTAGTGATTTTTCTTTCAATAACGGAAAACCAGATTTCAAAAATTTTGATTCTTACAGATTGATACGCATGCAAGAAACGCCAAAAGTAGAAGTGCATTTTGTACAAAACGAAATCGCTCCAACAGGTTTGGGCGAGCCAGGATTGCCCCCTGCAGGTGGTGCAGTTGCCAATGCCATCAATGCGGCTTTAGGGAAAAGAATGTATCACCTACCTTTTGTAAAAGAGTTGAAAAAGAGTTCGGTTGTGGGGTAAAGTTATCCATTAAAGACTAATTAAAAGATTGCTTTACGAGATAAAATTTTCAAGCAGTAATAAAAAAAACCTGAACATCGTTCAGGTTTTTTTATATAACATAGTTTCTAAAAACTATCCTAGCTTCTCACCAATTTCCCTAAAGACTCTAACAATTGAGGTTCATCTGCCAAGGTGATTTTGGCATAGGCAAAGAATGCACCCATCCATTTTTCGAGGTCTTTGAAGGCTTTGTCTTTTACTTTGGTAGCGTTTTGAGCAAATCCTTTTTGTTGCATGCGCTCACCACGCAATTGCTCTAATGTGGCTAAAGCCGTCAAAGCATCCGTGACATGGGCTGTATCGATTTGAAACTTGTTGAGTTGTGTTACCAACTCTGGTTGACTGTTTAAGGTGTTGTAAAACAAATCTACACTTTCCAACCATTTTACAAATGTGCGAGGAGTTTTACCCACAAGCCCCAATTCTCTTAATGCAGTGGCATTATCTACAAAAACCAATTTGGCTTTGCTACGGTCTTTGGTAAAAAGTGTTTCGATTTCCGTGCGCTTTTCATCATACGCTTTGGAAGCTCTTGCTTTGGTGTCATCTATACCTCGATTGACATCGTATTGGGTTTGCGCTGTGTTTAAAAGCGCTTTGCCTTCATTGATTTTGGCAGTATCATAACCTACTGCCGCCATTAAAGGTTGAATAATTGGGTTGCTTTCTACGTTTTGTAGTGCAAATCTAGACGTTTCTAGAATTTCTGATTGTGAAAAGGTGTTTTTTAATGCCATGGCAATTTATTTAAAATTAATATTCAGTTTCTTTTTCAGTATAAGGACACAGCTTTACAGAATTCCCATTCCATGATTGTGTGTGGCTTCCTTATGGGAATAAAAATAAGGAAACAAAAGACATACAAGTTGCAATGTTAATAACTTGAGTTACATTGTTGATATCTCACGTTACATGGTCTTCATCTCATGTTACATGGTGCTCATCTCACGTTACATTTATATAAAATCGCCTTACAAGTAGGCAATCTCGCCATGCAATCACTTCAATTGCAGATGCAATAGGGCAATCTATAAATGCAATGATGTGAATTTGTCATGAGATGAGGTTGTTTGTGAATGCTTTGGGGTTGGTTATGATTGCAATGATTGCGATTTTTTGGTTTTTTATTTATTTTTTAAATTACCCACTCCCTGAAATTGGTGTTATAGAACATTTTTTGGATTTTTTTGGGTTTGGTTAGTGTGATGTTTCTATAAGTTGTTATATTTAGGAGCTAGTTGTAAATAGGGTATGCTTTGTAAAAAGTTATATGAAGTTGCGCCTATTGACTAGTCAAGCATAATTATGAAAAAACCTGGTTCATCTAAAATATTTCAGGAACTTGTAAAAGAAGCAAGTTATAAAGATAAAGATTATTTAAACTTGATTAGTCTTACAAATATGACTTTTTTTCTCGGTGCTGGATTTTCAAAATCTTGGGATTCAAATTATCCAACTGGTCAAGTACTTTTCTCTTTAGATAGAGATGATATATCAGAAGATTTCCTTGAGTTTTTATTAAGTATTGGCTACACGGATTCGAGTAATATTGACTTAAATGCATTTAAAGAAATTGTATACCAAATAAGTATGCAAAAAAAATACCCTTCTTTAAGAAGAAGATACATAGATGAATACAATTTAGAAATTATTGAGAATGAAATTAGTTCTATCATTACTAAAAGATTTAACAAGTTTGTTCCATTAAACTATATAGAGGACGCATCTCATAAATTAAAATTAGAATTAAGTCCAAGCCAAAATCAAAAAAATATTGTAGCTTTTTTTAATTGGCTAGAATCTCATACAACTGGGGATACCGACCAAATTCCAGAAGGCTTAAGAATTAATTTTATTACTACCAATTATGATTTTCTGATAGAGTCAATTTTGGATGAGACACTTGGAGAAGATGACACACATTTGATTTATGCTTATCGTGGTTTTACACCTAAAACTACAAATAAAGTAAAAACACCCACAACGGTTCATCGTCATTGGTTGGTTCAGAATTTAATTAAACTAAATGGTGGTTTTGAGATATTTGGTTCTGACGAACAAGGATTTAGTGTTGATTATACAAAAAAATCCTCTCAAGATTTAGACCGTAAAGCACCAATATTAATTCTTCCAAACAGAGAACAAGATTATACAGGCAAATATTTCCAAACTATATTTCCAAAAGCAGTAAGGACGTTACAAGAAAGCAAAATACTAGTCATTGTAGGTTATAGCATTCCAGAAGAAGATGCCTTGATAAGATTATTACTTAGACAATTTGCAGAAGAAAATGTTGATGGAACAGAGAAAGTTATTTTCTTTATTGATATGATGAAAGAGGAAACTCAAATACAAAAGTTGGAAAATGTTTTTCCTTATCATAGTATAGCTCGAAAACGATATAATATAATACCATTTGAGGGTACATTTAACGATTGGATAAATGAAATAATAACGCTAAATAAAAACGCATAACAAAAATGGCGAGATTTGTGCTGAAACGGGAGTTTTTTGTATTTTTAGAAACTTAAAGTTTAACCGAAAAGATTGTGCATTTTAAGACGTCACTTATGTTATGCGCGAGACGTGGCAATAATTAAAACGAATACCAAAATGAATTTGAAATCATTAAAAACATTAGTCATCTTTTTGACTTTAACAAGTTGTGGAGCATATCTGAATAACAAAGTCAATCCCTATCATTTTGGAATGACAGTTTTTAATAGTAATAAGCTGAAAAAAATCAAAGAGGTTAAGATTTACGATTATACAGAGAATAATTTGAATTATTTTTTAAAACAAGGGTATAGAGTTAAAGCTAAATCTGCATTTAGAGAAAGATATGTGCATATGGATTGGGCTGAATTAGCTTCTAAACAACTTGGAACACCAATTATGTTACTTAAAAATGAATATGTTGGGTCAGTATCTGGAAGAAGAGCTTTGGCTTTTAGAATTCCTGGGGAAAAATATGTAGTTACTTCAAATACTAATGCAAATTTAAATTATAATTCAAATACAGATGCTTTTGCAATAGGAACGAATGGCTATGCTATCGGTTCAAGCTCAACAACTGGAAATGCAAATTATAACTCTACAACAAAAACAACGATTCATGCACCTGATAGATATGGTTATACTTCTGTTCCTTACAAAAATCATTATTATGATTATTATGCTGTTTTTTTAGTAAAAGAATATAGAGAAGGGGATAAAAAAGCACCAAAGAAATTTTTAACAAAAAGTCGCTTGAAATATAGTGGAGACACTTCACTAAAGGAAAAACCTGAATTTGAGTCTGCTACCATTAAAAATGTTAATGATAAGCAAGTGATTTACGTAATTAAGAGAAATGTATCAAATTCGGATTATTCTAAAGTATATGTAAATGGACATTATGGATATATAATTGACAAACTAATTGAACAATAGAAAATTGAATAAAATAACTATTGCCAACACCGCTAGCGCAAGCGTCTCGCTTGTGCTAAAAAAAGTGCTTTTAAATAGAAAATTATAAGTGAGACGTTTGCGACTGATTGAGATTCTTGATTATCATTAAAATTTGAAATTGAAAAAAGCGTTTGAAATGCCTAATTTAAATCTTGATTAAGTTTATTACAGTAGTTTGTATAAACTTCCATCAAATCTTGTTGATGACTCCAAGAGGTTATTATTAATCTATTTAAAAGCCAATCAGAGGTATGATTAATATTGTACATTTCTTGAAGATTAATTTTATCGTTTATTACAATTTCAGTAACTAAATCATTTCCAATTCTATAAAGTTCTGACCTGTAATAACCCATTTGAGATTGAAGGTGTTTTGGGTAATCAGTTTTAACATTTTCTAATCTAGGAAAATAACTTTCAATAATTTCTCTATAAGAATTACGGAATAGTTCAAAAAATTCGTTTTCAGTCATAATTTTTAATTTCAATATAAAAAAAAACAATAAATTAACCGAAAAAATAAAAAGACAATGACACACAAAATAGTACAGAAAAACAGCAATGGAAAAGTAAGAGAAACAGAAGTTGAAAGCGAAGATCTAGCTAGAGTATTATATGAAGAAACATGCTATAGATTCTATGCCTCTTTATACTTAGATGGGTATTTAATTCACAAAGGAACTCCTCTTGGAAATCACGTAATTGAATTTAAAGAAGATTAAAACACAAATCGACAAAAACATCATTTAACTTTTTACCCTGTTAGCACAAGCGTCTCGTTTGTGCTAAAAAAATAATACTAATAAATAGTAAACCACGAGCGAGACGCTCGCGTAAGCGAATGTTGGAATACTTTATTAAATTTATAAAAAGAAAAAGAATGGTGAAATTTTAGACAGACAACAATGAACAGACGAAAGTTTATAAAAAAATGATGCAATAGTTGAAAATGAATTGAATGTAATTGTTAGTGATTTGTTTTGAAAATTGTTGTAAGCAGGGATTGTAAATTCGCTATCTGGTTATTATTTTTAAAACGCTCACAAATTCCCCTCTTGTCTGTGAAGAAATTCCCCTCCTTTGGAGGGGTGTCCGTAGGACGGGTTGGTCTTTTCTCATCCAATTGCTCACTTTTTCAAAGCATCAATCAATTTCAATTCAAACACCAAAACCATGAATAATTCCCTAACCATCAACGAAACACTCATCAATTTTACCCCCATTCTAGAGCTTCCTTACAATCCTGCATTGAAAGAAAGAGCCAAGAAACTGCGGCAAGCGCGCAATTTGCCTGAAGTGTTGTTTTGGATGCAGGTAACCAAAGGAGGTTTTTACAAATTGGACTTCGACCGTCAAAGAGTGATTGGAAATTATATTGTCGATTTTTATATTAAAAAATTAGGACTTGTCATCGAAATCGATGGTTCAAGTCATGAGGGTAAGGAAGCATATGATGCCAAAAGAGAGGAGTATTTATGCTCTTTAGGACTCAAAGTTTATAGAATTTCTGTGGATGACATCAAACAACGAATGGATGCTGTTTTGGGGAAGTTGGAGGAGTTTATTGTTGCGAATTATGGGGTTTGAACCACCCCGTCTTTCAGACACCCCTCCAAAGGAGGGGAATTTTTCCGAAAATATTCTAAAAATAAATCTCTTGCGCCAAACGAAATGTATTGGCATGTGCCTCAATAATGGTTTTGATATCTGGAGAATAGCCACCACCCATAGAACACATCACAGGAATTTTGTGGTCAAAACAGGTTTGCAATACAAATCTGTCACGTTCTTTACAGCCTTCAATGGTGAGGGAAAGTTTGCCTAATTTATCTGTTTCAATCACATCAACACCACACAAATAATAGATGAAATCGGGTTTTTCTTGGTCAATGAGTTTTGGTAATATGTCTTTTAAAATTTCTAAATACTTAGCATCATTGGTATTGTTTTCTAAAGCAAAATCCAAATCACTTTTTTCTTTTTGAAACGGATAATTGTTTTTTCCGTGCATAGAAAAGGTAAACACAGTTTCGTCATTTTGAAAGATTTCTGCAGTGCCATTTCCTTGATGTACATCTAAATCAACAATCAAAATTTTGTTTGCCAGACCATTATTTTGCAAATATTTTGCCCCAATTGCTTGGTCATTGAGTAGGCAAAAAGCTTCACCTCTGTTCGAAAAAGCATGATGTGTGCCACCAGCAATATTCATGGCAATTCCATATTGTACCGCAAATTCAGACGCTTTCATAGTGCCATCAGCAATGATCATTTCACGTTCGATCAATACTTCAGAAAGTGGAAAACCTATTTTTCTTGCCGCTTTTTGAGAAAGTCTGAGATGTAACAAATCAAAGAAATAGTCTGAATCGTGAACTGAAAGAAAGTGTTTGTTATTGGGGATTTGAGGCTCAAAAAAGTTGATTGGTTTGCAAGTACCTTCATACACTAATTGCTGTGGGAGCAAGTCATATTTTTCCATTGGAAAACGATGACCTTCAGGCAATGGATGTTTGTAGATAGGATGAAAAGCTATTTTTAGCATGAACAATTACGCTTTCACAAACTCTCTTTCAATTTCTTCCAACGATTTTCCTTTGGTTTCTGGAACTATTTTTAGCATCACAAAAAACCCAATCAACGCGATAAATCCGAAGATAAAAAAGGTCAAAGCATTTCCGAAATTCGACAATTCCCAAGGGAAAATCAATTGCACTAAAGAACTGATTAAAGAGTTGATAAATGCGATGATTCCAATTGCCAAACCACGATATTTGATAGGAAAGATTTCCGATAATAACACCCACATTACAGGGCCCAATGAAAAGGCAAAACAGGCAATAAATCCTAAAATTCCGATTAAAACTAACGTTGCATTGATATTGGTGGCAGCTTCTAAAATAGCGCCATCATTTTTTTGATAAACGCGGATTCCTAAAGCTGATTTTGCGGCATTTTTAAAATCCAAATCGTTTGTAAATACCGTATTTTCTATTGCTAATAATTTGGAGGAATCCTCGAAAGTGAGGCTATTTATTTTTTCAGTGGTGAGTTGATACGTTGCTTTTTGAAATCCATAAGCACATAAAATCAAACTAAAAGCTATGCCAAAAGTACCTACTAAAACCAAAGATCTTCGACCAGTTTTATCAATCAAATACATGGAAATGATGGTAAAAATGACGGAAACAGAACTCAATAAAATTCCTGATGAAAAGGAAGCGTCTGTGCCAATTCCTGTTTGTTTAAAAATGGATGTTGCATAAAAATAAACGGCATTAATACCTGTGATTTGTTGCAAAATTCCGATGACCAAACCCACTAAAAACAAAAATTTCAATCCTGGTTTTAAGAGATCTTTGATGTTTACGGTTGATGTATTCGTTTTTTCAGTGACGTTTTTTTCGATGGTAGCAATTTCTTCATCCGCAGTAATTTTTCCGTGAATTTGGATTAAAATTCGTTTTGCTTCTTCAGTTTTGTCTTTTAAAAACAACCATCTTGGACTTTTTGGGACGAAAAACAGAAAGAAAAAATACAACAACGCAGGAATCAATTCAACGCCCAACATGAATCTCCAAACATTTTCATCGGTTAAAAAAGAACTTTCAGGAGTGTTGTATTTATTGAAAAAGTAATTGCTTAAAAAAGCAGCAAAAAATCCCAAAACAATATTCAACTGCTGAATTGCTACTAATTTTCCTCTGTTTTTTGAAGTAGAAATTTCGGCAATATACATGGGTGCTAAAACCAACGCTGCTCCAAAAGCCAAACCCCCAATCATTCTTGCGATGTATAAAACCTCATAAGAATTGGCAATTGCAGATAATAATGCAGATAAAGCATATAAAAACGCGACAATCAATAAGATTTTTTTTCGGCCAAAAATATCGCTCAATCTTCCAGAAAATAACATGGCAATCATCGCTGCAAATGAAGGCGAACTCACCACCCAACCTTCTTGTAGTTCCGTTAATTGAAATTCAGGAGTTGCAAACGACATGACTCCAGAAATAATTCCAGCATCAAAACCGAATAAAAATCCTCCTAAAGAGACCACAAATGCAATGAGTGCGAGTTTTTTTGACATAATTTTTTAACTTATTTCTTGTCCGTTTACAACTTTTTGAGAAGGCTCTACAAAAGCCAATTTCCCATCAGCAGTATTTGTCATTAAAATCATGCCTTTACTTTCAATTCCTTTGATGGTTCTTGGTGCTAAATTTACTAAAACAACTACTTGCTGTCCAATAATTTCTTCTGGCGAAAAACTTTCAGCAATTCCTGAAACGATGGTTCTTGTGTCAGTCCCAACATCGACCTTTAGTTTCAATAATTTTTTGGTTTTGGCAACTTTTTCGGCGTCTAAAATAGTTCCAATTCTGATGTCTAATTTTATAAAATCTTCAAATTCAATAATTTCTTTTTGAGGATTTACTGTTTTATTGTCATTTTCGTTTGCTTTTTTGGTGGCAATCAATTTTTGCAGTTGTGCCTCAATGGCATCATCTTCAATTTTTGAAAATAACAAATCAGCTTGTCCAATTTGATGATTTGGTTGTAATAACACTTCTTTTTCAGCAACATCATTCCAAGAAATTCCTTTGTCTTTTTTGCAAAAAACAATGTTCAGTAAATTTTTCAATTTGTTGGATGTAAAAGGCAAAAATGGTTCAGAAACCACTGTTAAACCCGCTACAATTTGCAAAGCAACATACATGATAGTTTTGACACGTTCTTCATCCACTTTGATCACTTTCCAAGGTTCTTCATCCGCCAAATATTTGTTGCCTAATCTCGCCAAATTCATCATTTCTTGTGATGCTTCTCTAAAACGATAACGCTCAATAGATTTTCCAATCGTGTTTGGAAATTCTTTTAAAGCCGCCAAAACATCTTCGTCAATTGCTGAAAATTCTCCTGGAGTTGGCACAAATCCGTCATAATATTTGTGTGTCAAAACAACCACTCTATTGATGAAATTTCCAAAAATCGCCACCAATTCATTGTTATTTTTTGCTTGAAAATCTTTCCAAGTAAAATCGTTGTCTTTATTTTCGGGTGCATTTGCGGTTAATGTATAACGCAAAACGTCTTGCTGATTGGGAAAATCTTCCAAATATTCGTGCAGCCAAACTGCCCAATTTTTGGAAGTTGACAGTTTATTTCCCTCCAAATTCAGAAATTCATTGGCAGGCACATTTTCTGGCAAAATAAAATCGCCATGCGCTTTTAACATGCTTGGAAACACAATACAATGAAAAACAATATTGTCTTTTCCTATAAAATGCACCAATTTGGTATCGTCATTTTTCCAGTAATCTTCCCAATTTTTTCCTTCTCTTTCAGCCCATTCTTTGGTAGATGAAATGTATCCAATTGGCGCATCAAACCAAACATACAACACTTTTCCTTCCGCATTTTCAAGTGGCACAGGAATTCCCCAATCCAAATCGCGTGTAACTGCTCTTGGTCTCAAACCATCATCAATCCAACTTTTTACTTGTCCGTAAACATTGGGTTTCCAGTCGTTTTTGTGACCCACTAAAATCCATTCTCGCAAAAAAGATTCATATCTGTCTAAAGGTAAAAACCAATGTTTTGTCGATTTTAATGTTGGAATATTTCCTGTAATTGCCGATTTTGGATTGATTAAATCAGTTGCATTATGACTCGTTCCACAACTTTCACATTGATCACCATAACTGCCATCAAAACCGCATTTTGGGCAAGTTCCTACTACAAAACGATCTGCCAAAAATTGATTGGCTTGTTCGTCAAATAATTGTTCTGTAGTTTCTTCTATAAAATCGCCTTTTTCATACAATTTTGTAAAAAATTCTGAAGCTGTTTTGTGATGAATTTCAGCAGAAGTTCTGGAATAATTATCAAACGAAATTCCAAAATCTTGGAACGATTTTTTGATAATTGTGTGGTATTTATCAATAATTTCTTTGGGAGAAATGCCTTCTTTTTTCGCTTTCATAGGAATCGCAACTCCATGTTCATCAGAACCACAGATGTAGGCAACATCTTCACCTTTCAATCGTAAATAACGAGCATAAATATCTGCAGGCACATAAACACCAGCCAAATGTCCAATATGAATAGGCCCATTTGTGTAAGGTAAAGCTGCGGTTATGGTATATCTTTTTGGGTTGATCATCAAAATTTCTTAAAATTTGTGTAAAAATTACATTTTAGCTGGACAAAAGTACAAAATCAGAGTTTTAATTCCGATTGAAAATCGATACATTTACAGTGAATAGTTTTTAAAACCTAAAAAAAGAGAAATGAAATTTATTTTGAGAAAAACATCTGTATTTTTTATACTTTTTTCATTGATTTTTTCATCAATTTTTTCACAAAAAAAGTTTGTAAAACCATCCTATTTAAAAGTTGGAGATACCATTGCAATTGTTGCTCCAGCAGGAATTTTAAAAGATAGAGCAGAGACCATAGAAAAAGCAAAAACTTTGTTGATTTCTTGGGGATTAAATGTGGTTTTGGGCAAGAATGTTTTCAATCAAAACAATCATTTTGCAGGAACAGATGAAGAGCGATTGCAAGATTTTCAAGAAGCGTTGGACAATCCTTCAATTAAAGCAATTTGGGCTGCAAGAGGAGGTTATGGATCTGTGCGAATTTTGGATAAAATCAATCTTTCAAAGTTCAAAAAAAAGCCAAAATGGATTGTTGGATATTCTGATATTACAGCTTTTCACAATCACCTAAACGCTCTGGGTTTTGAAACTTTGCACGCGATGATGCCTACAAGTTTGGAAGAAAAACCAGAGGAAACTATAGAAACCACTGCAAGTTTTAAAAAAGCACTTTTTGGCGAAGAATTGCACTATGAAATTCTGTCCTCAACTTACAATATTATTGGAAAAGTGAGTGGTCAAATTGTGGGAGGAAACTTATCCATTTTGATGTCGATGTTAGGTTCTAAAAGTCAATTGAATACTGACGAAAAAATTTTATTTATAGAAGAAATAGGTGAATATGAATATGCTATCGACAGAATGTTTCAAAGCTTGAAACGTGCTGGATATTTTAAAAATGTAAAAGCAGTTATTATTGGAAATTTTTCTAAAATTAGAAAAAACACTACTTCTTGGGGAAGTTCAATAGAGGAGTTAATTTTACAAGTTTTGCCCAAAGAAATTCCTGTTTTGTTTGATTTTCCTGCTGGACATGAAGCTGATAACAGAGCGTTGATTTTTGGAAGAGAAGCTGTTTTAAACATCCAAAAAAACACGGCAACATTGAACTTTAATCAAAAATAAAATTTGAAAATTGGCTGATCACAATGAATTAGGAGACAAAGGCGAACAAGAAGCTATTGATTTTTTAATCAAAAAAGGCTATACAATTTTGGAGAAAAATTACCGCTATTTAAAAGCAGAAGTTGACGTTATTGCCATGAAAGACAACATGTTAGTAGCTGTTGAAGTAAAAACAAGAAGTTCTGCATATTTTGGAAATCCAGAAGATTTTGTGAATAAAAAAAAGATAAAATTACTGGTTTTTGCGATGGATAATTATGTTGTAAAAAGAGACTTGGATGTCAACGTTCGTTTTGATATTATTGCGATTCTAAGAGAAAAAAATCAAACAAAAATTGAGCATTTTGAAGATGCTTTCCTTTATTTCTAAATGCTGAATCTGTTTGAGTATCAATATAAAGACTCACGTTATTTTTTTTCAAAAAGTGCTTTTAAGTCTTCAATTTCCTCTGGTTTTGCGATGATTTTTTTGTTTTTGTTCAGCACAAAATAACTTGGAGTTGAGACAATTTGATACGTTTTGGCAACTTGATTTTCCCACTTTTTCAATCCCAAAACATTGTGCCATCCATAAAGATTGGTTTTTGAATAATTTTCCCAAACAAAAGCGTCTTTTTCCAATGCAAAAGCAATCACTTTGATGTTTTTTTTGTCTTTCAAAAACGTATGTAATTGTGGAATTTCTCGCAAACAATGAGAGCAACTTGTGCTCCAAAAAACCAACACATAATTTTCAGCTTCATTCAACGAAGACAATTGCAATTTTTTCCCTTTTTCGGTCCAAGAAAAATCAGGTGCAATTCTGCCAATTTCAGTTGCAAATAGGGCTAATTTTTCTGTTTTAAATTTCTTGTCCTGCAATGCTTCAGGAAGCGCATTGTAATGTTTTTCAAATAAATAATCTATAATTTCTAAGTTTTTAGAACTTTCAAATTGAGAGATTAAATACTCAATAATTTCTTTTTGATACGATTGATTTTTTATCTTTAAAAGCACTGTTTTTATGGCTTCTTTGTATAAACTTTGCTGCATATTTTGATCGTCAGAGTAATGAAAATAAAACACGTAATCAGAAATTCTGTCAGTTAAAAAAAAGGAATTCATTAGGGTTTTATTTGAAAAATCTATTTTATCAAAATAATTATTTTTCAGATTATTCATATAATTGTCTGCGGAAGTTTCAATTTCAGGCGAATTATTTCTCAAAAATGCCTTCACAAATGGCTCAATATATTTGTTTTTTGAAAGTTCAAGATATTTATTTTGAACTTTATTGATGTTTGACAGTATTTTTTTATAAGTCTCTTTTTTGTTTAAAGTTGGATTTTGCAAAACTGCAATTTGAATAGAATCCAACGCTTCTTGTAAATCAGAAATTTCATCCAAGTATTTTTTGTATAAAATATTTTCTTCAGATTTTGTAAATGAAATCGTTTTATCAGGAAAAGCAGGATTAAAAATAAAAGAAACATCTTCTTTATTGTAAAAAAAATCTACAAAACCAGCACCTTCTGTGGCATAAGTTGCTCTGTAAGCTCCAGATTTTGCAGACGCAGGAAGTGTAATTTCAAAAGTGCCCACGACTTCTTTTTTCTTGCCAATTTTCAAAGAATCCGATTTTATGGTGGTATTATTTATAAAAACTTGTTTTGTTCCCTCAATTTTGTATAAAATAATCCAATCCGTTTTTGGTTTTGGATGTAAAGTTCCTTTAATTTTATGTTGCGAAAAACCTATTGAAGAAACCAATAAAAGCAGTGCAAAAATATTTTTAATCATTTTTTCATCAAATTTTTGCTGTTTTAATACTTTTCAAACAACACATCAAAAGTACTATTTCTGCTTTAAATTAGGTATATTGTAACGTTAAAATTAACAGTATGAATTTTACAAATAAAGTCATTTGGATTACAGGCGCTTCTTCAGGAATTGGAAAAGCTTTAGCGATTGAATTGAGTCATCAAAACGCAAAATTGATTATTTCCTCAAGAAAAAAAGAAGTTTTAAATGAAGTGAAAAATAGCTGTAAATCTCCAGAAAATGTTCAAATTGTTTTGTTAGATTTAGAAGATTATTCGCAATTAAATGAAACAGTTACAGAAGCGATTGCTGCATTTGAGAAAATTGATATTTTGGTAAATAATGGTGGAATTAGCCAACGTTCATTGGTAAAAGACACCAATATTTTGGTTGATAAACGAATTATGGACGTCAATTATTTGGGAACAGTAGCTTTGACAAAAGCAATTTTGCCTCATTTTATTGAACATAAAAACGGACATTTTGTGGTTACCACAAGTATTGTTGGCAAAATTGGTACGCCTTTGCGTTCAAGTTATGCCGCAAGCAAGCATGCTTTACACGGTTTTTTTGACAGTTTGCGTGCTGAACATTTTCGTGATAACATTTCAGTAACATTGGTTTGTCCTGGTTTTGTAAACACCAATGTTTCCATAAATGCGTTGACTGGAGATGGAAGTCCTCAGCAAAAAATGGACCTTGCTACTCAAAATGGAATGCAACCTGAACGTTTTGCAAAATTGATGGCAAAAGCCATTAAAAACAAAAAAGAGGAAGTGTATATTGCAGGTGCAAAAGAAAAATTAGGTGTGTATGTAAAACGTTTTTTTCCCAAAATTTTGTCAATAATGATTCGAAAATTGAGTGTTACTTAATCTTCAAAAAAACCCAAGATTTCAAAATAAGAAAGAATGGCTTCTTTCATTAAAATTGTTTGTTCACCAGGTTTTAAATTGGGCAATTCTGTAATAATTTTATAGTGAGGCCAACCTTCTTCATCAAAAAAATCGAATTCATAATAACCATAAGGTTCTAATAATTTGCAAATGGCAATGTGCATTAAATTGAGTTTTTCATCTTTTTTAAAAGCACGATAACCCTGTCCAAGTTCTTGAACACCAATTAAATAAATAATTCCATCAACATTTAGTTCCTCTCCTTCAGAAAATTTTTCGGTTAACTTTTTTGTCAAAAAATCCCATTTTTCTTTTTGGGTTTCTACTTTTGTCATTGCTCACAATTTTAAAAACGTAAAGATACTCGCTTCATTTTTAAATTGTAAAAAAAAGGTGTAGGTTTGAAAAAAAATACTTTAAACATTATGTGTCTTTTTAAGCATTTTAATTACTTTTCAGCAAACAATGATAAACTTTGATACATATTTTTTTAAAATTTACTTTTTTCTTGCGTAAATCGTTTTTTATTTATTTATGTTTGTAAAGTTGTTATGAAACCTATCTAATTTCTACGCAACAATTTCGCGAAATCCTCCTAAAAAGATTGCTATATAATAATCGCGCACTTTCTTTTTAGTTTTTTGAACCTGTACAAATAGAGTTTCCTGTAAACTTTATCTGATGAATTATGTACGTTTTTATAAACGTATTTGGTAAAAACTTTAAATCAAAAAAAATTTAAAAAAATCAAAAAATTAACTTTTATTTTAATATTATTTATTGCTGGTATTTCTATCAGTGCAAATGATATTCAATCATCACAAGAAGTTCGAACTTGTGAAGAGTATGCAATTGACGCAGCAGTAGCAGAACTAAAATATTATGGATGGACTTATGATGGTCAAGCAAATGAGTTGTATAATGAATATTTAGGATACTGTAATGAGGTTGGTTCAAATAATGTATTAATGCCAATTTTTATTTAATACTTTCAGGCATAAATTTGAAAAACTTATGCTTGAATTTTATTCAAATATACTTATGAAAATATTGAACGCCATTATTTTATCTTTATCTTTATTCACTTATTCACAGGAGAATATTGTAAAAGTAACTTATCTAAAAGGATTAAAAAAAGTTACTGATACAAGCAGTAAAAAACCTTCTTTGTTGAAAGATATAAATTACATACTTATTGCCAACTACACTGAATCAATTTTTAAGTACGAAGAAAAAATGTCATCTAGTGAAATTAATTTAAATAAAAGATTTATAGGTCAAGGAGGAGGTAAAGGAGTTTATTATAAAAACAATTTAACAAAAGAATATTTTCATCAAGATGATTATAAAAATCAAATATATTTAATTGATCTTGGTGAAAAAAAATGGATTTTGACCAAAGAGAAAAGATTAATAAATAATTTTACTTGCTTTAAAGCAATTTCAGAAGAAAAATATTTTAGTGCATTTTTAAATAAAGAAATTATTTTAAAACATATAGCATGGTATACACCAGAAATACCAATTCCATTTGGACCAACAGTTTTTAATGGCTTACCAGGTCTTGTAATTTCCTGTCAAATTGGGGGTTATTATTTTGTAGCTGATAAAATTGAATTTAAAAAGGAAAAATTAGAAATTAAAAAACCTACTAAAGGAATAAAAATTTCTTTTGAAGATTTTGACAAAAAACATAAAGAAGAAATAGGCGAAATTTTAAAGAAAAGAAAAGGCTAAAATTTATTTTGGTGAACATAAAATTTAGAATGCCCAATATTAATATTTTTAAAGAAGCTTATTTATTTAAAGATATTAAAAAAACAAGAATATTTCTTTTTCTATCATGTACAATCGCTTTTCAAATTTACAGCCAAAAAATTACCATCAAAGGAAGTGTTAAAGACTCGTTGAATACCCCACTAGAGTATGCAAATGTTTTAGCTGAACCTGTAAAGGATTTTCAAATGGAATTTGCAATCACTGAAAAAAATGGCAGTTTCAGTTTAGATTTGGTAAAAACGCAAGACTATTTTTTACGTGTTTCTTACCTTGGTTACAAAACTAAAGCATTAAAAATAAATGCATCAAAAGATACTATTATTAATTTTATTTTAATGCAGGATGACAATCTTTTAGATGAGATAAAAATAAATACCAAATTAGCAGTTAGTATAAAAAAAGATACTATTACTTATTTGGTAAATAAATTCACAACAGGTGAAGAGCGAAAACTTAGAGATGTTTTAAAAAAATTACCTGGCATTGAAGTAGATAAAGAGGGAAATGTTTTTTCGCAAGGCAAAAGAGTAACCAAGGTATTGGTTGAAAACAAGCAATTTTTTACAGGTGATAGTAAATTAGCCGTGAACAATATTCCTGCTGATGCTGTAAATGAAGTAGAATTATTAGACAATTATAATGAAGTAGCAATCCTTAAAGGATTGGAAAATTCTGATGATTTGGCAATGAACATTAAGCTAAAAAAAGATAAAAAGAAATTTTGGTTTGGTGATGTTGAAGTTGGTATTGGTGTAAAAGACAGGAAAGTCATTCACCCAAGTTTGTTTTATTATAGCCCTAAAAAAAGCATCAATTTTATTGGAGATTTGAACAATACTGGCACAAAATCATTTACGTTTAAAGATTATTTAGATTTTGAAGGAGGCTATAGTAAAATATTATTGAATCCAAAAGCCTATTTTACAAGATTGAATGATGATTTTTCGCAATTTTTATCCAACACAAACTTTAAAAATAGCAATCATACTTTTGGAGGTTTTAACATTACAGCTTCTATCAATCAAAACACAGATTTGATTGGATACACCATATATTCTAAAAGTGAAAATGAGTTAGAAAACCAACTCAACAATACCTATATCAACAATGCTTCTAGTTTCAATGAAACTAGAATTCAGCGACAAAACCCTAATAATCAATTTATTATCAATAAACTTACAATTGATAATACCCAAGAAGATGGCACAAAATTAAAATTCACTTCATTTTTTAAATATGCGAATAATGTATCTGACAATAAAACAACATCCGTAATAAATAATAAAAGCAATGAAATTTTAAACATTGCAAATGCGGAAAATTATAATTTTAGGCAGGATTTGGAGTTTTATAAAACACTTACATCATCACAAACAATTACTTTTTTATCAAATTATTCTTACTCAAAAGGAAATACAAACACGAATTGGATATCAACAAATAATGTTTTTCAACCCTTAATTCCTGTGTTGGATGATACAAACTACTCTTTGTTTAATGATAAAAATACACTTTCTCAAAATGCTTCGTCTTTACTAAAACATTATTGGGTTTTAGATGATTTTCTACATTTATATACCACTGTTGGACTAGATATATATCTTGATAAACTTGCAACTGATGAATATCAGCAGCTAAGTGATTTATCAATCAACAATTTTAATTCCTCTAATTTTGGGAATGATATTGAATTTAAATTTTTAAATTCATATATAGGAAGTAATTTAAAATTTCAAAAAGGTAAAATTATTTTTAACACAGGGATTTTTTATCATAATTATTTGAGAAATACGATTCAAATTGATAAGAAAAATCAATTGGATAAAAAATATGTTTTACCAGAAGTGTCTATAAATTATGATATTCAAAGAAGTCAAAAAATTAATTTTAAATATAATTTAAAAGTACGATTTCCATCTATTGCAAGACTTTTAAACAATTATACACTCACCAATTTTAACAGTATTTTTAGGGGAAATGTTGATTTGGAGAACGAATTATATCATCAACTTAGTTTGTATTATTATAATTTTAGTTTATCAAAAAAGATAAATTATAATGTATCAGCAACCTATAGAAAAACAGCAGAAGGTATTCAAAACATAAATGTTTTAGAAGGAATTAATTTTATATCTGAACCCATTTTAATTAAAAATGCTGATGAAAATATTTTAATAAATGCAAGTGTAAGTAAAAATTATGGAGATTTTAAACTTTCTATAAATTCGAATAATTCATTCTCAAATTATTTACAAATTTTAAATTCGGAACTTCAACGAAATATCTCTAAAAGTCAAACTTTAGGAGGTAGTATAAAGTCAAATTTCAAGAATTTTCCAAATTTTGAAGTTCTTTACAATAAGAGTTTTGACAACTTTAAGACACCTTCATCATCTTCAAACTTTGAAAATCAAAATTTCGAAATCAATATTGAATATGATTTTTTGAATGATTTTATTTTTAAATCAGATTTTACCCAGCAAAAATTTACCAATAAATCTCAAAACTCAGGGAATAGAACAAATTTCTTCAATGCTTCATTATATTATCAAAAAGAAAATAGCCTTTGGGGTTTTGAGCTTTCTGCCAATAACATTTTTAATAATCAATTTATAAGAAATAGTTCTTTTTCTGATTTTTTAATTTCTGATAATAAAACATTTCTTTTACCAAGAATAATAATGTTAAAAGTTAGCTATAAACTAGATTGAAACTTAAATCAAAAAAAAATTAACAAACGTAAAGATACTCGCTTCATTTTTAAATTGTAAAAAAAAGGTGTAGGTTTGAAAAAAATTATTTTTCAATGACTGTTTTTGATTTCATACTCGCAGCATTTTTGATATTAGGATTTATTAGCGGTTTTGAGAAAGGTCTTTTTTCTGAAATTGCATCAATAATTGCTGTGATGTTGGGAATATATATGGCCACTCATTTTTCATATTATACAGAAGATTTTTTACGAGAGAGCACTTTAACATGGAACAGCAAAACCACTAAAATTGTAGCTTATATTGGCACTTTTTTAGGGGTCGTTTTTTTGGTGATTTTCATTGGAAAAGTTCTCACAAAAATCTTAGATATTGTGGCTTTAGGTTTGGTTAATAAATTATTAGGAGGCTTTTTTGGAGTTTTAAAAATTGCACTTATTTTTAGTATTATTTTCATTTTTGCGGATAAAATAAAAGCCAAAATACCTTTTGTTTCTGAAGAAATGATTACGAAATCATTTTTATATAAGCCTATAAAAATAATCGCTCCTACACTTTTTCCAGCTATAATTGAGCAACCAAATGATTGGAAAAAGGTTTTCCCAAATACCGAAATTTCAATCTAAAATGGTATCTAACCAACTAAAATGCCACTTTATCAAGGAGCTGTGAAGTTGTTTTAGTAATCTTTTGTCAAATAAAAAAACCATCAAAAAAATTAGTATTGATGTTTTTTTTGAGGAGTGTATGTTATAAATCCAATCTAAAAATATCATCTAAATGCTCAGAACCTTTCATTGTAACTTTTAAATCTTTGATCAATCCATTTTCTAAACCATAAACCCAGCCATGCAATTCTAATCCAGAATTGTCTTTCCAAGATTTTTGAACGATTGATGTTTTTGCCAAGTCATATACTTGAGCAATAACATTGAGCTCAACCAATCTATCAAATCTTTTTTTATCATCTCGCATTTTATTGAGTTCAGTGTAGTTTTCACGATACACTTCTTTGATGTTTCGAATCCATTTATTGATCAATCCCAGTGATTTGTTACTCATAGCTGCTTCAACACCTCCACAACCATAATGTCCGCAAACAACAACGTGTTGCACTTTCAAATGATTTACAGCATAATCAAGGACGGTAAGCATATTCATATCTGTGCTTACAACCATATTTGCTATGTTTCTGTGAACAAATATTTCTCCAGAAAGGGTTCCTGTAATTACGTTTGCAGGCACTCTACTGTCAGAGCAACCAATCCATAATAAAGGAGGAGATTGAGCTTTAGAAAGTTTTGTAAAATAGTCTTTGTCTTTTGTGATCATTTCTTCTGCCCACGATTTGTTGTTTATGAGCAGATTTTCGTAGTAGTTATTATTCATTGGTTATTTTTTTGGTTTGATTTCTTTAAAAAATTTCACAAAACTTTCAGGATTTTCTAATGTTTTTTTGGTTGATATTACCTTGATTGATATGTGTTTTTCTTTTGCTTTGATGATAAAATCCTCTAAAATTTCGATAATATCATAATCTAAATAGTGTGTTTTCGTAACATCTATTTCAAGATATGAGTTTTGTGGTATTTTGTCTAGTTCATTTAATATGGCGCCTTTATTAAAAAAAGTAACTTCTTCAGCCAATGTTATTTTTATTTTACCATCATCAATATCTTCACCTTCTTT
This sequence comes from Flavobacteriaceae bacterium CG2_30_31_66, assembly GCA_001873065.1. Lineage (GTDB taxonomy): Bacteria > Bacteroidota > Bacteroidia > Flavobacteriales > Flavobacteriaceae > Polaribacter. The sequence continues at coordinate 32,060 of MNYM01000014.1, forward strand.
ATGTAAAAAGTGAGAATTTTGATAACTTTTTATCAAAATTACCACAATTCCAACGCCTAAACCCAATCCAATTCCTACCAATAAATCAGTAAAAACGATTCCAATAATGGTTATTATGAAAGGAAGAAATTGTTTCCAACCTAATTGATACATGGTTTTAAATAACTTTGGTTTTGCTAATTTATATCCAACAACCAATAAAATCGAAGCTAACACTGATAAAGGAATCTTATTCAATAATCTTGGAATTAATAAAACGGATATCAACAACAAAAATCCATGAATAATTGTTGATAATTTACTTTTTCCTCCAGATTGAACGTTTGCAGAACTTCTAACAATTACTTGAGTTATTGGCAATCCACCAACCAAACCTGATAAAATATTTCCAGTTCCTTGCGCCAATAATTCTCTATTTGTGGGAGTTACATTTTTGTCAGGATCCAATTTATCAGTAGCTTCAACACTCAATAAAGTCTCTAAACTTGCAACCAAAGCAATCGTGAAAGCAACTACCCAAACTTCCATATTGCTTATTGCTGCAAAATTTGGAAATGTGAATTGTCCCAAAAAGGAACTAAAACTCTCCGGAATTGGGACATTTACCAAATGTGTTTGAGAAATTGCAAAAGTTGTATTGTTTTTTGTAACTAAATAAAACACAATTCCCAGAACAACAGCCACAAAAGGACCTTGAATAACTTTAAAAATTTTAGATTTTTTACTTAACAAGTTGTCCCAAAAAATAATTATCAATAAGCTAATTATTCCAATCAAAGCGGCACCCGGAGTAATGTTTTCAAGGATAGCCAACAACTCAGAAATGGTATTTCCTCCGTCAGTTTCAAAAAATTCTAAATCCCAAGCAGATGCTTCATCGTAGCCAAAAAAGTTAGGAATTTGTTTTAAAATAATGATAATTCCAATTCCTGTTAACATGCCCTTAATCACAGATGAAGGAAAAAAATATCCAATAATTCCGGCTTTTAGAATACCAAATAAAAGTTGAATGCAACCACCCATCACAACAGCAACTAGAAAGTTTTCATAACTACCTAAAGTACCAATGGCAGTTAACACGATGGCAGCCAAACCAGCTGCTGGGCCACTTACTCCGATTTTTGACCCACTCAATCCTCCAACAATAATTCCACCAATAATTCCAGAGATTACCCCTGAAAAAAGCGGGGCTCCACTCGCCAGAGCAATTCCTAAACATAGAGGAAGTGCTACAAAAAATACTACAATACTCGCAGGAATATCGTTTTTTAACGTTTTAAACATTTAAAAGAATTTTATTTCTTATCTATTAAAATAAGATGGTTGAATGATTTTTTTTGATTGTGTTTGAAAGTTAGGATAACTTTTCTGGAGGTGGAGTAATAAATTCTAACGTAAGAATTTTGATAAACAATGTATTTTTGAAAAAAAGAACTTTTTTTGGCTTAAAAGAAGTAAAATAATGCACATATTTTAAGTAACTTCTTTGGATTTCATCATTTTTTTGTTCTTTTTTAACATTTTTTTCGCTTTCAACGGGGGATGATTTTACGATTTCTTGTGATGGATTTTCAGTAAATTTTTCGACCAATAATGTGGATACCTTTAACGAAAATAGCGTTAAAAGCAGGAGTTTAATGAAGAAAAATTTAGTAAAATGTATCAATTTTATATCTCTTTTATCTCTTTAGCAAGAATCCAACCCAATTTGCCGTCCGCTAATTTAATCTTTTTCCAGTTATCTAATGCATCTAAAACAATAACTTTTGTTCCTTCGTGTAATATAAATACTTCATCAGAATTCGTTGTAGGGGCATTTCTTACAGAAGTTTTTTCTACAAAAACAATGGCTTCTTTGTTGTTTTTTTTAAATGAAAATTGATTGTAAGTAATAGAAAAAGAAACAATTAATGATAAAAAACTTAAAACGCTTAATCCAAAAAACATTCTTTTAATTGAGGATGAATTTGCAAAATAAAACAGCAAAAACAGGATACAAGTTAAGAATGAAAAAACAACAGCAACCATTGCCCATTGATTGTAAGAGAGTTCTTGCAAATATTTTTTATTGAATTTTTGAAAAATATTTTGAGGCAATTCTTCAATATTATCCAATGCCAAACGCTTTGCAAAAATCAAATTATTTTTCACATCTTCATTCAATGGATTTATTTTCAGTGCTTTTTCGTAATAATAAATTGCAGGACCAACTTTGTTGATTTTGTAGTAAGAATTTCCAAGATTGTAATACAATTCTGTTGAAATTTTACCTTGAGAAGCTATTTGAAGATACAGTTCAATGGCTTTTTCAAATTTTTCGTTCTTGTAAAAATCATTGGCTGCGTAGAAAGTATCATCAATGTTCTGAGCAATTAAGGAATTTGCAATCATCAACAATAAAAAAAAGTGCCTTTTCATGATTATAATTGTTTGTCTAGTTGAACAATTACTGCTTTCGCTTTTTCAAATTCTTTGTTCATTTCAATATTGGTAACTGGTGTATAACGTGCAAAATCTGATGATTTTAGAACTTCAATAAATTTAGAAATGGTTTCAACAGCTACTTTTTTCTCTTCAAGAATTTGAGTGATTTTTTCTTTGCTGATATCCGCAGTTTCTATGTTTAATTTTGCTTTTAGATAATTGTGTAAAGCGCGTTCTAAAGCCTCATAAAAAGCTTCTTTTTTACCCAATTGTTTTTGAGCTTCAGAGAGGAATTTTTTGGCAAGTTTTTCGGCTTTTCTTAATCGAATTCCAACCAAATCACTGTTTCTCTCTTCATTTCTTTTCGCAATGAAAATGCCCATTGGAATTGTCAAAAAAGGCAATAAAAGCAACAAATAAAACAAATTTGAGTTATAAAAATCGGCAGTTTCTCTTGGTTCAAATACTGTTTTGGTTAGAATGTATCTAAAACTATTTCCTGTTGAAATGACATTTTGTTTTTCAATTGAATTTGTTGAATTTGAGTTATTTGACGTTTCAATTTCTTTTCCTTCAGTGACGTCCACATACATGTCAGCTGTTGAAATGGTTTTGTATTTTTCTTCTTTTGGGTTAAAAAACGAAAATGATACACTAGGAATTTTATATTTCCCTTTGTATTGTGGTACAATGGTATAAGTATCATTTACAGAACCTTGAATGCCATCAATTGTTACTTGAATATTTTCTTTTCTCTCTGGTTGGTATTTTTCAAGTTCAGTAGGCGTTTCAACCAATGGAAGTTCAAACAATTTTAAGTTTCCTTTTCCAGAAACATCAATTTTGATTTGTGAAGATTCGTTTGCTTTTAAAACTTCTTTACTTAATGAAACATTGAAAATAAAATTACCAACAGCACCTGTAAAATTTTCAGGTCTTCCTTTTAAAGGAAGATTTTTTGGATTGATAATTTTTTTAGGGGAAGCGAATTCTTTTCGAACATTTTTGGTAATGACGTTGCCAAAAAAATCTGCTCTTCCTGTAGGAACACCAATTACAATATCCATTTTCATGGGATCAATGGTTAAATTTCCAGTTTTTGTTGGTATCAATAAAGCCTTTTGAAGCACAATATATCTATAATTTTCACCATTGAATTTTCCCATTTTTACAGGATATCCATCAATCGTAATTTCTTGATTCCAAAAACCATTATACTGTGGAGCCTCAGTAACAGAAGTTTCATAAACACTCACATTTTCGCTAACGTACAAACGATATTCTACGTAAATTCCCTCGCCAACATAAGGATTTGATTTAGAAACTTCGGCCACCAAATGAATATTTTGGTTTGCAATATACTCTGGATCATTTGGGTTTTCTGGAATATCAATAGGATCTGTAACTACAACTCTCATCATTTTAGAATTGATTGTAGAACCATTTATTTCGATACTTGCAGCTTCAATAAATAACTCTCCTTTTCTGTTTGGTTTTAATATATAAGTGTAAGATTGTGAAAAAGTAACGCGTCCATTAATCCAAGATTGACTCACAGATTGACTTGGTCCTGCAACTAATTTAAAATCTTTGAATTTTGGAGGCGTAAAATTATCTCCTCCTTGTTTGTTGATGGAAAATTCAACTCGCAAACGCTCATTCAAACCAAGTTTATTTTTGCTTATTGTCACGCTCAATTCTGCTTGTTGCGCAAACAATGAGTATGATAAAAAGCTAATTAACAGTGATATATAAATTTTCAATTTCATTTTCTAAAAACAGCAAATTTACCAATCTTTTTCTTGTTTTATTTTTTCTCCTTTAGATTTTTGAGCATTCATTTTCTTTTGAGTCTTTTTTTCTTCATTATTTAGACTTTCAAGTAACTGATTTATTTGCTGAGGAGACATTTTTCCTTGCTGAGGTTTTGGTTTTTCTTTCTCATTCTTGTCATCATCTTTTTTAGGATCTTGATTCTCTTTTTTGTTTTTATCTCCTTCACCATCCTTGTTTTTGTCGTCTTTTTTTTCCTTATTATCTCCCTCTTTTTTATCTTGATTTTGATCCTTCTTATCTTTTTTATCCTTGTTATCTTTGTTGTCCTTGTTGTCCTTATTATCCTTATTTTCTTTGTCTAACATTTTTTGAGCTACTGCCAAATTATAACGAGTTTCATCATCTTTTGGATTGTTTCTTAACGAATTTTTAAATGCATCAACAGCTCCTTGATAATTTTTTGTTTCCATCATTGCGTTTCCAATGTTGTGGAAAGCTTCTGCTTTTGTAAACGTATCTTTTGCAGTTTTTGCAGTCAATTCGAATTGCGGAATTGCTTCTTGAAAATTTTTATTTTGATACAGCGCATTTCCAAGATTGTAGCTTGCTTTGTCATAATATGAACTACTATTCAACGCTTTTTTATAGGCAACAGAAGCATCAGTAAATTGCTCTTTTTCATACAAAGCATTGCCTTCTCTCACCATTTTTCTTGCATTTCGTTGCAAGGCAATTGAATCTTTTTGAGCTAATAACGTGAAGTTAGAAAATAGCATCAGAAAAATAATCAATGTATTTAGTGCTGTTTTCATTTTTTATGTTGTTTTTTCTTCGTTAAATAAATCAATTTTTCGTAACCATTTTGTTTTCTTATCAAACATAAAAGCGTCTAACAACAAAAACAAAATTGCAATCCCCAAAAACCATTGAAATTGGTCTTTATAATCTGAAAATTGTTTTGTTTCAAATTCACTTTTTTCGGCATTTGTGATGATTTCAGAAATTTCATTTACAGGATTTTCAGTGATATTACCATCCATATATTTTCCTTCACCAATAGCTGCAATATTCTCTAAAATATTTTTATTTCTTTTGGTGATAACAGTTTCGTCCTTATTATCTTTTTTATAACCTGTCATTGTGCCATTCATACGAATTGGAATTGGACCACCTTTGTCGGTTCCAATGCCAACTGTAAAAATTTTTATACCCTCATTTATCAAGTTTTGTGCAACTTCTTTTGATTCTTCTTGATGATCTTCTCCGTCAGAAATAATAATTAAAAAACGATTTGTTTGCTCTTCATTATTATAGTAAGTTTTTGCCAATTCTAATGCATCATTGATGGCTGTTCCTTGACTAGAAACCATATCAGGATTTGCATTTTGCAGAAACATATTTGCGGCCGCATGATCAGTGGTTATGGGTAACAATGGATAAGAATTTCCTGCATAAACGATGATTCCAACCCTATCTGAGCCCAGATTATCAATGATTTTTGAGATAATTTGTTTGGCTTTTTCCAATCTATTTGGTGCAATATCTTCAGCTAGCATACTTTTGGAAACGTCCAAAGCAAAAACCACATCAACTCCTTCTCTTTTAACGGTTTCCAATTTTGAACCCATTTTCGGATTCACCAAAGAAATTATTAAAAACGTAATTGCAAGTAACAACATTGTTAGTTTTAAACTTGCTTTGAAAGTGGATGAATTTGGTGCTAATTTTTTTAATAATGTAGCATCTGAAAATTTTCTTTGCGTTCTTTTTTTCCACCAAAAAACCAATAGAAAAACCGCAATCATTGCAGGAATGATTGCTAAGAGAATAAAATAATTGGGTTCTTCTAATCTATACATTTTTTTTAAACTCTAAATTTTGAATGATTTAAATAAAACTTTTAAACAATGTGTTTCTCAATAAAAATTCAAAAATTAGTAGACCAAGTGCCAATAAAACCAAAGGTTTGTATAGTTCTTGGTAATTATAATATTTGAATTCTTCAATTTCTGTTTTTTCTAATTTATCAATTTCGTCATAAATTTCTTGTAAATCTCTATTATTGGTTGCTCTAAAATACTTTCCTTCAGTTTGTTTTGCGATGTGTTTTAACAATGCTTCGTCAATTTCAACTTGTTGTTTTCTGAATTTAAGTGCGCCAGTCATTGGGTCTTTTGCCCAAGGAAAATCAGCCATTCCATTGGTGCCAATTCCAATTGTATATACTTTTATGTCTAATTCTTTAGCCAATTCAGCAGCTGTTTTTGGGTCAATATTTCCAGAATTGTTTACTCCATCAGTCAATAAAATGATTACTTTACTTTTTGCAGTGCTTTCTTTCAATCTGTTAACAGCAGAGCCCAAACCCATTCCAATAGCTGTACCACCATCTAATTCTCCCCATTGCAATTCAGAAATCGTATTCTTTACAATGGTTTTGTCACTCGTAATTGGCGTTTGTGTAAAACTTTCTCCTGCATACAATACAATTCCAATTCTATCATTTGGTCTTCTGTCCACGAAATTTGCAGCAACTACTTTTAGCGCTTCTAATCTGTTTGGCTTTAAATCTCTGGCAAGCATACTTGCAGAAACGTCCACAGCCATTACAATATCAATTCCGTTGTTTGATTTTATTTTTTTACTTACGGCAACATTTCTTGGTCTTGCAAAAGCAATAATTATTGCAGCAATTGCCAAAAGTCTTAAAATATGAAGTGCAGGTTTCAGTTTTGACAACAAAGAAGAATTTGCTTTAAATCCTTTTACACTTGGCATTAATAAGGTGGCACTTTCTTTTTTTCTAGACAAAAAATACCAAATTGCCAATATCGGAATGAGAATCAGCAACCATAAAAATTCGCGATTCAGAAATTCAAAATTATTCCAATTCATCTTTTTTTATTGGTTTAGGTTTCAAATTACTGATGATTTCTTGAGCATCTTTTCTGTCTTCTTCAATTTCTATAGAAATTGGTTTAGATTTTGCAAATTTCACTAAGTCAGCTTCTTGTAATAATTCTCTTAATTTTTTGATAGTTTCTGTTGACGTGTAAATTGTTTTTGCATCATGAAAATCCCGTAACATTTCAATGATTTCATCTGTCGTTTTTTCTAGTGCTGGAACTTGCAATTCACGTTCGATATAATTTCGAACAATCTCAGTCAATTCGCTATAATATTCTTTTACTTGATTGTTTTGCCACAATAATTTATTATCCAATTCATTCAATTTATAAATGGCTTCTTCAAAAGGAGGTAAGACTTTATAGAGTGGTTTTTCTTCTTGAACTTTTCGTTTTCTAATCACAAAATAGTATATCCAAAAGCCGATAATTGCCAAAGCAACCAATAATAGATAAATATATATTTTGAAATCATCAAAAACATAAGGCTCACTTTTGATTGATTTTATAGGGTATTTTTTAATTTTTGTAGTATCTATTTCAACTGTAGCAACATTTATCAGTAAAGAATCTGTCAAATAGGCTTGATTTCTCACGAAAACCTGTTGTTGAGGAATGTAAAAAGCACCACTATCAAACCCTGTTAAAATATATTTTTGAATCAGCATATTATTAATTGTGTCAACTTTTGCAGAATCAATAATTTCCAAACCTTTTAAAACCAATTTTGGAAAGATCACATTTTCGGTGCCATTAACAGAAATTTTAAATTGAAATTGCTCTCCAATTCGAATGCTTGATGTTTCAACTTGAGAGTTTACTACCGGATTTTGTGCAAATCCGACAGCTACTAAAAAGCACAATAAGTAAGTAATTTTTTTTCTCATTTTAATGTAAACTATCTTCCTTTTTGTTTGAAATAGCCTAATAATTTTTTCACATAACCTTCGTCAACTCTTGTGCTAATAGTTCCTGCGCCACTTCTTTTGAAAGTATTTTGATAATAATCTGTGATTCGCAAAGCGTTTGCTTTATAATTTCTTCGGATGTTTTTTGAAGAGGTATTTACCAATTGTACGTTTCCAGTTTCTGCATCTACTATTGGCACCAATCCTAAATTGGGTATTTCTTCATCAAATCTGTCATAGACTCTAATTCCTGTGATATCGTGTTTGCTACCAGCGATTTTGAGGGTTCGTTCATAATTTTCGTCCATAAAATCAGAAAGCATAAAAACAATGGCTCTTTTTTTCATCACATTTGATAAAAATTTCAATGCCTCAGAAATATTTGTTTGTTTGCTTTTTGGTTGAAATTCAATCAATTCTCTGATAATTCGCAACACATGACTTTTTCCTTTTTTAGGAGGAATATACAATTCAATCACATCAGAAAATAAAATCAAACCTACCTTATCATTGTTTTGAGTTGCCGAAAATGCCAATGTTGCTGAAATTTCTGTAACGGTATCTTTTTTAAATTGATTTGTGGTACCAAAAAATTCTGAGCCAGAAACGTCAACCATTAACATCATTGTCAATTCGCGTTCTTCCTCAAAAACTTTCACATAAGGTTCATTATAACGTGCAGTTACGTTCCAATCAATGGTTCTAACATCGTCCCCAAATTGATATTGGCGCACTTCAGAAAATGTCATTCCACGTCCTTTGAACGAAGAATGATATTCGCCACCAAAAATATTATTAGACAAACGTTTTGTCTTAATTTCTATTTTCCGAACTTTTTTGAGTATTTCTTTGGTATCCATGAGCCCATTCTAAATCCTTTCCAAATGGAAGAATTTTTCACATTTCTTAATTATTTTTTAAGTTTGTTTTTGAATTTAAATTTTGAATCAATTTTCATTTGTAAAATTTAAATAAGATTTTTTTGCTTTATAGAATTTGCTAAAAGCTAAAAGCCAACAACCATTAAGGTACTTCAATTTCGTTAATAATTGCATTGATAATGTCAACAGAAGTGATGTTTTCGGCCTCAGCTTCATACGTAATTCCTATTCTGTGACGTAATACATCAAACACAACTGCTCTCACATCTTCAGGAATTACGTAGCCTCTTCGTTTGATAAATGCATAACATTTTGCCGCTTTTGCTAAATTGATACTTCCACGCGGAGAAGCTCCAAAACTGATTAAATCTTTCAATTGAGGCAATTTATATTTGTCTGGATAACGTGTTGCAAAAATGATATCCAAAATATATTTTTCAATTTTTTCATCCATATACACTTCATCCACCATTTTTCTTGCTCTGATGATTTGTTCCGTTGAAATTACTGGATTCACGGATGAATAATCACCCGTTAAATTTTGACGCATTATGATTTGCTCTTCAGCCAATCGTGGATAATCAATCACCACTTTTAGCATAAAACGATCTACTTGTGCTTCTGGTAAAGGATAGGTACCTTCTTGTTCTACAGGATTTTGAGTCGCCATTACCAAGAAAGGTTCTTCCAATTTGAAAGTAGTATCGCCAATCGTTATTTGACGTTCTTGCATGGATTCTAGCAACGCAGATTGCACTTTTGCAGGTGCTCTGTTAATCTCATCTGCTAGCACAAAATTTGCGAAAATTGGCCCTTTTTTGATGGAAAAATCATTCACTTTGGTGTTGTAAATCATGGTTCCAACAACATCTGCAGGCAATAAGTCTGGTGTAAACTGCACACGGCTAAAACTACCTTGAACTGCTTTTGAAAGTGTATTGATTGCTAAAGTTTTAGCCAAACCAGGAACACCTTCCAATAAAATGTGACCATTGCCAAGCAAGCCAATCAACAAACTTTCAATCATTTGTTTTTGACCTATAATCACTTTGTTCATTTCGCGAGTCAAAAGGTCTACAAAAGCACTTTCTCTTTCTATTTTTTCGTTAATAGCTCTAACATCTACTTCCATTTTAAGAATTTATTTAAATTTAATGACACTAACTACAAAACTACAATAATAACAAAATTATAATTGTTAAAACAAGGTTAAAGATGATACTTTTTTCTCCCCTTTTTTAAATAAAAATAACTAATTAAAAGTTAAAATATTAACTATTTGATAATAATTATCTTAAATATTTAATTTTTATAATAAAATATTTTTTAAATTAAATAAAATATTCATTTTTGTATTTATTAATTCAAAATTATTTTTTATGAAACAAAAAAACGCAATTAAATTTTTAGTTTGTTTAGCTTTTTTTATGCTCCCAATCAGCATAATGGCGCAGACAGTTAAAGGTAAGGTGCTTGATGCTTCTGGTGAAGCACTGCCTTTTATCAATGTCCTTGAAAAAGGGACTGCCAATGGAACAACTACTGATGACGTTGGAGAGTTTAAATTGACAGTGAAAAGTTTACCAACAACGATTATCTTTTCTTCAATTGGATACAAAACAAAAGAAGTTAGGGTAACAAACACTAAATTTTTAACCATCACAGTTGGTGACGATAACGTTTCATTGGAGGAAGTTGTTGTGATTGGGTCAAGAAACCCAAACAGATCAGTAATTGACTCTCCAGTTCCAATTGATATTGTAGATATTAAAGAATTGGCTTTATCGTCTCCACAGGTAAATTTAAATCAAATTTTAAATTTTGTGGCACCTTCATTCAGTTCAAACACGCAAACAATTTCTGACGGAACAGACCACGTAGATCCTGCATCTCTAAGGGGTTTAGGCCCTGATCAAGTATTGGTGTTGATTAATGGAAAAAGGAGACATACATCTGCATTGGTAAACGTAAATGGAACTTTTGGTCGTGGTAGTGTAGGGACAGATTTGAATGCAATTCCTGCGGCTTCCATCAAGAGAATCCAAGTTTTAAGAGACGGTGCTGCTGCACAATATGGTTCTGATGCTATTGCAGGTGTAATCAATATTGTGTTGAATGAAAGTGTAAATGAATTTGCTTTGAATGTGACAACTGGAGCTAATTTCACTAAGAACGCTAACTCTCAAACAGGTGGCGTTGACGGAGAAACCTTAAACGTAAGTGCAAATTATGGACTACCTGTTGGAAAAAAAGGTGGTTTTATCAACTTTACTGGTGATTTTGATTTTAGACAAGATTATAATAGAATGAAGGAATGGGAAGGTACTATTTTCAATCTTTATAATACTGTTGAAAGATTTGCTAGTAATGATAAGTATGATTTATCTAAACTATTAGATGATGATGTTGCCGATGTTATTAAATATGCCAATGCAGCAGGGATTAATTTAAACGGAGCAACCACAAAACCTGATTTGCGAACCATTTTAAAAACAGATAATACCACTGCAGAATTAGCAGCTAGAGGTTTACAGGCAAGTGATTTCAACATGAGAGTTGGCCAATCCTCTTTGCGTGGTGGAAGATTCTTTACCAACATTAGATTGCCATTAGATGACAATGGTGCAGAATTTTATTCGTTTGCAGGATTAAGTTCAAGAACAGGAAATTCTGCTGGATTTTATAGATTGCCAAACCAAAGTAGAACTTACACACCAGCTTATATCAATGGTTTTTTACCTGAAATTAATTCAACAATTGTTGATAAATCAATTGCTATGGGTTTAAAAGGTAAAATTGGCGAGTGGAATTTAGATTTTTCTAATACTTATGGAAAAAATACTTTTCTTTATACAATTGGAAATACCATCAATGCATCTCAACAAAATGCCTCTCCAACAACTTTTGATGCAGGTGGATTTTCATTTATGCAAAATACCGTCAATCTTGATGTAAACACTTTTTATAAAGATACTTTTGATGGTTTAAACGTAGCTTTTGGAGCTGAATATCGATTAGAGAATTATGAAATTTTAGCAGGTGAGGAGTCTTCTTACGCTCAATATACGGCTGTTGGAGAAGTAATTAAACTACCAACACAATCTCCATCAGTTGATTTCTTTGGAGCTGTAAGACCAGGTGGAGCTCAAGTTTTTCCGGGTTTTAGTCCTTCAAACGAATTGTTAAGAGGCAGAAATAGTATCGCTGGTTATGTAGATTTTGATGCTAAAATTTCAGATAAATTCTCCACTACTTTTGCAACACGTTTTGAAGATTATTCTGATTTTGGTTCTACGTTAAATTTTAAATTAGCTTCAATCTTAAACGCTTCCGATAATTTAAAAATTAGAGCCTCTTTTAATACTGGTTTCAGAGCACCTTCTTTACATCAGTTAAACTTTAATTCGACTTCTACTATTTTCCAAGATGGTATCCCTGTTGATGTAGGTACTTTTTCTAACGACAGTAGAGTTGCAAAATTATTGGGTATTCCTCAGTTAAAAGAGGAAACTTCAACAAGTTTTAGCGCTGGTTTTACGGCAAAAATACCGGATGCCAATTTGATATTTACAGTTGATGGATATTTTGTAAAAATTAATGACAGAGTTATTTATACGGGACAATTTAAAGGTCCTGGAACAGGAACCGAATTGGATAATTTGTTATCTCAAGCAAACGCCTCAGCAGCTGCTTTTTTTGCAAATGCTATTGATACTGAATCTAAAGGATTGGACATTGTGATTACCCACAAGGCTGATTTAGGTACAAATACCAGGTTAAAATCTGACTTATCAGGAACATTTTCCAAAACAAAAAAGGTAGGGGATATCAAAGCTTCTAAAGTTCTTGAAAACGCAGGATTGGTAAATACTTATTTTTCTGAAGATAGTAGAATTTTCTTAGAAGAGGCAGTGCCAAGAACTAAAGTGAACTTAACCAACAGTTTGACTTCTGGAAAATGGAACATTTTTTTAAGAAATGTTTACTTTGGGAAAGTTTCTGAAGCAACTACAAATATTGCAAATCAACAAGATTTTGCCTCTAAATTGGTAACAGATTTATCTTTTGGTTATAAAACTTCAGAAAATGTAACACTTACAGTTGGAGCAAATAATTTATTTGATATTTATCCAGACAGAGCCATCCAAGCGAATAGAAGTGATGGACGTTTTGATTGGTCAAGGAGATCTCAACAATTTGGTATTGGAGGCAGATTCTTATTCGCAAGATTAAGTTTAATCTTAAAATAATCAAGTTCAATTTTATAAAAAAAGCGACAGTTTTGTCGCTTTTTTTTTATTTATTTTTTAAAAGTTGAAATCCAGAACTGAATTCTCCATAAGTGTAATACTGAATCCAATCTCCAAGATTAAAATACATACTATTTTCTTGCAATTTTATTTCTAATGGCAAATGTCTATGACCAAAAACAAAATAATCAAAGTGTTTTTCAGTAAGTTTTTTTCTGGAATATTGAACCAGCCATTCTTTTTCTTCTCCTAAAAATTTCGCATCTTCTTCGCCTGAAATCATTTTGTTTTTTACGGACATATATTGTCCTAATTTTACTCCCAAATCTGGATGTAGCCAACGAAAAAACCATTGAAATAGTGGGAAAGTAAACACTTTTTTCATCCGTTTAAAACCCAAATCACCTGGGCCTAAACCGTCTCCATGACCAATTAAAAATTTTTTTTGATTAATAATAAACTCCTGAGGTTTGTGAAATACGGGAATGTTCAACTCTTTCTCAAAATAATCTTTCATCCATAAATCGTGGTTTCCAACGAAAAAGTAAATGGGAATTCCGCTATCAGAAATTTCTGCTAATTTTCCTAAAACCCTCACAAAACCTTTAGGTACAACTTTTTCATATTCAAACCAAAAATCAAACAAATCACCCAATAAAAAAATAGCTTCTGCATCTTTTTTGATGTTTTCTAACCACGCAACAAATATTTTTTCTCTTGGCAAACTTGCATCAGCAGTTGGCGCACCCAAATGTTGATCTGAAGCGAAATACACTTTTTTGTTGTTGGATGTTGTGATTGTAATCATTTTTTATAAAGAAATATTATTCTTTTTTGGTTTCCAATTCCAATACTTTTTGAAGCATTTTATCGTCTTGATGAATAATTTTATAAAAACCAAGATCGCCATAAAGCACATTCGCAATGGAAGCTTTTAAATATTTTTCAATATTTTTTTGAGTTTTCAAGGATGGTTTTGAACTTTCTATGATTGATTTTAGATAAGTTTTTAAAACGCTATTTTCTTTATCAAAGTTTTTGATAAAATTATTCAAAGACCACTTTTCAAGTTTTTTTCTGTTGGCATCTGCATAATCAAAAGCAAAGTCGTTCAGTGAATTATAATAAAATCCAGATAAATAAGAAGTGGTGTCAATTGCCACAAAAACATCAGGAATGATGCCGCCACCACCATATACTATTTTTCCTTTTGGAGTTTTATATTTTAGTGAATCAACAACTTTGATACTGTCTTTGCTCAGAAGTTCACCATTTTTAATTCTATTTTCATAGTCATTATAATAATCATTGATGGCTTTTTTTCCATAAGGTTTTTGAATGGAACGTCCTGTTGGTGTGTAATAACGAGCTGTTGTCAAACGCACAGCTGAACCATCACCCAAATCCATTTCCACTTGAACCAACCCTTTTCCAAAAGATCTTCTTCCAATAATGGTTCCTTTGTCATTGTCTTGCAAAGCGCCTGCAACAATTTCTGAAGCTGAAGCAGAATTTTCATCAATCAAAACATACAAACCGCCTTTTTCAAAAGAACCTGTTGATGTGGCAAAATATTTTTCGATAGCTCCTTTGTTGTTTTTGGTGAAAACCATGAGTTTTTTATTCTCTAAAAATTCATCAATAATTTGGTTTGCAATATCAATAAATCCACCACCATTTCCACGTAAATCTAAGACCAAATCAGTCATTCCGTTTTTCAATAATGATGTCATGGCTGATTTAAATTCAGAGTAGGTATTTCTTGCAAAACGATCTATTTTGATATAACCTAAAGAGTCATTGATCATATAAGACAATTCAACACTTTTGATATTTACTTTGTCTCTTTTTACATTCACTGTAAAAAGTGAATCAGCAGTTTTTCTATAAATTTGGAGTTTTACTTGCGTTTCTGGTTTTCCTTTAAGATATTTAGGAACGGCATCATTTGGTATTCTTTTGCCATATAAAGTATCGTTGTTTGCCATTAAAATTCGGTCTCCAGGTCTGATGCCAACTTTGATACTCGGTCCTCCCTTGATGGTTTGAACCACGGTTATAGAATCATTAATCATTCTAAATTGCACGCCAATTCCTATGAAATTTCCTTGCATATTTTCAGTAACTGCTTGCAAGTTTTCTTTTGGAATGTACACAGAATGAGGGTCTAATTTTCCCAACATTTGTGAAATTGCACCGTCAAGCAAATCATCTGTATTTACATTATCAACATATTCTTGTTCGATAAAATTGATGAGTTTTTTAATTTTTTGTTCTTGGGGAGATTTTTTAGAAAGCAAAGAGGAATTGTTGTTTCCACTGAAAAAAACGCCTATAATAATTCCAAAAATTACTGCTAAAGAAAAATAGATTGGTAAATTATTTCTATTCATTGTATGGTAAATATTTAATTTCAACACCTGCTTTTGCTAAAAAATCGAGTCCAGAAGTGTCTTTGTAATCTCTTGCATATACCACTCTTTTGATGCCTGCTTGATGAATGAGTTTGCTACATTGCGTGCAAGGTGACAATGTAATATATAAAGTAGCGTTTTTACAAGATTGGGTTGAAGCGGCAACTTTTAAAATAGCATTGGCTTCTGCGTGTAATACCTCCCACTTTGTAGCGCCAGTTTCATCTTCACAACAATTATCAAATCCTGTCGGCGTTCCATTGAATCCATCAGAAATAATCATCCTGTCTTTTACGATGAGCGCACCTACTTGTTTGCGTTTGCAATGAGACAATTTTCCCCATTCATGCGCCATCTTTAAATAAGCAATATCATATTTTAATTGTTTTTCTTTGGTCATAGACAACGAAAGTAGAAAGATTTGACTGCAAAATTAGTTAATTATTTACCAAAACACTCTGTCAAGCATCATTTGAACGGAAAATCCCACAACAATTGATGAAGTTACCATAATCCAATCTCTTTTTGAAACTTTTGCGACGCTCTCAAGCATCACTCCAAGTAGTAAAATTCCGAGTACAATGATGACTTGTGCAAGTTCAATTCCTAGTGCAAATTCAATGAGAGGTAAAAATTTATCCTCTTCTCTACCAATCATTCCTCTAAAATAATTTGAAAATCCTAAACCGTGAATTAATCCGAAAAATAATGCAAAAATAAGATTGACATTGTCTTTCGTTTTTGAGATTTTTTTGGCGTTAAAAATATTCGTTACTCCTGTTATGAAAATAGTAACAGGAATTAAAAATTCAATCAATTCTATTTTGATTTTTACAATTTCATAAGCTGATAATGCTAATGAAACGGAATGACCAATGGTAAAAAGTGTTACCAGCCACAGGATTTTTTTCCATTGTTGAAAACTAAAAACAACTGATAAAACGATTAAAAATAACACATGGTCATACGCTTTTAAATCCAGCACGTGATAAAGCCCCATTTTTAAATACAACAAAAAATCATCCATAAAACTAAATTTTTAAAGAAAATCAAAGATAAAAAAACCTTACCATTTGAATGATAAGGTTTTGATTTGTTTTTCATTTATGATTAAAGTGCGTAACTCATTCCCAACAACCAATAAGACTGTATTTTGTTTTTAGAAGTTGCAAAAGTTGCATTTTCATTTGTGATAAGCGCATTGTTGAGCGCTTCTTGTTTGTTGTTTCGCAAACCAAATTCAAAGCCTAGACCAATTTTTTTCCATAAATTATAAGAAAATGAATTTGTCCAGTTCCAGTTTGATAAGTTGCTATTATTATAACTTGTAAAAATCGATAGATTTGATTTTACATTCAATTTGTGGTAAGTAGCTGCATAATCAGCCACTATTTTTGCTCCAGGAGAAGACTCAAAATCAGCATCCCCATTGCTAAACACGATATTGTAGTTTCCAGGATGCATCACAACCACCAATCTTTCTGTAGGTGTCCACGTAAAACCAACACCAATATCTAAAAATCCAGGATTGTTAAAATTATCAATTAAGGTTGTTCTATATTCTGTCAATGCAGAAAGTGCCCATTTTTTATTGATTCTACGTCCGTATAAAGAAGTGATAGTAAAAACATCTGTTGCAGTTTCAAAACCTTCATCGCCAACAATTGCCTTATCATCCAATTTTACCCAACCCAAATTGATTCCTCCAGAATTTCTCCAAAAGAATTTTTCTTCAATCAAATTGGCAAAACCATTTACGGTTACGCCAATATTTCCTGCAGATGCATTTGGTGCATTTCTTGAATACCAATTCTTGAAACCCGAAAAACTTGCGCCAATAGTACCAAAAGCACCTTTTCTCCAGCCAGGAAGTGCGTCAATTTGTTTTTGAAGTTTATCTGCTTTGGATTGCAGTGCAGCAATAGAATCTTTTTTAGAGGTCAATTCTTTTTTAAGCTCGTCTGCAGTTTGAGCAAATGATATTACTGAAAATCTAAGAAAAATTAGTGCTAAAATGATTTTGTTTTTTTTCATTTCAAAGTTTATTTAAGTTGTAAAAATACTTTTTTTAATACTTAATTTTCTCATGAAAACTATAATTGACGCCCAATCCAAAAAGCTGTCTAAATTGAACTCTGCTTGAGGCATCATCATCCATGATTGTATGAAAAGTCATGTGCATTTTGATGTGTTTATTGACTATAAACCGAATATTTGTTTGATAATCAACATCAATATTGCCAATTTTTGCAAGGTAATCGGTATATAATGTCAGTATATTTTCCATTTCAACATTTTCCATAATTGCAAATTTGTAATAAGAAGAAAAGTTAAAACCCAAACTGAATGCCGTATTTTTCCCTTCTTCAACACCAAATTTACCAGAAAAAAAATCACTGACAAAAGTATATCTTGATGTTGCTGGGGCAATATTAAAATTGAAATTATTTGATTTTTTCCACAACATTCCAGGACCATACGTTAAATAGGCAGGAGATAAAAATTCTGAGACCAATACTTTTGGGTCTTTTTTATAATCAAATCCTTTGGTGTATTGAGATCTAAAATTACCAATAAATGACAAAAACCAATATTTCCCAGTTTTTAAACCTAATAATGTGTTCAATTCAAAACGATCATCTGTTTTTCTATATCCTTTATTGCTAATATGACTCAAACCATAACTTGTGATGAGTCTTGTATCCCAGTTAATATTTTTCTTTTTGTAGTTGAAATCGTAGTTAATATTGATATTTCCAGCAACTGTATTTTCGCCTCCTGAAGCCCAATTTGTAAAAGTAGATTGATTGAAAATAAATGCAAACCTGCCGTGAATTTTTAATTTTGGGATGCTGTCATTTTTCTTCTGAGAAAAAGTATGAATTGTTAAAAGAAAAAAAAGAAGAAAAATGGATTTTTTCATTTACAAATTTTGAAAGTCTCAAAATTAAAATTTTAATCTGTAAATAATGTAATTATTTTTATAAATTCAATTATTTCTTAGACTTGTAAATTGGCACTGATGAACATGCTTCACCAAATAAGATGCTTTTCGCAACGGGTTGTAATTTTTCTAATAAAAATGAATACGCCGCAATTGGTACTGGTTTTTCTGAGCATCCTTTTATAATTATTGGCTTATCTTTAAATTCTTCAATTGGCAAGTTTGCAATGAGTTCTTGAAAAATAACAGTTTCTAAAATTGTTATATCGCCAATCACTACTTTTTTGACAAAAGGAACCAACTTAGAAGTTACTAACATTAATGCCCAAGAAGGAATAATAGCATCCGAAGTGCAAGTTACTGCCACAAAATTATCTTGATATTGAGTCCAATCATGCGCTTCAACAGCAGCTCTAAAATCTTTTTCTTTTA
Organism: Flavobacteriaceae bacterium CG2_30_31_66; assembly: GCA_001873065.1. GTDB lineage: Bacteria > Bacteroidota > Bacteroidia > Flavobacteriales > Flavobacteriaceae > Polaribacter. The sequence goes on from MNYM01000014.1 coordinate 50,995, forward strand.
AAATGAGTTCTTCAAATAGCCAATTTTTAATATCAAACAATACTCTTTTTCCTGAAGGATACAAACGCTCTAAATCAATAGTTTTTAAAGCACTATTGGCTACTTTATTGATGATTTCCATGATTCAGTTCAAAATTTAAAATTCAAGGTTTGTTCAACTACTAATAACTAACAACCAAAAACTAACAACTATTATTAAAGCATTCCCAACTCTAATTTGGCCTCTTCACTCATCATTTCTGAGGTCCAAGTGGGATCAAAAGTGATTTCAACTTCGCAATTATTAATATCTTTCAAAGTTTTTATTTTTTCTTCCACTTCAACAGGCAAGGTTTCTGCCACAGGACAATTGGGTGAAGTTAAGGTCATTAATATTTTTGCATCGTAATCTTCAGACACAAAAACATCGTAAATCAATCCCAATTCATAAATATCTACAGGGATTTCTGGGTCGTAAATGGTTTTTAAAACACGGATGATTTTATCGCCAATTTCGTCTAATTCTTTATCTGTCATCTTTAAAAATCTTAGTTGGTTAATTTTGATTGTTGTGCAATTGCATACATTTTTATTTGTTTAATCATCGAAACCAAGCCATTTGCTCTTGTTGGAGAAAGGTGCTCTTTCAATCCGATTTTGTCGATAAAATCAGTATTTGATTCTAAAATATCACTTGGTTTTTGTCCAGAGTAAACGCGTAATAACAATGCAACAATGCCTTTTGTTAAGATTGCATCACTATCAGCCGTAAATTTAACAGTGTCTTTTTCGAGCTCTGAAAACATCCAAACTTTTGATTGACAACCTTTTATCAAATTTTCATCCAATTTGTATTCTGTGTTTATGATTGGTAACGATTTTCCAAGTTCAATAATATATTCATAACGTTCCATCCAATCTTCAAACATCGAAAACTCATCAATAATTTCTTCTTGTATTTCTTTGATAGTCATTTTTTAAAGTTATTTTTGCGCCTTTAATTTGCATTATTTTCAAACGCAAAATTACTGATAAAAATTAAGAAATCGTTATTACAAACAATTCTAAATAAGAAGTTTTTAAAGAAAATAATTGACTTTTTTCTCTGTAATAATTTAAAATAAATACAATGAATAAACTTTTGGTAGTTGGCACAGTTGCATTCGATGCCATTGAAACGCCTTTTGGAAAAACAATGAAAATCTTAGGCGGTTCAGGGACTTATGTAGGTTTGGCAGCAAGTCAGTTCGAAGTTCAAACAGGAATTGTTTCTGTTGTTGGGGGAGATTTTCCAAATTCATACCTAGAAATTTTACATTCTAAAGGAATCAATACTCAAGGAATTGAAATCATCAAAGAAGGGAAAACTTTTTTTTGGAGTGGAAAATATCACAATGACATGAATTCAAGAAACACTTTAATTACCGAATTAAATGTTTTAGAAGATTTTAAACCATTTGTTCCCGCGGGTTTTAAAGATGCAAATATTGTGATGTTGGGCAATTTACATCCTTTAGTACAAAATTCAGTGATTGAACAAATGTCCAAAAAACCAACACTAATTGTTTTGGATACCATGAATTTTTGGATGAATATTGCTTTAGATGAATTGCATGCTGTTCTAAAAAAAGTGGATGTGATTACCATTAATGATGAAGAAGCGCGTCAACTTTCTGGCGAATATTCTTTAGTAAATGCTGCAAAGAAAATTCATGAAATGGGACCAAAATACGTGGTTATTAAAAAAGGAGAACATGGCGCATTGTTGTTCAATGAAGGAAATATGTTTTTTGCACCAGCTTTGCCTTTGGCAGAAGTTTTTGATCCAACTGGAGCTGGAGATACATTTGCAGGCGGGTTTTGTGGATATTTGGCAAAAACTGGAGATATATCATTTGAAAATATGAAAAACGCCATTATTTATGGCTCAAATTTGGCTTCTTTTTGTGTGGAGAAATTTGGTACAGAACGTATGCAGGAATTGACTTCTGATGAGGTAACCAAGCGTTTACAGGCGTTTAAAGATTTGACACAATTTAATATAAAATTATCGTAATTTTAATCCGCAGTTTTTTGGCTGCGGATTTTTTTTAACAACAAAAAAAATACTGAAATAAAAATGAGTGATGCTATTAAACATGAATGTGGAATTGCACTTGTTCGATTAAAAAAACCATTACAATTTTATAAAGACAAATATGGTTCTGCTTTTTATGGAATCAATAAAATGTATTTATTGATGGAAAAACAGCACAATCGTGGTCAAGATGGCGCTGGTTTTGCGAGTATAAAATTCAATGTTGAACCTGGCACAAGATATATTAGCAGAGTTCGTTCTAATCAATCACAGCCCATTCAAGATATTTTTGCTCAAATTAACGATCGCATCAATAGCACTTTTGAAGAATTTCCAGAAAAAAAAGACGATGTAAAATGGCAAGAAGAAAACATGCCCTATATTGGAAATTTGTTTTTAGGTCATGTTCGTTATGGAACTTTTGGGAAAAATAGCATCGAAAGTGTGCACCCTTTTTTGCGTCAAAGCAATTGGAAACATAAAAACTTGATTGTTGCAGGAAACTTTAACATGACCAATTCCAATCAAATTTTAGAAGAATTAATCGAATTAGGACAACATCCAAAAGAGTTTACAGACACAGTAACTGTGATGGAAAAAATAGGTCATTTTTTGGAAGATGAAGTGGCAAAATTGTATCAAGAAGCAAAAAAAGAAGGATTTAATAAACGACAAGCATCACCTTATATTGAAGAACATTTAAGCTTGAAAAAAGTATTAAAAAGATCTTCAAAAAGTTGGGATGGAGGCTATGCAATGGCTGGTTTGGTTGGTCATGGAGATGCATTTGTATTGAGAGATCCCAACGGAATTAGACCTACTTTTTTCTTTGAAAATGATGAAATTGTGGCAGTTGCTTCAGAACGGCCTGTGATTCAAACGGTTTTCAATGTAAAAATTGAAGATGTTCAAGAATTAGAACCTGGACATGCGTTGATTATCAAAAAAAGCGGAAAAACTTCTATCAAAAAAGTGAATGAACCTGGAGAAAAATTAGCCTGTTCTTTTGAACGAATTTATTTTTCGAGAGGAAGTGACGCCAGTATTTATAAAGAACGAAAAAACTTAGGAAAATATGTGTTTCCTCAGATATTAAAATCTATAAATAGTGATATTGCAAATACTGTTTTTTCTTACATTCCAAACACGGCTGAGACTTCATTTTATGGAATGACAGAAGCTGCTGAAGATTTGTTGAATGAACAAAAAACTGCGAAAATTTTAGCTGGAGGAAAAAATTTATCTGCTCAAAGAGTGACTGAAATTTTATCAGAAAGGCCACGTTTTGAAAAAGTTGCGATTAAAGATGCAAAATTGAGAACTTTTATTGCTGATGATAGTTCACGAGATGATTTGGTTGAACACGTTTATGACGTAACTTATGGTGTTGTAAAACCAACTGATAATTTGGTAGTTATTGATGATAGTATTGTTCGCGGAACAACGTTGAAAAAAAGTATTATTCGAATTTTAGACAGATTGCAGCCCAAAAAAATTGTGATTGTTTCTTCTGCACCACAAATTCGTTATCCAGATTGTTATGGAATTGACATGGCGAGAATTGATGCTTTTATTGCTTTCAAAGCTGCTTTAGAATTGCTTAAAGACCAAAATAAATATCATATTGTTGATGAAGTTTACAAAAAATGTAAAGAGCAACAATCAAAAAAAGATGTGGAAATTATCAATTTTGTTAAGGAAATTTACAATCCTTTTTCAGCAGAAGAAATTTCTGCCAAAATTGCAGAAATGTTGAAAACCGAAGATATTAAAGCGGATGTTGAAGTCATTTATCAAACAGTTGAAGGTTTGCACAAAGCGTGTCCAGACAATTTAGGGGATTGGTATTTTACAGGAAATTACCCAACTCCTGGAGGTCACAGAGTTGCAAATCAGGCATTTATTAATTTTTATGAAGGGAGTAATAAAAGGGCTTATTAAAAATAAAACGAATTAAAAACCAAAAAAGCATCCAAATTTTGGATGCTTTTTTTATGATTTAGCTAAAAAATTCTAAAAAGGATTTCGTTTTTAGTAAGATACAAAAAACGATATGTCTTTATTTTGCAGCTGCATAACGTCTTTCAACTTCATTCCAGTTAATCACTTTAAAGAAAGCGTTGATATAATCTGGTCTTCTATTTTGATAATTTAAATAGTAAGCGTGTTCCCAAACGTCCAATCCTAAAATGGGTGTTCCACCACAAGTTATGCCAGGCATTAATGGATTGTCTTGATTTGGTGTTGAACAAACTTCCACTTTTCCACCTTTGTGAACACACAACCAAGCCCAACCTGAACCAAATTGAGTTGCAGCAGCTTTGCTAAATGTTTCAATAAAAGCATCTTTTGAACCAAATTCAGCTTCAATAGCATCTTTTAATTCTCCTGATAAATAGCCTCTATCTTCAGGGTTAAGAACTGTCCAAAACAAATTGTGGTTATAAAATCCACCCCCATTATTACGAACAGCACCATTTTTCATGTCTAAATTTGTCAAAATTTCTTCAATAGATTTTTCGTCTAAATCAGTTCCTGAGATTGCGTTGTTCAGATTGTTAGTATATGCTTGATGGTGTTTTGTATGGTGAATTTCCATAGTTCTTGCATCAATGTTTGGTTCTAAAGCGTCGTAAGCATAACCTAATTCTGGTAATTGAAAAGCCATTTTTTTTATTTTAAATTGTTAATATTAAATATTTAATTTTGTAAAATTAACCATTTCAAAAGGGTTTTCCAAGAGGAATCTTATTTGATATCTTAATAATTACATAAAGAATACTTATTCTCCAAATTCTCGCATAAATTCCTCTACTTTTTCAACCATTTTTTTACTTCCGCAAACGAAAGGCACTCTTTGATGCAATGAAGTTGGAACTTCATCCAAAGTTCTTGTATAACCGTCAGAGGATTTTCCGCCTGCTTGTTCTGCCAAAAAAGCCATTGGATTGCATTCATACAAAAGTCGTAATTTTCCGTTAGGATTTCTGGAACCTTTTGGATACATATAAATGCCACCTTTGATCATATTTCTATGAAAATCAGAAACTAACGATCCAATATATCTGCTTGTATAAGGCCTGTCCTCTGATTCTTCTTGACAATATTTGATGTATTTTTTGATTCCTAAAGGGAAATCCAAATAATTACCTTCGTTTACAGAGTAGATTGTTCCTGTTTCTGGGAATTTCATATTTGGATGCGATAAATAAAACGATCCAATTGCAGGATTTAACGTAAATCCATTTACGCCAGCACCAGTTGTATAAACCAACATTGTTGACGTTCCATAAACCACATAACCCGCAGCCACTTGTTCACATCCTTTTTGTAAAAAATCTTCCATTTTTACTGGCGTTCCAACAGGAGTTATGCGTCTGTAAATAGAAAAAATCGTTCCTACAGAAACATTGACATCAATGTTTGATGAACCATCCAAGGGGTCAATTAACACAACATATTTATTTTGATGATTTTCATCTTGACTATTAATTGCTATGAAATCGTCTTCTTCTTCACTCGCAATTCCGCAAACAATATTTCGTTTGGTCAAGGTTTGTATAAACTTTTCATTGGCATATACATCCAGTTTTTGCTGATTTTCTCCTTGAATATTCACATCTCCTGCAGCCCCCAAAATATCTACCAAGCCAGCTTTGTTTACTTCGTGGTTAACCACTTTTGCGGCCAATCTTATTGAGTTGATTAATCGTGAAAGTTCTCCTGAAGAGTATTTGAATGCGGTTTGATTTTCGATAATAAATTCACCTAAAGTTTGATTTCTGGTTGACATGAAGATTTTTTAATTATTTTACAAAAATGCTATCTTTTTCATGGAACTACAAAGATTTCGGGAGTTTTTTCTAGTTTTTCCCATCACTATTGATTGCTAAAAATTAACATAATTCGGCAATTCGTCAAAAAATTGACAGAAATTTTAAAGACTACTGAAATCAATTACATTTGCCTAAAATTTTATTCAAATGAGTTTTATTGTAAGACAAGGACAACAAAAAGATATTCAAGCGATTTTAGATTTGATTATTGAATTGGCAGTTTTTGAAAAAGAACCCAATGTAGTCGAAATAACTATTGACGATTTATTGAATGATGGTTTTTCATCAACTCCAAAATTTCGACTTTTTGTTGCAGAAGAGGAAAATAATATTATTGGAATGGCACTTTTTTATGAGAGATATTCTACTTGGAAAGGCAAATCAATTCACTTAGAGGATTTGATTGTGACCCAAAATAAAAGAGCTTTAGGTGTTGGTAAAGCTTTATACACAGCAGTTTTAAAATATGCTTTCGAGAATAATTTTAATAGAGTTGCTTGGGAAGTGTTGGATTGGAATACCAATGCCATTGAATTTTATAAAAGCACAGGTGCCACTTATTTAAGTGGTTGGCATGTCGTGCAAATGAACAAAGAAAATTTAGCAAAATTTATTCAAAATAACGAATAATGAAAATATTTAAGTTTGGAGGCGCCTCAGTAAAAGATGCTGATGGCGTAAAAAATGTGGCAAAAATTATACAATCTGAAGGAAATTCAAACACGCTTGTTGTGATTTCTGCCATGGGAAAAATGACAAATGCTTTTGAAGAAGTAATCGATGCTTATGATAACAAATCAGAAGAATTGCCTTTAAAACTAAATTTTATTGACGAGTATCATAAAAATATTATGGATGCTCTTTTTGAGAAAGGTGATGCTATTTATCAAGAAATTGACATTCTTTTTGGAGAATTGGGTTGGTTTTTAGCAAGAAACACGTCTCAAAGATACAATTATGTGTATGACCAAATTATTTGTTTTGGTGAGTTGTTGTCAACCAAAATTGTAAGCGCTTATTTGGCAAAAATTGGCATCAATAATACCTGGTTTGATGTCCGAAATTATATCAAAACAGACAGTAGTTATAGAGATGCAAAAGTTGATTGGAAACTTACTGAAAAAATTATTACTTCAAAAGTTGATGTCTCAAAGCTGAACATTACTCAGGGTTTTTTGGCAGGAAATGACACCGAAAATACCACCACTTTAGGAAGAGAAGGTTCAGATTATACTGCGGGAATTTTTGCTTATTGTTTAAATGCGCAAAGCGTAACTATTTGGAAAGACGTTGAAGGCGTGTTGAATGCTGATCCAAGAGTTTTTGAAGAAACCATATTATTAACTCAAATTTCCTACGAAGAAGCTATAGAAATGGCATTTTATGGCGCTTCAGTAATTCACCCAAAAACGTTACAACCTTTGCAAAAAAAGGAAATTCCGTTGTTGGTTCGTTCATTTTTAAATCCAAAAGAAATTGGGACAAGGGTTTCAAAAGGCGCACTTTTAGAGCCTTATATTCCTTGTTTTATCGTGAAAAAAGATCAAATTTTAGTATCAATTTCTGCGCTTGATTTTTCATTTATGGTGGAGAATAACATCAGTTTTATTTTTCAAAAATTGCACGAATACCAATTAAAAGTGAATTTAATTCAGAATTCAGCCATTAGTTTTTCGGTTTGTGTGGACAATAAATTCAACAAATTTGATGTTTTTTTTGATGATTTAAAAAATGAATTCAAAATGGAAGTTCAAAAAAGCGTTGATTTGTTTACAGTGCGTCATTTTGATGACAATGCCATCAAAACTATTGAACAAAAAGGACACTCTTTACTGACCCAAGTGAACAAAGAAACGCTTCAAATTGTTGTAAAAGCCATTTAAAAAATAGCAGTTGCATTTTTTTTAGTATGTTTGCGAATATTCTTAGAATAACTTATGGCATTAGTAACATCTAAAGAAATTGCAGGCGTCATTGGTCTTGAAAAATTTGGTTTTTTAGGAACTTTTGTAGGTTGGCTTTTAATCCGAATTTTGCGTATTTCTTACATCAATAAAATTTATAATAACAACCGAAAAAAGGAAGGTTTAGCATTTTTAAACGGTGTTTTAGATGATTGTAATATCATTTTTCAAGTTCCTGAAGAAGATCTGAAAAGAATTCCAAAAGAAGGCGCTTTTATCACAGTTTCAAACCACCCTTTAGGAGGAATTGACGGTGTTTTATTATTGAAATTGTTGATTGAAAAAAGAGCAGATTATAAAATTATCGGCAATTTTTTAATCCATAGAATCGAACCCTTAAAACCATATGTAATGCCTGTAAATCCTTTCGAAAACAGAAAGGATGCAAAATCTAGCATCACAGGGATTAAGAATGCGTTGTTACATTTGCAGGAGGGAAAACCTTTAGGGATTTTTCCTGCGGGAGAGGTTTCAACGTATAGAGACGGAAAATTACTGGTTGATAAACCTTGGGAAGAATCAGCAGTAAGACTGATAAAAAAAGCACAAGTTCCTGTAATTCCTATTTATTTTCACGCTAAAAATAGTCGTTTTTTCTATTTTTTATCAAAAATTAGTGACACTTTACGAACAGCGAAATTGCCCTCAGAAGTTATCACTCAAAAAGGAAAAACTATTAGAGTGCGTATTGGAAAACCTATTTCGGTTGAAAATCAAAACGAGTATAAAGAGATTCAAGCTTTTTGTGAATTTATAAGAAAGAAAACTTATATGCTTGCAAATCCTTTTGTAAAATCACACAAACTAATTTCTGCTCAAAATATTAAAATTAGAAAACCAGCAAGGAAAATAACACCTCAAAAAAGTGTGGATTTGTTTGTAAAAGAAGTCAATAATTTAAGAGAAAAGGAAGGAAGACTCCTTGAAAGTAAAAATTATGAAGTGTTTTTTGCCAACGCAAAAGACATTCCAAATTTGCTGCACGAAATTGGAAGATTGCGCGAAATTACGTTTAGAGATGTTGGAGAGGGAACCAATAATGCTATAGATTTAGACAAATATGACAAGTATTATTACCATCTTTTTTTATGGGATAGAGAGGCAAATTGTTTGGCAGGTGCTTATAGAATGGGTTTGGGAAGTGAAATTTTTAAAAAGTATGGCATCAACGGATTTTATGTGCAAACACTTTTCAGGATTGAACCTGAATTGTTTCAAATGATGGAAAACACCATTGAAATGGGACGCGCTTTTGTCATCAAAGAATATCAGCAAAAACCAATGCCATTATTTTTATTGTGGAAAGGAATTGTGCATGTTACTTTACGTTATCCTGAGCATAAATATTTGATGGGAGGCGTTTCTATCAGCAATCAATTTTCTGATTTTTCAAAATCATTGATGATTGAGTTTATGAAATCACATTATTATGATCCTTATATTGCTCAATATATTCAACCAAAAAAGGAATATAAAGTAAAATTGAAAGATGCAGATAAAGATTTTGTTTTCGATGCTACAAAAGCAGATATGCAAAAATTTGACAAAGTCATTGACGAGATTGAACCTGGGGCATTGCGAATTCCTGTTTTGATCAAAAAATATGTAAAGCAAAATGCGCGTTTGGTGGCATTTAATGTTGATCCAAAATTCAATAATTCAGTTGACGGTTTGATGTATATAAAAGTTGCAGACATTCCTGAGAGTACTGTAAAACCTGTGATGGAGGAATTTCAGATGGAATTAGAGCGCAGAGCATCTGAACATTCACAATAGCTGTGATGATAAAAATAAACTTATAAACGATATGAAAACATTTTTAAAAATTTTATTAACAGCTTTAGTAGTAATTGTTTTGGCAAATATTTTACCAGGAGTTTCTGTCACTGGCTACACATCTGCTATTATTGTTGCAATTGTGATTTCATTGTTGAATATGTTCGTGAAACCAATTTTGATATTCTTAACCTTGCCAGCAACAATCCTAACTTTTGGATTGTTTTTGTTTGTTATCAATGCGATTATTATTTTACTGGCAGATAAATTATTGGATCATTTCGCTGTTTCAGGTTTTTTCACTGCGCTACTTTTCAGTGTTTTATTGTCGCTTTTTAGATCATTTTTGTTTTCTCTTTTGAAAGAAGAGACACTAAATAATTTATAAAATTTAAAGGTTTTCAGTACATAAAAATTTATTTTCGATTTCTTTTATTATTGCTTTTTTCAGAATTCACAATTTTATATTTTTTGTTCATTTTTTTTATAAATTAGCAGTTATACTTTATGATTACATAAAAGTATAAATAATTAAATTTAATTCATAGGTTATGTCAAAAAATAACGTACTAAATAGTGATATTGTTGATTTGAATTTCTTAAACGAAAATTTTGGAGAAGATTATAGTGCTTATGCTCAAATGATTGTATTTTTCTTAGATCAATCAGAAGAAAAAGTGCAACTTTTATTGGAGAGTGTAAAAAATCATGATTTTGATACAATTAAAAGCACCGCACATTTTTTAAAATCATCTTTTGGTATTATGGGGTTGAAGTGTAAAGATTTTTTGATTGAAATGGAGATTCTAAGCATCAATAAATCTGATTTTGATAAAATTTTACATCTTTCAAAACTTGTTGAATTGGATTTTACTGAAAGCGTCATCGAGTACCAAAGAATATTATCAATCGTTTCTGAGGATCAAAAATAATTGTTGATGTTGCCTCAATGTTTCTGAAAAATGAATAAAATAAGAAGTCGCTTTTTAAATCGTTTATTGCTTTTTTATGTTTTAGCTTCAAGTTTTTTTGTGATGTATGAATGGATTTTCAGAAATCCGCTGTTTTTTATCAATACTAATAAAGAGATTTTTACAAAATTCAACACTGCTTTTTTGCTTTTTTTATCGGCTTTGGTGATTGTTTTTTATCAAAGAAAAACTAAAAATTATAAAATTTTCGCAAATATTATTGGTTTTATATTGTTCTTTTTTAGTGTTTTAAATATATTTCAGTTTGTTTTACATCAAGATTTTAATATTGACAATCTGATGGTTACAGATACTTTTTCTAAGAATTTGCCAGGAAGAATGTCTTTAATTACATCTTTTTGTTTTGTTTTTTACTCAATTGGTATTTTTTCAATTAATTATAAGAAGAAATGGGTAATTAAGTTTGCTCAAAATATTTTTCTTTTTGGCCCTATTTTGGTCTTGCTGAATATTATTTCTGTTGTGTTGTTGAGTATTGTTGGCACGGAAAAAGTTGATTTTTTGAAAACAATGCCCTTGTCAACCTCGTTGTCTTTTGTAATAATATTTTATTTATTATTGCTTCTATTCCCAAATGTTGGATTTAAAAGAGTGCTTTTTGGAAATAGTTTGGGAAGTAAAATATTAAGAAAATCAATTCCATTTGTCACTTTTATCCCATTATTGGTTGGATATATCATGTTGATTTTTACTGAAAAGGACTTATTAAGTGCCACATTTGCAATTATTTTATACACAATAACGCTTATTTTAACGGCTTTTATTTCCATATATTTTACTTCATTAAACATTAATAAATCATACCAATTCAGAAAGAATGCTGAGAAAAATTTGGTTTTAAAAAATGAAGAACTTGAACAATTTAAATATGCCCTTGATCAGGTTGCCATAATTGTAATTTTTGATAAAAATTATATCATCAAATTTGTGAATAAAAACTTTTGCGATATTACCAAGTTTTCAGAAGAGGAAGTTATTGGAAAAACGAATTCAATTATACGATCAGATGAACATTCCAATGCGTTTTTTGATGAACTTTGGAATACCATTTCCTCTGGAAAACCATGGTTTGGAGAGATAAAAAATAAAACCAAAGACGGTAATTATTTTTGGACTAGCACTTCAATAGTTCCATTAATAAAGAGAGAAAATCATATTGATGAATATATCACTATCAAACTTGATATCACCAAAAAGAAAGAATCTGAAGCACTATTAGCTTCTTCGTATGTCAAAAAACTAGAACAAAAAAACAAAGAATTAGAGCAATTTTCTTACATCACTTCTCATGATTTGCAAGAACCTTTAAGAACAATTTCTAGTTTTTATGAAATTTTGAACACGGAGTACAAAGATAAATTTGATGACGATGCCAAGCAAATTTTCAAATTCATCAAAAGTGCTTCAAATAGGATGAGTGAATTGATTAAAAATTTGTTAGATTATTCAAGAATTGGTTACAGTGAAGAATTGAGAGCGGTTGATATAAATTTTATTATTAGAGCTATAAAAACTGATTTAAATTCCTTAATTTTACTGAAAAATGCAACTATTTTATATGACAATTTACCAACTATAAAAGTATATCCAAATGTGATGAGATTATTGTTTCAAAGTTTAATTAGCAATGGCTTAAAGTTTTCAAAGAAAGATGTAGCTCCAATCATCAACATTTCAGCGGAACAAAAAAATAATAATTGGGAATTTTCTATAAAAGACAATGGAATTGGAATTGCGGAAGAGCATCAAAAGAAAATTTTTGCGATCTTTCAAAAACTTCATTTAAAAGAAGAATACGAAGGAACAGGAATTGGGCTTGCGCATTGCCAAAAAATTGTAGGTTTGCATGATGGAGAAATTTGGGTGAAATCAAAACCCAATGAAGGAAGTACATTTTATTTTACGATACCAAACAAATAATAAAGAATGAAAAAATTAGACACCATTTTGTTAATTGATGATGATCCAGCAACCAATTTTTTGCACAAATTTGTTTTGCAAAAAGAGAATTGTGCTTATAATATTGTAAGTATTCAAAGTGCTGAAGAAGCATTAGAATATATTAAAGAAACCATAAAAAACGGATTTCGTTATCCAGAATTAATTTTTTTGGATATTAATATGCCAAGAATGAATGGTTGGGAATTTATAGAAGAATATAATAAGATTACTAAAAATCAAAGTGTTAGCAAAATTGTTGTGATGCTCACAACTTCATTAGATCCAAAAGACAGAGAAAAAGCAGAAAGTATTCAAGATATTAATGAGTTTTTATCAAAACCATTAACTCCCGAAAAAGTGCGTCATGTGTTGGATTCTTATGATTTGGTAAAGTAATAAATTGATTTTTAGTAATTTTTATTCCTGAAAAGTAGCTCTTTGCAATCGATCATTTACTGAAATGCCCAAACCCATTTCAGGTAATTTTTCAGCAATGATAACATCTAACTGAAAAGTGTCTAATTCATGTAATGATGTGTATAAATTCGTTGCTGCCTCATTCAAATTAGCATATTTTGAAAGGATAATTTCATGAAAAATACGGTCGTTTTTGTATGAATTTGTAAACGAGAGAATTCCAATTTTTTTACCCTGAAATTTTTTAATTTCTTTTTTAATATCGCTTGTTAAAATCAGTAATGTTTTTGGAGAATAATGTTTTTGAAGCATTCCTGGAGCATCTGGATTTTGTAATTTATGATTCTTTATAGTTACTTTTCCAATCACTTTTTCAATATTTTCAATAGACAAAGCACCCAATCTATATACAACTGGTTCCTCGTTTTCGAAACCAATAATCGTTGATTCAATACCATTTTTGCAAGTTCCTCCATCTAAAATTAACTGAATATCGTTCTTAAAATATTGCTCCACATGAAACGCTTTTGTAGGGCTAATATTGTTAAAAGGATTTGCACTTGGAGCCGCCAATGGAAAAGGCAGTCGTCTTAATAATTCAAGCGTTAATGGATGATTTGGAATGCGAACAGCCACAGTATCTTTTCCTGCAGTAATCAAATCAGGAATTGAAGATTTTTTTTTTAAGACCAATGTTAATGAGCCTGGCCAAAATGCACTTGCCAATATTTTAGCTTTTTCTGGAACATAAGAAACCACATTTTCAAGAGCATCTATTGAAGGAATATGAACAATTAACGGATTGAAAAACGGTCTTTTTTTGGTTGAAAATATCTTTTTTATCGCTTTTTCACTAAAAATATTTCCAGCCAAACCATATACAGTTTCTGTTGGGATTGCCACTAATTTTTCGTTTTCTAACAACGAAATGGCTTTTTGGATGTCAGTTGAAATAATGCTCATAATTGCCGCAAAATTACATATAAAATCTAAAAATCTGGGGCAATTGTAAAACTCATTTTTTCATTCGTTGAAGGATGAACAAATTCAATAAATTCTGCATGAAGACACAATCTTGTGGCTTTTTTTCCATACAAATCATCACCAACAATGGGTGCATTCAATCCTTTTTTGTGAGCTGCATGAACTCTTAATTGATGCGTTCTTCCTGTAATTGGATAAAAATAAACCCTTGTTTTATCATTTTCTATTTGGATGATTTCCCAAAATGTTTCCGCTTTTTTTCCGAATTCAAAGTCAACCAATTGTTTGGGTCTGTCATCCAAATCCAAACGAATTGGAAGTGATATTTTTCCGCTTTTTTCTTGTATTTTCCCATCCAACAAGGCAACATAGCGTTTTTTGACTGTTCTTTTTATAAACTGACTTTGCAAGATTTTATGAGCTTCTTTCGTTTTTGTCAACACTAAAATTCCAGAAGTGGACATGTCTAATCTGTGCACAATTAATGGTCCTGTTGCCTCAGGATATTTTTCTTTCATTCGTGTATAAACGGAATCTGAAATTTCTTTGCCAGGAACTGATAAAAATTCAGCTGGTTTGTTTACTACAATGAGTTCGTCATCTTCGTAAATGACAGCAATTTCTTGATGTTCTGAGAGATTTTCAATCAACAAATTTTCATCCATTGTAATGCCTTGAAGCATGTGAGATAAAATCGGTTTGCAACGACTTTGGCAAGCAGGATACAAGTTTTTATGCTTTCTGATTTCAGAATTTGGTGAAATTCCCCACCAAAATTCAGCCATACAAATGGGTTTCAAATCATTCAATAATGCATATTGCAGCAATTTTGGAGCAGCACATTCTCCTGAACCTGCAGGAGGTTTTACAGTTGGAAAATTAAAAATATCAAGTAAGCTTTTTGGTTCTTTTTGTTGATTCAAAAAAGTATAATTGCTAAATAATTGTTGCTGTAAAGTGATTGATTTTTCTTTTCGTTCTTTTTTTAGCGCGTTTATTTTTTGCTCAAAAACATCCAATTCAGATTGAATTTTATGTGTTTTAAGGGTATAATATTCTTGCAATTCTCTGTAGAAAAATTGGTCATTATAACTTTCTTGTTCCAATTTTTTTGAGAAATTTTTAATGTCTTCAGCTGATAAAGAAGTTTCCAAAACTTTCTTCCGAATTTTTCTTTCTGTTTTTGAAATCTTCATTTTTTTTCTTTGTTCAGCCAAATCTTCATCAATAATTTTGATCAATTTTTTGAATGATTTTTTCAAAGAAATATACACTTCATCATTTTTTAAAACACTGATTTGACGATTTATAGCATCAATTTCAGCTTCACCTTTGATATAAAAACTTCCTTCAGTTCGCATATTAAAAACAGGAGGGACAAATTTTTCGGGCAAACTATGATCAGCCAATTTTCCTGAAAATGCCGCTAAAAATCCAATTTCATCAAATTTGTTTTGAACCACTAATACTCCAAACATTTTGCCAATTGCAGTTGAATTTTTGCTGTCTTGAAGTCCAAAATCATGCTGAAAATCTCTTTGATTTTCTAGATATTCTTGCAACTCTTTTACTGCAATTTTTGCCAAATCATGAGGCTCATAATAAAATGGGAATGTAAATTTTTCGGGAAGATTGATATTTGAAATATCAGTTTTAAAATGCTGGAAATGTTTCAATTAAGGTATTTATGTTTAGAAGTAGGCAAATAAACAACAAACTTTGATAAAGCTAAAAATAGTAATTTTTTATAAACGGCTTAAGTTTTATTCATTTTTTTTATTTATCCAAGGGTTTCTTTCATAGTATTTAATTTCAATAATATCTCCGACTTTTCTTTTTTCACCAAGATGTCTTCCTTTGTATTTTTTATTATTTAAATAGAATTCATATTCGTAACCCATAGCTCCAGATAAATGTCCATTATAAGGGTATATTAATTCATAAATTTCAGCTTTTTCAATCTTGCTTTCACTTTCAATTTTTTCGTTAATAAAATTATGAGCAAAATTATTCGATAAAAACAGCGGTGTTATAGTAATAAAAATTCCAATTATAATTTTAAAAACCGAAATTATAATTAAGTTTTTTGTTTCCTTTTTTTTCCTTTTTTTCTGTCTTCTCGATTCAGGATGTTTTTTTGAAGATAATAAATTAACTGAAATTATAATTCCTACAATTACTCTTAAAATAAATACTAAAATTAAAACAATAGTAATTATGTCCCAAGAATAATTTTTGTAAATATTCAGACAGAAAGATATTCCAGGTAAAATTAAAAATAAAATGTAAGCACTAATTTTGTTTATATTAATCCACTTTATTAATTTTAAAAAAAAATCAAACATCTATTATTTTACTGAATTTATTACTTCTTACTAATTTTTGCTAACTATAAAATAACATTGAATAAAAGACAACTAACTATTGCCAATACAAAACTACTATTGACTCATTTATTTATAGCGAAAGTAATTAAATTTTAAAAGAGAAATCTAAAATTATAAACGAATATTCTTTACTTTATTTCCTTTTTTATTGGTTGTGTTTGGGTTATGAGGATTTTTTTTGTTTTTAAACCAGCCTCTTTTCTTACCATTATTTTGTTTTGTTACAACACAAGATGAAGCAGTTGCCGTTAAAAATGATAAACAAAGAAAGAAAACTGCATACTTGAAAAAATATTTCATAAAAATTATTTTGTGAAAGGTAGCGTTTAAATTACGATTTGAAAGCTATTCGTATGAATTTTGTCAAAAAAGAATTCAATATTTCTACTTTATATTTAAAAAGTTTTTTTTAAAAAAATGATTTTTTTAATGCGCTTCCAACCAATTATTTCCCAAACCAATTTCAACATCCAAAGGTACTTTTAATGAAAAAGCGTTTTCCATTTCGTGTTTGATGATGGGTTTTATGATTTCTAATTCGTCTTTATGTGCATCAAAAACCAATTCATCATGCACTTGTAAAATCATTTTTGATTTGAAATTTTCTTGCTCAAAACGCTTGTGAATATTGATCATTGCCAATTTTATAATATCAGCAGCAGAACCTTGAATTGGTGCATTTACAGCATTTCGTTCAGCAGCTCCTCTCACTACAGCATTTCTAGAATTGATGTCTTTTAGATAACGCCTTCTGTTTAAAACGGTTTCTACATAGCCATTTTCTCTGGCAAAATCTACTTGCGAAGACATATATGCTTTCAATTTTGGATACGTTTCATAATACGTGTCAATCAATTCTTTGGCTTCACTTCTTGTAAGGTCGGTTTGATTGCTCAACCCAAAAGCAGAAACACCATAAATAATTCCAAAATTTACTGTTTTTGCATTGCTTCTTTGCTCACGAGTTACTTCATTAATGGGAATATTAAATACTTTTGCAGCTGTGGAAGCGTGAATATCTTCGCCATTTTTAAACGCATTGATCATGGTTTCTTCATCGCTCAAAGCCGCAATAATTCGCAATTCTATCTGGCTATAATCTGCTGCTAACAACACATAATCTTTATTTCTTGGAATAAAAGCCTTACGAACTTCTCGTCCACGTTCAGTTCTTATAGGAATGTTTTGCAAATTCGGATTGTTGGAACTCAACCTTCCTGTGGCAGCCACTGCTTGTGCATATTCTGTGTGAATTCTTCCCGTTTTTGGATTTATTTCATTTGGTAAAGCATCAACATACGTACTTTTTAATTTATTATATTGACGATATTCCAAAATATCTCTGATAATTTGATGGTCTTTTGCGAGGTAAGAAAGTACGTCTTCGCCAGTAGCGTATTGCCCTGTTTTTGTTTTTTTAGGTTTGTCAATCAACTTCAGATTTTCAAACAAAACAACACCCAATTGTTTGGGCGAAGCAATGTTAAATTCTTCTCCAGCATGCGAATAAATCGCTTTTTCCAATCTGTCAATATCATCAGTTAAGGCAATAGAAAGTTCTTTTAGGAAATCAGTATTGATGTTAATTCCTTCAATTTCCATGGACGTTAATACAGAAACCAAAGGCAATTCGACCTCATTAAAAAGTTTAGTAACATTGCCAGTTTCCAATTCTTTGGTAAAATGATTTTTCAATTGAAGTGTGATATCAGCATCTTCAACAGCATATTCTGTTTGCTCTTTGATGGAAATAGCTCTCATAGAAAGCTGGTTTTTTCCTTTTTTTCCAATCAATTCTGTGATAGAAACAGGTTGATAATTCAAATAGGTTTCTGCCAAAACATCCATATTGTGACGCATATCAGGATTGATGAGATAATGCGCAATCATCGTATCAAACAAAGGACCTTTGGCCTGAATGTCATAATTTGACAACACTTTCAGATCATATTTCAAATTATGACCAATTTTTTCAATGTTTTCTGATTCAAAAAACATACGAAATTCTTCTAAAATAGTTTTGGTTTCTTCCTGATTTTCAGGAAACGAAACATAGTATCCTTTGCCAATTTCATAAGAAAATGAGATGCCAATTAATGCCACTTCCAAAGCTCGCAAACCTGTAGTTTCGGTATCAAAACAAACCGATTTTTGTTGCATTAATTTATCGATTAATATTTTTCTTGAAAATGGAGAATTGATATGTTGATAAAAATGAGAAGTGTTTTCGATGGTTTTAAAACCACTAGCAATATCAATTTCTGAGACATTTCCACTTCCTGGACTCGCAAATAAATCAAACTGATTTGACGTATTTACAGGTAATTTTTTCTCAGTAATTGTTGGTTTTTCAGCAATATCTTCAGTATTATTCTGAGCGTTATTTTGCGAAAAAGTATTCGTAAAATTGACCAATAAATTTCGGAATTCTAAGTCGTTAAAAATTCCTGTAACTTTTTCTAAATCAGGTTGATCTAATGTAAAATCATCTGCATTAAACTGCACAGGAACATCCAGCATGATGGTTGCTAATTTTTTTGAAAGCATGCCTAAATCTTTGGCAGCTTCAATTTTCTCTTTCATTTTTCCTGATAATTGATGGGTATTTGCTAGTAAATTTTCCATCGAACCAAAATCAGCAATAAATTTTTTGGCAGTCTTTTCGCCAACTCCAGGCAACCCAGGAATATTATCAGAAGCATCTCCCATCATTCCTAAAAAATCAATGACTTGCAATGGATTTTCAACTTCAAAATTTTTTTTCACTTCTTCAACTCCCCAAATATCATAACCACCACCAAAACGAGGTTTGTACATAAAAATATTTTCGGAAACGAGTTGTGCAAAATCCTTATCTGGTGTAACCATGAAGGTTTTATAGCCTTCTTTTTCAGCTTGTTTTGACAAGGTTCCAATCACATCATCCGCTTCAAAACCTTCTTTTACCATGATTGGAATGTGCATTGCACGCAAAATTTCTTCAATATAAGGCACTGCAATTTTGATGGCTTCGGGAGTGGCATCTCTGTTTGCTTTATATGCCCGGTAAAGTTCGGTTCTTTCTGCACTTCCTCCTTTGTCAAAACAAACCGCTAAATGATCAGGTTTTTCACGTTTGATGACATCCAACAAAGAGTTCATAAATCCCATAATTGCTGAGGTATCAAGCCCTTTTGAGTTGATTCGTGGATTTTTAATAAAAGCATAATAGCCTCTGAAAATCAATGCGTATGCATCTACTAAAAAAAGTCGTTTTTGTGTTGACATGGTATTTTTTCTTACGAATGCTAAAACTACAAAACTTTAACAGGATGTTAAAATTCATTCTTGTTTTAATGGGTATCTTTGATAAATTTTTTAAAATAAAATTGAATTATGGGTCGTTGGATTTTTCTAATCGTATTGATTTTTTTAATCATTCTCCTCGATTTTTACGCTTTTCAGGCATTTAAAACCGCATTTAAAAATAAATCTGCACGCTTCATTTCGATGTTTATAAATATTGCTGTGTATGTTTTTTTCCTATTTACCATTTTAACCTATTCAAGAAGTGATGGTCAAACACCTCAATTTCAGTTAGCTGCAGGATTGTTATTGACCTTTTTAATTCCGAAATTGGTGATTGTTATCATGCTTTTTGGCGAAGATATTTTTAGAGGAATTGTGAAAGTAATTTCAATGATTTCGAGTTCAGAAACACAACCTTTGGCTGGCAGAAGAAAGTTTATTTCTCAATTGGCTTTAGGCATTGCAGCCATTCCATTTGCATCTTTTATTTATGGAATTATTCAAGGAAAATACAATTATAAAGTGTTGAAATATCAATTGTCTTTTAAAGATTTACCTGATGCTTTTGACGGATTTACCATCACACAAATTTCTGATATTCATTCAGGAAGTTTTACAAATGCTGAAAAGATTCAATATGGCGTTGATTTGATCAATGAGCAAAAATCGGATGTGATTTTATTTACAGGCGATATTGTGAATAACAAAGCTGACGAAATGGACAATTGGATGGAGATGTTTGCCAAATTAGAAGCCAAAGAAGGCAAATATTCTATCCTTGGAAATCATGATTATGGCGACTATATGGATTGGAAAACTCCACAAGAAAAAATCAATAATTTTGAAGCAGTAAAACATATTCACAAAAAAATTGGGTTTGATTTGTTGTTGGATGAACATCGTTATTTGGAAAAAAACGGTCAAAAAATTGCGCTTTTAGGAGTTGAAAATTGGGGAAAAGGATTCAATCAAAAAGGAGATTTGGAAAAAGCTTCCTCAAGAATTTCTAAAGAAGATTTTAAAATTTTGATGAGTCATGATCCAAGTCATTGGGAATATAAAGTGAAAAATGATGATTTTCATTATCATTTAACCTTGAGTGGTCACACACACGGATTGCAAATGGGAATTGAAATTCCTGGTTGGTTTAAATGGAGTCCATCACAATATGTGTATAAACAATGGGCAGGTTTGTATGAAGAATTTGGCAGATACATCAATGTAAATAGAGGCTTTGGCTATCATGCGTTTCCAGGAAGAGTTGGAATTTGGCCAGAAATCACAACAATCGAACTTAAAAAAGCTTGATTTTCAGTATATTTCAGAAGATTTGTTATATTTGTCAGTTAATTAACAAAAAGAGGTTAGTTTTTTACCCTTAAAAACAATTAATTATGACAAAATTTGGAGAGTTAATTAGTATAGACAAGCCTGTTTTGATTGATTTTTATTCAGATTGGGATGAGGTTGAAAGTAGCATTGATACGCTAAGAGATGTTGCTGCAGCTTTGGGAGACAAAGCAAAAGTGATTAAAATCGACCTCAATAAAAATGAAGTTTTAGCTGAAGCACTTCGTGTGAAAGGCAATCCTACTTTTATGATTTATAAAAACGGCGAAATGAAATGGCGTCAAACAGGATATCAAGATGCCAATACTTTGATTGGATTGGTGCAACAATACTTTTAGTTTTTTTTAAAAAAAAGTAAAATCGACCTTTTGTAATTCAATTACAAAAGGTCGATTTTTTTATTCTTCAATATCTTGTGGAATGATATGATCAAACAACGAAAGTGTTTTGTTGAAATCTTTTTGCAGGCTTGTTACAAATTCTTTATCAGTATCGTATTTCAAAACTTGGTCAATAACGCCTCTGTATAAGTATCTGAAAGTTAGGTCAAATTCTTCAAAAATAATGTCAAATTCTTCTTTTGAAAATGTGCTAAACCACACCAATTTCTCTTTGAAAAGTTTAACCAAAGTTTTTGCAGCCGCTCTTGCTTTTTCAGTTTTTCCTAATTGATAATACATTTCAGGATATTCTAGCGACAAGCTGTAATGGTCAAAATCTTTGATGGGCATTTTTTCGATTGATAAATCAAGCACTTCAATTGCCTTGGCAGTGTCACCTTCTTTCGCAAATGCGTTCGACAATCGCATTAAGCTATTTCGCATTGAAATGGAATTACGTTTGGTTTGTTCGTCTAAATAAATTTTACCATCATTGATGTTTCTCCAATTCCATTTTTGAATGTTCTTATACATTTTTTCAGAATCGATTCTTCCAATATCAAACAAACTAACTTCCCTGATAACTTGTCCGTTTTCATCATAATATTTGGTAGGCGTTTTTATAGGAACAAACTTAAATGAAACCCCATCTAATTGCAAATAATCTTTCAACCATATATATTCGCTATCTGCATTTGAACCACCAGTAAAATAAATTGGACGTTTCCAATCAAAATTATTCAAAATATCCAGCATTAAAATCGTGTTTTTGGCAATTGCTCTATCAATAGTAATGTCTATGTAAGGCACAATTTTGTCAGCATCTTTTGCGGCAACAATACCATATTTTAAAGCATTTTCTTTGTTTACAGGAATTCTGATTTTGTTGGTTGGTAATATTTTTTCAGGATTTCCATCTTCATCCAAATCATAAAAAGTACGTTCGCTTGTGCTTCCAATCCATTTCATAAAACTGTTCAAATCCAATATTGAATCTTTCAATTGTGGAAACAATTCTTGAAAATAATAAGCAACATCCAAAGTGCCATATTTATATTCATCGTGCGTTAACTTTGAAGGAATTGGAGCAGCTTTATAGGTAGCACGTTTCATTTGATCAATATACCAATCTGTTTGAAAAAGACTCGTATTTACCAATTTGATATCGGTTCTAATTCCCTCGACTTCTTGCATATACCACAAAGGAAAAGTATCATTATCACCAATGGTAAATAGGATGGCATTTGGGTCGCAACTTTCTAAATACGCTTGTGCATTCAAGTGAGTGGTGTATCTGTTTGAGCGATCGTGATCGTCCCAATTTTCGAAAGCCATTAATGTTGGAACTGCCAGTAAAGTGAGTGCACTAACACCAATTGACAATGCTTTTTTATGGATAAAATTTTTGAAATATTCATACAAAGCCAATACTCCAAAGCCAATCCAAATAGCAAAAATATAAAAACTTCCTACCACTGCATAATCACGTTCTCTAGGTTCAAACGGTTTTGGATTGGTGTAAAAAAGAATGGCAAATCCAGTAAATGCAAAAAATAAAAAGAGTGTAAAAAAGTTTTCTTTGTCCCATTTTATTTGATATAATAATCCCAAAATTCCTAAAATTAAAGGTAAAAAATAGTAGGTATTTCGGCCTTTGTTTTCTAAAACATCGGTAGGCAATTGTTGTTGAGAACCCAAACGTGCTTCATCAATAAAGTCAATACCACTCAGCCAATTTCCATTAAAAATATCCATTTGTCCCTGAATATCATTTTGACGACCTACAAAATTCCACATCAAATATCGGCCATACATATAGCCAAATTGATAACTAAACATGAATTTCATATTCTCTACAAAAGTGGGTCTTCTTTTACTATTTTCAGGAATTCCAGCAATCGATTTGTACATTTTTTCTTTGGATGGATCTACCATTCTTGGAATAAAACCTTTGTGTTTGTCAGAATAATTTGGCAAAACACCTTTGTAATTATTTACAATGACATATTTGCCGTTTTTCTTTTCGTATTTTGGCTTGTCGTCTTTTGTTGGGTTGTTTGGGTCTTGCTCTCTATCATACGAATTTGAATAATAGGTATCATAAAAAACATTGGCATCACCATATTGTTCACGTTCATAATACGCTAATAATTCGCGCGCACTTGAAGGATTATTTTCGTTGATTGTGGTATTTGCATTCGCTCTAATTGGCAACATCATCCAAGAAGAAAACCCAATCATGATAAAAAGTAAGGATAAAATGAGCGTATTTGCGGTTACTTTTTGATGTTTTTTGGTTGATGTTAATCCAACATAAAATAGAATAATGAGTATGATTCCAGCAATGATTGTTCCTGAATTGTAAGGTAAACCAATAGTATTGATGAAAAATAATTCAGCAGCACTAAAGAATTTTAGTGTAAAAGGAAATATAAATTTAAAAACCAATAACAACACAAATACTGAAAAAACGGTTGCGACTGCAGTAGTTTTTAGGTTGATGTTTTTATACGTTTTAAAGAAATACAACATCACAATTGCAGGAATTACCAACAATGAAAGGATATGCACTCCAAATGACAAACCAACCACAAAACTGATTAAAACCAACCATTTATCTCCTCTTGGCGTGTTGATTTCACTTTCCCATTTCAATCCTAACCAAAATAAAAGTGCCATCAAAAAAGAGGACATTGCATACACTTCACCTTCCACAGCACTAAACCAAAAACTATCAGAAAATGTGTAAGCTAGTGACCCAACCAAACTGCTTCCAAGAATTGCGAGATAACTTCCTTCTGAAATTCCACCCGATTTTATGGCTAATTTTTGAGCCAAATTCGTGATAGTCCAAAACATGAACAAAATCGTAAAAGCACTTGACAAAGCAGACATGAAATTTACCATTTTTCCAATTTCAGTCACATCAGAAGTGAACATCGCGAAAAACGCACCCAACATTTGAAACAATGGTGCTCCTGGTGGATGACCTACTTCTAGTTTTACTGATGTTGCAATGTATTCTCCTACATCCCAAGCACTTACGGTGGGTTCAATAGTTAAAGTGTAAGTGATTAAGGCGATTCCAAATGCAATCCAACCTAGAATTAGATTCCATTTTTTAAAGTTTTCTGAGGTCATAAGATACTTTTAAACTAGTGGCGAATTTAACAATAAATATCAATAAAATAAGGATGTTACAAGATTTCTAACAATTTGCACTGTCATAAAACTTTGTTAAACCTAAAAATTACGAAAATTTGTTTGTCAAATAAAAACTTTGCATTAAATTTGCAACCGCTTAGAGAGCATTGGCCTATGGTGTAATGGTAACACACCGGTTTTTGGTACCGATTTTCAAGGTTCGAGTCCTTGTAGGCCAACGAAAAAAGTCTTAACAGAAATGTTAAGACTTTTTTTATGATGTTAAATATTCCTTCAATTCTTGATAAGAACTTATTTTTTTTGCCACTTTTTCTTTGTTCATAATTTTCTGAATTTGCTCAGGGATTGTCACTTTTATAGAAAGAGTGTTTTCTACCACCTCTAAAAACTTTACAGGATGAGCTGTTTCTAAAAAAACACCAAATTCAGTGGTTTTCAAACCATATTTTTGCAAACCTAAATAACCAACTGCGCCATGAGGATCAGTAATATAATTTGAATTGGTATAGATTTTTTTCATTGCTTCACGTGTTTCATCATCTGTAAAACTGAAAGATGAAAAAGCAGTTTTTAAATCTGCGAAATTATTTTCAAAAAGCTCTTGAATTCTGATAAAATTACTCGGATTTCCAACATCCATTGCATTTGAAATGGTAGGTTTTGATGGTTTTGGAGCGTATTTTCCATCAATCAAATAGTTTGGAACGGTGTCATTGATATTGGTTGCTGCAACAAAATGTTTGATAGGTAATCCTAGTTTTTGAGCCATAATTCCAGCACAAATATTTCCAAAGTTTCCACTTGGAACTGAAAAAACAAGTTCTTTGTTCAAACTTTTTAGGGTTTTAAAAGCATAGAAATAATAGAACATTTGTGGCAACCAACGTGCAACATTGATGGAATTTGCTGAGGTTAATTTTCTGGCAATTTCAGCATCTAAAAATGCTGTTTTTACCATTTCTTGGCAATCATCAAAAACACCATTAACCTCCAAAGCAGTAATATTTTGACCCAAAGTTGTCAATTGTTTTTCTTGAATATCACTCACTTTTCCTGATGGATATAAAATGACCACATTCACACCTTTTGTACCCAAAAAACCATTAGCAACTGCGCCTCCAGTATCTCCGGAAGTAGCTACCAAAACAGTAACTTCTTCGTTGTTATTTTCATTAAAATATTCCAAACATTTCGCCATAAATTTTGCTCCAACATCTTTAAAAGCCATGGTTGGTCCATGAAATAATTCTAAGGAAGCACAATTTTCATCAATTTTTACCAAAGGAAAATCAAAAAAAATCGTCTCAGAAATGATGTCTTTTAATTTTTCTTCAGGAATTTCATCACCCACAAATTGTTTAATGACTTCAAACGCAATTTCATGATGAGAATATTTTTCAATATTTTCAAAAAAATCAGTTGAAATTGGACTTATTTTTTCAGGAAAATACAAACCTCTATCTGGAGCAATACCACTAATGACAGCATTTTTAAAGTTTGTTTTTGGAGAATTATGATTTAGACTGTAGTAGTTCATGTTACTTTTTTTCAAGAATTTTTATCCCTTCATTATTCACTTTCGAAATAAAAGCTGTTGCTTCAATTCCTGTGTTTTTATAATTATGTTGAATCGCATCAAACACTTTTTCAGCAATTGCATCACCTTTGCAAAGCGCAAAAATAGTTGGACCTGAGCCACTAATTCCTGCGCCTAAGGCACCTGCTTTTAATGCATTATTTTTTACCAAATCAAAGTAAGGAATGAGTTTTTTACGATAAGGTTCCACAATAATATCGACCAAAGAATGCCCAATTAATTGGTAGTTATCAGCATACAAACCAGCAATTAATCCACCTACATTTGCCCATTGAGTTACGGCATCTTTCAGAGGAATTTCTTTTGGCAAAACCTCTCTTGCATCTTTGGTTTTGATTTCAATTTGTGGATGAATTGCCACCAATCGTAATTCATTTGGAACAGGTAATTTTATGATTTCTAACGGATTGTAACTTCTTACTAAGATAAAACCTCCATACGTTGCAGCAGCTACATTATCAGCAATTTGCGAACCACAAGCCACTTCTTCTCCAAACATGGCATATTTGGTCAATTCTAGTTCAGAAAAAAGATTTTGCAAAAATTGATTCGAACCAAAAGCTGCGCCAGCAGCACTTGCAGCACTACTTCCCAAACCACTTCCTGGAGAAAATCCTTTGTGAATGGTCATTGAAATTCCAAAATCAGCATTGGTTTCTAGCAACATTTTTTTCACAACAGCACCAGCTGCGTTTTTGTCTACATCAAAAGGTAAATTTGCTCCAGTAATTTCGGTAATTTTTACGCCTTTTTCAATTGTTTTTGTAAACGTCATTTCGTCACCAACAGCATCAATTGCAAATCCGAGTGAATCAAATCCACAAGAGACATTGGCAACTGTTGCTGGGGAAAATATTTTTAGATAATTCAATTTTTTTTAGTTTAAATGTTTGAAATGTTTCAAGTTTAAAACTCAAAAATAGATAATTCTTAATTCTCAATTTATAATTCTTACTTAATTATTCCCAATTCTGATAACATCTGCAAAAATTCCTGAGGCAGTCACTTCAGCTCCAGCTCCTGCACCTTTTATCAACAATGGATTTTTTGAATATCTGTCAGTAAAAAATAATACAATATTATCACTTCCCTCCAAATTGTAAAATGGATGATGTGGAGGTATTTCTTGCAAACCAACATTGGCTTTTCCATCAACAAATTCAGCTACATATTTCAATCTACAGTTTTTTGAAGCGGCCTTTTGATAGATTTCTTGAAATTGATTTTCAAATTTCAATAATGAATCAAAAAAGCTTTGATTATCAATAGTTTCTAAACTTTCTTTTGGTAAAAAAGCTTGATTTTGAATGTCTTTCAATTCTAAAGAATGACCACTTTCACGTGCTAAAATCAATATTTTTCTGGCAACATCAATACCACTCAAATCAATTTTTGGATCTGGCTCAGTATATCCTTCTTTTTGCGCTTGCATAACTACACTTTGGAAGGTGGTTTTTTCATTAAAATTGTTAAAAATAAAATTCAAACTGCCTGATAAAACTGCTTGAATTTTTTGTACGCTATCGCCTGAATTTATTAAATTTTTTAGCGTATCAATAATTGGTAAACCTGCACCAACATTGGTTTCAAACAAAAATGGCGCATTGTATTTTCTTGAAATTGCTTTCAGATTTTTATAATTATCTAAGTTTGAAGCACAAGCAATTTTATTGCAAGTCACCACGGCAATACTTTCTCTCAAATAATTTGAATACATAGCTGCAACTTGCTCATTGGCAGTATTATCAATAAAAACGGAGTTGCGTAAATTTAGCAATTTGGTGTTGTTGAAAAATCCGTCTAAACTTGCAGTTTCTCCATTTTCTAGTTCATTTTTCCAGTTTGATAGAGAAATTCCGTTTCTATCAAAAACCATTTTCTTAGAATTTGAAATTCCAATCATACGAATATTGAGTTTTAAATGTTCTTTCAAATGATTTTTCTGTTGATGCAATTGCGCTAAAAAACGTTCACCAACATTGCCAATTCCAGTGACAAAAAGGTTTAATTGTTTTATTTTTTCTTCGAAAAATTGCTCATGCAAGGTGTTCAACGCTTTTTTGGCATCTTTTTTATTGATAACTGCCGAAATATTTTTTTCTGAAGAACCTTGTGCAATTGCTCTGATATTCACATTATTTTTTCCAAGCGCACTGAACATTTGCCCACTTAAACCTTGGTGATTTTTCATGCTTTCGCCAACAACTGCAATGATTGCCAAATCATTTTCAATATGAATTGGTTTGATTTTTTTTCGTTCAATTTCTATAGAGAAGGTTTCTTCTAAAGAAAGTTTTGCTTTTGGAGCATCATTCTCATAAATTCCCACACAAATAGAAAATTCTGAGGAAGCTTGCGTGATGAAAATCACATTGATTTTTTGTTGAGAAAGTGTTTCAAAAAGCCGTTTCGAAAAACCAGGAATTCCAACCATTCCACCACCTTCAAGAGTTATCAAACTGATGTTTTCAATGTGCGAAATTCCTTTGACTGCCCCGTTTTTTTGAGGATTATTGGAAATTAAAGTTCCTGAATTTTCAGGTTCAAAGGTATTTTTGATTCTGATAGGAATTTCTTTTCGCAGTGCAGGCTGAATTGTTGGTGGATAAAGCACTTTTGCACCAAAATGTGACAATTCCATGGCTTCTTCGTATGAAATTTCTTTGATGGCAAATGCCTGTTTTACGATGGTTGGATTGGCTGTAAACATGCCACTCACATCTGTCCAAATTTGTAATTCATCAGCATCCAAAGCAGCTGCAAAAATAGCTGCAGAGTAGTCTGAGCCTCCTCTTCCTAAAGTAGTGATTTCGCCAATTGAATTTGACGAGATAAATCCACCTAAAACAGTTACTTGATGAGTATTTTGATTGAAAAAATTGACAATATTTGTATTAGTTTTCGCAAAATCTACTTGTCCATTTAAGTAATTATTATCTGTAATTAGGAGTTGATTACTTTCAAAATGTGTTGCATCAAACGATTCTTTTGCGGCATTTGCAATAATAAAAGAAGATAGTTTTTCGCCAAAACTTGACACTTTTGCTAAGGTTTTATTGGACAATTCTTGCAATAAAAATATGCCTTCATAAATAGATAATAATTTGTCAAACAACGAGTTTACTTTTTCTAAAACAATTTCTAGGTCGTTTTGAATCAATTCATTGATGGTTTTAAGATGCAATTCTTTGATGTTTTCCAATTGTTTTTTAGCTAGAGAAATATCGTTCAAAGCATGGGTTGCTCCAGCTAATAAATGATCAGTCGTTTTTCCAAAAGCGGAGACAACCACTGCAATTTTTGTTTCTTTTGATGCGTTAGAAACAATCTTTAACACTTTTTTTATGTTATCTGAATTGGCTACTGATGAGCCTCCGAATTTTAATACTTTCATCTTGTAAAGGATAAATAGTTTGATTGATTTTGATTTATTTTTATTTCGAATTTTCTTCGAAATAATATAGGCGAGTTAATATAATTAGCGAAAACCCCTAAAGGGTAAATGTGGTGGTTGTGCCTATAGTTTGGTTTGCAGAAGGGCAAAAAACTGACATTGTTTTTAAAATCTCTGAATGTATGTTAAAGATATTCATGCCGTAAAAGTAGTAGTTAAAATTATTTTAGAGCTTCTAAATATTTATATTTTTTTAATTTTTAAAAATAAATACAAATTTCATAAAAAAGCAAAGTAAAAAATAAAGAATAGTTATTTTTTAGCATTAAAAATTATTTTTTCTTTAATTATCGTTGCAATAGGTTTGTTTTCAATTTTACTTTCTAACCAAGATAAAATATCCAAGTACAAGAAGGCTCTTTTTTCATAAGGATGATTTTCATATTTCTTTAATCTGGCATGAATTTTTTTGAATTCATTCTTAATGTCGTGGGGAAAAACATCGCTTAAATCTCTGATAGAAGTGATGAATTCTTTTTGAACTTCTTGCAAATTTTCCATTTTAATCAAAAACTTGTAGGTGTCTAAAAATTGTCTTTCAAGGTCATAATCCAAACCACATTCATAGTGTGCAATCAAATTTAAAACCCTAGCAAAACATTGTAAATCTTCGCCCGCATTTAAGTTTTTTGAATGAATAATTTCTTTTAAATATTTGATACAAAGTTCATTTTTGCCCATTCCAAAATACAAACAAGCAATTTTATAATACAACATTACAATATGATGAGAATCCAATCTGCTTTGATATTGCTCAATTTTTTTGTTGATAATTGCTACTAGATATTCGCCTTCTGCAAAGGTGGCTTCTAAGAAATGCAAATGCAATTTATTTGCATACAAATATTGAAAAATCAGCACCTCAGTATTGGTATTTAAAGGAACATAATTTTGTGCAACATCCTCTTCAAAAGTGTTTAATTCGTCTTTGAAAGTGCTAATTTTCTTCACAAAAAAAGACGCTTCTAACAAGTAATTTTTTCCCTTTAAGTAAAAAACGGGATGCAAGGCAATCAGTTTTTTATTCTCCTGAAAAAGGCTGACCCATTTTTTGGCATATTTATAACTTTGTAAAAAATCTTGGGTCAATAAACTGAACCACAAATGCGATTTATATAACCATAATTTTTCTCTAAAACCAAATGTATTATAATCATATTCAGGTAGTTTACCGTAAAAATAACTGTTGATAAATTCTAATTCTTCGTTGTTTTTTACATACCCATTTTGCAACAAATGACTATACAATTGTAATGACAAATTAGAGAGTTTGCTAGCAATTACATTTTGTTGACTCAAGGTTTTTGCTTGCTCTGAAAGTTGGTCAGCTCTGTTACTTAAACTTCGTGTAATGTATTGTGTTTCAATTACTTTTTCAAGTTCTACAATTTCGTAGGCAATGTTTTTTTCTTCATTTTCGAGCGCAAAATTTTTGGCTTTGTCCAATAATTTTAAACTCTGTTTATACAACCCTTTTTGATATAAAACTGTCGCAAAGTCAAGTTGTTCTCTGATTTGAATTCGGATATTTTTATGTGCAGGATTTAGTCGAAGACTTATAAGAATTTGCTTGTATAAATGTGCTTTTAAATTAGAAAGTTGTTGTTTTGAAACAATCCCACTTTTGATGATTTCTTTCTCATTATACACTTTTAGTTTTTCTAAAAATTTAAAAAGTGAAAAGAATTTGGCATCTTCATTGCCTCCTAATCTGCCAACATACAGATTAAATTGTCTTTTTTCGGACTTGGTTAAAGACTTAATCAGTACAAAAAGAGCATCATTTTGTTGATTGGCTAATGTAATGTTATTAATCATAAGTATCTAAAATACAATTGTTTACTATGTTTAATTTATGGTTTAGATATCGTGCAAAAAGCAATTTTATATTCTTAATTGCAATGCCAATATATATATTTGGTGGTTCACAAAGATAATCTTTACAGAAATTATGCAAGATAATAAAGTACAAATTTTTGATACCACACTTAGAGATGGAGAGCAAGTTCCAGGATGTAAATTGGATACCAAACAAAAATTAATCATTGCTGAAAGATTGGATTTACTGGGTGTAAACGTCATTGAAGCTGGTTTCCCAGTATCAAGTCCAGGAGATTTTATATCGGTTTCAGAAATCGCAAAAATTGTAAAAAATGCGACTGTTTGTGGATTGACAAGAGCTGTTGAAAATGACATAAAAGTAGCTGCTGAAGCATTGAAATTTGCAAAATTCCCAAGAATTCATACAGGAATTGGAACCAGTGATTCTCATATAAAATTTAAGTTTAATTCCACCAAAGAAGAAGTTATTGAACGAGCAATAAAAGCAGTTTCTTATGCAAAATCATTTGTTGAAGATGTTGAATTTTATGCTGAAGATGCAGGAAGAACTGACAACGAATTTTTGGCAAAAGTGTGTGAAAAAGTCATCAAAGCTGGAGCAACTGTGTTGAATATTCCTGATACAACAGGCTATTGTTTGCCTGAAGAATATGGTGCCAAAATGAAATATTTACGAGATAATGTCAAAGGAATAGAAAATGTAACACTTTCTTGTCATTGTCATAATGATTTAGGAATGGCAACTGCCAATTCAATTGCAGGCGTGATTAATGGCGCTCGTCAAATAGAATGCACTATCAATGGCATTGGAGAACGTGCTGGAAATACTGCTTTAGAGGAAGTTGTGATGATTTTGAAACAACATCCATATTTGAATTTAGAAACTAGTATCAATACCAAATTATTATATGATACCAGTATTTTGGTGCGCGAAAGTATGGGAATGCCAGTGCAACCAAACAAAGCCATTGTGGGTGCAAATGCCTTTGCACACAGTTCAGGAATTCATCAAGATGGTGTGATTAAAAACAGAGATACTTATGAAATCATGAATCCTGAAGATGTTGGAGTAACTGAAAGTGCGATTGTTTTAACTGCAAGAAGTGGAAGAGCAGCTTTGGCTTACAGAGCAAAAAAAATTGGCTATGAATTGACCAAAGTGCAATTGGATATTGCTTACGATACTTTTTTATCAATAGCTGATAAACAAAAAGAAGTGAAAGACCAAGATATTCATGGAATCATGAAAAAAGTGAACGCTTTCTCAAAAATTGAGATAGTTTAAATGAATCAAACTCTTGTCTTCGGAAGGTATTTGTAAGATATAAAAAGTTATCAATCAACCAGAAAAATAAAGCAACTACTTTTTTTAAAGCAAATTTCAATAAAAAATTACAATGAAAGTTACAATTGCAATGATTCCAGGAGATGGCATTGGCCCCGAAGTTTTGAATCAAACAAAGAAAGCATTAGATGCTATTGCAGATACCTATAATCATGTTTTTTTATATAAAGAAGGATTGATGGGCGCTTGTGCTATTGAAGAGACAGGAAATCCACTTCCTGACAAAACCCTTGAAATTTGTAAAAAAGCAGATGCTATTTTAGTAGGTGCTATTGGTGATGCAACTTTTGAAAATACTACCACTGCAAAAATAACGCCTGTTCAAGGATTGTTACGTTTACGAAAAGAATTGGGCTTGTTTTGCAATATTCGTCCCATTAAGATTTATGATAATTTGTTGAATAATTCTCCTTTAAAAAGAGAATTTATCTCAGGAACAGACATTTTAATATACAGAGAATTGACGGGTGGCATTTATTTTGGAATTAAAGAATTGAGTGATGATGGACAAAATGCCTTTGATGGTTGCTCCTATTCTATAGATGAAATTTCAAGAATTGCACATTTGGCATTTAAATCTGCTCAAAAAAGAAGAAAAAAAGTAACATTGGTTGACAAGGCAAATGTTTTAGAAACCTCCCGTTTGTGGAGAAAAACAGTTACAGAAATTGCCGAAGAATATCAAGATGTTGTGTTGGAATTTTTGTTTGTTGACAATGCTGCAATGCAAATTATTTTAAATCCAAAACAGTTTGATGTCATTCTAACGGAAAATTTATTTGGTGATATCATTGCTGATGAAGCTAGCGTAATTTCTGGTTCAGTGGGTTTGTTAGCATCAGCCTCTATTGGTAAAAAAACGGGATTATTTAAGCCAATTCATGGGCACCTTTCAAATTTTAAAGGAAAAGATTGCGCAAATCCATTAGCCTCTATTTTATCAGCTTCTTTAATGCTGCAGCATTTAGGATTGCATGAAGAAGCATTTGCTATTGAAAGAGCTGTTGAAAAATCAATTCAATTAGGCATTACTACCGAAGATATGAAAGGGAAAAATCAATATGTGGCAACAACTTCAAAAGTAGGTGATTTTATTGCAGATTATATTGCCAATCAAGAAGACAGTAATTTAAATTTTCAAAATATTCACATGGGACAAAGTACTATAATTTAAAGACAAATTATCAGTACTCATTTAAGATTCCCTCAAGATAAGAGGTTTTTTTTATCAACTAATTTTTAAGATTAGATTTCATAATAAAATATAGTTAAAATATTTAAAATCAAATAGTTATAACTTTTTTTGAACATGTGAATTTAAAAGTTTACACAAAAAAATGAACAATAAAATTTGATAAACAACCTATTTTTGTTAACAAAACGAAGTTTTTAATACATGGAATTAAATAAACACAGCAAAAGAATAACACAAGATGAATCTCAACCAGCTTCTCAAGCTATGCTATATGCAGTTGGTTTGACAGATGAAGACATGCAAAAAGCGCAAGTTGGCATTGTAAGCACTGGATATGATGGGAATCCCTGCAATATGCATTTGAATAAATTGGCTGCAGAGGTAAAAATAGAGTGTAAAATCGCAGATTTAGTAGGTTTGGGATTTAATACTATTGGCGTTTCTGACGGAATTTCCATGGGAACTTCGGGTATGAATTATTCTTTAGTTTCAAGAGATATCATTGCAGATTCTATTGAAACTGTGGTAAATGCGCAAAGTTATGACGGATTAATTGCAATTGTTGGTTGTGATAAAAACATGCCAGGAGCTATTATATCAATGTTGCGTTTGAATCGTCCTTCAATAATGATGTATGGAGGTTCTATTGCTTCTGGAAATTATAAAGGAAAAAAACTCAATATTGTTTCTGCTTTTGAGGCTTTAGGTCAAAAAGTAGCCGGAGAAATTGACGAAAATGAATACAAAGAAATCATCAAAAGAGCCATTCCTGGAGCAGGTGCTTGTGGTGGCATGTACACTGCAAATACGATGGCATCAGCCATAGAATGTATGGGCTTTGCCTTGCCTTACAATTCTTCAATTCCTGCTGAAAATCCAAATAAATTATCAGAAGCTGAAAGAACAGCGTTGGCAATTAAAAATTTGCTAGCATTGGATTTAAAACCTTTAGATATCATCACAAAAAAATCTATCGAAAATGCCATGGCTTTGGTAAATGCTTTGGGTGGTTCAACAAATGCTGTTTTGCATTTCTTGGCAATTGCACATGCAGCAGACATTAAATTTACGTTGGAAGATTTTCAACGAGTAAGTGATAGAACCCCTTTAATTGCAGATTTAAAACCTTCAGGAAAATATTTGATGGAAGATGTTCATGGAGTTGGAGGAACCCCTGCAATTATGAAATATTTGTTGGATAATGGTTATCTTTATGGAGATTGCATGACAGTTACAGGAAAAACATTGGCAGAAAATCTAGCAAATGTAAAAGCGTTAGAATTTGAAAGTCAAGATGTTATTTTTCCAAAAGACAAAGCGTTGAAATTGTCAGGAAATATTCAAATTTTGTATGGAAATCTTGCTCAAGAAGGTGCAGTTGCTAAAATTTCAGGAAATGAAGGATTGCTTTTCGAAGGAAAAGCAGTAGTTTATGATGGAGAACAAGCTGCAAACACAGGAATTTCAAATGGTGAAGTTGCCAAAGGTGATGTGGTTGTTATCAGATATGTAGGTCCAAAAGGTGGTCCAGGAATGCCAGAAATGCTGAAACCAACTTCGTTAATTATGGGTGCAGGTCTGGGAAAAACGGTTGCATTGATTACTGACGGTCGTTTTTCAGGAGGAACTCACGGATTTGTGGTAGGTCATATTACTCCAGAAGCACAATCTGGAGGAAATATTGCACTCATAAAAACAGGAGATAAAATTAGAATTAGCGCTGAAGATAATACCATAAACGTACTGATTTCTGAGGAAGAATTGGCCAAAAGAAAAGCAAATTGGATTGCACCAGCTTTAAAACACAACAAAGGAATTTTATACAAATATGCAAAAACAGTGGCATCAGCATCAAAAGGATGTGTAACTGATTTGTAGTTTAAAAAAGAAAATAGAAAAAAGAAACAAGAAAAAAGAGAAAAGAAAAAAGAGGAAATCATCTTTATTCTATTTTCATTATTCTTTCATCTAAAATAAGAAAATATGGAAACACAAACCATAACAAAAATTCAAGAAATCAAACAAACTACAGAACGCATTTCAGGTTCTGAGGCAATTGTTCGTTGTTTGATTGAAGAAGGAGTGGATATTATTTACGGGTATCCTGGAGGTGCCATTATGCCTGTGTATGATGAATTGTTCAAATTTCAAGATAAAATTCATCATGTGTTAACACGTCATGAACAAGGTGCCACTCATGCAGCTCAAGGCTATGCACGAATTTCTGGAAAAGTAGGAGTTGCCATTGCAACTTCTGGGCCTGGAGCTACCAATTTAATCACAGGAATTGCTGATGCTCAAATCGATTCAACGCCTATGGTTTGCATCACAGGTCAAGTGGCTTCACATTTATTGGGAAGTGACGCTTTTCAAGAAACAGATATTATTGGGATTTCTTCACCAATTACCAAATGGAATTGTCAAGTGACCAAAGCTGAAGATATTCCAAGTGTCATTGCCAAAGCTTTTTATATCGCAAAAAGTGGCAGACCAGGACCAGTTTTAATTGATATTACCAAAGACGCTCAGTTTAGTGAATTTGATTTTTCTTACAAAAAATGCACCAAAGTTCGCAGTTACAATCCTATTCCAAAAACGGATATTCAAACTGTGGAAGAAGCTGCAAAACTCATCAATCAAGCAAAAAAACCTTTGATTGTTTGGGGTCAAGGAGTGATTTTGAGTAAAGCTGAAAATCAACTAAAAGCATTGATTGAAAAAGCAGGAATTCCTGCAGCTTGGACAATTTTAGGTGCTTCTGCAATCCCAACTTCTCATCCATTAAATGTTGGTATGGTTGGCATGCATGGAAATTACGCGCCAAATATGTTGACAAACGAATGTGATGTGCTGATTGCTATTGGAATGCGTTTTGACGACAGAGTTACTGGAAGTTTGAACACCTATGCAAAACAAGCTAAAGTTATTCATTTTGAAATTGATCCTGCTGAAGTAGATAAAAACGTAAAAACCGATATTGCTGTTTTGGGTGATGCCAAAGAAAGTTTGGAATTATTATTACCATTATTACAATCAAATTCACATCCAGAATGGCATCAAAAATTCAAAGATTTGTATGCCATTGAATACGAAAAAGTCATCAAACATGATTTGTATCCAACCAAAGAAGGGTTAACCATGGGCGAAGTGTTGAAAGAAATCAACATCCAAAGTAATGGAAATGCAGCCATTGTTACTGATGTTGGTCAGCATCAAATGATTGCTTGCAGATATGCTGATTTTAACATCACAAAAAGTAACATTACCTCTGGTGGACTAGGAACTATGGGTTTTGGATTGCCTGCAGCTATTGGCGCAAAAATGGCAGCTCCAGAGCGTGAAGTGGTTTCTATTTCTGGTGATGGAGGCTATCAAATGACGATTCAAGAATTAGGAACGATTTTTCAGCAAAAAGCAGCTGTAAAAATTGTGGTTTTGAATAATGACTTTTTAGGAATGGTGCGTCAATGGCAACAATTATTTTTTGATAAAAGATATGCATCTACAGAAATGGTAAATCCCAATTTTGTAGCGATTGCTGAAGGCTATTACATCAAAGGAAAAAAAGTTACCAAACGCGAAGAATTAGCACCTGCAGTGGCAGAAATGATGGCAAGTAAAGACGCTTATTTTTTAGAAGTTTGTGTGGAAAAAGAAGACAATGTTTTTCCAATGATTCCCTCTGGAGCAAGTGTTTCTGATATTAGATTGGAGTAAATAAAAAAATATAAAAGTAAATAACATTAATTAAACTTAAATTTAAAACTGTGAAAAGAAAACAGTTTTGGCTATTATTAAGCCTAATTTTAACAGCATCATTTTATGCACAAGATGAGATAGATTGCGATTATAATTTTAAAGTTGCGCTATCTAAACTCTATTTGTCCCAAGATTTTAGAAAAGATTCACTAGAAATAACCCAACTTTTGGATATATGCGTTTTAAAAAATGATGACAAAGCTCAATTATTATTAGGTAAATTTTATACCAATTTAGGTGATTCTAAAAGTTTTGAAAAGGCTTTTGAACTTTTAAATAAATCTGCAAAAAATGGAAATTCGATGGCAATGGCAGAATTAGGTTCGCTATATAAATATGGCAAAGGATGTGATTTAAATTTTAATAAAGCTAGAAATTGGTTTAAAAAAGGTGCAGAGTTGAATGATGATAAATCATCTTATAGCTTAGGATATTTATATTTAAAAGGGTTTGGAAATATCAGTCAAAATTACACAAAAGCAATAAAATGGCTTGAAAAAAGTCAGCATCCAATGGCAAAGTATTGGTTAGGTGTTTGTTATTATTATGGTTATGGTGTTGAAAAAAATGTACTAAAAGCAAACGAATTATTGGGAACTAATTTTGAGGAGATTCATCAAAATAGTAATACACCAAATGAGTCTGTAGATTCTAATACTAATGATATTACAAATTTAATAGATGACTCAGAAAATCAAAACACAAGCCTTGATGTTTCAGAATCTAATTTGTTAGGAAAGTGGAAAGGAAACATTTTAAAATACGATTGGTCTGGAAAACATGTTGAACAAAAACATGCTGTAATCGTTGAATTTAAAAATGATTCAATCACACAATTACCAATGTATAGCTTAAAAATTTTAGATCAAGTCATTACAGGAAATATCAATTTATATAACAATGTTATCTTTTTTGATGACAATAAATTAAAATTACCACACAATTCATTTAATGAAAAAATACCAAGTGAGTTGAATTATGATTTTTTATCTGGTGATTTAAGCTTAAAATTTTTAAATGAAACGACTTTTTTAATTGGTAATATTGATAGTTACATTCCTGAATTTAACGAGCCAGGTGCTCCTATGAAATTTGTTCTTTCAAAAGTCGAAACATTTTCTAATTCCAATGAAGAGATTTCTGATGAAATTTTAGAAGCAATTGCAAAGCAAGAAGAAAGTTTTATTAAATTATATCCAAATCCATTTCAAGATGATTTAATAATTTCCTACACACTCGAAAAACCAAGTTTTGTAGAGGTAAAAATTACAAATGTAAATGGAACAGAAAATACAATAGTAAGAAAAGGAGAAAATCAAAAAAAAGGAAAACATAGTTATTTTTTTGATGGTAGTAATCTTAATAAAGGAGCATATATTGTTTCAGTATTTGTTGATAATAGCAGAAAAACAAGAATAATCATTAAAAAGTAAGCTGTGAAAACAACAAAATATTTACTTTCAATATTTTTTGTATTTACACAAATATTGATTTATGCACAAAAAAATCAAATTGTTTCTGATGAGTTTATGTATGTGGATTATGACTATATGCTTTACTCTAAAAGCACCACCACAACAAGTAATTGCGATTGTACAAGTGGTGTAGAAAATTTTAGATTTAATTGGGGTACTAGTTTTAATACTGCTTTTATAAATTTAGCAAATTTAACTTTAGCTCAAAACCTTGCTGTACAAAGTGCTAGAAATGAATGGTTTAATAAACAAAAAAATCTAATTAAAGAACACATTAACGCCAAGCTTGGTGAAAACTTTACAAATTTTAACGAGGCGAAAGATGGTTTGTTTTTGAATAGCGAATTAAAAAACGTCCAAATACATTCAGTTCCTCTTCTAAATAAGTATAATGGATTAAGGAGTAATCAATATGCTGTTTCCAAATCATATTTAAAAGAATTAAAGTTACTTGAATTACGAAAAATTGAAATAACTAGTGGAAATATCAACAATTCATCATTCAAATTTTTAAAAGTAGGTGAAATAATCTTGGGTGATATAAAAGATATGAACGCATTAAACATTCAATGGAATAAGATTCTAAATCCATTAGGTGTTAGTATTGCAAAAACATATGAATTTAAAAACATCGCCGAAAAACTTAACTTTCTTGGTAAAGATTTTGAAACCGAATTAATACGCCTAAAAAACAATTATTACAATACCTTTAACGAATGGGATCAGCTAAATTTTATGCAGGTTCTATTAAATTATGAAGAATTCAAAAGATTGACTAGTTGTGGACCTTGTTTGTTTCCAACAAATCTTCGAGATCTCTATAAGTTTCAAAGTTTAGACAGAACAACCCTTACCTTTATTGAAGATTATGCAATTAAAAATAGAATTGGGGGGTATTCTATTTTTGATCAAAAATATATCGATGAGATTATTGAAAGCATTAAAAATGATAATACTAATAGATATGTAGATTCAAGAGATCGTTATGCAGAAATTGAGAGTGCAATTGCACAATGGGAATACGAAAAAGAACAAGCCATTAATAATTTACTAAACTCTGTTGATGTTAGTAATTTTGCTGTTGAGAATTTGATAGGTAAGTTAAATATTACAAATCAAGAACAACGACTTTGGCTTTTTAACAATCATACATATGCAAAATCCTTTGAGGACTTTTTGAATTATAATCAAAACTCAATTGAGGCTAAAGATTTAGTTTTTGGGTTAATTAAAATTATGAGCCTTCCAAACAGCGATTCTAACGCAATAAACTTTATTATTTCAGCCTTAGCACAAAATAAAATATTTGTTCCTTTCGACAGCCCTTTTTTCACATCTGTAAATCAATATATGGACTTGGATGTTGCAAATTTAAGCCCAGATTTACTGTTACAGATACAATTATATTTTACAACAAGATGTGCGGTTTTAAAAAACAAAAACCCAAATTGGTCAGAAGATAAAATCTTATGGGAAGCTTCAAAAGATTTAATTCATATAACTTTAGATGGTTTCGGTATGATTCCAGTTGTAGGAGAAATTGCGGATTTAACGAATGGTGTTCTTTATTTAATAGAAGGTGATGGTATAAATGCAACTTTGAGTTTTGCGGCAACTGTTCCAATTGTTGGCTGGGGTGCAACAACGGGTAAGTATGTTTTTAAAATTACTGCTTCAACGATTGGAACAAAGGTAAGGCTCACATGGAAAGTTTTAGAAAATGGTGTTGTTTATTTTGGTTCATCAGGAAACCAGTTGCGAAAGGTTTTGGGCATTACTGTCTCTACTTTACAAGCTCATCATATAATGCCTTGGGCGTTACGTAACAATAATGTCATTCAAAAAGCAGCAAAATCTGGCAATGCATTTCATTTGAATGAAGCTCTAAATGGAATTCCAGTAGCGTCATGGAGAAATCAACCTAACCATAACGCATACAATAATTTAATTGAAAGTAAGTTGAATACTTTTAATAATTTATACCCTAATGCAAGTGTGGATGATGCTTATAACTTTGTAAGAGATTTAATTGAAGATGTTAGAGATTGGGTCATTAAAAATCCAAATTCACACTTAAATAATTTAGTTTTACCATGATAAAGTACTTTTCGATACATAACAGCTTGAATGAACAAATTATGGGTAAACTACCTCAAGTCAAAGAGGTATTGCATAATTCTCATATTTCAGAAGAACCTAATTTTATAGATAAGTTTCCATTTAAGAAAATAGAAATTAATCCTATTCTATCAAATGCTGTTTTATATTCCAAGTCAAAACAAACTGACTTGATAATGACTAGTAGTCTTGGTTTTTCTTGTGGTTCTTTATTAATTAGCGATAAACTAAAAAAAATATTTGAACAGTTTAAATGTTTTGGAGTTCAGTTTTTCTCATCTTATATAGTCCATAAAGAAAAAAAAAATTACGATTATTGGCAAAGTCATATTTATGATATTCCATATGATTTCATAGACTTTCGGAATACTGACCTCTTGTTAAAAGACAGAGATGAAAATAGAAAACTCATTCAAAGTTATATAGAAAGAGTTGACAAAGAGGAATTTTTAAGGATGTTAGAAAATATGAAATATCCAAAAATGCTTTATTTAAAAAATATTTCTTTTACTGAGCAAATGAATTTAGACTATTTCTTTCTTAGAAATTTTGAAGATGCAAGTCTGGGTATTGCATCAGAAAATCTAAAAAATGAAATAGAAAAACAAGAAATAACGGGAATTGAATTTAAACCAATTGAATTAAGTATGAATGATTGGTTAGATTCTAATGGTGTGACAGAAAAAATTTAAAGCTTTGTTCCTTAGATGCTTGGTTAGATAAAGCTTAAGAACTTTAATGATTAATAATGCAAGTTTAAATTCTGGACAAATCGCAGATTTAATTAAATATCCTTAAAACATGAAGTATTATATTTTAAGTTTCACCACAAACTATAAAGAAGTTGGTAAATTTCCTCAAAGTATAGAATGTTTAATGGGAGATGTCCAAAAAGATTTTATCCCATGGGAAGGAAAAATAGATTTTGATTTTAAACTTCCAGAGCCAATACTCGAAAAAAAATCAAAACAGACATCATATATTAACGTTGTAGCTATACCCTCGTTTTTCTTAGTAATAGATGATGATTTGTTAAATTTTC
The DNA here is from genome assembly GCA_001873065.1 of Flavobacteriaceae bacterium CG2_30_31_66. Taxonomy (GTDB): domain Bacteria; phylum Bacteroidota; class Bacteroidia; order Flavobacteriales; family Flavobacteriaceae; genus Polaribacter. The sequence goes on from MNYM01000014.1 coordinate 93,358, forward strand.
TTAGAGATTTTAAAATTGGAAATTATCAAAATTGGAAAATAAATACTTGGCAAGACAAACAAATAATAGAAAAATATAATTTATTTCTTTTAAATGATACAAAACAAGTTGAATATATTGATTTTAAAAAATCTGAATTTTATTCAAAAAATATAGATGATTGGGATAATTCAGGAGTTCAAAAAACTAATTATGTAGAAAACTATAATGAATATATTTCCCTAGTAGAGATGCTGAGAAAAGACAAATTAATGATATATCGAAGTAAAATAACTTTAAATTTAAGAAATGCAAAAGAAGATTTGTTTAGAGTAGTTGGTGTTCATCCTGAAGGCTATTTCGTTTCAGAAAAACTTAAAAATAGTATTGAAAATAATGGTTTTACTGGTATGGAATTTAAAGAAGTAAGTGATCTAGAAGATACTACTGTTACATATAATTAATACGTATCAAAAAAATGTCAAGGAAAATCAAATCTAAAATAATAAAGCAACATTCTTAGAGGACTATAAAAGCTGCTAGAAAAATTAATATGAAAAAAAAATTATAATTTTTGTTTTATTATTTGGTGTAAATTTTTATTCCCAAAATAGAAACATCCAATTACCAAATGGCTATGGTTTTGAAATTAAATATAATGATAAATCTTTAAATCCGATAGCGCGGATTTGCAATCCGTGGCAATCAAATTACAAATAAATAATCACTTTTACAATAATTCTGTGAAACAAATAAAGAAACATAGTCTGAAGATTATTATTTTAGCACCGCAAGTAATGATGCAAATGCAGAAAATGAATTGAATGTAATTGTTTATGATTGATTTTAAATATTGTTGTAGGCACGGATTACAAATCCGCGCTATCGGGTATTGTTGGGAATTTTAGTAAAACCACAACTTTAATAGGAAAATGGGAAGGGTATCTTGAAAATATTTGGAATACTCAATTAGTTAAGCAAGGTTATAATAAAGGAGGTTTTAACATATTGGGTGAAATTAGTGGTTCTTTATTGGAAAAATGGCAAAAAAATAAGCAGTGGTTAAATGATGCAATTTCAAGGGGTGATGTAATTAGAATTACAGCCGACCCAACTAAAGTTGAAAATTTAATTTTTAATAACTTAACGAATATTAACTTTAAATCTTTTAATGATGTAATTTTATACATGAAAAGTTTTAGCGAAACTTCACAACAATTCAACAATTTGAGTTTTTTTGGAAAAGAAATTTATACATTAATTAATAAAAATTTTATATATGATCCTGTTTTAAAAATATTTAAACCTTAATTTAACATGATTAGAAATGATGGCTATTACATAGAGGAACCAATTGAAATTTTTGATGGTAGGTCAAAAGATGAAAAATCAACTTACAATTTTAATGCTTATTATTTTGTGAATAAGAATAGTTTAATAATTAGTTCAAAAAATCAAATTTTAACAGGATTATTAGATTTTCAAAAAGAAGATTTTATTTCTGATTTATCAATTAGGAAAAAAGTTCAAATTAGAGAGGATCAAATTATAATGCTTAAATCATTTTCATTTGAAAATGAAGTAACTTTTAAAATCATAAATTCAAATGAAATTTATAATGAAACTTTTAAAAAGAATATGTATTTTATTTCTTGGGATAATTTAAAAGAAAAACAAACTGGAAAATCGGAACAAACTTATATTTACAGTCTTTTTGGACCGTTTTATCATAAAAAATTTAAAGTATTTTTTGAGTAATTTATTATAATTCTAATGAAATCTTGGAAAAAACCTTAGATTATAAATTAGTTTTAGAGTTTACTCTCATTTCTCTTTTTTGCCAAGATTTATTATCTGGGGATTTCAGTAATATTGACAATTATGACAAACAATATGAAAATATTAACAGAAAAATTTTTGATTATAAAAATAAAAATTTGTAAAAATAAAGAAATGCAAAAATTCTTTCTTTATCATTTAAGTAATTGAGCAAAAAGAATCAAGAATAAAGAGAAAAGGGTTTATAAAATAAGGCGTTAAAGTCTATTTTCTTGCATCTTTTTTCTAACATCTTAAAAAAAATGAACACAGAAAAGCAATTATACACAGTTTCCATTTATACGGAAAATAACATTGGATTGTTGAATCGAATTTCAGCAATTTTCCAACGAAGACACATCAATATTGAGAGTTTAAATACCTCTCCATCTGAAATCGAAGGCGTATCAAGATTCACTATCGTCGTTTTTATGGACGAAGTTGGCATGAAAAAAATCATCGGTCAAATTGACAAACAAGTAGAGGTCATCAAAGCGTTTTATCACACAGAAGAAGAAACTATTTATCAAATTTCGGGCTTGTTTAAAATTAAATCTGATTTGTTGTTTGAAGAACCTCAAATTCAAAACATTATCAAAGAAAGTAATGCACGAATTGTTACCGTAAACAAGGTGTTTTTTGTGCTTGAAAAATCAGGAAAAAGAGAAGAATTAAAAGATTTATACGAAAAACTAAGTGTTTTTGGCATCATGCAATTCACACGTTCAGGACGAATTGCAGTGACCAAAGACGAAATGAAAATATCAAAAATGCTACAAGCATTCAATAATCAATAAAAACCAAAAAAATGTCAAATTATTTCAACACATTAACATTAAGACAAAAATTAGAACAATTAGGAAAATGTCGTTTTATGGACGCTTCAGAATTTGAAGATGGTGTAAACGCATTGCTTGGGAAAAAAATAGTCATAGTAGGTTGTGGCGCGCAAGGGTTAAATCAAGGTTTAAACATGAGAGATTCAGGTTTGGACATTTCTTATGCGTTAAGACAAGCTGCCATTGACCAAAAAAGAGATTCTTTCGTAAACGCTTCTTCAAACGGATTTACAGTTGGAACCTATGAAGAATTGTTGCCAACTGCTGATTTAGTCATCAATTTAACGCCTGATAAACAGCACACAAGCGTTGTAAATTCAGTAATGCATTTGATGAAAAAAGGCGCTACTTTAAGCTATTCTCATGGATTTAATATTGTTGAAGAAGGCATGCAAATCCGAAAAGATTTAACGGTAATTATGGTGGCTCCAAAATGCCCAGGTTCTGAAGTTCGTGAAGAATACAAGCGTGGTTTTGGTGTGCCAACTTTGATTGCTGTGCATCCTGAAAACGATCCAGAACAAAAAGGTTGGGCACAAGCAAAAGCGTATGCAGTTGCTACTGGAGGTCACAAAGCTGGCGTTTTAGCATCATCTTTTGTGGCAGAAGTAAAATCGGATTTGATGGGCGAACAAACCATTTTATGTGGATTATTGCAAACAGGTGCTATTGTATCTTTTGACAAAATGGTGGCTGAAGGAATTGACGCAAGTTACGCAGCAAAATTAATTCAATATGGTTGGGAAACTGTTACTGAAGCTTTAAAACATGGAGGAATTACCAACATGATGGACCGATTGTCAAATCCTGCAAAAATAAAAGCATTTGAACTTTCAGAAGAATTAAAAACCATTATGCGTCCATTATTTCAAAAACACATGGATGATATTATGACAGGTCATTTTTCAAAAACCATGATGGAAGATTGGGCAAATGATGATAAAAACTTATTAACTTGGAGAGCTGCCACTGGCGAAACTGCGTTTGAAAAACAAACTATCACCACGCAAGAAATTCTAGAACAAGAATATTTTGATCATGGAACTTTATTAGTGGCATTTGTGAGAGCAGGTGTTGAATTGGCATTCGAATCAATGACAGAATCTGGAATTATTGATGCTTCTGCATACTATGAATCGTTGCATGAAACTCCGTTAATTGCCAATACGATTGCTCGTAAAAAATTATATGAAATGAATCGCGTTATTTCTGATACTGCTGAATATGGTTGTTATTTATTTGATCATGCTTGCAAACCTTTGTTAGCTGATTTTATGAAAAAAGTTTCAACAGATGTGATTGGAAAAAAATTCACGAATTCAAATGAAGTTGATAATCAACAATTAATTGCAGTAAATAAAGCAATTAGAAATCATCCCGTAGAAAAAATTGGTGCCACATTAAGAGCATCTATGACAGCTATGAAAGTAGTGAAAACTGCATAATCTAATATATTTTTCAAAACTAAAAAAGCATCTTTTCATAATAAAAGATGCTTTTTTTATTGAAAAACTCGAAATGCTTTTCGTAATTTATTATGCTTTTTATCTCATTTTAATAATAAAACGGACTTATTTTTTGTTAATTTGATTTCTAAAATTCATATAAATGGAGCAAACATTTAAAAACATTCCAAACGAGTATAAAATTGATGAGCTATTGCATCAAAACACCTATTTGGTTGACGGAGAATTAAAAGAATGGAAAGGAAAAAAATCCAACGTTTTTTCAACCATATCATCTACCAAAGAATACCAACCAACATTGTTAGGAACTGTACCTGATTTGAGCGAAGAAGTGGGTTTGGAAGCTTTAAAATCAGCAGAAAAAGCCTATGATCGCGGACAAGGTTTGTGGCCAACAATGAAAGTTGCTGACAGAATTGCAGCCATGGAAAAATTTGTTTCACAAATGAAAACCAAGCGAGAGCAAGTTGTGAAATTATTGATGTGGGAAATTGGAAAATCACTTCCAGATTCGCAAAAAGAGTTTGACAGAACGGTTGAATATATTTATGACACCATTGAAGATTATAAAAAAATGGACAGAACTTCTGCCAAGTTTGAAAAAAATTCAGGAGTTTATGCGCACATCAGACGTGGCCCTTTAGGAGTTGTTTTTTGTTTAGGCCCTTATAATTATCCTTTAAATGAAACATTTACGCTACTGATTCCGGCTTTAATTATGGGAAATACTGCCATTTTTAAACCCGCAAAACATGGTGTTTTATTGTTAGCACCTTTATTAGAAGCGTTTCAAAATAGTTTTCCAGCTGGCGTTGTAAATATTATTTTTGGTCGTGGAAGAACTTTGGCAACACCCATTATGAAAACTGGAAAAGTAGATGTTTTGGCATTGATTGGAAATAGCAAATCTGCAAATACCATTCAGGAAAATCATCCTAATAAAAACAGATTGCGTTTGGTTTTGGGATTGGAAGCAAAAAATCCTGCCATTATTTTGCCAGATGCTGATTTAGATTTGACAATCAACGAGTGTATTATTGGTACTACTTCTTTCAATGGTCAACGTTGTACAGCTCTGAAAGTGGTCTATGTTCACGAAGCCATTGTTGATGAATTCAATAAGCGGTTTTCAGCCAAAGTCGATACGTTAAAATTTGGAAATCCTTGGGAATCAGGTGTTCTTTTAACCCCATTACCAGAGCCCAATAAACCTGCATACATTCAAGAATTGATTGATGATGCTACAAGTAAAGGGGCAAAAATCATCAATAAAAATGGAGGAAAAACTACTGAAAACTTTATTTTTCCAGCAGTTTTATATCCGGTTTCTAAAGAAATGCGTGTTTTTGATGAAGAACAATTTGGACCAGTAATCCCTATTTTATCTTTCAAAGACATTCAAGAACCTTTAAATGACATGGCTGAATCTAATTACGGGCAGCAAGTCAGCGTTTTTGGAAGTGATGTAAAAACCTTAGCGCCTTTGATTGATACGTTAGTGAACTTAGTTTGTAGAGTAAATTTGAACAGTTCTTGTCAAAGAGGCCCTGACGTATATCCGTTTACAGGACGAAAAGATTCAGCAGTGGCAACTTTGAGCGTCTATGATGCTTTGCGTTCTTTTTCAATTCGAACTTTTGTAGCATCCAAAGATTCTGCTTACAACAACAAAATTTTACAAGAATTGTTAGATACTAAATCATCAAATTTTATCAATACTGACTACATTTTATAATCAAAAACTCAAAAAATATTGTTAAAAACTGCTTTTTTTATAGTAAAAGGGGCAGTTTTTTTTATATTTGTTGAAATAGTAACTGCCTAAAATATGACTTTTTTTGATAAAATAAAATGGACTTTAGGAATTTTAATGGTTTTTGCGTTGATTTTAATCACCAATTTAATAGACAAAAACAATTTTACAAGAGTTAAAGATTCTGTGGTTTCAATATACGAAGACAGACTTGTTGTGAACGATTTGATTTTTGAAATGTCTAAATTAGTGCAAGAAAAAGAAATGGGAATTGTACTTTCAAATACCCATTCTAACACAAAAAAAAATAGCTTCATAGATGAAAAAATGAAAGATTTTATTGAAAAATATGAGGCAACAAAATTAACGGTAGAAGAACGAACTGTGTTCAATAATTTTAAAGACAATATTCAATCATTGTCAAAAATGGAATCTTCCGTTTTTGATAATGATTTTAAAGAAAAAGAAACCAAACTTACTCTCGTTTTTGAAATTAAGGAAAATTTGTACGATTTAACTAAAATTCAATTAAACGAAGGAAAGAAACAAATGTCTATCAGTCAAAAAGCTATTGATACTGTTGAATTGTTTTCGCAAATTGAAATTTATTTCCTTGTTTTTTTAGCAATAGTTGTTCAGATTATTGTCATGTATGATCCGAAAAAAGAAAAATTGAAATAACTATTTTCCAAAAGATTTAAACACGAATTGTCAACATTGGTTTTAGCGCATTTTTGGATAAATTTTTGGTAACACTTGACGAAAATAAATGCGACAATCCACTTCTGCCATGCGTACTCAATGCAATTAAATCAGCATTGATTTCTTGCAAAAAATTGAGAATTCCTTTTTCGATTGAAATGTCATTATAAATAGTGATGCTGTGTTTTGGTAATGTAAATTCTTCAACAAAAGTTTTAATTTTTTCTTTTGCTTCAAAAGTACTTTCAAAATTTGAAGGTGTTATTACTTTCAATAAATGAATTTTACTATCAAAAATCGTTGCAAATTCAATCAATTTTCTTAAAACCTCTTTTTTATCTTCATTTTTAAAACTCGACGCAAAAACAAGATTTTTAAACTTGAACTTTTCATTGTCTTTTTTAACAACCAAAACAGGTTTTTTGGCAGTTCTCACCACTTTTTCGGTATTTGAACCAATAAAAATTTCATCAAAATTAGAATGCCCTTTTGAACCCATAACAATAAGGTCTGCGTTTATTTTTTCTGCACAAGCCAAAATTCCTTCATAAGGGTTTTGAAATCTTATAGCATGCTGTACATCTTGTGACTTAGAAAAAAATTGATTTTTAAAATCGAAAATCCGATCTCTGATTTTTCGCAAATACAACATGCTTTCTGGAATGGTATAGCTACTTCTAGAACCCATATCTGCCATGCCTGAAGGCAATTCTATAACATGTAAAAGACACACTTTGCTACCTGATTTTTCAGCAATTTTTGCTGCCATTTTACAAGCATATTCCGACGATTTTGAAAAATCAATTGGAACTAAAATTTTATCCATAAACGGTATTTTTTTAAAAAAAGAATTGCGAATCTAAAAATACAAAAAATATTTGATTTATAATCAATTTGGTAAATCATAAACATTTACTATATTTGCACCGAAAAATAAGGGAAAACGAGAATGAAGGGGACTTAAAGTCTCCTTTTTTTATATCGAAATCCGTTAATTTTTTTCAGAATAAAGTAAATGTTAAAAATGGATCAAGCCAAAGTAAAATATCTAGTTGAGGAGGCTTTAGCAGAAAATGAATCATTATTTTTGTTAAGTATTTTAGTTTCTGCAAGTAATAAAATTAGTATAGTTGTTGATGGTGATCATGGAGTTCCATTGAGTGAATGCGTTAGAATCAGTAGAAATGTAGAACACAATTTGGATAGAGAAACTGAAGATTTTTCATTAGAAGTTTCTACACCTGACATTTCAAAACCCATAAAATTAAAAAGACAGTATCTAAAAAACGTCGATAGGATTCTTAATGTAACCACAACTGCTGATGAGGAAATTGAAGGAACTTTAAAAGATGTTACCGATGAAAATATTGTTTTAGTGTGGAGCGCAAGAGTGCCAAAACTAGAAGGTAAAGGAAAAATGACTGTTGAAAAAACAGCAAATATATTGTACAAAGATATTAAAGAAGCAAAAGTGAAGATTGTATTTTAAGAAAATTAGGTAATGGAAAATATAGCGTTAATTGAATCGTTTTCTGAATTTAAAGATAACAAAAGTATAGACAGAGTAACATTGATGTCTATTTTAGAAGAAGTTTTTAGAGCAGCTTTGAAAAGAAAGTTTGGGTCTGATGATAATTTTGATATTATTATCAATCCTGATAAGGGAGATTTAGAAATTTGGAGAAATAGAGTAGTAGTAGCAGACGGCTTTTCTGAAGACGATAATGAAGAAATCGAACTAAGTGAAGCAAGAAAAATCGAACCCGATTTTGAAATTGGTGAAGACGTTTCTGAAGAGGTAAAACTGATTGATTTAGGTAGAAGAGCCATTTTAGCTTTGCGTCAAAACTTAATTTCGAAAATTTACGAACACGATAGCACCAATATTTTTAAACAATTTAAAGATTTAGAAGGCGAATTATACACTGCTGAAGTGCATCACATTCGTCACAATGCAATTATTTTATTAGATGATGATGGTAACGAAATTGTATTGCCAAAAAGCGAGCAAATTCGTTCAGATTTCTTTAGAAAAGGAGATTCTGTTAGAGGAGTTGTAAAATCAGTTGAGTTAAGAGGAAATAAACCTTCAATTATTTTATCAAGAACTTCACCATTATTTTTAACTAAATTATTTGAACAAGAAATTCCGGAAGTTTTTGATGGATTAATTACTGTTGAAGGTGTTGCAAGAATTCCTGGCGAAAAGGCAAAAGTAGCTGTTGATTCTTATGATGATAGAATAGATCCTGTTGGCGCTTGTGTGGGTGTGAAAGGCTCTAGAATCCATGGAATTGTTCGCGAATTAGGAAACGAAAATATCGATGTCATCAACTATACCAAAAATGAACAGTTATACATAGCTAGAGCTTTGAGTCCTGCAAAGGTGACTTCAATGGAAATAGTATTGTATGAATCTGAAAAAAATGGAAAAAAAGGACGTGTAAAAGTGCTTTTGAAACCAGAAGAAGTCTCAAAAGCTATTGGAAAAGGTGGTGTAAATATTCGTCTTGCCAGTGAATTAACAGGTTATGAAATTGATGTTCAAAGAGAAGGTGTTGAAGAAGATGTTGAATTAACAGAGTTTGTTGATGAAATTGAAGGATGGATAATCCAAGAATTAAAAAGTATTGGATTGGATACTGCAAGAAGTGTTTTAGAAACTTCAGTAGCCGAATTGGTAAAAAGAACTGATTTAGAAGAGGAAACAATCATAGATGTTCAACGAATTTTGAAAGAAGAATTCGAAGATTAATCTAAAAATATATGCTAACTAAAAGCATATTTTTGCAAATATTAAAGGTTAAAAAAAAATATATGTCTGTAGACAAAACAATGAGGCTTAATAGCGTTTTAAGAGAATTAAATATTTCTCTTGATAGAGCTGTAGAATTTTTAGGTAAACATGGTCATGAAATCGAAGCTAGACCAACTACTAAAATCTCACAGGAAACCTATCAAGTGCTCCTTGATGGCTTTGAAACAGATGCTAGCAAAAAAGCAGCATCCAAAGAAGTTGGTGAAGAAAAACGCAAAGAGAAAGAAGCAATTCGTCTTGAATTTGAAGCAAAACAAGAAAAGAAAAGAGTTGAAGAAGCCAAGAAAGAAGAAGAAGTTTTAAAAGCAAGGGCAGATAGGTTTGAGTTTAAAACAGTTGGCAAAATTGACCTAAATAAATTTTCCAAAAAGCCAGCAATCAACACTGAAGTTGCAGAAGAAAAAGTGGAAGTTTCAAAAGAAATTATTGAAACGAAACAAGACACAATCGAAACAAAACAACAAGTTATAGAAGCAAAAAAAGAAGTTGTTGAAGTAACAAATAAAGTTTTTGAGCTAAAAAAAGAAGTTGTAGAGGCGAAAAAAGAACAATTTGTAAAAGAAGTAAAAAAACCAGAACAACCAATTGATGAAGCTTTAAGACAAGTTAAAGTTCAAGAAAAAGCTCCTCAAGCTATTGAAAAACCAATTGAAATTACCGCTGAAAATGCAGAAGCAATTGTAACCCAATATAAAAAATTAGATGGTCCTAAAATAACAGGACAAACTATTGATTTAAAGCAGTTTGAAAGACCTAAAAAGAAAAAGCCAGAGGTAAAAAAAGAAACACCTGCTGATGCAAGAAAAAAACGAAAACGCATCACAAAACCAGGAACTACTGCACCTAATTCAAGAACACCACACGAAAATACCAGCAGACCAAATCAAGCTGGTCAAAGAGGTCAAGGAAATAGCAGGCCACCAAGTCCTTTTAGACCAAGAGTCACGCAGACTCCAATTAAAAAAGAAGAGCCTACAGAAGCTGACATCCAAAAGCAAGTAAGAGAAACTTTAGAAAAACTTCAAGGAAAATCTTCAAGAGGTAAAGGAGCAAAATATCGAAGAAATAAACGTGATGCGCATAGAGAACAATCAGAAGCAGAACAAGAAGCCCAAGCACTTGATAGCAAAATTCTGAAAGTTACTGAATTTGTAACGGTTAATGAAGTTGCAACAATGATGGATGTTCCTGTAACTCAAATCATTTCCGCATGTATGTCACTCGGAATGATGGTGACCATGAATCAACGTTTAGATGCCGAAACATTGGTCATTGTAGCTGAAGAATTTGATCATAAAGTAGAATTCGTTGGCGCAGCTGTTGAAGAATCAATAGAAACAGTCAAAGACAACCCTGAAGATTTAATTACTCGTGCACCAATTATTACAGTAATGGGGCACGTAGATCATGGAAAAACTTCTTTGTTGGACTTCATCAGAAAAGCGAACGTAATTGACGGCGAAAGTGGTGGGATTACGCAACACATTGGAGCGTATGCAGTGAAAGTAGGTGATCAAAAAATAGCATTTTTAGATACACCTGGTCACGAAGCATTTACAGCAATGCGTGCTCGTGGTGCGCAAATTACGGATTTAGTTATTATTGTTGTTGCTGCAGATGATGACGTAATGCCTCAAACCAAAGAAGCAATTTCTCACGCACAAGCTGCTGGAGTTCCTATTATTTTTGCAATCAACAAGATTGACAAACCAAATGCAAATCCTGATAATGTAAAAACACAATTATCTGCCATGAATTTGTTAATTGAAGAATGGGGTGGAAAAATTCAATCTCAAGATATTTCAGCAAAAACAGGACAAGGTATTGAGGATTTACTCGAAAAAGTATTGCTAGAAGCTGAGGTTCTAGAACTCAAAGCAAATCCAAATAAAAATGCAACAGGAACAGTTGTAGAAGCACAATTAGACAAAGGTCGTGGATACGTAACCACCATTTTAGTACAAGCAGGAACTTTAAAAATTGGCGATTATTTATTGGCTGGAAAAAACAGTGGAAAAGTAAAAGCCATGTTTGATGATAAAGGATTGAAATTGAAAACAGCTGGACCATCAACCCCAGTTTCAGTTTTAGGATTGGATGGCGCACCACAAGCAGGTGATAAATTTGTGGTTTTTGATGACGAGCGTGAAGCAAAACAAATTGCCGCAAAAAGATCACAATTGCAAAGAGAACAATCCGTAAGAACTCAAAAAACATTAACACTTGCCGAAATTGGACGAAGAATTGCTTTGGGAGAATTCAAAGAGTTAAATATTATTTTGAAAGGAGATGTAGATGGTTCTGTTGAAGCATTAGCAGATTCATTCCAAAAATTATCAACAGAAGAAATTCAAATCAATATTTTGCACAAAGGTGTTGGAGCCATTACCGAGAGTGATGTATTATTAGCTACCGCTTCTGACGCAATTATTGTAGGATTCAACGTTCGTCCGCAAGGAAATGCAAGAATGATTGCAGATAGAGAAGAAGTCGATATTAGAACATATTCAATTATTTATGACGCAATCAACGACTTGAAAGATGCAATGGAAGGAATGCTTTCACCAGAAATGAAAGAAGAGATTACTGGTAATGTTGAAATCAGAGAAGTTTATAAAATTTCAAAAATTGGAAATATTGCTGGATGTATGGTAATGTCAGGAAAAATATTCAGAGATTCAAAAATAAGAATCATCAGACATGGAATTGTTTTACATGACGGATACTTATCATCATTAAAACGATTCAAAGATGATGTGAAAGAAGTTGCAAAAGGCTATGATTGTGGTTTACAAATTAAAAACTACAACGATATTGAAGAAGGTGATGTACTAGAAGCTTATAAAGAATTTGCTGTTAAAAAGAAACTTTAATATTCCCAAGAAAAAAAGCCGAATTTATTAGATTTCGGCTTTTTTAGTTTTACAATTAGATTTACAATTATTTTCCAAGAGAAATCACAATCAGTCCTGAAAATTGATTTGAGAAATTCATCAATGCTTTATCGGCCTCTAATTTTGTTTTATAGTTTCCAACTTGAACTTTCCAATAAGGCTGATCATAAGTTAATTTTGTATATACATCAGGATATGCTGATGAAAACCTGTTTAAAGAGTTTCTTGCGTTGTCTTCTTCACCATAAAAAATTTGAATACGATAACCAAAACCAACATCCTTATTAAATGCCCTTTTTTTTGCGATTAAATTCTTAACTTGCGAGCTAATATTTGTGTTGTTTTGAGCAGAAATATTGCTCAATCCTAGTACCATAAATAATGCAAAAAAATAATAAAAATGAATGCTTTTCATATTAGAATGTTTGCGCAAAAGTACTAACAACTCACCAAAAAATATCTTAATAAAATATTATTTAGAATTATTATAAATTAATGTTTAGATTCTATTCCTTTTTTAAAATTTGTCAATAAGTACTACTTTTGTGCATCTGATTAAAAAATAGTTTTTAAGCAAATCATACACGATACTAAAAATAGTCTGTAAATATGAAAAGTGTAGCATTACACAGTAATCGAACCCTAATTTTTCTTAAGAGTTTTACAATTATTCTGTTTTTCGCATTTAGCATCACCTCTTATTCGCAAGAGGTTGATGAAGCACGCCAAAAAGAAGGTAAAAATCTTTTCAAATCTCAATGTGCGTCTTGTCACAAATTAGAAAAAAAATTGGTAGGGCCTGCTTTGGCAAATGTTGAAGCAAGAAGAAGTAATGAATGGTTGCATAAATGGATCAAAAATAATGCGGAACTGAGAGCTTCAGGAGATAAAGATGCCATTGCGATTTATGAGGAATATAATGGCGCTGCTATGTCTGCTTTTCCTCAGTTGACAGATCAAAATATTGATGATATTTTATATTATACAACAGTTGGAGATCCAAAAGCTGCAGTTGCTGCAGTAGCTGAAAATACTACCATTGTTGCTGGCGGAACAAATTCACCAGCTCCAAGTTGGTTAATTTATATTCTTGCGGCAGCAATAGTTGTAGCATTCTTGATGATTGCAAGCTTATTAAAACAAGTAAACGAATTAAAAGGGAACAAAGCGCCAAAATCTACTACCAACATTAAAAGAGATTTAAAAGAACTTTGGTTGGGAATAGCACAAAATACGTTCTTGAAATTTACTTCTGTGATTTTTTTATTATTAATCTCAGCTTATATATTTTTCGGAAGTTTATATAAAGTTGGGGTAGATCAAGGATATTCACCTTTGCAACCAATCGCATTTTCACATAAAATTCACTCTGGAGATAATAAAATAGATTGTCAATATTGTCATTCATCAGCAAAGCACAGTAAACATTCTGGAATTCCATCCGTAAATGTTTGTATGAATTGTCATAAAAATATTGCAGAAGTTGCTGAGGGAACTGTGGTAGAATGGGATGGAGAAACTTATGGAAAAGCGGAACTAGATAAAGAAATCGCAAAAATTTATACCGCAGCTGGTTGGGATGTTGAAAATTTAAAATATACAGGTGATACAAAACCAATCAAGTGGATACGTATTCACAACCTACCTGATTTTGCGTACTTTAACCACTCTCAACACGTAACTGTTGGTAAAATTGAATGTCAAAAGTGTCACGGTTCTGTTGAAGAAATGGATGAAATGTATCAATTTTCTCCCCTAACAATGGGATGGTGTATCAACTGTCACAGAGAAACAAAGGTTGATTTAAAAGGGACAGAGTATTACGACAAAATTCACAAGGAATTGGCAAATAAATATAATGTTGAACAAGTTACCATTGCTCAACTTGGAGGTTTAGAGTGTGGAAAATGTCATTATTAAATAATAAATAAAAAATTAATTTTTAGTCGTTAGTTTTTAAACTATGAATAAAAATGAAAAACTAATAAATATAAATAAATGGCTTCTGACAAAAAATACTGGCAAAGTGTTGAAGAACTAACAAATAGTTCTTTTGTTGAAACGTTAAGTAAAAATGAGTTTGTTAAAGAAATTGCAACAGATGAATTTTTGGGTGATAAAGAAACATTATCGACATCTTCTACAACACGTAGAGATTTCTTAAAATATGTAGGATTCACAACAGCAGCTGCCACTTTAGCTGCTTGCGAAGGTCCAGTAGTGAAATCCATTCCATATGTTGTAAAACCAAACGATATCATTGCAGGAGTTGCAGATTGGTATGCAACATCAATGGCTGATGGGTATGATTTTGCAAATATTCTTGTAAAAACTCGTGAAGGGCGTCCAATTCAAATCATGCCAAATAAGGATGCGAATGCAACAACTAGCGCAAGAGTTCAAGCAGCTGTTTTATCTTTATACGACGAAAAACTTCGTTTGAAAGAACCTTCAAAAGGAGGAAAAAATATTTCTTGGAGCGATGCTGACAAGGAAATTGGTGCAGCATTATTAAAATTAAAAGATTCAAATTCTCCTGTAGTTTTATTGACAGGAACCATGGCAAGTCCTTCAACTGATAAAATTATTCAAGAATTTATCGTTCAATACCCAAATGTAAAACATATCATTTATGATGCAGTTTCTGAATCTGCAACTACTGATGCTATGATGATGATCTATGGAAAACGTGCATTGCCAAATTATCACCTAGACAAAGCAAAAACAATTGTTTCTTTTGGTGCTGATTTTTTAGGAGATTTTCATGGTGGTTTTGAAAAGCAATATGTTGCTGGTAGAAGACCAGAAACAGGTTCAATGTCTTACCATATTCAGTTTGAAAGCAATATGTCATTAACTGGTGCGAATGCTGACAAAAGGATTGTAGCAAAACCTTCTGATCAAATTTTCGCTTTGGTAAATTTATTCAACACAATCACCGGTTCAAATATCCCATCAAAAGCTACTCCAGTAGATGCTCAAGTGAAACAAATGGCTTCTGAATTGAAAAAAGCAGGTTCAAAAGGAGTTGTTTTAACAGGAATTAATGATAAAAACGCACAACTAGTTGCTCTGGCTATCAATAAAGCATTGAATAGCGAAATTATTGATGTAAATAACACACTGAACATTCGTCAAGGAAATGATTCAGAAGTTGCGCAGTTTGTTATTGATTTGAAGGCTGGAAAAATTGGAGGTTTGATAACTTATAATGTGAATCCTTTATATTCACTTACCAATTCAGCTGATTTTGCAGAAGGTCTTAAAAAAGTATCATTATCAGTAGCATTATCTACCGAAAATAATGAAACTGTTGATGCTTCAAATTATGTATTACCAACGTCACATTTCTTAGAATCTTGGGGTGATACTCAATTTAATGAAGTTACTTACGGATTAATGCAACCAACGATCCAGTTATTATTTAAAACGCGTCAATTACAAGACACGTTATTAACTTGGTCTGGAAATACTACAAAATATTACGACTATTTAAAAGCATTTGCTACCAATACTATTCTAGGAGGAAGTTCTTGGAACACAGCTTTACATAATGGTTTTTTTATTAAGGAAAATACAAGTGTTGCAATTGCTTCTGAAATTTCTATTGTTGATGCAGCTATGCAATTGTCAACATTAGCAAAGAAAGTATCTGGTTTTGAATTGAATTTATACACCATGACTGGTCTTGGAGATGGAAAACAAGCAAACAATCCTTGGTTACAAGAATTTCCAGACCCAATCACAAGAACGTCTTGGGATAATTATTTGACCATGTCTATGGCTGATGCTAAAGAATTAGGGTTTTCAAATCCTGTGAAAGACAATGGCGCTATCGATGGTGATTATGCAAAAGTCTCTGTAAACGGAAAAGAAGTTATTGTACCAGTAATGATTCAACCAGGACAAGCTAAAGGTTCTGTTGGATTGGCATTAGGATTTGGACGAACTTTTGGTTTAAAAGAAGAAATGCAAGTGGGGGTAAACGCCTATCCTTTGTATAAAAATTCAAATAATATTCAATTTGGAGTTACTATTGAAAAAGTTTCAGGAACCCACAAATTTGCTTGTACACAAGTACAAAAAACAATTGCTGGACGTCATGATATTTTAAAAGTAGCTTCATTAAAAGAATATAAAACTGTTGAACCTAAAGATCATCATGGATGGAACAAGCCATCTTATGTTTCTTACGATCATAATGAAGTTGAGGCAAATACGATTGATCTTTGGGATGAGCATAACAGAGAATTAGGCCACCATTTTAATCTATCAATTGATTTAACTTCTTGTACTGGCTGTGGAGCTTGTATAGTTGCTTGTCATGCAGAAAATAATGTTCCTGTCGTTGGTAAAAATGAAGTAAGAGTTGGTAGAGATATGCATTGGTTGCGTATTGATAGATATTATTCTTCTGAAGTTGAAACAAGAGAAGAAGCTAAAGAAAAAGGATTGAGCAGAGGAGATACTTATAAAGCATTAGAAACGGAAGCTGAAAATCCTGAAGTTACTTTTCAGCCAATGATGTGTCAACATTGTAATCATGCTCCTTGTGAAACCGTTTGTCCTGTTGCAGCAACTACTCACGGACGTCAAGGCCAAAATCAAATGACATATAACAGATGTGTTGGAACAAGATATTGTGCGAACAACTGTCCTTACAGAGTTCGTCGTTTTAACTGGTTCAATTATGCAAATAATAACGAGTTTGACTTTTATATGAACAACGAATATGGAAAAATGGTTTTGAATCCAGATGTAGTTGTTCGTTCAAGAGGTGTAATGGAAAAATGTTCAATGTGTATCCAAATGACTCAAGCAACTATTTTAAAAGCAAAAAAAGAAGGTCGTGCAGTAAACACTGATGAGTTTGAAACTGCTTGTTCATCAGCTTGTACTACTGGCGCATTGGTTTTTGGAGATGTGAACAACAAACAAGATAAAGTATCAGCTTTAGCAAAAGATAAAAGAGCTTATAACGTGTTAGATTATTTACAAACAAAACCGAATGTAGTTTATCAAGTGAAAATAAAAAACACAAACGAAGCGTAAATGAGTTAGAAAGTTTTAAAGTCAAAAAGTTACAGAGAAAATGATACCTTTAAAATTTAAAACAAAATTCAAACTTTTAAATAAAATATTAAACTAAGTAATTATATATGTCTCATTACGAAGCATCCATAAGAGAACCTTTGATTTTAGGTGATAAAAATTATCACGATATTACCGAAGATATTGTAAAACCTATTGAAGGAAAGGCAAATAAACACTGGTACATGGCATTTTATATCTCTTTGGCTGCAATGCTTTGGGGATTTGGATGTATTTTTTATACAGTTGGAACAGGCATTGGCGTTTGGGGTCTAAGCAAAAATATTGGTTGGGCTTGGGATATTACAAATTTCGTTTGGTGGGTAGGTATTGGTCACGCAGGAACATTAATTTCTGCGGTATTGTTACTATTCCGTCAAAAATGGAGAATGGCCATCAATCGTTCTGCAGAAGCCATGACAATTTTTGCTGTTTTTCAAGCAGGATTGTTTCCAATTATTCACATGGGTCGTCCTTGGAACGCATATTGGGTGTTACCAATTCCAAACCAATTTGGGTCTCTTTGGGTTAACTTTAACTCACCATTATTGTGGGACGTTTTTGCAATTTCAACTTATTTATCAGTTTCCTTGGTTTTCTGGTGGACAGGTTTATTACCAGATTTTGCCATGATTCGTGATAGAGCTGTAAAACCTTTCCAAAAGAAAATTTATTCATTATTGAGTTTTGGCTGGTCAGGAAGAGCAAAAGATTGGCAACGTTTTGAGGAAGTTTCTCTGGTTTTAGCAGGTTTGGCAACTCCGTTAGTACTTTCTGTACACACGATTGTATCTATGGACTTTGCTACCTCCATCAATCCAGGTTGGCACTCAACTATTTTTCCTCCTTACTTCGTTGCAGGAGCAATTTTCTCGGGATTTGCAATGGTGCAAACTTTATTAGGAATCATGCGAAAAGTTACAAACATGGAAGATTATATTACAAGAATGCATATTGAATATATGAATATTGTGATCATATTAACAGGTGGAATTGTTGCTGTTGCTTACGCAACTGAGTTTTTTATTGCATGGTACACTGGTTCTCCTTACGAAAATTACACCTATTTATCAGTAGGTGCTGCAACAGGTCCTTATTCTTGGGCATTTTGGTCATTGATGATTTTCAATATCATGATTCCTCAGTTATTATGGATTAAAAAATTTAGAAGAAGTTTTATTGTATCTTTCATTATTTCAATCGCTATTAATATTGGGATGTGGTTTGAGCGTTTTGATATCATTGCAATCGTATTAAGTAAAGGTCATTTGCCCTCAACTTGGTGGCGTTTTGAACCAACTTTTGTCGATGTTGGAATTTTCATTGGAACCATAGGTTTTTTCTTCGTACTATTTCTATTATATGCAAGAACTTTCCCAGTAATTGCACAGGCTGAGGTAAAAACAATTTTGAAATCTTCAGGAGAATTTTACAAAAAAAGAAGTGCACAAGGAATTGCTACAAAACCGGCAATCAATATTGCAGGTAATGTGGTAATAAATGATAAATCAGATAAAAAAGATATAGAATAATGAGTTCATTAAAAGTTATTCACGCGTTTTATAATGATGACGAAATTTTGCTTGATGCTGTGAAAACAGTGAAAGCTGCACATCATCATATAGATGAAGTATTTTGCCCTTTTCCAGTCCATGGTTTAGATAAAGCTATGGGTTTGGCGCCAACAAGAATTGCAATTACTGCATTTATGTATGGAATTACAGGTCTAAGTGTCGCAATTTGGATGACAAATTATATGATGATTCAAGATTGGCCACAAGATATTGGTGGAAAACCAAGTTTTTCTTGGTTTGAAAACATGCCAGCATTCGTGCCAATCATGTTTGAGTTGACAGTTTTTTTTGCAGCCCATTTAATGGTAATTACTTTTTATATGAGAAGTAAAATATGGCCTTTTAGAAAAGCAGAAAATCCAGATCCAAGAACAACTGATGACCATTTTTTGATGGAAATTCCTGTTCATAATAATGAAGAAGAGTTGACAGCTTTGTTAGTAAAAACTGGCGCTGTTGAAATAAATGTAGTAGAAAAGCATTAATCAATAGGCAATGAAAAATTTAAAAATACTTATCGCTTTATCAGTTTTTACAAGCCTAATTTCTTGTAACAACAAGAGAACTCCACAGCTTCAATACATGCCAGATATGTACGTATCGATACCTTATGACACTGATGGTGAAAAAGGAATCAATAATAAACCTGTTAATATACCACCTGTAGCAGGAACATTGCCAAGAGGAGGATTTCCGGCTTATGACATCCCAGATACTCCTGAAGGATATGAAAGAGCAAGAATTGAGGTTTTAAACCCTCTTGATTCCTCTGAAGTGAATATTTCAAAAGGAAAAGAGTTATATAACATATATTGTATTTCTTGTCATGGTGAAAAAGGCGCTGGAAATGGGGTTTTAGTGCAAAGAGAAAAATTCTTAGGAATTCCTAATTATAAAGATAGAGACGTGAATGCAGGAACTATTTACCATGTTTTGATTCATGGAAAAAATTTAATGGGTTCTCATTCTTCTCAATTAACATACACAGAACGTTGGCAAGTTGTTCAATATGTACAACAATTACGTGCCGAATTATTAAAATAATTACAAAAAGATAGAATACGAAAGATATGTATCAATTCTCAGGTAAATTAAAAATACTCTCTCTTGCACTTATAATTATAGGTGCTTTAGGTATCGGATTCAGTTTCTTTAGCGCTCCAAAAACAGTTGAAGAATCTAAAGAAATGATTGCGGCTCAGATTTCTCATGGAGATTCTCACGATTCTGAACATGCAGCAACCACCGCAAATAGTCATGATACTCATCACGATGAAAAACACGATGAGCACATATTTCATCAAATGCAAAACAAACCTTGGGCTGCTTTGTATGTTTCATTGTTTTTCTTTTTGGGAATATCTCTTCTTGTTTTGGCTTTTTATGCTTCTCAAAGAGTAGCTCAATCTGCTTGGTCAGTAGTTTTATTTCGAGTGATGGAAGCAATCACAGCCAATATAGTTCCTACATCAATTATCATGTTGTTGGTTATTTTATCTGCTTCAGTTTTCCATTGGAATCATTTATTTCCATGGATGGCAGATGGCATTTTTGATCCAACAAGTAAAAACTATGATCCCATTATAGATGCAAAATCATGGTGGATGAACATTTCAGGATGGACAATTAGAGGAATTGTATATTTAATTCTTTGGAATACTTACAGATGGTTTATTAGAAAAAATTCAATTACCGAAGATACTGCAAATGACAATTATAAAACCTACAAGAAAAATTTTCATGCTTCAGTTATATTTTTGGTAATCTTTATGATTACAGAATCATTAATGTCTTGGGATTGGATCATGGGTTTAGATCCACATTGGTTTTCAACATTATTTGGTTGGTATGTTTTGTCAAGTTTATTAGTAAGTGCATTAACAGTAATCGCTATTGTAACTATTTATTTGCGTTCAAAAGGTGCTTTATCAAGTGTAAATGATAGTCATATTCACGATTTAGCTAAATTCATGTTTGGTTTTTCTGTTTTCTGGACTTATTTGTGGTTTTCACAATTTATGCTAATTTGGTATGCAGATATTCCTGAAGAAACAACTTATTTCGTTGCGAGATTTAATGAATATAAATTACCTTTTTTATCAATGGTGGTGATAAATTTCGTTTTTCCAATATTATTGCTAATTAACAGCGATTTCAAAAGTATTCCTTGGTTTGTGGTTCTTGGTGGAATTGTAATCTTAGCAGGACATTATGTTGATTTCTATGTGATGATCATGCCAGCAACTGTTGGAGCTCAATGGTCTTTTGGAATTGCAGAAATTAGTGCGCTTTTATTTTTCTTAGGAATATTTATTTTTACTGTGTTTAGCGCTTTTGCAAAAGTAAGTCCTATCCCAAAAGGAAATCCATTTTTGATGGAAAGTGAACAATTTCATTATTTTAATATCGAGCATAGAGGAGAAGAATCAGCGGATCATCATTAATAAAAGTTTAAAACAATAAAGAAAAGATACATATGCTAGCTCTATTTTATATTTTTATATTTGTAGCAATTGGAGTAAGTTTTTGGCAAATTACAAGAATTTTAAATCTTAGAAGTTCTATCGCTAACGACAATGACAATGCCAAACAAGGAAATTATGCACTATTATTTTTGGTTTTTTTATATGCAATGATGATTTATTGCTTAATCGCTTTGAACGTGATTATGCTCCCTGAATCTGCATCTATAGAAGGAGAACATGATGATAATTTATTCAATATTACATTTTGGTTGATTGGTATAGTGCAGTTCGGGATGCAATTTCTGACTTTTTACTTTACTTTCAAATATAAAGGAAACAATAATAACAAAGCAAGATTTTATGCTGACAGTCATAAATTAGAAGCCATTTGGACAATCACTCCAGCAATTACACTTGTGATTCTTATTGGTTATGGTTTGTGGCAATGGAATAATACTATGGATTTATCAAATGCTGAAAATCCCATTGTTATTGAAGTTTATTCTCAACAATTTAGATGGGATGCACGTTATGCAGGTGAAGATAATATGTTGGGTTATGGAAACGTAAACTTTATCAAAGGTATTAACACTTTAGGTGTTGATATGTCTGATAAAAATGCCCAAGATGACAAGCAAGTAACTGAATTGTATTTACCAAAAGGAAGAAAAATTCATTTCAGATTCCGTTCTCAAGATGTTTTACACTCTGCTTATATGCCCCATTTTAGAGCTCAAATGAATTGTGTTCCTGGAATGGTAACAGAATTTGGTTTTACACCAAAATATACTACCGAGGAAATGAGACAACAATCAGAAGTAATTGAGAAAGTAAAGGGAATCAATAAGATTAGAAAAGCTAAAGGCGAAGATCCTTATGAATTTGACTATTTATTATTGTGTAATAAAATTTGCGGTGCATCACATTATAATATGCAAATGAAAATTACGGTAGTTGAACAAGAAGAATATGATAAATGGATTGCACAACAACCAACCTTATCAACAGTTATAAATAATTAATATTAAGTCACTACAAATAAAAAAGATCATGTCAGAACATCATCATAAAGAAACATTTGTAACAAAATATATTTTCAGTCAGGATCACAAAATGATCTCTAAACAATTTTTAGTAACTGGTATTTTTATGGGTGTCATTGCACTTTTTATGTCAATGATTTTCCGATTGCAGTTAGCTTGGCCTGAAAAATCGTTTACAATAATTGAAGCATTTTTAGGGAATCATCAAACAGATGGTATCTTAAATCCGGATATTTACTTGGCTTTGGTAACAATCCATGGAACAATCATGGTATTTTTTGTATTAACTGCTGGTTTAAGTGGTACATTTTCAAATTTATTAATCCCATTACAAATTGGTGCAAGAGATATGGCATCAGGATTCTTAAACATGGTTTCCTATTGGTTATTCTTTATTTCAAGTGTTATTATGGTTATTTCCCTTTTTGTTGAAGCTGGTCCAGCCTCTGCAGGATGGACAGTTTACCCGCCTTTAAGTGCCTTGCCACAAGCAATTCCAGGTTCAGGAGCGGGAATGACACTATGGTTGGTTTCTATGGCAATTTTTATTGCATCCTCTTTAATTGGTGCATTAAATTATATTGTTACCGTTTTAAATCTTAGAACAAAAGGAATGAAAATGACAAGATTGCCATTGACAATTTGGGCATTTTTTGTAACAGCCATGATTGGTGTGGTTTCATTCCCAGTTTTATTATCAGCGGCTTTATTGTTGATTTTTGATAGAAGTTTTGGAACATCATTTTACCTGTCAGACATTTTTATATCAGGAGAAGTGTTGCATTATCAAGGTGGATCACCTGTTTTGTTTGAACATTTATTTTGGTTTTTAGGACATCCTGAAGTATATATTGTTTTATTACCGGCACTTGGAATTACTTCAGAAATTATTTCTACCAATGCTAGAAAACCAATTTTTGGATACAGAGCAATGGTCATGTCAATTATTGCAATTGCATTTTTATCAACCATTGTTTGGGGTCATCACATGTTTGTTTCAGGTATGAATCCATTTCTAGGCTCTGTCTTTACTTTTACAACCTTATTAATTGCCATCCCTTCTGCTGTAAAAGCATTTAATTACGTAACCACACTCTGGAAAGGAAATCTACAACTTAATCCTGCCATGTTATTTTCAATTGGATTGGTTTCAACTTTCGTAACAGGTGGTTTAACGGGTTTGGTTTTAGGAGATTCTGCATTAGATATCAATGTTCATGATACCTATTTTGTTGTTGCTCACTTCCACTTGGTAATGGGTGTTTCTGCAATTTTTGGAATGTATGCAGGTATTTACCATTGGTTTCCAAAAATGTATGGACGTTTGATGAATAAAGTTTTGGGTTACTGGCATTTTTGGATTACTATTATTTGTGCTTATGGTGTTTTTTGGCCAATGCATTTTATAGGTTTAGCGGGTTTACCTAGAAGATACTATACTAATACCAATTTTCCATTGTTTGATGACATTGCGAATGTCAACGTTGTGATTACCATTTTTGCGATTGTTGGTGGTGTTGCTCAGATTTTGTTCCTTGCGAACTTCTTCATTTCAATTTATAGAGGTGAAAAATCAACACAGAATCCATGGAAATCTAATACTTTAGAGTGGACCACTCCAGTGCAACACGTTCATGGTAACTGGCCAGGAAAGTTGCCTGTAGTTCACAGATGGCCTTATGATTACAGTAAACGTGTAGATCCTAATGATGACAATAGTGATTATTTGCATGGAAAAGATTACGTTTCGCAAATCACACCTTTACTTGAGGGAGAAGAACCTTCTTAAAAAGCATTTATATTACAATAAAGCCTTTCCATAACGGAAAGGCTTTTTATTTTTACTTTTTTTCCTGTAAGGTTTTCAAAACGGTGTAGGTAAAAAAGTCAAAATCCTTTATCTTTGTGAATATGAATGAAAATTTAAATCCTGAAAACACCAACTATTCTAACCAAGAATTAGAGGTAGAAAAAAAACTACGGCCACTTTCTTTTGAGGATTTTACAGGTCAAGATCAAGCATTAGAAAATTTGAAAGTTTTCGTAGAAGCTGCCAATAAAAGAGGTGAAGCTCTAGATCACACTTTGTTTCATGGTCCTCCAGGATTAGGAAAAACAACATTGGCTCACATTTTAGCCAATGAATTAAAAGTTGGCATCAAAGTAACTTCAGGACCCGTTTTAGACAAACCAGGAGATTTAGCAGGTTTACTAACCAATTTAGACGAACGTGATGTGCTTTTTATCGATGAAATCCACAGATTAAGTCCAGTTGTGGAGGAATATTTATATTCTGCTATGGAAGATTATAAGATCGATATTATGATTGAATCTGGTCCAAATGCACGAACTGTTCAAATTAATTTAGAACCTTTTACTCTAATAGGTGCAACAACTCGTTCAGGGTTGTTAACTGCTCCAATGAGAGCTCGTTTTGGGATTAGTACTAGATTACAATATTATACAAAAGAATTATTAACAACCATTATTCAACGAAGTGCGCAAATTTTAAAAGTTCCCATAGCTATGGAAGCTGCCATTGAAATTGCTGGCAGAAGCAGGGGAACACCAAGAATTGCGAATGCTTTGTTGAGAAGAGTAAGAGATTTTGCTCAAATAAAAGGCAATGGAAAAATCACCCTTGAAATCGCAAAATTCGCATTAGAAGCATTGAATGTTGACACTTATGGTTTGGATGAAATGGATAATAAAATTTTGATAACCATCATTGATAAATTCAAGGGAGGTCCTGTTGGTATTAGCACAATTGCAACTGCTGTAAGCGAAAATACAGAAACCATTGAAGAAGTGTATGAACCGTTTTTAATTCAACAAGGTTTTATCACACGAACGCCAAGAGGAAGAGAAGTTACGGATTTAGCCTACAAACATTTAGGCAGAATAAAAGGGATAAATCAAGGAGAACTTTTTTAAAATGAATATCAAAAAAATAATTCCAATTTTAGAATGGTTACCCAACTATGATAAATCTTATTTTAAGGGAGATTTAGTAGCTGGAATTACAGTTGGAATAATTTTAATTCCTCAAGGAATTGCCTATGCTATGATTGCCGGTTTACCCCCAATTTATGGGTTATATTGTGCATTAGTTCCTCAAATTATTTACGCAATTTTTGGTTCAGCTAGGCAAGTTGCTATTGGACCTGTAGCAATGGATTCTTTGATTGTTGCCACTGGAGTTTCTACACTTGCGTTGGCAGGTTCTGAAAGTTACATTTCAATAGCGATTTTATTGGGATTAATGGTGGGTACCATCCAATTTATTTTGGGAATTTTTAGCTTAGGATTTATCGTGAATTTTTTGTCAAGACCAGTTATTACAGGTTTTACATCTGCAATTGCACTCATTATTGGTGTCAATCAATTTAGAAATTTATTTGGAGTTGATTTTATTCAAAATGATCAAATTCATTTGATTTTAGAGGATATTTTTTTAAAAATTTCGGATTATAATTTTCATACAACCTTCATTGGTTTGATGGCAGTAATTATTATTTTGATTTTCAGAAAGATTAATAAAAGAATTCCAAATGCGTTAATTGTTGTAGTTTTCGGAATACTTACGATGAAGTATTTTGGAAAAAATTTGATAGATGTTTCTATCGTAAAATATATTCCTTCTGGATTGCCAACTTTTGGAATTCCTGAATTTGACTTGGATCAAATAAGAGAATTATTTTCAATAGCACTAACATTAGTGATGGTTGGTTATTTAGAAACCATTTCTATCGGAAAATTTCAAGAATCTAAACAAGATGAGTATAAAGTAAGACCAAATCAAGAGTTAATTGCTTTAGGATTAAGTAATATGGTAGGGTCATTATTCAAAACCATTCCAATTGCATCAAGTTTTTCACGATCTGCAATTAACCAAGAAAGTGGTGCGAAAACAGGAATGGCTGCTTTTATTTCAGTAGTGATGGTGACTATAACATTACTTTTTTTAACGCCTTTATTTTATTTTTTACCGAAAACAATATTGGCGGCGATTATCATTGTCGCTGTTTTTTCTCTGGTAAATATCAAAGAAGCTGCTTTTTTGTGGCGTGCAAATAATTTAGATTTTTGGTTGCTAATTTCTACATTTATTGCAACACTTTTTTTTGGCATTGAATACGGAATCGCTGTTGGAGTTGGATTGTCTCTGGTTGTTTTAATTTTCAGAACTTCAAGACCTTATGTGGTGGAATTAGGAAAAGTTCCTGACGCCAATTTTTATAGAAATAAAGAACGATTTGAAGATGTAATTATTGAAAATGATATCTTGGTTTTTCGTTTTGATGCCCAATTATTTTATGCAAATTCAAGTTATTTTAGAGATAAAATGGACGAAATGGCAGAAAAAAAAGGAAAGGCATTAAAATTGATAGTATTAGACTCAGAAAGCATCAATAGAACTGATAGTACAGGAGTTGAAATGCTTAAAGAACGAATTAAATTTTATCAAAAAAAAGGCATTTTATTTTATTTTGCTGGGGCAAAAGGACCTTTGCGAGATGCATTATTTAAAGGTGGTCTGTTGAGTATTATTGATGTAAATCATTTCTTTATGAAAGCCAATGATGCTGTTAAGTTTTTTAGAACTGGAGATAGAAAATCTCAGGAAAAATTTGCAAAATACATTCATCAAGCATATAAATAAAAAGATACATCTGATAAAAATCATCAAAAAAATAAAATATCAAGTCTAATTTTGACTTTTTAAAATATAATTAAAATGAAAATTGAACAAATTTACACAGGATGTTTAGCGCAAGGAGCCTATTATATTGAAAGTAATGGCGAAGTTGCCATTATTGATCCATTAAGAGAAGTACAAGATTATATAGACAGAGCTGCAAAAGACAATGCAAAAATAAAGTACATTTTTGAAACGCATTTTCATGCTGATTTTGTAAGTGGTCACGTAACATTGGCAGAAAAAACAGGAGCAAAAATTGTTTATGGACCTTCAGCTCAAACCAATTTTGACGCACTAATAGCAGAAGATAATCAGGTTTTTAAATTGGGAAATATTACCATTACAGTACTTCACACGCCTGGTCATACTATGGAAAGTGCTTGTTATTTATTGAAAGACGAAAATGGAAAAGACCACGCACTTTTTAGTGGTGACACGTTGTTTTTGGGCGATGTTGGAAGACCAGATTTGGCTCAAAAAGGAGCTATTACTGAAAAGGAATTAGCAGGGTTTTTATACGACAGTTTGCGTATAAAAGTGATGACTTTAGCAGATGATGTAATTGTATATCCCGCTCATGGAGCTGGTTCAGCTTGCGGAAAAAACCTAAGTAAAGAAACTGTTGGCACGATTGGAAATCAAAAAGAAACCAACTATGCTTTGAGAGAAAACATGACCAAAGAAGAGTTTGTAAAAGAAGTAACAGATGGCTTATTGCCTCCCCCAGCGTATTTTCCATTGAATGTAAAATTGAATAGAGAAGGGTATGAAAATATTGAAGATGTCATCAAAAATAGTGCAAAACCTTTGTCTGCCGAAGAATTTGAGTTGCTAGCTAATGAAACTGACGCTGTTATTTTAGACGTTCGTGATCAATCAGAATTTTCGAAAGGATTCATTCCTCAATCTATTTTTATTGGTTTGGGAGGCACTTTTGCACCTTGGGTTGGCGCATTGATCAAAGACATTAAACAAGCAATTTTATTAGTGACTCCAATTGGTGAAGAAGAAAGTACTATTACTCGTTTATCAAGGGTTGGTTTTGATAATGTGATTGGATATTTAGACGGAAGTTTTGAAACTTGGATAAATTCTGGAAAAGAAATGGATGTTTTAAATTCCATTTCTGTTGAAAATCTATCAAAAAAAATCAAAGAAAGTACCATTGTTTTTGATGTTCGAAAAGCAAGTGAATATCAAAGTGAACATGCATTAATTGCCCAAAATACGCCTCTTGATTATTTGAATGATTATATTTCACAATTTCCTGAAAAAGAAACATTTTTTGTGCATTGTGCAGGAGGTTATCGTTCTGTGATTGCAGCTTCTATTTTGAAAGCACGTGGTTTTCATAACGTAATTGATATTGAAGGAGGTTTTGACGCTATTCAAAAATCAGGTATTGAAAAAACAGCTTTTGTGTGCCCAACAACAATAAAATAATTTTCAAAATGAGATATTTTATGTTTTTTTTCGGTATTTTTTTTGTGTCTTGTGGAAATTCACAGGATATAAAAAAAATATCCAATACTGAATTAAAACAGTTATTGTCAAAAGAAAAAATCCAATTATTGGATGTAAGAACTCCTGAAGAAGTATCTGAAGGATTTATAAAATCTGCCAAATTTGCCAATCTTTTTGATGCTGACTTTTATCAAAAAGCGAGTGCTCAATTAGACAAATCAAAACCTGTCTATTTGTATTGTAGAACATCAAACAGAAGCAGTGCAGCAGCAGCTATTTTAAAAGAAAAAGGATTTAATGTATATTTTTTAGAAGGAGGATATACCAAATGGAAATCAAAAAATTAAATAACATGACAACAAATATTCAAATAGAAAATTTAAAATGTGGTGGTTGTGCTTCAACCATCAAAAAAGGAATTTCATCATTACAAGGAGTTCAAGAAGTAACTGTTGATGTTGAAAATTCAATCGTAACAATTGATTCAGAAAATGCTGATTTGGTTGAAATCAAAGAAAAATTATCAAAATTAGGCTACCCTGAAGTGGGAGACAAAAACACAGTACTTCACAAAGCAAAATCGTTTGTGAGTTGTGCTGTTGGAAGAATGGATTCTTGATAGTCTTAAAAAGTAAATAGCCTATTAAATTGCACTATGCAAACCAAACTCCTTTTTATTACACCACCATTTACGCAGTTAAATACTGCATATCCTGCAAGTGCTTATTTAAAAGGGTTTTTAGAAAAAAATGAGGTTTCTTTTGCGCACTGTGATTTAAGTATTGAGCTTTTTACAGCCATTTTTACAAGAGATTTTCTACAAGAAATTTTTAAAGAAGCAACTTTATTAGGGAATTTTGACTTTCCTAAAGTTAAAAAAATGAAAGATATTTACATATCAAGAGTTGATATCGTAATTTCTTTTCTTCAAAAACAAGACATTGAAACTGCTCATAAAATTTTAGAACCCAAATTTTTACCAAAAGGTCACAGATTGATTCATGTCAATAAAGCTATAAAGTGGGAAAATGGTGAGGCTGGAATTATTGACAAAGCAAAACATTATGCCACACTTTTTATTGAAGAAATTGGCGATTTTATTCACGCAAATGTGGATGAGTTTTTTGCATTTACCAAATACGCTGAACAAATTGCCACAGCAGCAAGCAATTTCAATCAAATTGATGAATTTTTAAACAGTCAGCATTCATTGATTGAAGATAAAATGTTCGATCTTTTAGAAGCGCAAATTTTAGAACATTCCCCAAATTTGGTTTGTTTTACAATTCCTTTTCCTGGAAATTTATTTGCGGCTTTGCGTTGTTCTCAATTTATCAAACAGTTTTTTCCAGATATTAAAATTGCATTTGGTGGTGGTTATTGCAATACAGAATTGCGTTCCTTATCTGATCCTAGAATTTTTGACTATGTAGATTTTATTTCTTTGGATGATGGAGAAGGTCCTTTGCTGAAAATTATACACTATTTAGAGGGTACTATTGATGTAAATCAACTAGAAAGAACTTTTATTTTAGAAAACAATCGAGTAGTTTATAAAAATAAAATCCCCAATACCATCTTTCATCACAAAAATTTACCTACACCCAATTATGTAGGATTGCCTTTTCATAAATACGTTTCTTTTTTGGATGTGGTAAATCCAATGCACAGAATGTGGACAGATGCAAGATGGAATAAACTCACCATTTCTCATGGTTGTTATTGGAAACAATGTTCTTTTTGCGATGTTACGTTGGATTATATTGGCAATTATCAAAACACCACAGCAGAAGATTTGGTCAACAAAATTCAGCAAATCATGCAAGATACTGGCATTACAGGTTTTCATTTTGTAGATGAAGCTGCGCCTCCAAAAATGCTAAAAGCACTTTCTTTGAAGTTATTAGAAAGAAATGTAAAAATTTCGTGGTGGACAAACATTCGTTTCGAAAAAACCTTCGATTTTGAGTTGTGTCAACTCATGGCGAAATCTGGTTGTATTGCTGTGACTGGTGGTTTGGAAGTTGCTTCTGATAGATTATTGGCAAAAATGAAAAAAGGAGTAGATATTGCGCAAGTTACCAGAGTTACTCACAACTTTTCACAAAATAATATTTTGGTTCATGCGTATTTGATGTATGGTTTTCCCACAGAAACCGAACAAGAAACCATTGATTCGTTAGAAGTTGTAAGGCAATTGTTTGAAAAAAATTGCATTCAATCTGCCTTTTGGCATCAATTTACAGCAACTGCACACAGTCCTGTAGGACAAAATCCTGATGAATTTAGCATTGAAATTACAGGGCCTGTTTTTGAAGGTTTTGCTCAAAATGATTTGTATCACAAAGACCCAAAAGGCGCAGATCATCCAACATTTACTAAAGGATTAAACTTGGCATTACATAATTATTTAAACAATGTTGGTTATAAAGAAAATCTACAAAATTGGTTCGATTTTCCCATTCCAAAAACTACGCATTCTAACGATTTGATTGAGGAGTTTTTGAGGTGAAAGTTTAATTTATCAAAGATAAGTTCTCAAAACAGTAGCCCTAGATTTTGATTTTAATTTATTCAAAGCGCGTTGTTTTACTTGACGAACACGTTCTCTTGTGATATTGAAAGTTTCGCCAATTTCTGTCAAACTATAAGCGATGTTTTTATTATTCAGCCCATAATACATTTGAATAATTGCAGCTTCTTTTTCAGGAAGTGTTTTTAATGCTCTGCTAATTTCAATTTCCAAGGATTTTTTCATCAAATTATTATCTGGTTTTGGAGAATTTTCTGAACCCAAAATAGTATAAAAATTAGCGTCTTCACCTTCTCTAAATGGAGCATCCATAGACAAATGTCTACCAGAATTTTTCATGCTTTGCGCAACATTTTGCTCGGTCAAATCCAATTCATTCGCGATTTCTACATACGAAGGAACTCTTTCGTTTTGTTGTTCTAATTTTGCATATACTTTATTGATTTTATTGATGCTTCCAATTTTATTTAACGGCAAACGCACAATTCTTGATTGCTCAGCCAACGCTTGTAAAATGGATTGCCGAATCCACCAAACTGCATACGAAATAAACTTAAAACCTCTAGTTTCATCAAATCTTTTGGCTGCTTTCACCAATCCTAAATTGCCTTCATTAATCAAATCTGATAATTTTAAACCTTGATTTTGGTATTGTTTAGCAACAGAAACCACAAATCGCAAGTTCGATTTCACCAATAAATCCAACGCTCTTTTATCGCCTTTTTTAATTTTTATTGCCAATTCTACTTCTTCATCTGCCGTAATTAATTCGATTTTACCAATTTCTTGAAAATATTTTTCCAAAGATTTTGTATCGCGATTGGTAACTTGCTTGGTGATTTTCAGTTGCCTCATTTGTTATTTTTATGTTTTAAATGTTTAAATAAATAAATTAAAATCATCGCAATTTTTAATTTCGCCATAATACGTTTCTCTGTATTTGTGAAGCGTTTTCACAGGAATTCCAAATAAATATTTTTTTATTGAAGTAACTCTACAATTCAACATTCCCATGGCAGATGAATAATATTTTTGTTGTTTGGTTTTTCTTTTAATTCTGATAAGTTTCATATAAATAGTTTTTTAAAACGCATTGAAAAATGCATTTTTTGATGGAATAAAATGGAAATAAATTTTATTGAGTTCTTACCTAAAAAGCTGGAGGAATGAATTTATCAGATTGATTTCTAAAGATGCTAAAATCAAAACTATAAACTCTTTTATTTCTTTTTTGATAAATGGTGGAAATTTTCATGTTTTGCTAATATACAAAAAATAAGCCGTTTTTGCTAAAAAACGGCTTATAAATGTACTTTTTATATCAAAATTTAAGAAAATCTAAGAAATATTTAAAAACTTAGTGTAACTCCCACTAAAAAATTTCTAGTTGCTTGTGGATAATATCCTGCTCCATCCAAAGTAGTAATTGCATTCGGATTTGACCAAGTATCATCAAATGTATAATAATAACCTCTATCCACATATTCTGCATTGAAAATGTTGTTAATCAAGGCTGTAAACGTCACTGATTTAAATATTTTTAATGGTTTTAGTTGATACACCACATTCAAATCACTTGTAAAAAAGGAATCCAATACATCATTTTCAGATACTTTACTACTCAAATTACTCATGAATTGTTTGCCAACATATTTTGATAAAAATGAGATTTGAACATTTTCTTTAGGTTGATAGGATAAAATATTTCCAATCACAACATTTGGTGAAAATGACAAGTTTGTGTTTCCTAAGTTTTGCAAAACTCCATCAATTTCGGAAACAAAATCTCGGTTTTTATTCGAACTAAAAGCTGCATTTGGTTTGATAGAAAATTTGTTGTTCAAGCGAATATCAGCATCAATCTCTAAACCAAGTCTGTAACTATTTCCAGAAGTTGCTCTAATTGGCGCGCCAACTCCATCAATGGCTCCTGTCAAGACCAATTGATTTTTATAATCCATAAAATACACGTTAGTATTTAGCTTGATGTTTTCTGTTTTCAAACGCCAACCCATTTCGTAGTCAAAAAGGGTTTCATGAGTGGAAACGCCATTTTCAAAATCATTCCTATTTGGTTCTCTATTTGCCACAGCAAATGAGGTGTAAAAATTGTTGTTTTCATTGCTTTTATAAGTAAAACCAAACTTCGGATTGAAAAAATTGAAATTGGTATTTACATCAATAGGAACAATATCATTGGTAATTCCTTGTGTTTGATAACTCACAAAACGTCCTTGCAAATCTGCATACGCAGAAAGTTTTTCACTAAGATTAAAATTTGCTTTTGCAAACAAAGAAAAGTCAGACTTTTTTGCATCCGAAAAATAATATCGATCTCTAATTTGGGTATTTGGAGCCAAGTTTTCACCCCAAATGACCTCGCCAAAATGATCTCCTGTGTAATTGGAATACGAAATTCCTGTGATGAAATTCAGTTTGTCAGTTTTGTAATTTGTATTGAAATTGATGACATAAAAATCATTGTCTAACCAACGTCTTACAATAGCATCTGTGCCATCAACAATCAAATTATTGAGTGCTTCAGCATCTTCAGTTTCCTTAAATTGCTCAAAATATCCTGCACCTTTTGTGTAGTTCAAACCTAGATTTGTGGACCATTTTTCATTCCATTGTTCGTTCCAATGCAACTGATAATGGTCTTGCTGATAATTGTCTGTTTCGTTTTCATAAGTATATGGATTTTGTCTGCGATTTTGTGCCAATTCATCAGCAGTCAAACCAAACCAAGATTGATAGGTACGTTCATTTCCACCAAAAGTGATGGCTTTTATCAACGTATTTTCATCCACAAAACTCGCTTGTAAAAAATAGGATTTCAAATCTGCAAAAGCACGATTTACATATCCATCAGAAAAAATATTCGAAAATCGACCTGCAATTTCGATGTTTTCATTGATTTTTCCAGTACTGAATTTCACAGTATGTTTTCGAGTATTGAACGACCCAAATGAATTGGAAATTTCGCCAAAGGCATTTTCAGAAATGGCATCTGTCAAGATATTTAAACTCGCACCAAAAGCCCCAGAACCATTGGTTGATGTTCCAACGCCACGTTGCAATTGCAAATTTTCAGTGGATGAAGCAAAATCTCCCAAATTCACCCAAAAAGTGCCATGACTTTCAGCATCGTTATAAGGAATTCCGTTTACAGTGACATTGATGCGTTCGTTATTGGAACCACGAACGCTCATATACGTGTATCCAATTCCTGCACCAGCATCTGAAGATGACACTACAGAAGGCAAATAATTGAGCAAAATTGGAATGTCTTGACCTAGATTTCGCTTGGAAATTTCCTTTTTTGATAAGTTCGAAAATGTCACAGGAATATCTGCATTTACACGAACTGCAGACACCAAAACTTCATCTAACAACGTTTGAATGGGTTTCAAAACAAACGTAAATTCTTCATCTTTGTTGATGCTAACTTCTTGATTGATGGATTTATAACCCAAAAATGAAATTTGAAAAACATAAGACCCTTTTTGCAATTTTAGGTTGAAAGTTCCATCAGCATTTGTGGCAATTCCTTGGTTGATTTTCGGAATTAAAATGCTGGCATTTGGCAAATTTTCGTTGTTTTCATCTACTACTTTTCCTGAGATGTTGAACATTTGTGCGTTTGTAAGCATGCTTACAAACAAGAATAAAAAAATGGATATTTTTTTCATTTTAAAAAATTTTAAAACGAATAAAAAGAGGTGATTATTCTTGTGATTGTTATTGAATAATTCGTTTTTTGACATCAAAAGATGTCTAATTTCCCTTAGCAACATTACTTGCCCAGGTTCATTGGGTATGATCTCAGCCTTTTAAAGTTTTAAGCTTTGAATTTTAAGTTTTGAGTTAAAAAATAACTAACAACTAAAAATTAAGAACTAACAACTAAAATTAGCACCCCTTTGTGAGAACGATGCAAAGATAGTTGGAAAAACCAATTTATAAAAACTTAATCAAAAAAAGTATGTGGCTTTTCCTCTAAAATTGAACATATATTTAAAAAATGTTCTAAGGTTAATTTAGTTACTCCCTTTTCAATTTTATGATAAGCATTTTGACTTATATCTAATTCACTAGCCATATTTTGTTGTGAATAACCTTTTTGAAAACGGGCTAACTTAATTTTTGATAAAATAGTTTTTGTTAAAGACGAATCTTTGGTTTTAAATGGGGGCATAATTAGCAATTTATCTATTTTGCTAAAGTAATGTTTTTTTTTTTTTTTTTTGCAAAATTTTTTTCAAAAAGTTGTTTTTTATAGCTGTAAGCTATTGTTTATAGCTTATAAAGCAAATAATTTTAGCGTGTTGCAACTGTCTAATGAAAGCATACAGTCATAAAACATGTGCTTATTTATTTAACTTTAATTTTTTTTAAAATGAAAAACAATATTTTTAAATTTTTCAGCATTACTGTCATATTTAGTTTATTCTTAATAAATTGTCAAAAAGAGGATAAATTTGAGGAAATAAATAACGTAAATCCTTTTGATTATGTAGGAAGAGAACATAATAAAGTAGTTAAAGATGCTTTAGAAAAATTAGTAGGAAATTCTAATGAAAATAAAATCAGTTTTACAAATGATTATATTTCAAATTTGGTACAAAGAAGCAATAAAAACAAAACTTCGGAATTAACAAATTACAATATACTTATTAATAATAATAAAGTTTATAAAAATCCAAGAGCATTATATAATGAGTTTATTTTATTAAGTAAAAATCATTGAAGAAGTAATAATAATGAAATATACATTGATTTAAAGTTAAACATACAAACTGAAGTAAATGAAGTTTTAACTTATTTACAATCAGAAAATTTAACGTTAAATGAAATATTAAATGAGATTAAAAAAAGAGAAATACAGTTAGTTAACAAATTTAGTGGAGATGATTTAGAGGCAATGTATATCTTTTATTCTACTTGGAGGCATTCTTCTTTATATTGGGCGCCAACAAGTGAAGGAGGTGAGGGCGGTTTTGATAATTATGAAATTCTTAATAATCCGCAATCACAGAAATCAACAAATAAGAATTCAAAAATAAATTGGTGGAAAGTGGGTGGTTGTGATTTAGTAGGTGCTTTAGTTGGTTGTAGAGGTGGTATTTGGGGTGCAGTAATAACAGGTGCTGGAGCTTCAGTAATTTCAATAATTATGCAATGGTAAATATTTCATCTTTTTTAAAATATTTTTTCAAGATTTTAATTACTGTAATTTTTTCAAATTTAATTGTTGAATTAATGTTTGAAAGAAAAATTGAAGATTTTTTGAATTTTAAATTTATTAGTGTTTCAATTTTAATAAGTGTCTTTTGTGCACTTTTATTTTTAAAAATAAAGAAAAATAAGTAATTAAATAAAAAAATTTAATAGACACATAGTAGTTTTACTTTCTACTGTGTGTTTTTGAATTTTTATAAAAACTTAAAAATCAGGTTTTTTACGCAACGCTTTTTTGACAGAAGTTTTTTCTTTGGTTTCCAATCTTTTTCTGATGACACTTTTACTGGGTTTTGTAGGCGTTCTTTTTTTAGGTTTTTTTAGATTCGTTTCCATCAAAGAAACAAATTTTTTAATCGCCAATTCTTTGTTTTTATGTTGAGAACGTGTTTCTTCAACTGTTAAAATCAACATGTTTTCGGTAGTTAATTTGGAAGAAAGCTTGGTTTTTAGCAAGGTTTTTTCATCATCATTCAATGCTTCAGAATGTTCCAAATCAAACGTCAATTCAATTTTTGAAGAAACTTTATTCACATGTTGACCACCTGCACCAGAACTTCTGATGGCTTTGAAATTGAGCTCTTTGATGATATTTTCTTTCTCCATTTTTATGATAATTTTTGAGAAAACGAATGTAGATTTTCTCTTTGAGCTAATATCTCATTAATAGCTTTTGTCGCTGTTTTTAATCGGGTTTCTTTATTTCCAATTAATGAAATATAAGGACGTTTGTGTTTTATCAAAGCATTTTCAAAAGCCCTAAACATTTCCATTCTTTGGTCAGGTCTGTCTCGCAAATCGTCTTTTTCCCAAGGAGTATCAATGTAGGTTAATAGATATAAATCATACGAATTTTCTAGTGCTGCTTTTTCGAGTATTTCAGCTACAAAACCATTATAAAATTCTTCTGAATACACTTTAGTTTCAAGCAAATCAGTGTCACAAATTAAAATTTTATCAGCTTTTTCTGCAAGTTTATTTTCTAGTGCCATTTGTCCAATAGCAATTGGAATAAAATCTTCTTTTTCGCAAGTTTTACGTTCATTATTCCATTTTTGCTGTAAATAATCCCTTGCAAATTCGGGTACCCAAACTGTATTATAATAGCGAGCCAAATGTTGAGAAAGTGTTGTTTTGCCCGAAGATTCAGGACCAAACAACACGACTTTTACAATGTTGATGGGTTTTTGTCTAAGCTTTTTTTCCATGCGATATAACCTTGAATGGCTAAAATAGTAAAAATTAGGTATTGTAAAGATAACATTCCCAAACCACGATAAGCATATAATGGAATCGTAATAATATCAGCAATAATCCACAATGTCCAGTTTTCTAATTTTTTGATTGCCATATACCACATAGCTGTAAAAAAGACGCCAGAAGTGAAAATATCAATATAGTTTTCGATTTTAATTTCGTTGCCAAAATACCAGTAAACTGCATACGTGACAATCATTGTCAGTACAAAAAGCAAAAAACCAACCCATTTTTCCTTGAAATTGGTTCTTGAAATTGGCAGATAACTTGTGTCATTTTTTGTTCTAGACCAGTTCCACCAGCCATAAATACTCATCACAGAATAATAGAAATTCATCATCATATCACCAAAATATTCAGCTTTGTACAATAAAAAAACGGTAATTATGGTAGCAACCAATCCTGTTGGATATACCAAAATATTTTCTTTTTTTGCATACCAAACACTCGCAATTCCGAAGAAAAAAGCAACAACTTCCAACAAAATAAAAGTAGTTGAGGTATTTTGATAGGTTTCTAAAAAAAAATCAAAAAGTGAGTTCATAGTGCTTTTTTAGGATGGTAAAAGTAGTTGATTTCTAATACGCATACACACAAGTAAAGTCTTCAAATTCTAAAAAATGAACTTGATAGTTGGTTTCTGTTCCTTCATAACGAATGATTCCTGTGGTTTTTTCATCCTCGAAATTAAAATCTTCAATATAAATATGATGTAAAAAAAGCAGTTTTTTCTTCCCATAAATTTTATATAAACTTTCTTTTGCGCCCCAAACAATAGTCAGTTTGGCAATCAAAGCACTCACATTTGCGATGGTTTTGTATTCTTCAATTGGGGTAAATTTATGAGCGATTTTTAGAATTTTTTCACGCTGTTTTTCAATGTCAATCCCTACGCTTTTTTCTTCTGAAACAATCACTGCAGTAAACTCAAAAGAGTGCGTCATCGAAATAAATCGTCCATCTTTTAGGTGTGGTTTTCCATGTTCATCATAGTGTAAATCAACATCTTGTAAATTAAATTCTTTTAAAATATGACGAATGCTTAAAAACCCTTTTTGATGCAATGCTGATTTCATTGCATCAATTCTTTGTTGGCTATAGTCAGAAAGTGAAATACTTTTTTGAAGTTCTTCTATGGTTTCTTCAATTTTCCAAATGATAACTTTGGTGGTTTCAGAGACCGTTAATGTTTTGAAAAGAGGCATATTTTTTAAAATGTATATTGTAACTTTGCAACTGCAAAATAAATCATAAATATACAGTAAATGAGCACAAAAATAGCCTATGTACCTTATAAAGTGA
The DNA here is from genome assembly GCA_001873065.1 of Flavobacteriaceae bacterium CG2_30_31_66. Classification (GTDB taxonomy): domain Bacteria; phylum Bacteroidota; class Bacteroidia; order Flavobacteriales; family Flavobacteriaceae; genus Polaribacter. Next base: position 132,299 of record MNYM01000014.1, read on the forward strand.
AAGATATTTCTTTGGCTGCTTGGGGTAGAAAAGAAATAGAATTGGCAGAAGCAGAAATGCCAGGATTGATGGCGTTAAGAGAAGAATACAAACAATCACAACCTTTACAAGGCGCAAGAATTGCAGGGTGTTTGCACATGACCATTCAAACAGCGGTTTTAATTGAAACTTTGCAAGTTTTGGGTGCTGAAGTTACTTGGAGTTCTTGTAATATTTTCTCTACACAAGACCAAGCAGCTGCAGCAATTGCTGCTAAAGGTACAGCAGTGTATGCTTGGAAAGGAATGAACGAAGTAGAGTTTGATTGGTGCATAGAGCAAACTTTATTTTTTGGAGAAGATCGCAAACCATTAAACATGATTTTGGATGATGGTGGAGATTTAACAAACATGGTTTTGGACAGATATCCTGAATTGGCAGCAGGCATTAATGGTTTGTCTGAAGAGACAACTACAGGAGTTCACAGATTGTATGAACGTATGAAAAACGGCACTTTACCAATGCCAGCCATCAACGTAAATGATTCCGTAACAAAATCAAAATTTGATAATAAATATGGTTGTAAAGAATCGGCTGTTGATGCAATTCGCAGAGCAACAGATACTATGTTAGCTGGAAAAAGAGTGATTGTTTGCGGTTATGGCGATGTTGGAAAAGGAACATCAGCATCCTTCAAAGGTGCAGGTTCTATTGTGACAGTAACCGAAATTGATCCAATTTGTGCTTTGCAAGCTTGTATGGATGGTTTTGAAGTGAAGCGTTTAGAAACAGTACTTTCAACTGCTGATATTATAATCACCACTACTGGAAACAGAGATATTGTTCGTCCAGAGCATTTTAAAATGATGAAAGACAAAACAATTGTGTGTAATATTGGTCATTTTGACAATGAAATTGATGTTGCTTGGTTAAATAAAAACAGCGAAAAAATCGAAATCAAACCACAAGTGGATAAATATACAATTGATGGAAAAGACATTATTTTATTAGCTGAAGGTCGTTTGGTAAATTTAGGTTGTGCCACTGGTCACCCAAGTTTTGTGATGTCAAATTCTTTTACAAATCAAACGTTGGCACAAATTGAATTGTGGACCAATAAAGATGCATATCAAAATGAAGTGTATATGTTGCCAAAACATTTGGATGAAAAAGTAGCGAAATTACACCTAGAAAAAATGGGAGTAGAGCTAACAGAATTGCGTCAAGAACAAGCTGATTATATTGGTGTAACTACTGAAGGCCCATTCAAACCAGCATATTATAGATATTAATTTTTAAGAATAGTTTTAACGTCAACAACCTACAAGGTTTTTAAAACCTTGTAGGTCTTCAGAATCAAATACCCTTATTATCAAAATGTAAGGGTATTTTTGTTTTCTAATAAATGGTATCTTTATGTCGTCAATAAAAAAACGATATCACATGAAAACTGTTTTTATAGCTCTTTTTTTTATTTTTTGTTCCCTCACGAATGCACAAAAAAATCAAGTTGTTTTCGAACTTTCTGACAACACCAAAACGTACCATCTTACCAATTGTTTAAACAATCTTACGGATGATGCCACACTGCAACTAAAAATCACAGAAGGAACTGAATCCATGATTCAATCTTTTAAAATTTTGGTTTTTTTAGATGATAATTTCAGCCTTACGTTTGAAGATTACAATCAATTTAAACAAACTCAATTGATAGGTTTACTCAATGGCAACAATGCTTTTCAGAATTATACCTCCATCACTTTTACGATTGATGTTACACTCCAAAATCAACAAACAGAAACGCAAGTTATCAAAGTTTGTTTGCAACAAGAAGCATCTCAAGAAATTGTAGCTTCATCAGGCAAACAAAAAAGAGAATTTATTGAAATTCCTGTTTCTTTTGCCACTGATAGGAATAATACTAATAACAGCGATCTAAACGAACGTTTTGGCGCAAAAAGAAGCGAATTGCAATATGGCAGAATTGTAGTAAGCATTCCTTACACACATACTTTGGGCGAAATTGAAAGACCTTCTTATTGGCGATTAGAGTTTTCTGAAGACCCAAGCAAACACATGATGATGCAATCTTTGAAAAAGCAAAACAAAGAAGATTTTTTCAAACAGATGAAAGAACGCATTTCTAAAAACGGCAAAAGCACTTTTCTTTTTGTGCATGGTTACAACGTTTCTTTTGCTGATGCTGCTTTTAGAACGGCACAAATTACCTTTGATTTGCGATTTTCAGGAGAACCTGTTTTTTATAGTTGGCCATCACAAGCTTCCACCACAAGTTATACTGTTGACGAAGCGAATATTGAATGGTCAACCTATAATATGAAGAACTTTCTGAAAGATTATTTAACAAAAACCGAAGCAAAAAACATCTATTTAGTGGCTCACAGTATGGGAAATCGTGGCTTGACAAAAGCCTTGATTGAGTTGATGAACGAACATCCAGAATTGAAAAACAAAATCACAGAAATCATTTTAGCAGCGCCAGATATTGATGCAGATGTTTTTAAAAGAGATATTGGCCCTAAAATGATTTCAAAAATTGGCAAACCAATTACGCTCTATGTTTCTTCTGATGATTTGGCGTTGTTGGCTTCCAAAAAAGTGCATGGAAGTTACAGAGCAGGAGAAGCTGGCTCACAAATCGTAGTTTTAAAAGGGATTGAAACGATTGATGCTTCTGGTCAAGATTCCAGTTTTTTAAGTCACTCGTATTTTGCAACGACTAGCAATCTCATCAAAGATATTTTCGATTTGATGAAATCAGGAAAACGCGCCACAGACAGAGAAACGTTGGAAAGAGTCAGCAAAGCAAATGTGCAATATTGGAAAGTGAAAAAAGGGAAGGAGTAGTTTTTATATAAGTTTTTTAAATTCCTTTTGCTATTTTATCTGGATTTTGTCTTGTGTCAAAAACATCATTAATAATGATTTGATGTTCAAAAACTTTGTAAACTATTTTGTAGTTACCACAAACTAAATATCGATGATTTTGCTGAAAAAAATAAAGATTAGGTTCAACTTGTCCAGAGTCTGGATGTTTGATTAGCTGTTTCGTTGCTTTAAAAATTTCATTTTTAATTTTGTGAGCTACTTTTTTTGTGGCATTTTCTACATGATAATCAAAAATAGCTTTAAGGTTTTGTATTGCAAAATCAGTCCAAATAATTTTCATTATTCACCAATTTGCAGTGATTTTTTCTAATTCTTCTTGACTTTTAAATCGACCGTTTTTGAAATCCAATTCTGATTTTTCAATTCGTTTGATAAATTCTTCAACAGTAAATTGTTTCAATTCAGCTTGCTGTTCTTTTTCTTGTTTCAATATGTAAGTCTCTAATTTTTCCAAGAAAAGTTCATCTTGAAGTTGTGCCAAATATGAAATCAAGTTTAGTTTTCTAGTTTGTAAATCCATTGTGACTAATTTTTATTCAAAGATACAAATTTATCAATATGGATTTCAAATCTGCAAACTCGTATTTATATAAACGTTCTTACACATCAAAAAGAGACATTATCAATTCTTTTTTGTTCATACTTTTTTTGAATTTTAACAATACTGTGTTTCTTTTTCTAGTAATTTTAAGCATGGAATTTGGCGAACTAAAATCAGTAGAAAAATCAAAGAAAAACTATAGAGTGGCACGCTCCACTCAAACTGGTTTTGCTAGTCCTGCTACGCATTATACAGAACCAAGAATCGATTTGAACGATGTGCTGGTCGCAAATACATCAGCTACTTTTTATATCAGAGTGATTGACAATAGTTTTAGCGAATTCCAAATTTTTGAAAATGATGTGCTGATTATCGACAAATCGCTCACACCCAAAAGCAATCAATTGGCAGTGATTATTCAAGATGGATGTTTTAACATCATCCGAATTGACCTAGATTCAAAACAAGAAATCCAATTGTGGGGTGTGATTACTTATATCATAAAAAATACACTATGATTGCGTTGGTCGATTGCAATAGCTTTTATGCTTCGTGCGAACAAGTTTTCAGACCCGATTTATTGGGAAAACCAGTCGTTGTTTTGAGCAACAATGACGGCTGCGTGATTGCTGCAAACAAAGAAGCAAAAGCGCTTACACACATCCCAATGTTTGAGCCTGCTTTTAAAATCAAGCAAGTTTTACAAGAAAACAACGTCACTTGTTTTTCATCAAACTATACCTTATATGCTGATATGTCTCAGCGTGTTATGGAAACGTTACGCACATTTTCGCCAATCGTAGAAGAATATAGCATTGACGAAAGTTTTGTAGATGTTTCTCATTATCGTGAAAATGAATTGTATGAAATTGCTATAAAAATTAGAGATACCGTTTTTAAAAACACAGGAATTCCTGTTGGAGTAGGCATTGCAAAAACAAAATCCTTATCAAAAGTTGCGAATAAATTTGCTAAAAAAGTACCTGAAAACAAAGGTGTTTTTGTGGTAGATAGTGAAGAAAAAAGAACATATTTATTAGCGTCAACTTCTTTAAAAGACATTTGGGGAATTGGACGAAAACATGCCATCCGAATTTCGAATACAGGTGCAAAAACAGGTTTGGATTTCGCAAACATGCCTTTGCCTTGGGTGCGCAAAGAAATGACAGTTGTTGGCGAACGATTGTGGAGAGAACTCAACAATCTTCCTTGCCTTGAAATGGTTTCGCTTCCTGATGCAAAAAAAGGAATTGGCACTGCAAAATCTTTTGGTCAAAAGCTGACAGATTATCATTTGATTGAAGAAGCTACCAGTTATTATGTAGCAGAAGTAGCAGATTTGTTGCGCCAACAAGGTTCTGCAGCGAATTGTATTGAAGTTTTTTTACAAACAAATCGCTTCAGTAAAAGTGAAGATCAGTATTTTAAAAATATTTTAATCACGTTAGATTCTCCTACCAACAACACCATAAAACTCACCAAAGAAGCCTTATCGGGGTTGAGAAAAATCTATAAACCTGGTTATCGTTACAAAAAAGTGGGCGTTCATTTGCATCATTTGGTTTCAGAAAATGAGCTACAAATGAGTTTATTTCATGAAGAGCACAAAGTTGAAGACAGTCGTTTGTCAAAAGCGATGGATGCCATCAATAGCAAATATGGCAAAAACAAAGTGAAGTTGGCGACAGTTGGCAACAGAGAAAAAGAGTGGGCACTTATCAAAGAACACAGAAGTCCCAGATTTACTACGCAATGGAATGAGTTGTTGACGATTGGGAAAAAAGGATAAGATCTCGTTGTAGAGTTATTCAGAAAAGCGAACTTCCTTTTCGCTTTTTATTTCATGAAAGTGAGGATCTAAGTTATAAAATCTGAGTTAGAGGAGATGTTTGTAATAATTACAGATGCATCAAATTAAAATACGGATGCTTCAAATTAAATGGAGATGTGTCAAATGTAATTGAAGTGATTTCTGTATCCGATAGCGCGCTATCGGGTTGTTTTCTGGTCCTGATGGTTCGCGATTTAATTTTAATATTGGATTTTATTTTTAATATTTACACGAAATTTTTGACAATTAATTACCGCTTGCATTGCTAATCAAAATTTGAAAATAAACTCTATCCTCAATTTTAAATGCCTTGATTTTACCACCAAGTAATGTCAGGTATTTCTTAACGATATAAGAACCTATTCCACTTGATTGCTCAGTAATTTGCATGCTAAAATTTTGAAATGGTTTAAACATATTGTCCAATTGCCAAGCTTCAAGCATATCTGTTTCGTTGGAAATTTCTAAACAAATTGTATCATCAACTTCGGAAACATTAAAAATAATTTCTGTAGAAGGTCTAGAATATTTTATTGCATTAATAAAAATATTTTCAACAATTTGAGTAAATAAAATTTGGTCTGTACACATTGTAAATTCTTTAGGACAATGCACTGAAACTTTTAATTTTGTATGAATAATGGTGTTTTTATTAATTTCTACTAGCTTATTGATAATTTTAAAAACGCTAAAATTTACTGCTTTTAAACTGATCTTTGCGGAACTTCTGGAATCATTAGAAAGAATTTTATGGATTAATTCTTTTGATCTGTTAATTTCAAAAGAAAGCATACTTTTTAGCTCTTTGTTTTCAATATCTGAAATATTAACCAATCCTTCAATATTATTTAATGGTGCTTTTAAATCGTGCGCCAAAACATACATCAATTGAATCAATTCAGATTTTTCTGCAGATAATTTTTGTTGTTCCTCAATTAATTTATTCAGTCTATTTTGATTTTGATCATACTCTGAAGTAATATCTCTTTCAATTGCTAAGAAATTCTCAATCTCATTTTGATCATTGTAAATTGGGGTACAACTTATATTTAACCAATATTTTTTTTTCTCTTTTGAATAGTTTACAATATTTACATTAAAGCTTTTTCCTTCAGCAATAGCTTCCCTCATTTTTTTTACAGTAGCTTCGCTAGTTTCTTCACCCTGTAAAATTGAGCCAGGTTTTTTTCCTTTTACCTCTTCAAAAGTATATTTTGTGAGTTTTGTAAACCAATCATTCACCCAAACAATTCCACCGTTTTTATCGGTCACAACCATGATTTCCTCAACATGCTCTTTTAATAAGTCTTGGATTTTTGTTTCGAACATAAAAATTTAGTTTAGGGTTTAAAAAATGTTTTTTTGCAAGGCCTACTTTGGTAATAAAAAATAAAATAAATGTATGCTTTTTTTTATAAAGCTACTAGTTTTATTTAAAAAATATAGGTTCAATTAAATTGAAAAGCACCCGATCGCTCGGATATGTTGAGATGTCGTTAGCGCAGATTTGCAGTCTGTGCCCATCTTTAATATCAAACAAAGAATATACTAAAAAAAAAGTATTTTTCATTGAAAATTATTATTTAATGGCTACAAGAATTGATGCAATAGTAGAAAATGAATTGGATGCAATTGTTTGTGATTTGTTTTGAGTGTTGTTGGTAAGGATTGCAAATCCATTCTATCGAGAAAAGATAACATCTAGTGATAGTTATTCAGAAAAGCGGACTTCCTTTTCGCTTTTTATGGTTTTTTCAGAAGTTCTTTCATCAATAGTAGTACTTTTTATTTTCAAAAAAATAGGATAAATAATTCCGACTAAAAAGAGCACACCACACAATCCAAGAATTGAATTGAGTTCAGTGAAAGTGTCACCAGCACTAAAAATCCCTAAAATTAATAGCACAGAAATGGGCAATGAAAGTGCAATTATTGAAAGTGCAAAATTGACATTAAACGTCTTTTTATCACTATTTTGATGCTTTTCTTTAGAATTTATGGCTGAAATGTGTGCAAAAGGCCAAAAACTACACGAACTCAATCCGAAGACAAGCATTACTAAAATATCATTTTTATCAGAAACATGTAGCAAAGAAATGATTCCAACCATCACAACCAAGGTAAATGATGCTCTCAAAATCAACAAAGAAAATAGCTGGATAAATTGTTTTTTATTGATTTTCGCGGCCAATCCTATAAATAACAACACCAAAGGCGTCATGAGAATACTGAGTCTTGAAAGTGTTGTTGATAAAAGAGAGGGCAATTCATCAAGTGTGATTCCTGAGAATACCAACACAAGAGCCACAAAAATAAACACATTTACAGGTTCATAAAGCAATGTTTTTAGCAATGACTTTAATTTTGATTTAACCGAAGTTTTTTCAAAATCAACATTGTTTTTATAATGCCATTGCAACGCTACCAAATACAACAAAAACAACACGAAAAACTTGTTGCCCAAGTCGGCCATTGCAGCTTTTGCCAAAGAATCATTTCCCAAAAACTCAAGAATAAAAGGAAAACAAGACAATCCAGGAGCCAAAGAAGGTATCAATAATTGCGCACTTCTTCCTGAAAGTGATGTTGGATGAATGCCTAAAAACCTCAAAAGAAGTGGCGTTATTGCGAATAAAACACAGTTGAAAAACAACACCAAAAAAGGAAACATCACCAAATTACTAGTAATATTTACGTTTAAAAGCGCAATAAATATAGTGGACGGTAGCGCAATCGTTAAGATGATAGTTTTCAGTCCGTTTGTTTCTTCGGTCGTTGAAATTTTCTTTTTTAAAAGGATTCCAATACCAATAAAAACTAAAAACGAGATGGATTTTTCTAAAGCACTATTCATATCCTAATTATGCAAAAATTTCACCCATTGCTTTGGTAAAAAGTTTCATTTCATCCATAGTTCCAATACTTACTCTACACCAATTTTTATCCCAAAATTTGAATGATCTTACAGCCACATTTTTTGCATATATTTTTTGCAGAAATTCTTTTCCTTCCATTGGGATTTCGAAAATCACAAAGTTGGTTTCTGAAGGTAAATACGAAAACTTTTGAGCTTTTAAGTATGAAATGGTGTATTCTCTTGCTGCTGTAATTTTTGTTTTACAATCGTCTAAAAAATCAGTATTTGCCAAACTTGCACTTGCAGCAGCAATAGAAGGCCCCGTAATTCCCATGCCACCTCTGGTGATTTCGTTGATACTATCCAACGTTTCTTTTTTGCCAATAGCATAGCCAATTCGCAAACCTGCCATTCCATGAATTTTGGAAAAAGTACGAGCAACAATCACATTTTTTCCTTCAGCAACCAAGCTATTCATAGAATCTTTGATGCCGTTTTTAGACAATTCTATATAAGCCTCATCCACAAAAACAGGGACTTTTTCAGAAACTCTAGTGCAAAAATCACGCAGTTTTTTAGCATTAGTGATAGAACCTGTTGGATTGTTTGGATTGCAAATGTAAACGAGTTTGGTATCATCGTCAATACCAGCTTCCATGGCATCTAAATCGTGTTGAGAATTTTTTAATAGTTTGTATGATTTCCACTGACCGCCAACAGCTTTCGCTACAATCATCAATGACATATAACTTGGGTCTGCACTAATCACATTGCCACCCTTTTGAAAAAGCACCATAGCAACTTTTTCCAAAATATCTGAGGATCCTGGCGCCATCAAAATTTGGTCTGTTTTTACACCTTCGTTTTTGGCAATGGTTTCCATCAAATCATCCAATGTTTTCCAAGAATACCGATTTCCTGTAAACACCTCATCTTGAAACGCTTTTGCCGATTTTGGTGGAGGTCCATACGGATTTTCGTTCGCTCTTAAAATGACCAATGATTCATTTTCTTCAACAATTGGAGGTGTAAATTCGTTGAAATTATTGCTGTAATTGTACAAGAATGTACGATTTTCCTTTTGCGCTTTTAGCACATTACTACTCCAAATTTCTGATGGAATTAAGGTTAATGCACCTAAAGTAAGCGTACTTTTTTTAAGCCAATCACGTCTTGAAAAGTTTGTAGAATTCATACTGAAAGTTTGATGTTTAGTTTCGTTACTAAAATAAATGATAAAAAGGAATTTATTAGTATCGTATATTTAATAAATCACTAACAAAAATTCATTTTCGATAAAAATAATGCAATGAAAATGTGTTTTGTGTATTTAAAAACAGAAGAATGTTGATTAATTAACAGAAAATTATTATAAATTCTAGAGCAAACCTTATAGGAGCCATAGGCTCGGTCTGTTTTATAAGCTAGGAATTTATTCCTAGCTATAAAAAAGGAAACACAAAAAAAGAGCCGTAGGCTCGACCCATTTTGCAGTGTAGGAATTTATTCCTACTGTAACGTAATAAAAAGAGCCATAGGCTCGACCCATTTCATTAGGCAGGACTTCAGTCCTTTAAAAACCATAGGCGCAACCTATATTAAATCCTCAAAAACATAACGCTCATCATAAGGAACTTCAAATTTCTTTAAGTGTTTTAGATACTCCTCTTTAAAACTCTCTTTATGATGGTGTTTCTCTTGATTTGCGATATAATTATACACATTGTCTATGTGTGAATGACTGTACGAAAAAGCACCATAACCCACTTGCCATTCAAAACGATGTAATAAGAACTTGTGGTCATTGATATATTTTGAAGATTTAGCTTTCACAGTTTTCATTAGTTCAGATATGGAAACTGTTGGTTTTAGCCCTAAAAAACAATGTACATGATCTTCAACACCATTCACAATAATGGTTTTACAACCTGTTTCGTTAATCAAATTTCCTATAACCGCAAAAACCTCTTTTCTCCAGTCTTTATGCAGAAGGGCTTCTCTATATTTTACTGCGAAAACCGCTTGTATATATACTTGATGATAGGTGTTTGCCATAATTTTTTCTTTTTTACCGGATTAAAATCCGGAGTTATAACATAGTTCATCCCTACGGGATTTGATAATTCAATAGCAACAGGCTTTATGATACTGCTTTTGCTAAATTATTTATCAGAATTTTAAATAGCTGCCTTTCTAAAAATAGATACTAGAGAGGATTTTGAAAACTACCTAAAAAAAAATTGAATAAACAATAAAAGCGTTTACTCCTGCTATTTTGAATGTAATGCCATTACAATTTCTCTAAAACTTGCCAATCCTGATTCTAAGTTTTCTATGATTTCGGTTGCCAAAATATCTGGGTCAGGTAAATTATCCAAATCTGCTAACGATTTATCTTTCAGCCAAGTAATATCCAAACTCGTTTTATCTCTTGCTATGATTTCTTCATAAAAAAACTTTCTCCAACGTCCTTCAGGATTTGTTTCTGCATTGAAAGTTTCCGT
>MNYM01000033.1 GCA_001873065.1 Flavobacteriaceae bacterium CG2_30_31_66
ACAACTAATTTGATCGAAAATCTTAATGGAAAAATTAGAAAATATACCAAAAATAAAATGTCTTTTCCATCTGACGAAGCTGTATTGAAATCAGTTTTCTTGGCTATTAGAGAAGCATCTAAAAAATGGACAATGCCTATTCAAAATTGGGGGATTATATTAAACCAATTTAATCTTATATTTGAAAACAGAATTAGGATTTAATTTATAATAACAACTTTTTAAGTTTACACACTTTTTGAGATAGTGTCCATAAATAATTTTGTGAAGACTATGAAAGACAAATATGGTGTAACTGTAACTGTTCAACAATAATGAAAGAGATAAAATTTTTACTAATAAACATTATTATTTTGTTTGTCCTTCTTGTGTTGTGGTTCTTTGCTTGTTTTTTATTAGGATATGCAAGTAACTCAAATCATCAGAAAGAAATATGGATAGCTTACATAATTACAGTAGTTATACATTTTATAATAAGCTACTTGATTTATAAGAAAGTATATGCTTCAAGTTTAGCGATATGGTATTTACTGTTAAATATACCGTTATACATTATCTGTATTTGGTATTTATATAATAATACATAGCAAATAAAGAACCCAAAAAACCGAGCAATTGCTCCCCCGCTCCCGCACGAATCCTTTCGTGTGGCTTATGAAATTACAACAGAAGTTCCTATCTTTACAAAGCTAAAATTGTAATAATGAGCAGAAATTATAAATTCCATAATCCTGAGGGTTTGTACTTTATTAGCTTTGCTGTAGTTGGTTGGCTCGATGTTTTTACACGAAACGAGTATAAAGATTTGTTTTTAGATAGTTTGCAGTTTTGTCAAAAAAACAAAGGGCTAGAAATTCATGCTTGGTGTATAATGACTAATCATGTTCATTTGGTTTTTAGAAGTATCTATGGTCAAAAACCCGATGTCGCGGATATAACCCTACAAAAGTGATAGCGCAGATTTGCAATCTGTGCCTTCCGAGTATAAGTAACATGATAAGCTTAAAGTTCTTAAACTAATCAACCAAATTTGCAGTCATATAAAAAAACTCATCCTAAAAAAATGAAGTATAAAACAAATAGAAAATAATCTCAAAACTAATCGCTATGAAAAAGTTAGTTTACATCCTGTTGTTTGTGACTGTAGGGATATTCTCACAAACACAGACTGAGAATTACGTTCTTAGCACCACCTATAAAGTAAAAACACTTGATGGGGTTACCAAAGTTGGTGGTGGTACTATAATTCCTGAAGAAAAGCAAGTTTCCATTTCCTATTTTGATGGTTTGGGTAGAGCCAAACAAAGCATTGCTTTGGGTGTGGGGGGAAATAAACAAGATATCATAACTCATTTTGTGTATGATTCCTTAGGACGACAAACCAAAGAGTATCTGCCTTTTACTGATTCTAGTTATCATAAAAGTATTAGGACTGGTAACCTTGATTTAACAACCAAAACATTTTACAAAAATAAATATCCTGATGACTTTTTAAATACCATCACACAAGATGTCAATGCTTTTTCAGAAAAAACCTTTGAGAATTCTTCACTAAATAGGGTTTTGGAACAAGGTGCTCCTGGAAAAGACTGGAAGATTGGAAGTGCTTTTGGTGCCAAAGGGTATTCTACCAATAGTCACACCATCAAGTTTGAGTATCTTTCTAATCTAAGTATTGACAATGTCAGGCTTTACAATGTGAGTTTACAATACGATACCATTACTAAAATATATCATCCAACAATCATCAATAGTGGATTTTACCCAGCAGGGGAATTATATAAAACAATTACTAAAGATGAAAATTGGGATGAAAACCAACCTCAAATCTATAATCATACTACTGAAGAGTATAAAAATAAATCTGGGCAAGTACTTTTAAAAAGAGCCTATACCAACAATGGTCATCATGACACTTACTATGTGTATGATGATTTTGGGAATTTAACTTATGTAATATCTCCTAAAGGTTCTAGTCAAATTGGGACTAACAGCGGAGTTGTTACCAATGCCATTTTGGATAATTTGTGTTATCAATATTTGTACGATGCTAGAAATCGTTTGGTCGCAAAAAAAATCCCTGGTAAAAAGTATGAGTATATTGTTTATAATAAAGATGACCAACCCATACTTACTCAAGATGCCAATTTGGCGAGTAAAAATGTATGGCTTTTTACAAAATACGATGCTTTTGGAAGGGTGGTTTATACAGGAAGATACAGCAGTGTTTTGTATCGTAAAGATTTACAAGAACTCGCTGATAATTGGTCTGGCCCCATTGTGGAGACTCGTCAAAACACCTTAACACAACTTGCAGGTGGTCCTATTTATTATACGAATAATGCCTTTCCAAATCCCACAAATTTGAATGTGCAAACAATTTTGTATTACGATTCGTATGCTAATTTATTTTTTGTTCAAAATACAAATCCAAGTACTGTTTTTGGTCAATCTGTTAGTAGCCAAACCAAAGGTCTTTTAGTAGCTAGTAAAACCAAAGAATTGGAAAATGGCATTTGGACTGATAATATCAATTATTATGATGATAAAGGTCGGCAGATTTATGCCTACGAAAACAATCGTTTTTTACAAACAATTACTAAGGTAAGTATTCAATTGGATTTTATTGGTAAAACACTCAAAACCAAAACAGAGCATATAAAAACTGGGCAAAGTAACATTACTGTTGTTGAAGATTTTACTTATGACCATGCAGACAGACTTTTGACGCATACGCATAAAATTAATGAGCAAGCTTCAGAATTACTCGTAAATAATGTATATGATGAATTGGGGCAACTCATTGAAAAAAAGGTAGGAAATACCATTGGTAGCCCCTTACAAAAAGTTGATTACGCATACAATGTTCGAGGTTGGTTAACAAATATCAATAATCCACAAAGCTTAACACCTGATAATGATTTGTTTTCACAAAGTTTGAGTTATAACAATATCACTAGATGGGCAGGTGGTGGAAGTGTTTTTGGGATTAAACCTTTGTACAATGGTAATATCAGCGAATCTATTTGGAAAACAGCTAGCGACAATAAAAAAAGAGGCTATGGTTTTACGTACGATCCTTTAATCGAATTAAAAGAGCACGTTCTCTTGAAGGAGAAAACCTATCTACTAACTTTGATTTTCATGGTGTGAAAAATATCGAATATGATAGAAATGGAAATATCCTAAGCTTGGAAAGATTTGCTCCAAATGCTGCTTATACCCAAAGTGACGCTATTGACCAGTTGGTTTATTCCTATAAACTCAGCGGAAATAGCAATCAGTTAATGGGTGTTGAAGATACTTCTTTGCACACAGATGGATTTAATGATGGCAATACCACCGTTGAAGATTATTTTTATGACGATAATGGAAATTTAACTGTTGATGAAAATAAAAAAATAACCTCTATAAAATACAATCAACTCAACCTCCCTACTGAAATTATCTTTTCAACTTCCGGAATTGGGTCTAACAGCATCAAATATTATTATGATGCGAATGGTACAAAACTTAAAAAAGAGGTGTACCAATTTGGACTCAACCATCCTAAAGTAACCGAATATTGTGGTGGTTTTATCTATGAAAAAGATTTTCCTTCTTCTAGTGCTATTGGTGACAATCCTCCTCTTGTTTTTCAATTCTTCTCTCATGCAGAAGGGTATGTGAAATTAGATAATGGGGTTTTTAACTATGTCTATCAATACAAGGATCATCTTGGGAATATACGATTAAGTTATACTGATGCCAACAACGATGGTATTATTACTGCTTCTACCGAAATTATTGAAGAAAACAACTACTACCCTTTTGGGTTAAAACATGAGGGGTATAATTTTATAACTTCTGGAAATGGGAATGGGGTCGCGCAGAAGTTTGGATACAATGGACAAGAATTAGAAAAATCTTTAGGGTTAAATGTTGTTGAAATGGACTTTAGACTGTATGATGCTTCATTAGGTAGATTTTATAATCCTGATAGATTAGCAGAACACGCTGCTTCTATTTCTCCATTTAGATTTGGTTTTAATAATCCAATTTACTGGTCTGACCCTTCTGGACTGTTTGAAGTTGATAAATATGGTAATATTGTTGTAAACAATAAAAATGGTGATGGTGAAGTATCTAAATTATTGGAATTTTTAAAAAACAATAAGGATGCAAGTATTGATGATATCTCCAAACATATATTTACCTCTGGTGATTTTTCATATGACTTGGACGAAATTGTAATGACTTTTGGAAGTTCTAGCTCTAGATCTTCTGCTGCAAGTAATTTAGAGTCACAAATAAATAGTGCTTCTGACAAAATAACATCTTTTGGTGGCAATATTAATTTTACAAAAAAGAGAAGTGCAGCAGAATGGGCTTGGGATAATAAATATCAAATAGGTATTACTGCTGGTGCGTTGGCTAATGGTTATGCTGGTTTTACAGAATTTCAAGCAGGTGCAGCTATGTTTGCAGCACCAACAGGTATTACCCAAGTAGCTGGCTTATATTCTATGGCTGATGGTGTAGTAAGAATGATTTCAACACCTCTTCAAATCTATGGAACTTGGACAGGTAATACCGCTTTAGAAAATAGTCCTTCAAATTTATTAGGAAGTATTGGTTTTATGTATGATAATCGAATTGAAGGTGATTGGAAAACAGGAGGTAGAGCTCATTTAACTATGGAATTAATGGGTGATTTTGGTCTATCAAGAAGAAAACTTATACAGGCTGCAACAAAAGGTTTTACAAACCCAAATAAGTGGAAAAACATTATCAATATAGGAAATGCTACTTGGCAAATAGTACGTCCATATAAAGATGCTATACAACAAAAGAAAGATGGAAAATTATAAACTTCTATTACCAATTATTTTATATACAATACTTATAACTATCTACTTGTACAGTATAGGTAGGTTTAATGTAAAAAAAGAAAAAGATTATAAATTATGGGTTAAGCAAAAAGGTAAAAAGTTATCTAAAGCTATTATAATTATAGGCATTATATACACTATCCTTTTAGTTTTACAGTTATTAGGGTAGCACTTAAGAAGCTGCCCAAAGTATATCCATAAAACTTTTAAAAAGGTCAGTAGTTTTCATAGAAAACGCTGACCTCTTTGTATTGTTTATACTTATAAAAGGTAAAAGATATTTTAACTCTTCTTCAGGCTCAATCTCTATTTTAATGTTATTTTTTTTACTAATTATATAATTACCCCAAAAAGGTAATTTTTTTATATGGTTTTTGTCAATACTATCTTTTGTGTGATTGACATTAAAATCAAAGTAAAAATCTTTAATATCATAGATTTTAACTTTATTAATTATGATTTGATTTTCGGTTAGGGTCACTATTCCTACTCTCTTTTTTTTTATTATTAATATAGATAGTATAATAAAAATAGTTAATGCAACTAAGCTTAATATTATTAATGCATAAAATAGGATATCAGTAAATTTATTATTAAATAAGAGAGTTATAAATATTAATAACCAACACAATGTAAAAAAGAATAAAGATAAGTTTTGTACTGGCTTAAATTTTCTATTTAAGCTACAATCTAAAATATTTAGGATAATACAATTCATAATTGATTTCTAAGAATACGTTTTTTTAGTTTCAAAATCATGTACAGCCATATCAATCAAATTGTAGAGAAAAGATTTATACTCAATATTTAAAGCAGAAATAAGCTGTAAACGTTTGGATACTTCTTTATCAAGTTCAATGGTACTAAGTTCAATTAAATAGTCAATAGATACTTCAAGAGCATCATCAATTTTAAACTCTACATCAATTGAGGTTTTAATATTACTTCTTTCATACCTAACAATTATATCCCCAGAAGTACCAATCAACTTGCCTAAACCAGCTTGTGATAGTTTTTTACGAAGTAACATCATATTATCTTCAAAATCTATAATGATAATTATTGAAAATGACTGTAAAATCAGTTTTTTAGCAAAAATAGATTAATTATAGTTCATAACAAAACATAAAAGACTTGTTCATGTAAGATTCATAATGTAGTATAAGTACAGATTAATTGCTATAGAAATTTTAAAATACAAAACATTGTAAAATAATAAATTAACATAATGATTAAGTTATAAAAAGATGTAAAGGCATCAAAATAGGTCTTTTTAACCAGCTCCGAGCACTCGCTACTTTAAACCACGACAAAAGGGTTCCAACATTGGAATAACCAACAAGAATAAAGGTATAGTAAAATTAAATTAATAATAGTTATAAAAAGGGTATTCATTGACACTATCTCAAAAAGTGTGTAAACTTAAAAAGTTGTTATTATAAATTAAATCCTAATTCTGTTTTCAAATATAAGATTAAATTGGTTTAATATAATCCCCCAATTTTGAATAGGCATTGTCCATTTTTTAGATGCTTCTCTAATAGCCAAGAAAACTGATTTCAATACAGCTTCGTCAGATGGAAAAGACATTTTATTTTTGGTATATTTTCTAATTTTTCCATTAAGATTTTCGATCAAATTAGT
>MNYM01000005.1 GCA_001873065.1 Flavobacteriaceae bacterium CG2_30_31_66
TTACTTCTTTTAAGGTATAAGGGTGATATCCAGAGTAATAAATCACAGTAGCCACTGTCATTGGTGTGGGCGTAAAACCTTGCACTTGCTCTAACTGGAAGCCCATATTTTTGGTTTCTGCGGCCAAGTTTGCCATGTCTTCCAATTCACTTGCAGGGTGACTTGAAATAAAATACGGAATCAATTGCAAGTTCAATTTATTCTTAATGTTGATGCGATCAAAACGCTCTTTAAACTTATGAAAATAGGTAAACGAAGGTTTGCGCATCAATTTCAATACATTATCAGAAGTATGTTCAGGAGCTACTTTCAATCGACCAGAAACATGTTTCGTCATCACTTCTTCTGTGTAGGCATCCAACTCTTTTGGATCGGCATTTTTATTGAATTCTGGCACCAACATGTCATGACGAATGCCACTACCAATAAAGGATTTTTTTACTTTTGGATGTTTGTCAACAGCTTGATACAACTCCGTTAATGGTTTGTGCGACGTATCTAAATTAGAACAAATCACAGGCGAAATACACGAAGGAGCCACACATTTGTCGCAAATTTCCTGCACTTTTCCTTTCATTTTATACATGTTGGCAGAAGGGCCACCAATATCAGACAAATACCCTTTAAAGTCGGGCATGTTTGCCACTTTGTCAACTTCTCTCAAAATAGATTCCTGACTTCTGCTCGCAATAAACTTTCCTTGATGTGCAGAAATGGTACAAAAACTGCACCCACCAAAACATCCTCTGTGAATGTTGATGGAAAATTTGATCATTTCATACGCAGGAATTGGCCCTCTTTTATCGTATTTTGGATGTGGCAAACGTGTGTAAGGCAAATCAAAAGAACCATCAATTTCGGCTTCTGTCATTGTAGGAAAAGGCGGATTGATCATCAGCATTTTGTTGCCCACTTTTTGAAAAATACGTCTAGCTTTTAATTTGTTTGATTCCTGTTCAACTACTTTAAAATTAGAAGCGTAGGCTTTTTTATCTTTCAAACAAACTTCGTGCGAACTGATTTCAACATCTTCCCAATCATTCACCACAGGAATTTTTTCTTCCTTTGGATTGACTAAAATCGCAGTCTGTTTGATGTTTTTCAGGCTGGAAAACGGAACCCCTTTTTGCAATAACGTAACGATTTCACGCAAAGGCTGCTCTCCCATTCCATAAACCAACATGTCTGCTTTTGAGGTTTCTAAAATGGTAGGCATCAACTTGTCTGACCAATAATCATAGTGGGTAACTCTTCGTAAAGAAGCTTCAATACCACCAATCAAAATAGGAACTTCTGGAAATTTTTCCTTTAGAATATTGCAATACACTGTAGTAGCATAATCTGGACGAAAACCAATATCGCCATTGGGCGTATAGGCATCTTTGTCACGACGTTTTTTACTTGCTGTGTAGTTGCTGACCATTGGATCCATACAACCACCAGTTGCAGCAAAAAACAAACGTGGTTTGCCTAATTTCTCAAAATCTTGCAAATTGTCATTTACGTTGGGTTGTGGCACAATTGCCACTCGCAAACCATAACTTTCTAAAATACGTCCAATTACAGCAGGTCCAAAAGACGGATGGTCTACATAAGCGTCTCCACTAAATAAAATCACGTCCAATTCTTCCCAACCTCGAAGTTTTACTTCTTTGTTGGTAGTTGGTAACCAGTCTGTTAATTGTAATTTTGTCGTATTCATATTGTGGTGCAAAAATAAAGCAAATTTGAACACATTGTTGGTTTGGTTATTAGTTTTTCTGATAGATTTTCTAATTATAATAAGGACAAACAATCTCAATCAAATTATTTATGAAAAATTAACATTAAAATAAACTTATTTGTTTCGTAAATTTAGCGTTCGCAAAATCAATTTTAAAAATGAAAAAATACTTTTTGATTCCCTTAATTGGACTTTTACTTGTTTTTGGATGTAACAAAACCGAGGAAAAAACACTTCCAATTCCAAAAGATACTTATGTACAAGATAATTTTATAAAAAGTGAGGTTACTATAGCTATGAGAGATGGCATAAAATTGCACACTACTATTTATTCTCCCAAAGATAAAAGCAAAAAATATCCCATTTTGATGCAAAGAACGCCATATAGCTCTGCGCCTTATGAAGAAGGAAAAATGAAAACGAAAATTGGCCCTAATGAACATTTGATGAAAGATGGTTATATTATTGTATATCAAGATGTTCGTGGACGTTGGATGAGTGAAGGGGTTTAT
The DNA here is from genome assembly GCA_001873065.1 of Flavobacteriaceae bacterium CG2_30_31_66. GTDB lineage: Bacteria > Bacteroidota > Bacteroidia > Flavobacteriales > Flavobacteriaceae > Polaribacter. The sequence continues at coordinate 2,236 of MNYM01000005.1, forward strand.
GACAACATGCGTGCTTACAATCCTAATAAAAAAGAAAATGAGTCTGATGAAGTTTCAGATACTTATGATACCATTGATTGGTTGGTGAAAAATGTCGAAAATAACAACGGAAATGTAGGAACTTGGGGAATTTCTTATCCAGGGCATTATGCAACCATTTCGGCTATTGATGCACATCCTGCTTTGAAGGCAGCTTCTCCTCAGGCTTGTATAGGCGATTTTTTCTTTGATGATTTTCATCACAATGGCGCTTTTTTATTGAGTTATTTCAGAGCAATTTCACTTTTTGGAACTTATAAAGACACTCCAACAGATGCTGCTTGGTATTCAACACCTGAATTAAAAACGCAAGATCAATATCAATTTTTCTTAGACAAAGGGCCTTTAAAAAACTTGAATGACTATTTTCAATATGAAAAATTGGATGTCAGTTCTGCATCTAACAAAGAAAAAATCGACGATTTTTTCTGGAGAGAAATTATAGAACATCCAAATTATGATTCTGTTTGGAAAAGCAAAGGAATCATTCAGCATTTAAACAAAGTTCCTTCCTCTGTTGCAACCATGATTGTGGGTGGTTGGTTTGATGCGGAAGATTTATACGGTCCTTTAGAAACCTATAAAGCCATTGAAAAACATGGAAAAAATAATTACAATACGCTGGTTTTTGGTCCTTGGGATCATGGAGGATGGGCAAGAAATTCAGTAAAAAATGCTGTTGGAAACTACTATTTTGGGGATTCTATATCATTAAAATTTCAGAAAGAAATTGAAACCAAATTTTTCAACCATTTCCTAAAAGGAAAAGGTGATAAAAATTCAGGTTTGCCAGAAGCCTATGTATATGACTCGGGCAAAAAAGAATGGAAATCGTATGATGTTTGGCCACCAAAAAATGTGGTGAAAGAAAACTGGTATTTGTCTGACGATCAAGAATTAACAGCTACCCAAAAAGAAACAAAAGGAATCTCATTTATCAGTGATATCAAACGTCCAGTTCCTTATTCCGAAGATATCAAAACAGTGTTTACACCCAGAAAATACATGACAGATGATCAGCGCTTTGCAGCGAGAAGACCTGACGTATTGGTTTTTGAAACGGATATTTTAACACAGGATTTCACGTTAGCAGGCGATATTTTGGCAAAATTAAAAGTCGCAACTACAGGCACTGCAGCAGATTGGATTGTAAAAGTGATTGACGTGCATCCAGCTGATTCAGAGGAAAATAATGATAAAATGCAAGACCATTTAAAAATGAGCAACTATCATTTAATGGTTCGTAGTGAGGTGATGAGAGGCCGTTTTAGAAATAGTTTTGAATTTCCAGAACCTTTTACTCCTAATAAAAAAACGGCTGTAAACATCAAACTGCAAGATGTTTTTCACACGTTTAAAAAAGGTCACAAATTGCAAATTCAGTTACAAAGTACGTGGTTTCCTTTAATCGATTTGAATCCGCAAACCTATGTAGATAATATTTACAAAGCCGAAGAAAAAGATTTCAAAACACAAACACATACCGTTTTTACGGATTCATACATCGAATTTTCAGTCTTAAAATAACTCAAGTATCATGAAAAAAATTAATCAATTTATACTTTTATTTCTTCTTGCATTTTCATTAAAAGCACAAGAAAAAGCAATCCCCATTTTTAAAGATGGTGAAGCACAAATCGTTGAGGCATTTAACAATCCAAACAAATGGATTCGTCATGATTTATGGGTAGAAACTACTTTTGATTCTGATGGAGATGGAAAATTAGACAGAATGCATGTAGGCGTTACCAGACCTTTTCAAACCGAAACTGAAGGATTAAAATTGCCAATAGTTTATGAATCAAGCCCTTATTATGCAGGAACTGCAGGTGATGCTCCTGGATTGTTTTGGGAAGTAAGACACGAATTGGGCGAAAAACCAAAACCAAGAACGCATGTTGACGTAAAAAGAATTGGTGAAAGACCTATTATTTCCTATTCACAAATTAAAACTTGGGTTCCTAGAGGTTATATTGTAGTGCATTCTTCTTCGCCTGGAACTAGTTTGTCTGATGGTTCGCCAACTGTAGGTGGAAAAAATGAATCTTTAGCGCCCAAAGCAGTGATTGATTGGTTGAATGGTCGTGCAAAAGGTTTCACAGAAAGAGATGGAAATGATGAGGTAACTGCTTTTTGGTCAACTGGCAAAGTGGGCATGACAGGTACTTCTTATAACGGAACAATTCCGTTAGCAGCCGCAACAACTGGGGTTGATGGTTTGGAAGCGATCATTCCTGTGGCGCCCAATACTTCCTATTATCATTATTATCGTTCTAATGGTTTGGTTCGTTCGCCTGCCGGATATTTAGGCGAAGATATTGATGTTTTATACGACTTTATACACAGTGGAAAAGAGGAAAATAGAGCTAAAAACAATAAAGTTGTCAGAGATACAGAAATGGCAAATGGCATGGACAGAATTACAGGTGATTATAATAATTTTTGGGCTGGACGTGATTACCTAAACCAAATGCAACCTATGAAAGCTGCCCTGTTAATGTCTCATGGATTTAATGACTGGAATGTGATGCCCGAACATAGTTACCGAATTTATAAAAAAGCGTCTGAAATGGGTTTGCCTACTCAGATTTTTTATCACCAAAATGGTCATGGAGGTCCACCTCCAATTTCTATGATGAATCGCTGGTTTACGCGGTATTTACACGGCATAGAAAATGGTGTTGAAAACGACCCAAAAGCTTGGATTGTAAGAGAAAATGACAAAATGGACAACCCAACTTCTTATAAAAATTACCCAAATCCTGATGCAAAACAAGTTACTTTTTATTTACATGCTGGTGCTCCAGGAATTGGAAAATTATCTATTGATAATTCAACTTCTAAAGGAACAGAAACCTTGGTTGACAACTATTCTTTTTCTGCAGAATCTCTAGCCAAAGCAGCATACACCAATCATCGTTTATTATACATAACTCCAGTTTTAAAAGAAGATATTCATATATCTGGTTTGGCGAGCATCACCATCAAAGCTGCAAGTTCAAAACCAGCTGTAAATCTCTCTGTGTATTTGGTTTCATTGCCATGGAACGAAGGAAGAAACTCAAAAATAACGGACAATATCATCACTCGTGGTTGGGCAGATTTACAAAACTATCAATCACTTTCAAAAAGCAGTCCATTAAAACCAGGGAAATTTTATGAAATGACTTTCGAATTTCAGCCAGATGATCAAATTATTAAAAAAGGACAACAAATTGGTGTGATAATTTTTTCAAGTGATAGTGAATATACTTTATTACCAAAACCAGGAACTGAAATCACCGTTGATTTAAAAAGAACAACCATCACAATTCCAATTGTTGGCGGTAAAATCGCTTTCAAAAAAGCAACAGATTAATACAATTTTTAATGAAAATATTGCTGATTTTTTTCATATTCTCAAGCCATTTTTCATTCGGACAAAACATGGAAAAACATCTCTGGAAAAATAGGGTTTTATTGATTTCTACGTCTGATGAAAATAGTCAAGAACTTGAAAAACAATTCGCGATTTTAGAAAAACATCCAAAAGAATTGCTGGAAAGGAAAATTATTATTTATAGTTTTACTAAAAAAAGCTATAAGTTGAATTTTGATAATAACTGGAAAAAATCAGAAGAATTGTTTTCAAGTTTCATCCCCAAAAAAGATGTTTTTACAATTCGCTTAATTGGTTTGGATGGTGGCATTAAATTAGAACAAAATAGGGTATTATCATCAGAAAAATTGTTTACAGTGATTGATGGAATGCCAATGAGAAAGAATGAAATCAGAAAAAACAATCAATAAACTAAAACCAAATTTGGTATTTTACAATTTCGTTAAAACACGTATTTTTGCAATATGTTTAAACCAAGAATAGAATTAGAAGAGGATGACTTTTATCTAAATGAACAAGGATTTAAAGTTTTTACAGAAAAATATCATTTAAAAAGAGGCTATTGTTGTAAAAGTGGTTGCAAGCATTGTCCTTATGGGTATGACAAGAAAACAGATACTTTTTCGAAATAAATTATTTTAACAGTAAATTTAACAGTTTTAACGAACTTTGTTTGGGTAAAGTATGGGTGCATATCCTATTCTTTTTTGATTTTAATTTTACATTTGAAAAATCTAAAAAACAATTATGTATAGAATCTTTACTTCCCTTTTTTTACTTCTTTTTTCAATAACTTTATTTTCACAAGAAAAAGTCGAAGACGATTTTGAAGGAAATGGTACCATAACAACTTGGGCGCCTGATGCTATTGTAATGAATACCGCATTTTCAAACCCTTTTAAAGTTGGCATCAATACCTCAAACACCGTTTTGAGATATGAAGATAATGGCGCTCAATATGCCAATGTAAGATTTGACATATCCAAAAAATTTGATTTATCTGTAAAGCATACTTTTACGTTAAAAATTTATGTGCCTTCAAACGGCCTCACTGGAAATCAAACCAATCAAGTTTCTTTAAAATTGCAAGATGGTTCTATTGGCGCACCATGGTCTAATCAAACAGAAATTATCAAAGCAATTACTTTAGACACTTGGCAAACAGTCACTTTTGATTTTAAGAATGATTCATATATCAACATTGACAATGCCTCACTTATTCCAATAGAAAGAAAAGATTTCAGTCGTGTTTTGATTCAAGTAAATGGTGAAAATAATAATGACAGAGTAATCGCTTACATAGACGATTTTTCTTATGACGGAACAATACCCTCGAGTAATGTTGATAATAATGTGGATGCAGTTTTCAATACGTTGGTTTGGTCTGACGAGTTTGACGGAAATGGCGCAATTGATACAAATAAATGGCATCAACAAACTGAAATTCCAGCTGGTGGAAATTGGTATAATAGCGAAGTACAGCATTATACTAATCGTACAAACAACTCTTTTGTAAGTGATGGAACATTGAAAATAAAAGCAATCAAAGAATCTTTTACTGACCAAAATGTTACTAAAAACTATACTTCAGCAAGGCTAAACTCAAAATATGCTTTTCAATATGGCAAGTTGGAAGTTCGCGCAAAATTGCCTTCTATTGCTGGTACTTGGCCTGCAATATGGTTATTGGGAAAAAACATTAACGAAGATGGTGGGTATTGGGACAATCAGGGCTTTGGAACTACTGGTTGGCCTTTTTGTGGAGAAATTGATGTTATGGAACCAAATATTCCTAAAACTGAAATCTTAGCAACTTGGCACTGGAATAATGGAAGTGGATACAAATACAATAGTAAAGGACTTGCTACAACTAATGCCAATACTTCTCAAAAATTTCACATTTATACTTTAATTTGGAATGAAACTTCTATGAAAATTTATATGAATGAAATTTTGATTAACGAAATAGAAACAATAAAACCATTTAATCAAGAATTTTATATTTTGTTAAACATAGCAATGGGTGGAAATTTAGGTGGTGCTATCGATCCTAATTTCATCAGTGATTCTATGGAAATTGATTACATTAGAGTATATCAAGCATCTAGTTTAAGTACAAATGACAACACAATTAACGAAAAAAAGATTAAAGTTTTTCCAAATCCAGTAAACAATCAATTAGAAATTCGATTTGCAAACTTTTCAGATACATATCAAGGAACAATTTATGACCTAACAGGTAAAAAGGTACACACTTTTAATCATCAATCAAGCCAAAAAACAATTGATGTATCTTTCTTAAAAAGTGGTTTTTACTTACTGAATATCAAAACAAATGGGTATTCAAAGAACTTTAAAATCTTAAAAAATTAAATTGTTAAATCAAAAGATTTCACAACTAAAAATAATCAGATAAAATGAGATTTAATTAAAAAATATATTTATATTTATGAACTAATTAAATTTCAAATGTCTCACTTACACCAACTTAAAAGTTACAAGAAACATCTCCAAGAAAGATATATCAAATTATTGGAGATTTCTCGTGATTATCGTTTTGAAGATGAGAGTAAAAGTGATTTGGCTGCTTTTAAAGCCATGAAGTTAAAAGAAAAATTAAATCAAGTAAATTATCTCGACAGAGAGCTTAGTTTATAATTTTTAGCCAAAATCCCTTAACTCATTATTTTTTCCATTTCTGATTGCAATTCTTTTGCTTTCAATTGTGCTTTTTCTGCAAAATCTTTTAGTGAAGAAGCATAAATAATTCCTCTTGATGAATTGATCAACAAACCAATTTGTGAATTCAATCCAAATTCACAAACATCTTCTAATCTTCCTCCTTGAGCGCCAACTCCAGGAACCAATAAAAAAGCATTTGGCACTATTTTTCTAATTTCTTGAAAATATTCAGCTTTTGTTGCGCCAACCACATACATCAAATTATTTGAGTTTTTCCATGCTTTGGAAGTTTCTAAGACTTGTTTATACAATTCAATTTCATTTATTTTTTTTGTTTGAAAATCAAAGGCACCCTCATTAGAAGTTAGTGCTAACAAAATGGTATGTTTGTTAGGAAATGCTAAAAAAGGTTCCACAGAATCTTTCCCCATATAAGGCGCAACTGTCACAGAATCAAACCCTAAATCATCAAAAAAAGCTTTTGCATACCTACTTGAAGTGTTGCCAATATCGCCTCTTTTTGCATCCGCAATTGTAAAAATTTCAGGATAAAATGCGTTTAAATAATCAATTGTTTTTTTAAGTGATTGCCACCCTTTTATTCCATAAGCCTCATAAAAAGCGGTGTTAGGTTTATAAGCAACACACAATTGATGTGTAGCATCAATGATTGCTTTGTTAAATTCAAAGATTGGGTCTTCAAATTGGAGTAAATGTTCTGGAATTAACTCCAAATCAACATCCAAACCAATACATAAAAAAGATTTTTTTTTTCTTATTTGAAATTCTAATTGGTGTGTAGTCATGAAATTATTTTAAAACAAAAATACTTCTTTTGAAAATTATCTGGATAAAAAAATTAAAAAGTTTATAAATCGTTTTAGTAAGTATTTCAATTTTAAAAGCCTAAGTTGCAATCTATTTCATAAATTTACACGTCATTTCAAAATTAAATATTATGAGAAAAAAAATAGTCGCTGGAAACTGGAAAATGAACAATGGCATTGAAGAAACTGAAAAATTGATTCATGCGGTTACAAATTCGATTGCTAGTTTGAACTTAGAAAATGTGAGAGTTATTGTTGCTCCATCATTCGTTAGTTTAACAACTGCAATAGAAAGTGTCAAAAACTCTCATGTAGAAGTTGCTGCACAAAACATGCATCAAGCAAAAAATGGGGCTTTTACTGGAGAGATTTCTGCAGAAATGTTGGTTTCAATAGGGGTAAAAACGGTTATTCTTGGTCATTCTGAAAGAAGACAATATTTTGGCGAAAATGATGAATTAATCGCTAGAAAAATTGATGCTGCCTTGGCAAATAATTTAGAAGTTATCTTTTGTTTTGGTGAATTATTAGAAGAAAGAAAACTTGACAATCATCTTTTAGAGGTTGGAAGTCAGTTAAAAAATACACTTTTCCATTTAAAACCAGAAGATTTTAAAAACATCATTTTAGCTTATGAACCTGTTTGGGCAATTGGAACGGGTGAAACTGCCACTCCTGAACAAGCGCAAGAAATGCACGCTTTTGTGAGAAATGTTATCGCTAAAAAATTCGGGAAAGAAATTGCTGATTCCGTTTCCATTTTATATGGTGGTAGTGTAAAACCTTCGAATGCAGAAGAAATATTTTCAAAAGAAGATGTTGATGGAGGTTTAATTGGTGGTGCATCATTGGTTGCAGTTGATTTTGTGGCTATTATTGAAGCGATTTAAAATAGGTTTTTTTTTATAAAACGTAACTCAAAATAGAATAAATTTGCATTAAGATTTTAATATATCTTGATGTTTTTTTATGGACAATATTTATATCGAGTACAATTTTAGAATTTCACCAAGAGAACCTGCAAGCGAAATTTTAATTGCGGAATTAGGAGAAGTAGGATTTGAAAGTTTTGTTGAAAATGAAATTGGTTTACTTGCATACATTCAAAAAGCTGATTGGTTTGAAAATATTTTAGATGACATTTTTATTCTTAATTCTGATGAATTCGAGATTGAATATGAGCACAATGAAATTCCTCAAACCAATTGGAATGAAGAATGGGAAAAGAATTTTGAGCCCATTCAAGTGGATGATTTAGTGAGTATCAGAGCGCCATTTCACGAAAATCCTCATTTGAAATACGAAATCATCATTGAACCAAAAATGAGTTTTGGAACGGGCCATCATGAAACTACACACATGATGATTCAGCATTTATTAGAACTCGATTTAGAGAATAAAAAAGTTCTTGACATGGGTTGTGGCACAGGAATTTTAGCCATTTTTGCAGAAATAAAAGGCGCAAAACCTATTGATGCCATAGACATTGATGAATGGTGTTACACCAATTCTATAGAAAATGTGGAACGCAATCATTGTCATCAAATATCTGTTTATCAAGGTGATGCATCACTTTTAACAACTCAAAAATACGATGTGATTCTTGCAAATATCAATAGAAATATTTTACTTGCAGACATGGATGCGTATGCAAAATGTTTAGAAAAAAATGGGATTTTATTGTTGAGCGGATTTTATGAAGAAGACTTGACTTTGATTGATGTGGAAGCTAAAAAACATCAATTAAAATTGCAAAAAATGATAAAACGCAATCTATGGATTTCTGCTAATTATTTAAAACAATAATTTTTTTTATTTTTATAACATGGGAACTAAAGAAAAAAATCAAGAAGATGTTGACATTATAGAGCAAGAAACGCATCAACACGAAATTGTATTACACAATGACGAAGTTAATACGTTCGAATTTGTGATTGAATCGCTCATCAATGTTTGCGAACACACATTAGAACAAGCCGAGCAATGCACGTATTTGGTTCATTATAAGGGAAAATGTACTGTAAAATCTGGCGAGTTTAAAGACTTAGAACCCAGATGTTCAAAACTTTTACAACTTGGATTATCTGCTGAGTTGATATAACAAAACTATGGAAAACGTATTCAAGTATTACCAATTTTCAGACTTCTTAACAGATGTTTCAGGCACATTTTCATCACACGAAATTTGCTTTTCCGAATTAAATGAAACTCATTTTCTGATTTTTGAAAAAACTGAGAATTCTTATAATTTATACGTTTCAAAGTATAAAAGCAAAAAAGAAATTGGCAAAAATTCACCCGAAATTTTGGAAGTTTTGGTTGAAAATTATGACAAAAGCATTCCTGAACACAGAATGGCTTTGAAACAATATTTTGCGGAATAAAAAATATAAAAAAACTCATCTTTTCAGATGAGTTTTTAATTTGTGACCTCGACTGGATTCAAACCAGTAACCTTCTGAGCCGTAATCAGATGCGCTATTCAGTTGCGCCACGAGGCCTTTAAGCGGGTGCAAATATAACCTCATTTTTTGAATCTAGAAAATCTATTATTGATTTTCTGAACTTATTGTAATTTTATAATTTTCTAAAATTTCGAGTGCTTTTTCAAATTTTGAGGTTTCTACATGAATTTCTGTACCTCCAGAAAGTTCGCCAAAACCAGCCATCAATGCAGAATTAAAACGATCTTTAATAATATATTGAATATCATTTTCTTCCAAAAAAAAAGTTAATCCGTTGATAATAAGATTTGAACCTATAAATAATTTAGTATAATCGCTCATAAATGTCTATTTTTTAATCAAGAGAATGCTTCGTTACGAACACCCTCCAACCTATAATTGCTAGTTGAAACTTGGAAAGTTTAGAAATATTTAATCTTTTTTTTGTAAAAGAAGGCAAAAATTTTTTGTTGATTTTTGCCAAAATTTTAAAACATTGTTTCTTCATTTTTACTGAATGTTTATCAAATTTACTGAAAATAAAAATATTAGAAGAAAAATTTCAATATTACCTCTTGCATTTTATTTAAAATTCTTTCTGATGTATCTTCGCTCAAAATAAAAAAATGAACTTTCTATTAATTTTGGGAGGACTAATATTACTGATTTTAGGCGGAAATTGGCTTTTAAAATCAGCTGTTGCTCTTTCCTTAAAACTCGAAATTCCAAAGGTTGTCATTGGAATGACCATAGTCTCTCTGGCAACTTCAGCTCCTGAACTCATAGTAAGCGTTAATGCTGCTTTAAATGGATCTTCTGATTTATCTCTTGGAAATGTAATAGGGTCTAATATTGTTAATATCTCTTTGATTTTAGGAATAACGTTGCTTTTTGGCTCTATTGAAGTCCAAAAAAGTTTTTATAAAGTTGACTGGATTGTAATGATGTCCGCTTCAATAGCGCTCTATTTTTTTTTAATAAATGACAAAGTAATTAAACAATTTGAGGGAATAATTTTAGTTAGTTTGTTGGTTGTTTTTCTATTTTTTCTGTTGAGATTACAAAAAAAAGAGTTTTCAGAAGAGTTTTCAGAAGTTGGAGAAAGTTTAAATTCATACAAAATAGCTTTATTTTTAACTGTTGGTGGATTAGGACTTTGGAGCGGCTCAGAATTACTCATCAAAGGTGCTACTGCTTTGGCTGTTGATTTTGGAGTGAGCGAGCGAATTATTGGTATTACAGTAGTTTCATTAGGAACGAGTATTCCTGAATTAGCCGCTTCAATTATTGCTATTATCAAAAAAGAAAAAGCCATTTCTTTAGGAAATTTGGTAGGTTCAAATATATTCAATATCCTTGGTGTGCTTGGCGTTACAGCTATCATAACCCCTATTGAAGTTCTCGATCAAAAGTTTTTAACAAACGATATTTTATGGATGCTAGCAATTTCATTTCTCATTTTACCAATGGTAATATTACCAAAAATAATGAGATTAAATTGGATAGATGGCATTGTTTTAATTGTTTTCTACTCAAGTTTTGTATATTGGACTATTTAAATTAATATACTATGAAAAAATTATTTTTTTTAGTTTTACTCACCATTTTTTCTTGTAATTCCCAAGGAAAAAGAGCGTTAATTGGTGAGACTGAATATCAACAAAAACTCAATGCTAGCTTCAAAGATGCCTCAACTTCTCCATTAAAACCAGCGGATTTAAAAAACTTTAGAGGTCTTGATTTCTTCCCTATTGATTCAACTTTTATTGTAATTGCAACTCTTACTAAAATTGAAAATGCAGTTATTTTCAAAATGCCAACAACCACAGATAGAACGCCTTTATACAAAGAATTTGGGATTTTAAATTTCAGTTTGAAAGGCGAAAATCATGCGTTGACAGTTTATCAAAGTCAAGATGATACAAAAGATGAAAGGTATAAAAATTACTTATTTTTACCATTTACAGATCAAACTTCTGGAAACGAATCTTATGGTGGAGGGCGTTATATGGATATAATGATTACCGATATTTCAAATAAAAACACCATCACTTTGAATTTCAACAATACCTACAATCCTTATTGTGCTTATAATGATAAATATTCTTGTCCTTTGACTCCGAGAAAAAACCACTTGACTATCGAAATTAAAGCTGGTGTAAAAAACTTTAAAAAATATTAAATATTAAATAATATTTGCTCGTTTAAATCCAATTCAATCGCTTTTTCTAAATTCTCTAAATGATGTTTTCTAACTCTTATTTTGGTTTCTGCGTGTGCTTTTGAATTCAGTTTTCCAAACATACCAGCAACTTTTATGGCTGTTGAAATCAATTCACTTTCAGGAACAATTTCATCCAAAAATCCAGCTTTTACAGCATTTTTTGGACTATAAATTTCAGCATTGTTAACACTTCTATTTAAATAAATTGCTGACAATCTGGCATTTGCAATCGCAATTCCTGCATGATGCATGGTCATTCCAATCATTACTTCATTCAAGCCAATTTTAAAATCGCCTTCAACTCCAATTCTATAATCCGCAGAAAGCAACAAAAAAGCACCCTTTGCGATGGCATGTCCATTACAAGCTATAATAATTGGCATTGGAAATGACAGCATTCTGAGTGATAATTTAGAGCCTTTTAAAACCAATTCTTTGGCAGATTCAGGTGATTTTGTCATCACTTTTAAGTCAAAACCTCCAGAAAAGATTCCTGATGAACCTGTCAAAATCACTACTTTATCCTCTTTTTCTGCTTGGTCTAAAGAAATATTAATTCCGTCAATCACTTCATGAGAAATGGCATTGGCCTTCCCATTATTGATGCCAATAATTGCATAATTTCCAACAGAAAGAAAACTTATAAATTCATTCATTGTATTAAGATTATTCAAGTTTCAAATCGTCAATATCATTCCAATTTTTCTTATCAACCACAGTTCCCTTATTTAAAATAAGGACTCCTGGATTGGCTCTAATCATAGTTTTCAGGGTAATTTCATCACAAAATAAAAACTCAAAAGGCAAGTCAAATTTCTTTTTGGTTAATTGTAAAACATCTGAAAAAGATGCAGAAGCACCATACACTTTATAGCCTTTTTTGATGGCTTCATCTGCCACTTTTTTTATCTCAGAGAATGCTTCAAAATCAGCTTTGTCTAAATTATAAGATATCACCAACAATACTTTTTCCATTTTTAAAATCTCAGGTGCCAAATCATTTTGAGCATCCTCCAACATAAAATCGTGCACTTTTGGTAAGGAACCATCTTCAGGATATTCCATTCCTTGAGGAATATTTTTTCCGATAGCATAAGGTCTAAAATCGATAATTGGCAAATGTGCTAGTACATAATAGGTAATAAAACTTGAAATTACCAATGACCAAAAAACAACTTTTCCGGGAAATATTTTTGATTTAAAAGGGGAAATCAATTTGGATTTATAACTCAAAAAGAAAATTAAAATAGTTAAAACAACATCCTTATAAAAGGTTTCCCAAGGTTTTAATTTGATAGCATCTCCAAAACATCCACAATCTGTAACTTTATCATAATAAGCAGAATAACCTGTCAAAAACAAGAAAAAAAGCACCATAAACAACAAACTTTTTACGGTGAATTTTGGTTTCCATCCCACTAAAAGTGCCACTCCTAAAACAATTTCAGCAATGATTAAAAAGATTGAAAATTGTAGCGCATAAGGTATCAAAAATGGAATGTGTAACACACTTTCTGAAAAATATTCTTCAAATTTATACTGAGAACCTATTGGATCTACCAATTTTACAAAGCCCGAAAAAACGAATAAAACGCCGACTATAACTCTGACAAATTGAACAAGTATTTTCATAATATTAGTTATTTAAATGAATCAGTGCAAAAACTGCATAATTTATCATGTCTTGATAATTGGCGTCAATTCCTTCAGAAACCAATGTTTTTCCGCTGTTATCCTCGATTTGCTTGACACGTAAAATTTTTTGCAAAATCAAATCTGTCAAACTAGACACACGCATATCACGCCAAGCTTCTCCATAATCGTGGTTTTTATTGAGCATCAATTCTTTGGAAATTTTGAGTTGTTTGTCATACAAAATAACGGCTTCATCAACTGTTAAATCAGGATTTTCAACAACGCCTAACTCCAACTGAATCAGCGCCATAATGGCATAATTGATAATTCCAACAAACTCTGGCATTTCGCCTTCATCCACTTTTCTCACTTCATTTTCTTGCAGTTGACGAATTCTTTGCGCTTTGATAAACAGCTGATCTGTGAGGGAAGGCAAACGCAAAATGCGCCAAGCACTCCCATAATCTGACATTTTTTTGATGAATAAACTTCTGCAATCTTGAATAACTGCATCATATTGTTGTGAGGTTTTTTGCATTTTAAAAATTGAAAGTATTTGCGTAAAAATAGTAAATCTTAGATGCTTTTCATTTATTTTTACAAGGAATTTATCATTTTATTTCATGAAAAGAATAGTAGTTTTTTTCGGTTCTAGTTTGGGAGTAAATCCAATTTATAAGAATGCAGCCATAACTTTGGGAAATTATCTTGTAAAAGAAGGTATAGAATTGGTGTACGGAGGTGGAAAAATAGGGATGATGGGTGTTTTATCTGACACTATTTTATCAAAAAATGGAAAGGTAATTGGTGTAATTCCAAAATTATTGGAAAAAGAAGAAGTTGTTCATAGTGGTATTGAAGAAATGATTGTTTGCAAAAAAATGAGCGAACGAAAAGTGATTATGAGTAAATTGGTAGATGGCTATTTGACACTTCCTGGTGGTTTTGGAACCCTTGACGAACTTTTTGAAGCGCTGACTTTGAATCAATTACACATTGAACAAAAACCAGTTGGTTTATTAAATATCAATGGTTTTTTTGATTCAATTTTACTACAAATTGACAAAATGATTTCAGAAGGCTATATAAAACCTGAAAATAAAAAATTACTAATTGTTGATGACAATGTTGAAGGAATCATGCAAAAAATGATGCAGTATCAAGCCCCTAAAAAACTATCAATAATAGATAAAGTTGTACATTAAAATGACCATAAACTGCAAAGGAAATTTAATCGATGTTTCATCACCAAAAGTGATGGGAATTTTAAATATCACACCAGATTCATTCTATGATGGTGGAAAATATAAAAACGAGTCTGACATCCTTTTCCAAACCGAAAAAATGCTGAAGGAAGGTGCTAGTTTTATTGATGTTGGCGCCTATTCCTCAAGACCGGGAGCTGCTGATATTTCCGAAAAAGAAGAGTTGAAAAGAATACTTCCTGTAGTTAATTTGTTAGTAAAAAATTTCCCTGAAATCATCCTTTCTGTGGATACTTTTCGAAGTGAAATTGCTAAAGAAACCATTCAAAATGGTGCCGCAATCATCAATGATATTTCTGGAGGAAAAATGGATGAAAACATGTTTCAAACAGTGGCTGAATTGCAAGTTCCTTATATTTTAATGCACATGTTGGGAACTCCGCAAAACATGCAACAAAATCCTGTTTATGAAGATATTACTACAGATATTATCCGTTTTTTTTCTGAGCAAATTTTTAAATTACACCAACTAAAAGTGAACGATATTATCATTGACATGGGTTTTGGTTTTGGAAAAACCTTGCAACACAACTATGAAATATTATCGAATTTGACTCTTTTTAAAAACTTAGATGCACCAATATTAATAGGAGTTTCAAGAAAATCGATGTTGTATAAACCATTGGATATTACTGCAAATGAAGCGCTAAATGCAACTACAGTAGCCAACACCATTGCATTATTAAATGGCGCAAATATGTTACGGGTTCATGATGTAAAAGAGGCTGTAGAAGCTATTAAGATTGTAAATCAACTTGAATTATAAAAAAAAATCAACAACAATTCTCTTATAAATTATGACTACTTTTACCAAAATTAGAAAAAATCTATGTTAGAATTTGTACCTTTTTCTTTTTTAGATATGCTTGATATTTTATTAGTAGCATTGTTGCTTTACTATATTTACAAATTATTGAAAGGTACTGTTGCTATCAATATTTTTATTGGAATTGCACTCATATTTTTGATTTGGAAAATCACGCAGGCCTTAAAAATGGAAATGTTGAGTAATATTTTAGGATACCTGCTTTCTGGGGGAGTAATTGCATTGATGATTGTTTTTCAACAAGAAATAAGAAAATTTTTATTGATGATTGGAACTACAAACTTTTCAAATAAAAATTCAATTTTAAAACAATTGCGTTTTTTAAAATCAGAAATAAGTTCCGAAATCAATACAGAAAGTATTTTAAAAGCTTGCAATAATATGTCTAAAACAAAAACAGGCGCCTTAATTGTTATTGAAAGAACCAATAATTTGGATTTTTTAATTAAAACTGGAGATACCATAAGCGCAGTGATAAGCGAAGTGATTTTAGAAAGTATCTTCTTCAAAAATAGTCCTTTACATGATGGCGCAACTATTATCAGAGATAATTATATCATAGCAACAAGAGTTGTTTTGCCTGTTTCTGATAGCACTAAAATTCCTGCAAGATTTGGTTTAAGACATAGGGCCGCCATTGGCGTGAGTGAAAAAACAGATGCTGTTTGTTTATTGGTTTCAGAAGAAACTGGAGAAATTTCCTATATCAAAGATGGGGAGTTTGTGTTGTATACAACTCCTGAAGAATTGAATGAAAAACTTAAAAAAGATTTAACATAACTCAAATTTACGAAATCTGCTCTACACTAAATTGCTTGTCATACAAATTTTTATAATACCCATTTTCTTTTTCAAGAAGCTCATAATGAGTTCCTTCTTCAACAATCAATCCTTTGTCCATTACCAAAATTTTATCTGCTTGTTTGATGGTTGCCAATCTGTGCGCAATCACAATCGAAGTTCGTCCTTTAGTGATTTTTTCGGTAGCAAACTGAATCATTTGCTCAGAATTTGCATCAACAGATGAAGTAGCTTCATCCAAAATTAGAATACTTGGTTTGCTTACATATGCTCTCAAAAATGCGATTAATTGACGTTGTCCAGAAGACAGCATAGCGCCTCTTTCTTTGACATTGTAATGATAACCGCCTGGCAATGTGGTGATAAACTCATGTATTCCAATTTGTTTAGCAGCATTTTCTACATCTTCCAAACTGATATATTTATCTTTTAGCGTGATATTATTCAAAATAGAATCTGAAAATAAAAAGACATCTTGCAAGACAATTGCAATTTGATTTCGCAAACTTTCTAAGGTATAATCTTCCACAGAAACACCATCCACAAAAATAGTTCCTGAATCAATTTCATAAAAACGATTGATGAGATTTATAATCGTAGATTTTCCTGCACCTGTTGCGCCAACAATGGCAATGGTTTGACCACTTTTCACATCCAAAGAAATGCCTTTTAACACTTCTTCTCCTTTCACATAACTAAATCTAACGTTGTCAAAAATGATATCTCCTTGAAGATTTTCAGCTTTGATAGTACCATTTACTTCGTCACTATTGTGAGTGTCAATCACTTTAAAGACACGTTCACCAGCAACAATTCCCATCTGAAGTTGGTTGAATTTATCAGCAATTTGGCGCAAAGGTCTGAACAACATTTGTGCAAACTGAATAAAACCCATAATCATTCCCACAGAAATTCCTGAATTTTGAATAGCTTCTCCTCCACCAAACCAAACAATTAAACCAATTCCGATTGATGATAAAATTTCAGCAATTGGAAAAAAAACAGAGTAGTACCAAATGGTTTTTATATTGGCTTTTTTATGTTTGTCATTAATTTCTTTGAAATTTTGATATTCAATTTGCTCTCTGTTAAATAATTGCACAATTTTCATCCCAGTAACTCGCTCTTGAACAAAACTGTTTAAATTGGCAACTTGGTTTCTGACTTCTTGAAAAGTAGCCTTGATTGCCACTTGAAAAAGTGCTGTTGCGTAAACCAAAATCGGTAAAATTGACAACGTAATTAATGCCAACCTCCAGTTTAAAATAAGCATAATTATAGTAACAGCAACCATTTTCAGGATATCACTCAAAATTGTAAAAACACCATTGCTAAAAAAAGCTGCAATGGTTTCAATGTCAGAAACGACTCTTGTGACCAATCTTCCAACTGAATTTGTATCGAAATATGACATTTTAAATTGCAAAATGTGTCTGAAAATCTTTGCTCTAATATCACGAATAATGTGTTGACCTACCCAATTCGCAAAATAAATGAATATAAATTGCAAAAAAACCTCAGCTAATAAAATTCCCAACATTAATAAAGTATAGTTCAACAAACCAACTTTGTCTTTGGAAATCATGTATTTATCAACCGTATTTATAAGAATATAAGGAGATAAAACCGAAAAAATCGCCAACAAAATGGTAGATGACGATGCAATAAAAAAATATAATCGATAGCGTTTTGCAAAACCCATCAGTCTTGAAAAAATTTGCATATCAAACGCTTTTCCTGAATTTTGTGACAAAATTTAATATTTTATGTTTATTAAATATAACCCTTTTGCAGGCACTGACAAACCTGCGTTGCTACGATTTTTACTTTCAATAATTTTCCGAAAATCTTCTGTAGAAATTTTCCCAAAACCAACAGCTATCAGCGTACCCACAATGGCTCTTACCATATTTCTTAAAAATCGATTTGCAGAAATTGTAAAGACTAATTCGTTGCCATTTTGTTCCCAAAAAGCTTGAAAAATGGTACAATTAAATGTATAAACATTGGTTTTTACTTTCGAAAAACATTGAAAATCTTCATATTCCAAAAGTAATTTTGCGGCTTCATTCATTTTTAAAACATCAGGTTTTAACGTATGAATTTGCCAAGAAAAATCCAATAAAAACGGATTTCTTCCCAACCAAATTTTATATTGATATGTCCTACTTACTGCATCAAAACGCGCATGTGTTGAATTATCAACCAAAAAAACTTCATAAATCACAATATCATCAGGCAAAATGGAATTGAGCTTGAAAGCAATGTCATCTTTCATATCACTTTCAATATCAAAATGCGCAAACATTTGTAATGCATGAACACCTGTATCTGTTCTTCCAGCGCCAACAACCTCGATTTTTTGGGAAAAAATAGTGCTCAAAGCGTTATTCAATTTTTCTTGAATAGAAATAGCTTCAGGTTGCATTTGCCAACCATGGTATTTTTTTCCATTGTATGAAAACTCTATAAAATATCTCAAGAAAAACGTATTTATGAAGCCCACAAAACTACGGATTTTATTTTGTTATTCTTATTTTTGGAATGTGAAGAAAATCTTATTATTATCGGACACTCACAGTTTTATAGACGAACAAATTTTGAAATTTGTGCGTCAAGCTGATGAAGTGTGGCATGCAGGAGATATTGGAAACCTGGCAGTTACTGACCAAATAAAGGCATTGAAACCTTTAAGAGCTGTTTATGGAAACATTGATGATGCAAACGCTCGAATTTCATTTCCTTTAGATGAAAAATTTTCGGTTGAAAATGTATCAGTTTGGATGACTCATATTGGTGGTTATCCTAACAAATACAATTTTAGGGTAAAAGATGATATTCAAAAAAATCCTCCAAAAATATTTATTTCTGGGCATTCGCATATTTTAAAAGTGCAATATGATCAAAAACTGAATCTTTTACATTTGAATCCTGGTGCTGCAGGCAAACATGGATTTCATAAAATACGAACGATGTTGCGTTTTGAGTTGGAAAATGGGGGAATTAAAAACCTAGAAATTATAGAATTGGCTCAGCGTTCGTGATAATTTCTCGCTCTTGAATCGGCAGTTCAATGGTAATTTTAGTTCCTTCCCCTTTTTTAGAATCAATTTGAAAATATCCTTGCATCATTTGAATCCTTGCTTCAATTTGATTGATTCCTATTCCTTCTTTCGTTAATATATTTGTTACGTCAAAACCAATCCCATTATCAGTGATTGTCACTAAAATTTTGTGGTCATTTTCAGAAATTTTGATGAGTGCATTGTTTGCTTGGCTATGTTTAAGAATATTATTTACCAATTCTTGAATAATATTATAGGTTTTTATTTCAAAATTTTGGTGATATCTTCGTAAAGTTCCTATTTTGGTAATTATTTGTATCTGAGAATTGGTATATTTTTCTGCCATTTCTCTGATAGCATATTTTAGCCCAAATTTCAATAAAACTGACGAAACCAAAGTATGTGACAAATCACGAATTTTTTCTGCTGCTTCGTTAATAATTTGTTGGGTTTTTTCAATTTCGACTGGAGTAGAACCATTAAATTGATTTCTAGTTGCTTGTAAATGCAAACTTGCTGATGATAAAAGTGCGCTTACATTATCATGCAATGTTTCGGCAATGTCTTTTCTTTCCGATTCTTTACCGTCAATTGTGGCATTTAAAATTCGCACTTGCGAGTCCGATTTTATTTTTTCTATTTTCTGCTCTTGTAATAGCTCTGTTTGGGAAAGTTTCAGTTGTAAATTTTTTTGACGCAACATTGAAAACCCAATTATAAAAATAAAAATTACAATCGTTGAGACCCCTATTGCCACCAAATTTCGTACTTTTTCTTTTTCCTTTAAAAACTTTACTTCTTCTTTCATTTGAATGCCTTTTCTTTGAGTTTCAAAATCATATTTAAATCCTAATTCTTCTATGATTCGTCTAATCTCTTTGTCTCTTAATTTGTCTTTTATTAAATATGATTTTTCTTGATATTGATAGGCTTCATAGTCTTTTAGCTTATACAAGTTATAAGCCAAATTGAAATATAAATTGTCTTTTATTCTTAATGCTGTTTCTGTTGTATCATTTTCAATTAAATCAAGCGCTTGTTTGTAATTTTTTTTAGCTTCATTAAATTTATTTTCATCTAAATAGATGCTTGCTAAATTTCCTAATGATGAAGCTTGGTAAATTACATTATTATTCATTTCATGAATTTTTAGGGCTTTAATCGCATATTCTTTTGCTAAATCATACAATGAATCTTGTCTATAAATTCCTGATAAATTAGAGTAAGCTTTCGCTCGAGTTGATAGTGCTTTTATGTCAAGAGAATTTGATTGAATGACTAAATTATAATACTTTTTTGCAGAATCTTTTTCACTATTTCTCAAAAATTCATTTGCAATTTTAAGGTTAACAAATTCAGCTTCAGAACCTTCCTGTATATTTTTTACTTCAGAATAAATACTTTTTTTTCTTATTTTAATTGCTTTTTGATAGTGAAAAATTGATTTTGAATGATTGTTAATATTGTTATAAATATCCCCAATAATTAAGTTTACTTCATATAAGTAATCAATATTTTCAGAATATTGATCATCTTTAGAATACTCAGAAATAAAATTTAAACTTTTCTTAAGAGCAATTTCAAAATTTTTAGCTTTAAAACTTTCTAGAATTTTAGAATATTTTGAGGAAATTAAAGTTGAGTCTTGTTCATAAAAAAAAGAAACCTTACTAAGTAAGGTCTCCTTAATTGGGGGACTTATTGGTTTACTATACATAATAGAAAAACTAAATAAGATAAATAATGTAATAATTTGTTTCTTTTTCAATTATATGTAGTTTCAATAACAAATTTAAAATTATTCTTCAATAATAATAACTGGTTTTCTTATTGGCTCTAAAGTTTCTGATTTTGCGTTTGTATTTCCAACATAGTTTACAAAAACAATACTTAAAGGTTTCCCTTCTATTTTCTCAAGTGTTCTTGAAAAATTTGTTTCAACTCCTTTACCATTGTTTAAATGAATTTCAAAAGCATCTTCTTTTTCATTGTGAACAAAGTTTACAGCTACATTATCTTTTACTTCAAAAACAACATCATAAAATCCGTCATCATTTTTTGTAACACTATATGATTTTAATTTTGAATTCTCATTTCCTTTTGCTAAGGTTATGTTGTCATCAAAAATAGTAACATTTGTGATATTCTTGTTATTATTAGCATTCACAAAATCAACTTTTAATTGGTTTTCATCAATCAACAAAGATTCTGCGATGTTGGTTTGTGTGTTTTTGTCAGCAGAATGTAAAAAAAACTGGCTAGTATTTGAATTTTTATCTACTATTTTTTCTACTTTAACTTTATCAGAAACGTTAAAATCAATAGAATATGCACCACTTGCATCTCTTTTTACAGCATAATTTTTGAGAAGATTTTTGTTAAAATCAGTTGACATTTCTGCATCATCATTGTTTGAGCAAGAAAAGAATACGATAGATGCTAGGAAAAACATCAGCATTAGGTTAATTTTTTTCATTTTGTTTGGGTTTAGGTTATTACATTTAATTAAAATAGGTAGGCTTTCAATGTTTTACAGCACAAAATTTAGGGGGGTAAATGTTTTGAACCTTTAATTAGGGATAACTATTTCTAGTTAAATGTTCAATTAATTATAAAATAGATTGGGGGATTATACTATCTTATTTTTTACCGCAAACATTGCTAAGCCTACCGAATTTTTTACATTTAATTTTTTATATAAATTTTTCTTGTGTGTTTCTACTGTTCTTGTACTAATATTTAATTTTTCTGCAATTTCCTGCGAACTATACTCTTTGGCAGTCAATTCGATAACTTCTATCTCTCTTTCCGAGAGTGCATCCAAAATAAACTTTTCAGGTTTATTTCCATTAGATATTGTTTGACCAGTAAATGATTTTACTAAATTTTTTTGAACATCATTACTAAAATATCGCTCTCCATTCGCTACGGCTTTAACCGCATTTAAAATATGTTCGCCTGCGCTATTTTTGGTAATGTATCCATGACCACCTAGTTTAATCACCTCTTCTACAATCTTAACATCATCATAACTTGAGAGAACAATTGTTTTTTGATGTATTTTTTTTTCTTTGAAATGCCTTAAAACTTCAAATCCATCTTTTCCAGGCATTGTGATGTCTAAAATTAACACATCTACTTTGTTGCCTTTTTTATCAAAAAAATTTATTACTTCATCTCCAGTTAATGAATAACCATTTATTGTAATGTCTTGATCAATATTTAAAACAGCGATGATTCCTTCTATGACTATCTTGTGATCATCTGCTATGTGAACGTAAATCTTTTTTTTCATTATTTATATTACAAATTTAGATTGCATTTTTAGACTGTGCAATACGTAAAATTACGTATTTTTTTCATTACGTAAAATTACGTAGTGGACTACGTAAAATTACGTAGTGACCACAAGTTATATTATTGATTATCAGTATAATAATTTTTAAAACATTCATCGATTTTTTAGGCAACATTCAAGGTTTTGAAAAAATGATTTTAAAAAAAAATTCTTGAAATGGCAAAAAGTTGGAAAAACATTGAAAAATATATTTTCTATAAGATGAAAATCTGTATTTCAATAACTTTGGATAATTTTCTTGAAAAACTCATTCATACAAATAAAAAAACCGAGAACTTCTTCTCGGTTTTAGTCGCACTAAATATACTATTTGTTAGTTTATCGCAATCTATCAACAGATTTTACGAGATCTTCATCCTTTTTAATCGCTTTATTCGCCAAAACAAGAAGCAAAATAGCTAAAATCGGTAAAAACATCCCAATACCTTTCTCCGAAACCAAAGTTTCTCCAGATACTGTTAGTGATAAATACATCAATAATCCTAATAAAAAAAGGTTTATCAAAATAAGAATTCGTCCAATAACAAATTGTAATTTTCTATTATTGAAAATAAAAATGTTTACAAATGCTAAGATAGATGAAATAAAGAACGTAAATGGAATCAATTGTAAAGAAATTGATTCATTTGAAAACAAATTTACAACAAATATTTTTTCTCCTGCTGAAACCCAGAGGTTAAAAATAAAAATCAATCCTCCACAAACAATTGAAGTGAGTAATAAATAAATAGTTTGAATTCTTTGTATCATCGTTTTTTAAAGTATCGCAAAAATAGCATTTCTTTTTTAATCAGTAAAATTTGGCATTTAAAAAAAAAGGTTATATTTGCAACGTTAAAACCGCACAAGACTATTGTATAGCACTATATACAATATTAAAAGCCTTAAAAAACATCAAAAAAAACAATCTTATCTTCAAGATATTAACTTAATAAAAAACCTACATGTTCGAAATTTCTGAACTAAAAGAAAAAACGCTTGCTGACTTGCAAGTAATTGCAAAATCTATTGGACTATCTAAAATTAGTCAAATAAAAAAATTAGACTTAGTGTATCAAATTCTTGACATTCAGGCTGCAAAACCTGTAAGCAGCGTTCAAGAAAATATTGAAGTCAACCCTCAAAAGACTGATAAACCCAAAAGAAAAAGGCTTGTAAAAAACACTGCAAATGACGTTGTAAAAGAAGCATCAATTGTAGAAACTCCAAAAATGGAAGTCGAAAAAGTTTCTGCAAAAGCACCTACTGAAGAAATCACTGAACGTGTTGAAAAAGTAACTAATTCTCAAAATAAAGTAGAGAAAAAACCTGTTGAAAATCAAAACAGAAATCAACCAAAAATTGGAAATCAGCAAAATCCAAATCAGCAAAAAGCTGTGTTGCCAAATCCAAATCAGCAGAAAAGAAATGAACCAAACGGAAATCAGCAAAATGCTTCGCAACCAATTGGAAATCAGCTAAATGTACCAAAGAAAAACCCTAATCAACAACACAAAAATCAAGCTACAGCCAATCAACAAATTGCCATACAATTAGACGAAAATCAACCTGCTGAAAATCAACAAAACATTCAACAGCCAACTAATAATCAAGCAAATAACAATCAACAAAATAAAAATAAAGCAAACGAAAACAATCCAAACAACACCAAAAATAACATTCCAAAAGGGCATAAAAACGGCAATAGATATAAAGATCCAGATTTTGAATTTGACGGAATAATAGAAAGTGAAGGCGTTCTTGAAATGATGCCTGATGGTTATGGATTTTTACGTTCGTCTGATTATAACTATTTGTCATCTCCTGATGACATTTATGTTTCGCAATCTCAGATAAAATTATTCGGCCTAAAAACTGGTGATACTGTGAAAGGAATTGTGAGACCTCCAAAAGAGGGTGAAAAATATTTTCCTTTGATACGTGTTTCAAAAATCAACGGATTGAATCCAAATATTGTAAGAGACCGTGTTTCTTTTGAACATTTAACGCCATTGTTTCCCCAGGAAAAATTTAATCTTGCTCAAAGAGGAAGTTCATTATCAACAAGAATTATTGATTTATTTTCTCCAATTGGAAAAGGCCAACGTGGAATGATTGTCGCACAACCAAAAACAGGAAAAACAATGCTTTTGAAAGACATTGCCAACGCAATTGCTTCAAATCATCCAGAGGTGTATCAAATTGTTTTATTGATTGATGAACGACCTGAAGAGGTTACTGACATGCAAAGAAGTGTTCGTGGAGAAGTCGTAGCTTCAACATTTGATGAGCCTGCTGAAAAACACGTTCGCGTGGCAAATATTGTGTTGGAAAAAGCAAAAAGATTGGTTGAATGTGGTCATGATGTGGTCATACTTTTAGATTCAATTACACGTTTGGCAAGAGCTTACAATACTGTTGCACCAGCTTCTGGGAAAATATTATCTGGAGGTATTGATGCCAATGCGTTGCACAAACCAAAACGTTTTTTTGGAGCCGCAAGAAACATTGAAGGCGGAGGTTCATTGACAATAATTGCAACTGCGCTTACAGAAACTGGTTCAAAAATGGACGAAGTAATTTTCGAAGAATTTAAAGGAACAGGAAATATGGAATTGCAATTAGATAGAAATATTTCAAACAGACGAATTTATCCTGCGATTGATTTGATCAAATCATCCACAAGAAGAGATGATTTATTGTTAGATGAAAAAACAGTCCATAGAATGTGGGTTTTGCGAAAATATTTGGCTGATATGAACCCCATTGAAGCTATGGAATTTATCAATGACAAAATTAAATTCTCTAAAAATAATGATGAGTTTTTGATTTCAATGAATGGATAAAAATCTTTTTCCTAAATAAAAAAAGTCCGTTTAAAAGATTTTAAACGGACTTTTTTTATGAATTTAAATTTTTAATGTTCTACCCAAAAGGAAATTTTATGAAGAAATTGTTCCTCTTCAAATGGTTTTGATAAATAATCAGACATTCCTGCTTCAAGACATTTTTCTTTTTCTCCTTTGATGGCATTTGCGGTTAAAGCTATGATTGGAATATTTAATTTTAACTCTTCTCTGATGGCTTTAGTTGCCATTATACCATTCAAAACAGGCATTTGAATATCCATTAAAACCAAATCACATTCGTTATTTTTTAAAAAATTAATAGCTTCTAACCCGTCACCTGCCTCAGCAAATTGAACTTCGTATTCTTTTAAAATAAATGTTGCCACCATTCTGTTTAATAAATTATCATCAACCACCAATATTTTTTTCCCTTTTAAATTTTTTACAGATATAAATTGATTGTCTTTTTTTGGAAGATCTTTTGCTGTGCCTTTTTCGAATCTTATTCGAATCATCATTTCAGTGCCTTTATTTTTCTCACTTTCTACAATGATTTTTCCGTTCATATTGTCGAGAAGCGATTTTGTAATGCTCATTCCAAGACCAGTTCCTCCATAATTTTTAGCAATTGTTTTATATTCTTGACTGAATTTTTGAAATAAATTGTTTAAGAATTCTTTTTCCATTCCAATGCCAGTATCAACAACTTTTATTTCGATTTCTTGGTGTGATTTTTCATCTTTTAAAACACTACAACTTATTTTTACACCACCAACTGCCGTAAATTTTATAGCATTTGAGATAACATTTAACAAAATTTGATTAATACGAAAAGGATCGCCCAAAAGAATAGGATGAATTTTAGAATCAAAAAAAGTATTGATCAACTCGATTCCCTTTTCTTCAGCTTTGTGCATCATCACTTGTAGAGCCCTTTTAATGACAATTTTTAGTTCAAAACCGATTTTTTCAATAGACAATTTTCCAGCTTCTAATTTGGCAAGGTCTAAAACATCATTGATAATTACGAGCAGGTTTTCAGAAGCGTTTGTAATATTATCCAAATAACTTTTTTGTTCTTCGGTCAATTTTGATTTTGATAATTGACGACTCATTCCCATGATTGCGTTCATTGGAGTTCTAATTTCATGGCTCATATTTGCCAAAAAATTGTGTTTCGCATTTGCCAATTCTTCAGTTACTTTTTTGGCTTTTTTTAATTCTTTTTCAACCAAAATACGTTTAGAAATATCTACGGCAAAACCAATTACATAGGGTTCTTTTCCTAGTTCTTCTTTGAGATAATTGTTATAAAGCGTATAAACAATATGACCGTCTTTGTGCAAAACTCTGAAAATTCCTGTCGCTTCTTTTTTAATTTTTATTTTATCTAAATAGTTGATATTAAATACTTTTTTATCTTCTTCAATCATAAAATCAGTCAAATAATGACCAATAAATTCCTCATCAGTATAACCAAATATTTTTTTAATCATTGGATTGGCATTTAAAAATTTGCCATCCATATCATGAGTTGTGATGATTGCCAAACTATTATCAATAATTTCTTTGTATTTCTTTTCGCTGTCTTCTTTTTGTTGTTGAATTAATTTTATGTCTGTGATATCAACACCATAACCAATAACCAAATCTACTTCGTTTTGATTATTTAATAATGGATACATATTTCTGAGAATAAATTTACTAGTTCCATCGAGCTGTTTTAGCTCTTCTTCCCAACTTTTTAATTGTTTCGATTGGATGATATCGTTGAATAATTTTCTTCTTTTTTCAAAAATTAAAGGTGATTTTCCACGCATTTGAATGTAATCTTCATCTCGTTTTCCAATAATCCAATTTCGTGTCTCTGCGTCTTTAATTCCTGTTGGATTAACGTATAAATAATGATGTTCTTTATCAAAAACAGCAATATCAGAAGGAATATTGTCTAAAATTTTCTCGTAGAAAATTCGCAAATCTTCCATTTTTTTATTAGCTGTAATTTTTTCTGTAATATCAGAATACATCCACAAGTGACCTTCATAATTGCCTTCATTCCATATTGGAATAAAACTTCTCTCTAAAATATTGCCATTGATAAGCGTTAATTGTTCTCCAATAACGAGCGATTTATTTTTGATTAAAGCATTAATATTATTTTCAAAATTTTCAGGATCACTGAATAAATGTTTTGATTCTTGCGCCATTTTTGAAAAATCGAAACCAATCATTTGCTCCGGAGTTATTGGGATATTGAACATTTCGCAGAAACGATCGTTCACAAATTCAATTTTTTGAGAATCGTTTTCGAGTAGAATGCCACTTTGAAGATTAGAAATTAGCGAATACATTCTACTTGATGCCGCTTTGATTTTTTCTTGGGATTGTTTTTCGAGTGTAATGTCTTCTTCGATAGCGAAAAAATTGGTTAAATTTCCTTTACTATCAAAAATTGGTTGCCCATTAATTCGCAACCAATACATTTCTCCAGACTTTTTATAATTTAATATTTCACATGTAAAGGGTTCGCATTTTTTTATTTGCGCCTTCATGTATTGAACCGTTTCCTTGTTGGTATCTTTTCCTTGCAGAAAAAATCCAGGTCTTATTCCTTTCACCTCCTCAAGAGAAAACCCTGTCAATTTTTCAAAAGATTTGTTTACCCAATCAATATTTCCATCAGCATTTGTGATAATGACTGCATTCATTGTTTGTTGAACAATGAGCGATAATTTTTCAAGTTCTTTCTGATTTATTTTTTGTTGGGTAATGTCTCTACCATAAATATTGATATATCCATCTTGTGGCATTGCAACGCAATCAAAAGAATAGTCGATTTTGTTAGAGCCTGCTTCAAAACTCCATCGTTTTGATTCTTTGTCAATACCCTCAACTATATGTTTAAAAAAAATATCGTTCCTGAAGGTTTTTCCATCATAATCTATAAAATCTAGATTAGATGCTGCAGGATTGTTTTGCAAAACATCACCTTCATAATTGATTCTTATATTAGGATCAGGATTTTGTTTTGGAAAAAGTGCAATATTGTAAAGGTCATTATTTTTTTGTTCTAATTCTTCAACATATTTGCTTTTTGAATCAAGTAAAGCTTTTAAATCATGATTGTTTATCTCAGCATTTTTCAGTAAACTTAAAAGATTTACATGAAAATTAGTTTTTAAGAAATTGTCATCAGCAATGGTTTGATTTTTAAAATATTCAAAAGTGTCAAATATTGGGGAACCTAGAAAAAGCATTTCATCTGATTGCTCCATGAATTCAAACTGACCACGAAATTGAATTTTAGCATTAACAATAGATTTGATAAAAACCAACTGACTTTGTAATTGAAATAATTCGGCAAAAGTTTGAAATCCTTTGGAAAAAGACGAAACCGAAAAAATATTTTGAAAACTTATTCCTGTTTTAAAATCTCCAAATTTTAAAATTGATTTTCCCAAATCAGTAATAATCAAATCTCTATTAATTTTGATGAAAAAAGGGAAAATCCTTTCGAACTGTTGGCTATTAAAATAGAAATGATTCGACATGTTTTAACAATTTACTTTGACCAATAAATAAGTTTTTTTATTTTAATTTTTATATTAATCTTCATAAAATGAAGTAATAGTCATGGTTTGGTTGTGCAATTGGCAACTTCCACCATCATTAAAAGGAGAAATTTCTCCATAAGAATAAAATCCTGCTAGCAGAGTTTCGTCATTAAAAGAGCTACTTACAGCGGCTACTTCTTCGGAAGTTTGAGAACCAAGAATAAGTTTTCTTCCAACACAACTTATCAATAATGAAAAAACAGGTTTGTCATGACGATTTATAGTAGTTTGGATTGCTGCACCCGAAGCTGCTTCTTTTATGTTTTTAAAGTTAGCCTTCATAAATCTTACTTCAGATCCTACAGGAACGTCACCAGCAAAAGTCATGGTTTTGTCTTCTTCATTTATAGACAATATTGTGCGCACAATAGGTTTTGTAGCTCCAGGAATAATCACTGATAATGGATATAAAAGTGCAGCGCCAGGAAGATTTTTAGACTCAGAACCTAAATATTTTTTATACAACTCTAAGGCATTTTGCCCTTCTAACTCGTACAAAACATTCCCAGATGAATTGGTGACTCTTTTTTCTAAACCAAAAATATCCCAACCACCTTGAGAACCATTGGTTACTATCAAGTTTTTTCCATAAAATCCAATTGCAATAATTTCCCCTTCTTTTGGCTGCTCATTTAAACCTAATAAAGTAGATTTAAAATCTGTTCCATCACCGGCAAGACCACCAGTTACCAAAATATTTTTATCAATTTGAGTTGATAATCCTTTCACAAGTTCACTTCCGTTTACCATACTTCCATCTGAAAAAATCATCACATAAGTCAGATTTTCTTTTGGAATTTTTTTTGCCAAACCTATAGCCGCACTATAACTATTACTGTAATCTTTGACATTTACTCTTGAGGTTTCAATAGCTGTTTTTTGAAAATCAAAGGCAACAGCTATTAATGATTCATTAAAAACACTGTCTTGATAAATTTCTCCTGCAGTACTGCAAAAAGCGATTTGTGAAGTTGGAAATTTTGATTGAACTGTTGCATAAATATTATCGACTCGCAACATTGAGTTGGAACCAAAACACAACACCAAGTTTACTGAGTTTTCGTCAACTAATTGACTTTTTGAATGTTTAGACCATTTGTTCTCTAAAAAATGGTAAAGAGCTGTCTTCATGAAATTATATAATAAGGTCTTAATAATTGAAAACTCAAATTTTATTTAAAATCTAACGAAAAAATAAGGTACTTAAAAAATAATTTGTTGCGTTTAAAAATTTTTTTTCACTTCAAAAAAAATTTCAAAAAGTAGTAAACTTGGGGAAATATTTATCGATATGACAAAAAAATAACTATATAAATTATTTTTCAATAACCAATGCAAGATAAACAATATTTTTAAAATTAAATAGCTTTTACTTTTCATATTTTTAACGTTATTTTTATGAATCGCTATTAAAAAAATAACTTTTGAAAAAAAATCATCATAAGTGTTTTACACCAAAAAAAGAAACAATAGAAAATGAATAAACTTTGAAAAAAAAATATTAAGAAATATCTAAGAAATATATTGTATATTTATGCTTGAAATTAACCTTAAAAGAATTTATAATGAAAGTTACAATCGTTGGAAGTGGATATGTAGGACTTGTTACAGGTGCTTGTTTTTCTGAAGTTGGTATTGATGTTATTTGTGTTGACATTGATGCAAAAAAAATTGAAAATTTAAATAACGGCATTATACCTATTTACGAACCTGGTCTTGAGGAGATGATCATCCGTAATATGAAAAAAGGACGTTTGAATTTTACGACCAATATTTCTGGTGCTGTGAAAGAATCGGAAGTGGTTTTTATCTCAGTAGGAACTCCACCAGATGAAGATGGAAGTGCTGATTTAAAATATGTATTAGCAGTTGCAAGAGAATGTGGTAAAAATATGGACGATTACCTATTAATAGTCACAAAAAGCACGGTTCCTGTTGGTACTTCAATAAAAGTAAAAAAAGCGATTCAAGAAGAACTAGACAAGCGAAATGTTGATATCCCATTTGATGTTGCTTCTAATCCTGAGTTTTTGAAAGAAGGTGCTGCCATCGCAGACTTTTTAAAACCTGACAGAATTGTGATAGGTCTTGATTCGCCGAGAGCCGAGGACTTAATGAGAAGTTTATACAAACCATTTACTATGAATGGTCATCCAGTTATTTTTATGGACATTGTTTCTGCTGAAATGACAAAATATGCCGCAAACGCAATGCTTGCGACAAAAATTAGTTTTATCAATGACATTGCCAATCTTTGCGAAATAGTTGGCGCTGACATTAATTGGGTAAGAAAAGGAATTGGCTCTGATACAAGAATTGGTTCTAAATTTATTTATCCAGGCATTGGTTATGGAGGTTCTTGTTTTCCAAAAGATGTTCAAGCATTGATAAGAACCGGAAATGATTACGATTATCAACTAAGAATCTTGAAAGCTGTTGAAGAAGTTAACAAAGATCAAAAAGAGATTATTTTCAATAAAATAAATACCTATTTTAAAGGAGATTTAAAAGATAAGACCGTTGCAATTTGGGGACTTTCTTTCAAACCTCAAACTGATGATATGAGAGAAGCACCTGCATTAATTGTTATTAAAAGGCTATTAGACGCTGGCGCAAAAGTAAATGTTTATGATCCTGTTGCAATGAAAGAAGCCAAACATCATTTTGGCGAAACTGTTTCTTATTTTGAAGACCAATATGAAACTTTAATTGATGCTGATTGTTTAGCAATACTTACTGAATGGGCTGAGTTTAAAATTCCAAATTTCAAAATTATTCATAAATTATTGAGCAATCCTGTGATTTTTGATGGACGAAATATTTATGACAAAGATGAAATGAAAGACAATGGATTTAATTATCATTGTATTGGTGTTGATACATCAAAAAAATAATTGAACTCAAATAAAATTTAATTACCCAAACTTATAAAAAATATGAAAACCTCTAAAAAGATTCTTGTTACAGGTGGTGCTGGTTTTGTTGGCTCACATCTTTGTGAACGATTGTTAAATGAAGGAAATGAAGTGTATTGCCTTGACAATTTTTTCACAGGACAAAAGAAAAATGTATTGCATTTGTTGGACAATCCTTTTTTCGAATTGATAAGACACGATGTTACAACCCCTTTTTTTATTGAAGCAGACGAAATTTATAACCTTGCATGTCCTGCATCTCCAATTCATTACCAACACAATCCCATCAAAACAGTAAAAACCTCTGTGATGGGCGCAGTAAATATGCTGGGACTTGCAAAAAGAATCAATGCAAAAATATTGCAAGCCTCAACAAGTGAAGTTTATGGAGATCCACTTGAGCATCCACAAAAAGAATCTTATTGGGGAAATGTGAACCCAATTGGCGAACGCTCTTGTTACGATGAAGGAAAACGCTGTGCAGAAACTTTGTTTATTGATTATCACAAACAAAATAAAGTAAAAATTAAAATCATCAGAATTTTCAATACTTATGGACCAAGAATGCATCCAAATGACGGAAGAGTTGTTTCTAACTTCATTGTTCAAGCATTAAAAAACCATGATATTACTGTTTATGGCGAAGGCCAACAAACCAGAAGCTTTCAATATGTTGATGATTTAGTTGAGGGAATGATTAGAATGATGGCTTCACCCAATCATTTTATAGGGCCTGTAAACATGGGAAATCCGAATGAATTCACGATTCTTGAATTGGCAGAAAAAGTAATAAAACTTACTGGCTCAAAATCTAAAATCGTTTACAAACCAGCTCCTTCTGATGATCCAATGATGCGTCAACCAGATATTTCTATTGCAAAAAAAGAATTAGATTGGGCTCCAAAAATAGAATTAGAGGAAGGTTTGATTAAAACTATTGAATTTTTTAAGTCTATCATTTAAAAAAACTTCAAAAGATTTTTTATCATCAAATAAAAAATTTAAACTTAAAGTAAATCTTAAAAAAATGAGTGATAACATCCCCCAAGAAAAACTGTATGATCTTCAAATAATACATCAAATGTGTCGTGGAAACCATGATCAAGTAGAAAAGATGGTAGCGGTTTTTATAATCGAAGTTTCAAAAACTATTGGAGATATTGAAAGTGCACTTTCAGAAAAAGATTTTTCAAGAATCAAAAATTTAGCTCACAAAGTGAAACCAACACTCAATTATTTTGGTACAGTTTCGCTTGAAAAAGAAGTTATTGAAGTAGAATCTTTATTGTCTAAAGATTTTAATATCAACGAACTACAATCAAAAATAGCCACAATAAGCGACATTTCAAAAAAGGTAGTTGACCAATTAAAATCACATTTTAACTTATAAATTATAAATCTTTAAATTTATGAAGAAAAAAATATTAATAGTAGATGACGAAAAAAGTATTTGTCTTTTATTAGAAAATTTTCTGGCACAAGATTATGAAGTTGTCTCATTTAATGATGGTATTGAAGGATTGGTATGGCTTGAAAAAAATCTCCCTGATTTAATTATCAGTGATATTCAAATGCCAAATATGGATGGTTATGAGTTTTTGACAAGCGTTCGTCAAAAAGGTTTTACGAAACACACTCCTGTTATCATGTTATCAGGAAAATCTGAAAGTAAAGAGCGTATAAAATGTTATAGACTTGGTGCGCAAGATTACTTAACGAAACCATTTAATCCTGAAGAACTTGAAGAGTTAGTAAAGAAAAACATGTTTCCAATTCACTTTGCAATAGAATGGTAATGAATTGATAGTCAATTTTTAAAATAACCATACACAAGCTAAAATGACAAACCCTACTCTTACAATAATGTATATTGGCAAAACATCATCGTATTTTGAGAATATCAAAATACGAAATGAAATCTCGCTAGTTTCAATGGAAAATAGCATTGCCGCCACAAATTACCTCAATGAAAATAAATCACCAGATGCCATTATTTGCGAATATAATTTGGCAGGAAATAATGGGTTATTTTTTTTTGATTGGATTAAAAAGCAAGAAAAATTTCATGGAGTGCCATTTATCTTGTTGACCAAAGAATTTAGTATTGATGTTTATAAACTCTCTTTCACACAATCTGTTGACGATTATTATGCTACTTCGGTCACAAAACCTGAGGATATTATAAACAGAATTGAATTTTTCAATAAGTACATAAAAAATAATATTAAAATAAATACTCCAAGAGACAAAGAAGAAATTTTTAAAATGCCACTTTCAAAAAGAATTTTTGACATTTTTGTAGCCTCATTTGTACTTTTGGTTGCTTCTCCTTTTTTACTATTGATACTACTTGCAATAAAATTAGAATCAAAAGGAAAAGTATATTACATCTCAAAAAGAGTTGGCAGAAAAACATTTGATTTTTATAAACTAAGATCAATGAGAACAGGCTCTGATGAACTTCTTAAAAAATTAGCTGCAGAAAAAAATCAATACAACACCCAACCTAAAGCTAACGAAAACATTTTTGATATGCCTTGCCCAAGATGCAGCAAATTAACAATAGGAGAAACTTGTTCGCCATTGATGTATATTGAAAATCATCAAATTTGTGACTATTGGTACAATCATCAAAAAAATGAAGCCGCAAATAATAGTGCCACATTTGTAAAAATTGTAAATGATCCACGAGTTACAAGAGTTGGAAAATTCATCAGAAATACAAGTATTGATGAATTGCCTCAACTTATCAATGTTTTAAAAGGCGATATGTCTATTGTTGGCAACAGACCATTACCAGTTTATGAAGCTGAATTGTTAACTGCAGACGCTTTATCAAACCGATTTTTAGCTCCAGCAGGAATCACAGGCTTATGGCAAGTAGAGCTGAGAGGGAAAGGAGGAAACATGTCCGAAGAAGAAAGAATTAGATTAGACAACGAATATGCAGAGCATTTTAAGGGTGATAATTATTCATTTTGGTACGATATGAAACTTATTTTGAGAACCATTCCTGCTTTGCTTCAAAAAGATTCTGTTTAATAAAAAATTGAGACCAGAAAAACATGAAATTAAGCTTAAAATGTATAGTAATTGTTGTGATAAATTTTTGTTGCAACTGTTATTTATCCGCACAAAATACCCCAATTGAAAAAGTTATCGCAATAAAAAGTAAAATAAATATTCCTCCTTTGAACGTTATTATTGATTCTGTCTTAAAAAATAACGCAATGCTTAAATTCCGAAAACAAGGGATAGGTGTAAAAGAATCAACACTAGAGTCAGAGAAAATTTATTGGACAAGAAATTTGGGTATTCAAGCAGAAACGAGATATGGAACTTTAAATAGCTTTTCAACAAGTGCTGACGGAAATTCAACAGCCGCTTTTGCAACAACTGCCACTCAATTTAATTATAGTGCGGGAATATATTTGAAGTTTCCCGTTTTTGATTTTTTGAACAGAAAAAAGCAAATAACGCTTGCAAGACTTGAAATTGAACAAGCAATAAGTATTGAGCAATCTTTAAAAGATGAAATAAGACAAAATGTGATAAAATTATATCATGATTTACTATTAAAACAAAGAATACTTCAAATACGATCTGAAAGTTTGGGAAGTGGACGAGTTAATATGCAAATGGCTGAAAAAGAATTTAGAAATGGAGTCATTCAAGTCACAGAATATGCTCGAATTTCTGGAATTACTTCAAATTTAGAGGCAGATTATGAATTCGCAAAGTCAGAATTTATCATCGCTAAAAGTATCTTAGAAGACATGGCAGGATTTAATTTTGGCATCACTAATTGAAAAAAAAATGAATATTATTGAATTTTTAAGACTCATTATAAAGCATTTAAGGCTGTTGATTATTGCGCCTTTTTTGCTTGCTATTTTGGTTATAATGCTCACGATGAAACCTAGTTTTAAATATTCATCCCAAACCATTTTATATACAGGTCTTGCAACAGGCAGCTCTATTGAAATGGAAAAAACGTTTAATTATTTTGCCACAAATTCTGCTTTTGACAATTTAATTAACATCATAAATTCAAGAGAAACCCAAGAAGAAGTTGCCATCAGATTGTTAACGCAACATTTAATGCTTCCTGGGGCAAATCCAAAGTATATATCAAAAAAATTATATGACGAATTTAAAATAAAAATTCCGAGTCACATTTACAATTACATCGAAAAAGATGAGATTACTGATGTTTCAAAAAAAGATTCAATCGAAAACTATTATAAGAAAAAACCACTATTTCCCAGAGAAATAAATCCTATTAATTATGAAAAAACAGTTAAAAATTTGACAGTTTTAATGAGAAGTAGCAATGATAATTTTATTTATGAAATACTCAATTATGAAGATGACCATTATTCTTTGAAAGAATTATCAACCATAAGTGCCACTAGAATCAATTCAAGTGATTTGGTAAAAATGAGTTACACCACAAACGACCCAGGAATTTGCCAACAAACATTGGCAATTTATAATGAAGTTTGCATCAAAAATTATAAAAATATCAAAGAAAATAGGTCTGATGCTGTTGTCAAATATTTTGAAGAACAACTCGTAGAAGCCAATAAAAAACTTAAAATCGCAGAAGATAAATTATTAGAATTCAATAAATCCTACAATATCATCAATTACTATGAGCAAAGTAAAGCTGTTGCAGTAGTAAAGGAAGATATGGAAGTAGATTATAATAATAAAAAAGCAAAATTGGCTGGAACGATTGCAGCAACAAAAAAAATTGAAGAAAAACTAGAAATCCAGAAAAAAATTCAAATTTTAAACAATGAGGTTTTAGATAAAAAGAAAAAACTGGGCAATTTGAACTACGAAATTGCAATTAATGAAACAATGTTAACTTCGGATAAAAACCAAACAATTGCCAAAGAATTAATTGCATTAAAAAGTGAAAGAGAAAAACTAACGGACGATATTCAACAACAAGTTAATCAAATATATCAATTTGAAAATTCTATTGAAGGCATTCAAAGAGGAAAAGCACTCCCTGAATGGTTAGATAATGTGATTGAAACCGAAAATTTGAAAGCAAGTATTGGCGTGATGGATAAACGCAACAAAGATTTCAAAGAGCAATATTCCATTTATGCTCCTGCTGGGGCAAATATCAAAAGAATTGAACGCGAAATTTCGGTTTCAGAACAAGGCTATTTAGAAATTTTACATGGATTAAACTTAGCCAAACTGAAACTCCAAGACAACGAATTATCATCCAATTTAAAAACAATTGATGCACCATACTATCCATTATCTCCAATTCCAGGAAAAAGAAAAATTCTTGTTGTGGCTGCTCTGTTTTTAGGAACTATATTAATTTTAGCTATCATTTTATTAATGGAATTTTTTGACAACACGCTGAAAAATTCAGAAAAAGCAACAAAAAAATTAGGGTTAAAATCATTGGGAATGATTCCGAAAATTTTATTAAATCCTGGAAATATGAATTTTCAATTTATTCAAAATAGATTAATAGAAATCATCACTCAAAATATCAAACAATTTATAAATACACATTCAACAGCAAATGAGGTTAAAACCATAACTATTTTTAGTACTCAAAAAATGGAAGGAAAAACAGTTTTAGCTGGTAATATTTTA
Source organism: Flavobacteriaceae bacterium CG2_30_31_66 (assembly GCA_001873065.1). GTDB lineage: Bacteria > Bacteroidota > Bacteroidia > Flavobacteriales > Flavobacteriaceae > Polaribacter. Next base: position 39,769 of record MNYM01000005.1, read on the forward strand.
AAAATTTTAAAAAAAGAAGGAAAAAAAGTACTATTTTTAACCTATTCTGAAAAACAAAAAGCTTTATTTCAATCAAAAAAATCTCCAATAATTAATAAAATTTTTGGTTATCCTGATCCACGAGTTGATGTTGATAACATTTTTTTGGCTGACGTTTCATCTTATCTTGAAAATCGAGAAATCAGAATCTATAATTTGAATGAACAATTTGATAAAGTGTCAAATTATACTGATATTTTAGAACAAAGTAATTTAAAAATTGATTATATCCCTGATTATGTGATGATTGAGTTACCTGCAATGATTTATAATAATTATCCAACAACTTTGATTAGCAATGCCGACTTTAATATTTTGACTTGTAGATCAAATAGAACTTGGGCAGAAGCAGACAAAACAATTCTCGAAAATTTGTTGCAATTATCCCCTTCAAAAATTAATTTTATTTTGAATGGTGTAAATATCAACGAAATTGAGGCTGTTCTTGGTGATCTTCCTAAAAAAAGAAGTACCATTAGAAAAAAAATAAAATCTATATTTAAGTTTCAATTTTTTTCTAAAAATCAAATTTAAATTAAAATTTTATGAAAACCCTCAAAAAAATTATTCGCGAAGATAATTTTCTTTCATTAACAGGAAATGTTGTAATTGCTATTTTAGGAATTGCAAGTTTTGCTTTGCTTGCCAGAAGTTTGTCTTTGGAGGTTTTTGGTGAATGGGTTTTATTTATTGCAGCAGGTTCATTTGTTGAAATGTTTCGTTTTGGAATTACCAATACTGGACTCATAAGGTATTTATCTGGCGCAGATGATTCTTCAAGAATTAAATTGATTGGTTCAAATGCTTTGATTGGTTTTGGAGCTACAACCCTAATTGCCATAATCATTTATGTATGTAATATTTTTTTCTACGAATCAATCAACAATGCTGGTTATGGATTGTTTTTTAAATGGTATCCATTATTGGCATTTTTAAATTTACCATGGAATAATGCCTTGGTTGTATTGCAAGCAGACAGAAAATATGCACAAATTCTACTCTTAAAAACAATCAATAGTGGCGTTTTCTTTTTAGTAATTGTAGCTCATTTTAGTAAACTTAATTTGAGTTTAAATCAATTGGTTATTGCATTATTGATTATTAATGCTATGACTTCTTTGATCAGTTTAATTTTGGGTTGGGACGGCATAAAACACGTTGTAAAAGCAACAAATGAAACCAGTAAAACTTTATTAAACTTCGGAAAATACACCACTTTCACGCTGATTGGCACCAATTTATTGAGAAATGTTGATACGTTAATTCTTAGTTTAAGCCCTCTTGGAAATGCTGCTGTAGCTTTGTATAGTATTCCATTAAAACTCACTGAATTGCAACAAATTCCTCTGAGAAGTTTTGTGGCAACTGCATTTCCTAAAATGTCAAAAGCCAGCGTTCAAGGAAAAGCGGAGGAAGTAAAAGAGTTGTTTTATCAGTATTCTGGGGCATTATCTTATCTATTTGTTTTCATAAGTCTCTTTACATTCATTTTTGCCGAATTTTTCGTTCAATTACTCTCTGGAAATCAATATCTAGAAACTAGTCCTAACGGATTTAATGTGGTAAATATCGTACGTGTTTTTTCACTTTACGGACTTTTATTACCTATCGATAGAATGACTGGGATTGCACTTGACAGCATCAATAAACCAAAAATAAACGCAGTTAAAGTATTCATTATGTTGTTTGCAAATATTTTAGGTGATTTAGTGGCAATTTTTATTTTTAAATCATTGATGCTAGTTGCAGTTGCTTCCATTGTCTTTACTGCCATCGGCATCTGGATGGGAATGTATTTTTTAACAAAGGAAATACCATTGTCTTACAAAGAAATTTTTTCTTCTGGTATCAAATTTTACCTTTCTATGTTCAACAAAATCACAAAACATCGATATGAAAATATTGTAAAACTTGAGAGAAAATTTTAAACCATGGAAACAGAAAGTAACATCAATCCATTTGAAAATTATTCAGGGTCAAACAACCTTGCAAAACCAGGATTTTTACTTTCTGTTTTGGCTTTTATTGCTTTTGTGGCAATTGTCATAGCAAAATTTCAAATCATTGGCATTGGACTATTTTTTGCAGTGGTTATTGGAATTGTTTACTTGAATTATATTTTTAATCATCCAATAATTGGTTTTTATACAGCTATTTCACTCAATTTTATTTTATTGGGTTTAGGGCGTTATGTTACAGGTTTACCTCTTGGATTTGGCATTGATGGCATTCTTATCTTGACTTATGTTGCACTATTTTTTAATAAATTTAAAGAGCGAATAGATTTAACTCCTATCAAAAAAGATGTCACAATTTTAGTGATAATTTGGTTTGGATATTCCATTTTACAACTTGCAAATCCCGAAGCAAGAAGCGTTTCTGCATGGATTTCAGGTAGAGGAATTGCTTTTTATCCATTGTTGTTTGTTCCTCTCACACTCTACTTCATTGATACTCACAAAAAATTAAATATTTTTTTATATGTTTGGGCTATTTTCTCAATACTCGCTACTTTAAAAGGCATTATGCAACTGTATTTTGGCGTTGATGCGGCAGAACAAGCTTGGCTTAATGAGGGGAGTTACAAAACTCATATTTTATTTGGCAAACTTCGGGTATTTTCATTTTACAGTGACGCAGGACAATTTGGTGCAAATCAAGGATATACAGGAGTTGTTTTCTTGATATATTCACTTTCACAAAAAGAATTACTATCTAAAATATTTTTCATTTTAGTAGGACTTTTAGGGATTTATGGTATGGTAATTTCCGGAACAAGAGGTGCATTGAGCGTTCCAATGGCTGGCTTTATGACGTACTTTTTTTTGAGTAAAAATATAAAAGTATTGAGTGCTGGTATTTTATTTTTAATTTGTGTTTTTATATTTTTTAAGTTTACCATGATTGGTCAGGGAAATTCCCAAATACGAAGAATGAGAACTGCTTTTGATCCAAATGATGCCTCACTTCAAGTCCGCTTAAACAATCAAAAAATACTAAAAAATTATCTTGCATCAAGACCTTTTGGGGGAGGAATTGGTCATGGAGGAACAAAAGCCCAAAAATATTTACCAAATGCTTTTCTATCAAATGTAGCAACAGATAGTTGGTATGTTTTAATTTGGGTTGAACAAGGAATTATTGGATTATTACTTCATTTAAGTATTCTTTTCTATATCATGGGAAAAGCAAGTTTCAATGTAATGTTCAGAATTCGCGATCCAATTTTAAGGTATAAAATATCAGCTTTGATTGCCGGAATGGCAGGAATCATGGTGGCTTCTTACGGAAATGCAGTTTTAGGTCAAATGCCAACTGCGCTTCTAATTTATGCAACAATGGCAATCATCTTAAATACAAAAGTCATAGAAGATTCAGAAAAAAATTCTGAAGAAGCAATTTTAAAAAAATAAAATATTTACGATTAATCATTCAATAACCCTAAAATAATTACCTCATGAACTACAGAAATATAACAGCCCTTAACAATATCATTCTCAAAAGATTAAGTATTATTCCACGTGATTTTGATTTGATAGTTGGTGTTCCTAGAAGTGGTATGCTTCCAGCAAATTTGTTAGCACTTTATCTAAACAGACCATACACAGATATTCATTCGTTTTTGAATGGTCACATTTATAAAGCTGGTGCAAGAAGTCAGTTTTTTGATATTTCTGAGTTTAAAAAAATCTTAGTAGTTGATGATAGTATTGCTTCTGGTTCAGCAATGATTGAGGTAAAAGAAAGTCTAAAACACTTAGAATCAAAGTTTGATATTAAATATTGTGCGGTTTATATCATTCCAGGAAAAGAAAAAATGGTTGATTATTTCTTTGAAATTGTGCCACTTCCAAGATATTTTCAATGGAATATTTTGAATCATACAACACTTGAAAAAGCGTGTTTTGATATTGATGGTGTTTTGTGTGAAGATCCTTTACCAGAACAAAATGATGATGGTGAAAAATATATTGATTTTATTTTAAACGCGCCACCATTATTTATTCCTGGAAGTAAAATAGGTACAATTGTCACTTCAAGATTGGAAAAATATCGAAAAGAAACCGAAACGTGGCTAAAAAACAACAACATCAAATACAATGATTTGGTAATGCTTGATTTGCCAAACATGGCTGCTCGTCAAAAGGCAAACAATCATGGAGACCATAAAGCAAAAGCATATATGGCAAAACCTTATGTGCTATTTGTTGAAAGTGAACTTCATCAAGCAATTGAAATCAATAGAATTTCTAAAAAACCAGTTTTGTGTACAGCAAATTTTGAAATGATTTTTGAATCTGAATCTTTTATGTACAATCTTAAAAGCGGAAAACACCTTCCTTTTTTAAGAAAATATGGATTAAAATTGAGAGATTTTCTAAAAAAATTCAAATAAATCTCTCCAATGAAAAACCCTAATATTCATTAAAAATTAGCTGATTTATGATGACACTATTTAATCTTATCCAAATTCTGCTCCTTGTTTTACTTGGATTGGCAACACTTTATATTTTTATTTTTTCAATAGCTGGAATTTTTTACAAACAAAAACCATATTCTTTAAATGGAAAATTAAAAAAAATTGCAGTACTTATTCCTGGTTATAAAGAAGATGCTGTGATTATTGAGGTTGCAAATGCTGCTTTGCAACAATCTTATCCATCAGATTTTTTTGATCTAGTGATTATAGCAGATTCTTTTCAACCAAAAACTATTGAATCTCTAAAAAAATTACCAATTAAAGTGATTGAAGTTAGTTTTGAAAAAAGTACCAAATCAAAAGCACTAAATGCAGCAATGGCATCATTAACAAAAAAATATGAAATTGCAGTGGTTTTAGATGCTGATAATGTGATGGAAAAAGATTTCTTGCACAAAATAAATACGACTTTCGAACAGAATTTTATCGCAGTTCAAGGGCATAGAACTGCAAAAAACACCAATAATTCTTGGGCAATTCTTGATGCAATTAGCGAAGAAATTAACAATCATATTTTTAGAAAAGGTCACAGAGTCTTAGGACTTTCATCTGCAATTATTGGTTCAGGAATGGCTTTTAGATACGATTATTTTAAATCGCTCATGTCAACAGTAACTGCTGTAGGTGGTTTTGATAAAGAAATTGAATTAAAAATGCTCAAAGACGGACACAAAATCATGTATTTGGAAAATGCAATGGTGTATGATGAAAAAATCCAGAAATCAGAAGTATTCGAAAATCAACGCCGAAGATGGCTTTCTGCACAATTTCATTACTTCAAAAAAGATTTTTTGAATGCTTTGAAAGATTTGATTTTGAAAGGAAATGTTGATTATTTTGATAAAGCAATACAATTTATTCAACCACCAAGAATCTTATTATTAGGAGCTGTTCTAGTATTTAGTTTACTTTTTATTATTGTAAATTATTTTTTTGAAAATTCAATTCCTTACTCAAAAATTTGGATTTTAATTTGTATTCTCTGTGTTTTATCATTCGCTTTTGCAATTCCAAGATCATTTTATAATCGGAAAACACTTAATGCTTTGGCAAGTTTGCCAAAAGGAATGTTGGTGATGTTGCTGTCTTTATTTAAATTAAAAGGCGCAAATAAAACATTTATTCACACAGAACATACTTCAACAAACGAAAAATCAAAAACTTAAAATACAGAAATAATTCAATACAATGAGTTCAAAAAGATTTGAAAAATTAGAGGCAATTAGAGGATTTGCAGCCATTTATGTGGTACTTTTCCATGTTTTGCCTCAAAAGATTTTCCTTTTTGGCATCAATATAGGAATCCTTTTTAGGTTTGGATCAGAAGCTGTGATTGTGTTTTTTATTTTGAGTGGTTTTGTAATTCGATATTCATTTGATAGATATCCAGATAAATCATTTAAATATTATTTTATAAGGCGATTTATAAGATTGTATGTCCCTTTAATTTTTATTTTTTTACTGGGTTATATTCTAAAATCGGTTCAAGAAGGAATGCTTGCAAATCCAGAATGGCAATCATTATTTGGCAATTTATTGATGTTACAAGATGTCATTTCTTTAAAACCAAACGTAATTTCTGCCACTTATTTAGGAAATGGTGTGCTTTGGTCTTTGTCTTATGAATGGTGGTTTTACATGCTTTTCTTTTTAATTATCAAATTTTTTCCTGATAAAACTCGAAATAAATGGGTATATATATTATTGATAATTAGCGCATTATCCTATCTTTTTTTTCCATTTATCATCAATAGAGTGTTGATGTATTTTGCCACTTTTTGGATTGGTGTTTCACTTGCTGATTTATACCTCAAAAACAAAGAAATTACCTTCAAAGCAATCCTACCATTTATCTATATTTTTGTTGGAATTCTATTGATTTTAAGTTTAAATCTTTATTTGAATTTTTCTTACACAAAAGTCTATGATTATCCTTTGGTTGCCTATCCAATTATTGAGTTAAGACATCTAACAGCCGCGTTTTTATTGATGTTTGCGGGTATCATTTGGCATCAAATCCAATGGATTGGTTTTGACAAAATCTTTAGAATATTCAAATATTTAGCGCCATTTTCTTACGTGATTTATATTTCACATCATGATTTGGTTGTGGAAGCTACCTATTTGGATTTTATTGAAAATAAAGTCCTAAAATACAGTCTTTATATTCTAGTAATGTTGCTATTTTCTTACGTTTTGGAAGTTGTAATTTATGAAAGAATTAAAAGAAAAATAATACATTAAAAATAACAAAAGAGGTCAAAAATGAAAATAGGAATAGAAGGTCAACGACTTTTTCGTAAAAAAAAGCATGGCATGGATATGGTTGCTTTAGAGTTGATAAAAAATCTCCAAATCATTGATAAAGAGAATGAATATTTCATTTTTGTAAAACCTGATGAAGATTACACAGCACTTAAAGAAACATCCAATTTCAAAATTATTCAATTAAAAGGAGGTCCTTATCCAATTTGGGAACAATTTGCGTTGCCAAAAGCAGCAAAAAAAATGGGATGTAATATATTGCATTGTACCAGTAATACTGCCCCAATTTTTACTGATATTCCATTGATAACTATTTTACATGATATTATTTACATGGAGAGTAGTTATTACAAAATTCTCACAGGAAGTGCATCTCCATATCAAAAGTTTGGAAACGTTTACCGAAAAATTATTGTGCCTTGGGTTGTCAAAAAAAGTGATAAAATTATCACAGTATCTCATTTTGAAAAAAAACGAATTGCAGAATTTTTTGGAATGAAAAATGAAGGCAAACTCGATGCAATTTATAATGGAGTAAGTGAACATTTTAAGCGAATTTCCGACGAAAATGAATTGAAAAGAGTGCGAGAAAAATATCATTTGCCAGATCATTTTTTCTTCTTTTTAGGAAATACTGATCCAAAAAAAAACACCTTAGGAACATTAAAAGCATTTTCTGATTTTTTAAAAGAGAGTAACTCCGATTATAAATTGGTGATGCTTGATTATGACGCAACTGAACTTCAAAAAATATTAATTGAAATTGGAGACACACAACTCATCAATCAAATTGTATTAACAGGCTACGTTATCAATACTGATTTGCCAGCAATATATTCATTATGCACCATTTTCTTATATCCATCTTTGCGCGAAAGTTTTGGAATTCCAATGCTTGAAGCTATGGGTTGTGGCGTTCCAGTAATCACCTCTAATACTTCATCAATGCCAGAAGTTGCAGGTGATGCCGCACACATTGTCAATCCTTTTCACCCACAAGAAATCACACAAGGATTGCATAAAATTATTTCTGATAAAACCTATTATCAAACTCTTAGCGAAAAAGGACTGGAAAGAAACCAACTTTTTTCATGGAGAAACATGGCAAAAGAATATTTGAAACTTTATGAAATTATTTACACAAAACATTCAAAAAAATAGGCAATCATGACAGAAGGTAAAAATATTATTTGCATTTCTCAAACAACTTGGTATGGAGAATTTACCAAATCAACTGTTCAATTATTATCATTGTTAGCCGCTAAAAACAACATTTTTTTTGTTGAGTATCCATTCACGGTCAAAGATGTAATCATGTCAATTCTAGGAAAACAGCGAGCACAAGTTGCTAGAATGTTTGGTTTTAAAAAGCGAATTCAAACAATAAAAACACCTTTTGAAACAACCATAAATCACCTTGTGATGCCTCCAGTTTTACCTGTCGATTTTATAAAAAACGAAACTATTTTCAACTTTTTCTTCGGAATTAATGCCTTTATCTATAAATATCAATTAAAAAAAATTATCAAAAAATACCAACTTAATAATCCCATAATTATTACCGCTTACAATCCAATGTATGGCTTGGCAATGGTTGGAAAATTGAAGGAATTTTTGAATATTTATTATTGTTATGATGGAATGGATACCCAAAGACACAAATCAAGAATTTATGATATTGAGACGGAATTTTGCAAAAAAGTTGACGGAATTATCACTACTTCAGATTATTTGAATTCAGAAAAATTGAAATTAAATAAAGAAAGTTTTGTAGTAAAAAATGGTGTTGATTTTAATTTATTTGTTCCTCATGCAAAAAAATCGGTTTCTGAAAATACTCTTGAAAAAAAAGTGGGTTATATTGGAACCTTGGATTTTCGATTTGATATTGACATAATGGAATTTGCAATTAAAAATTTACCACAAGTCACATTCGAATTTACTGGTTATTTATTGAATCATCAAATTGTTGAACGTTTATCAACTTATAAAAATGTGTCATTTTTCGGCTCTGTAAAAGCAGAAGAAGTTCCAAAATTGTTGGCAAAATACGATGCAGGAATTATTCCATACAAGATGGATGAAGTCAATAAAAATATTTATCCATTGAAAATTAATGAATATTTAGCAGTGGGAGTTCCTGTAATTATGACAGCTTTTGCAAATTTAACCGATTTTGAAAACATGGTTTCTTCTGCAAAAACCAAAGAAATTTTCAAAGAATGCATTGAAAATGAGCTAACTAATGATTCTCTTTCTCAAATCGAAAAACGAATTTCATTTGCAAAACAAAACTCTTGGGAAGGAAGAGCAGTAGAATTTGAAAATATTTTAGAGTATTTCATCAAACAAAAAAATAAAAAAGCTTAAAAATAAAGCCATGTTCACACTTAAAATTTTATTCTGGATATTACTTTTTATCATCGTTTACACGTATGTTGGTTATGGAATTTTATTATTTGCCATTATAAAAATCAGAAGAGTATTTAAAATTGGTCAAAAAGAAAAATATTTTCCAAATTTTGAACCTGAAGTTACCTTGTTTATTGCTGCATACAATGAAAAAGATTTTGTAGATGCAAAGATGAAAAATACTTTAGAACTTGAATATCCGAAAGAAAAATTGAATATTGTTTGGGTAACAGATGGTTCTGATGATGGAACTCCAGATTTGTTGAAAAAATATTCCAATACTCAAGTGCATCATTTGCCAGAAAGAAATGGAAAAATTGGCGCAATGAATCGTGGAATGAAATTCGTAAAAACACCTATTGTGATCTTTAGTGATGCGAATACGATGCTTGGAAAAGAATCTATCAGAAAAATTGTGAGTCTTTTTGGAAACCCAAAAGTAGGCTGTGTTTCAGGAGAAAAAAGAATTATGAGCAAAGAAAGTGATGCTGCATCTGGAGCTGGTGAAGGTTTGTATTGGAAATATGAATCCGCTTTAAAAAAATGGGATGCAGAGCTTTATTCTGTAGTTGGTGCTGCAGGTGAACTATTTGCAATTAGAACAGAATTGTATAAACACATGGAACAAGACACACTTTTGGATGATTTTGTAATCTCTTTGAGAGTGGCACAAGATGGATATACCATTCAATATGACCCAGATGCGTATGCCATTGAAACAGCTTCAGCCAATGTAAAAGAGGAATTAAAACGTAAAATACGAATTTCAGCTGGCGGCATTCAAGCAATTGTTAGATTGCGTTCTTTGTTGAATATTTTTAAATATGGGACTCTTTCTTTTCAATATATTTCTCATCGCGTTTTACGTTGGACACTGACACCTCTTTGTTTGATAATTCTAATTCCAGTATCATTTTTAGTAGCTTTTAACGAAGGAATTTTTTCTTTTAGATTCTATGCAACATTTTTTTGGTTGCATTTAATTTTCTATATAGCCGCTTTGACAGGTTGGTTTTTGGAAAATAGATCTACAAGAATTAAAATATTATTTATTCCTTATTACTTTTTTATCATGAATTTATCTGTTGTTTTAGGATTTTTTAGATACATGAAAAAATCACAATCTGTGAATTGGGAAAGAGCAAAAAGAGGAAATTAATTGATGAAAAAATTATAAAACAAAAAAAATCCGTTCAAAGAAATTTGAACGGATTTTTTTTGAGCATTTTGAATTAGTTTACAGAATAAACATTCGCTCTATTATCTTCAATTTCTGAAGCTTTTTTGATGGCTTCATATATTTTATAAGTTGCATTTTTTCTGCTATCAGCAATTCTTTTTCTGTTGATTTCATAATTAGGTAATAGAACAGGCAGCTCTTTTTTAGTCATTTTAAAAGTATAAACACCTCTATCACCAACAACTGAATTATAAATTTTGTTTGGTTGTGCAAAATACATGGCTCCAACAATTTTTGGTTCAACACCAACACCTGATAGAGTAGGACTTTTTAATGAAACGCCAACTGCAGTCATTACATTTGTATTATTTAACTTTGCTATATCTTGCAAATTTGAACCTTCTAATTTTTTAGTTAAAGTTTCCGCTTTTTTCTCGTTAATCAAAATAGGTCTCACCGTATTTATCGCTTTATCAGCAGACATTAAGCCTTTTTCTTGAGACGAAGTTAATGAAACAACCACATGAAAACCTTCTAAATCAAAACGTTTAAAATCGCCTGGTTTTGTATCTTTATTGAAAGCCCAAGTAACTATTTGTCTTTGGTTTCCTAAACCTGGAACATTTTCATCCAAAGCTTTAATGCCAATTGCTGGTTTGATTGTATATGTCATTTTATTGGCAACATCCAAAAAATTATTGTCTTTTGTTACAGCCAGTGAAAACTGCTCAGCATTTCTAAAAATAGCATTTTCTGTTGCTTCAGAGGCTACAATTTTTCTGCTAAACGTAGCTAATTTCACAACGTTTTGAATATTTCTTTGATTATCAATTTTGATGACGTGAAAACCAAATGGTGTTTTCACAACCCCTAAATCTCCTTTTTTCCCTTTGAAAGTATAATCTCTAAATTCAGGTGTCATTCTTGTGTACGTAAACCAATCTAAGTTTCCTCCTTTTTCTGAATTTGATTTGTCTGAAGAAAATTCTTTCGCTAAACTTTCAAATTTATCAACTTTACTTTTTACGATAGCAAGAATACTGTCTGCTAATTTTTTAGCACTTTCTTCAGTTCTTATTACTTCGGGGGCAACTCTTTGAGCGCCAACAAAAGGAATTAAAATATGGCTTGCTTTAACTGAATCTGGCATTCTTGAAATTTCAGTAATTTTAGAAATTTTCAGGAAACCATTGTCTTTATATGGGCCTACAACTTTTCCTTTGGCACTTGAAAAAATAGAATCAGAAACTTGTTTATTTACTTGGGACTTGTATAAAAAATTATCTTCAATGTAAGTATCAGATTGATTTTCTGACAAAAATAAATTGTCATTGGTTGCCAATTTAAAATCTTCAATTAATGATGAAACTTCAGTTTTTAAAGCATTTTCGTCATCAGATGTTGGAACGATTTCAAAAGTTACATAATCAATGTCTCTTGAAGCTTCCACTTCATAATCAGCTTTATGGTTTTTAATATATGATTCAACTTCCGATTTTTTTATTTTTACTAAACTATCTTGAATTGTTGTGTATGGAATATATACAAAATCTGCATTTAGCTTGGTATTTTCATACAAGTATTCAAATTCTCCCTCTTTTAAAGACGCACCCAAACCAGCAGTTATCAAATTATTATAAGTAGTTGTTGACAAATTATCTTTTAATTGCCCCATATAAGCAGCCCATTGAGCCCAAAGTTCTTTGTTGTTTTCTTTGGTATCTGCCAAGAATTGTTTGAATTTTTGTTCATCAAATAATCCTGCTTCATTTTGATATTCAGGACTGTTTTGAACAAATGGAATCGAAATTAATTCATTCCAAACATCGGCTTCACCGATGGTAATACCAGCCTCAGACAATTGATTCTGGTAGATTTTTTTTCTTAAAATATTTTCCCAAACTGCGTTTACAGCCTGCATTTCAGAGACATTGCTCCCAACTTGTTGTTTGTAACTTTCTAATTCTTGGATAAATTCTTGTCGAGTAATAGCTTCTCCATTAATTTCTCCTACTTCATTGATTTTGTTAGAGCTAAAAAAATCTTTTAAAGTAGAAGGATCCAATACGAAAGCAAAAAGTGCCAATCCAATAATAATGATTAAGAACATTGAACGTTCTCTAATTTTTGATAAAACTGCCATGCGTCATTGATTTAATTTCAGTTGGCGAATATACGATTTTTGACTTGAATATTACAACCGATTTTACAGATAATCTTGTTGGGTTAAGTACTTGTTTTTGAGTAGTATTTATTAATACTTTTTCTAATTAGCTTCTATTATTTTTAATTTTACTTTTTCAATTTTTGCACCACTCATTTTTAAAATTGTCATTTCAAAATCATCAATAATAATTTTTTCTTTTTCTTCGGGAATATTTTCAGTGTGGTTAATAATAAAACCTCCTAATGTCTCATAGGCCTCAGATTTTGGAATCTCTAAATCATATTCTTCATTTAAATAATCGATTTCTAGCCTTGCAGAAAAAACAAACTCATTGTCACTTATTTTTTCTTCAATAAATTCTTGAACATCATGTTCGTCTTCAATTTCACCAAAAAGCTCTTCAACAATATCTTCAACAGTAATCATTCCTGAAGTTCCTCCATATTCATCTACAACAACCGCAACGCTTTTTCGCTTTTTGATGAGTGTATTTAAAATGTCATTTATCATCATTGATTCAGGAACAATTTCTAAAGGAATTAAAATAGACTTGATAGTTTTTGGTTTTTTAAATAATTCAAAAGCATTTACATATCCAACAACATCATCCAAAGAGGTTTGAAAAATTAATATTTTTGACAATCCAGTTTCAATAAATAAATTTTTTAGTTTTAGAACTGAATCATGAATTTCAAGTGCTATAATCTCTGTTCTTGGAACCATTACTTCTCGTGCTTTTACATTTTGAAAAATCAAAGCATTTTGAAAAATTTGAATTTCAGAATCCATTTTATCGTCATCGTTCCCTGTTTCTAATTGTTCGTTAATGTAGTTTTCTAATTCTTCTTTACTAAATTCAGTTTGTTGTTCATCAGGACTCACTTTAAAGATTACTTTTAAAAAAAAATCTGAAATTGACGTAATAAATGCAGAGAAAAAATGGAACAAATAGTAAAAGAAATAAGCAGGAACCGCAAAGATTCTCAAAACATCATTGGCATAAATTCTAAAAATGGCTTTGGGTAAAAACTCGGCTGTAATCAAGATAACTATTGTAGATATAATTGTCTGAATCAATAAGTTATAAAATTCATTAAAGTTTTCTAGTGGCAAAAGCCTCACTAAAAATCTTCCCATATAATAACTGTAAATCACCAAAGCAATATTATTTCCTACCAACATTGTAGTAATAAATTTTGATGATTTATGGGTAATTTTCTTTAGGATTTTCGCAATCAATCCCTCTCTTTTTTTCTCTAATTCAATATGTAATTTATTTGCAGAAACGAATGCGATTTCCATTCCAGAGAAAAAGGCAGATAATAGAATAGAAATAATAATGATAATAAGTTCGATTTCCATGAAAATCTGATAGACTATTTATTTTGACGATTTCTTGTTTCTATTTTTTTTCTAAAATGTCTTTTAAAGAAAAACACTAAGGTAATCAAAATAGCGAAACCAAGAAATAAATAAGACCTTGACCTGTCAGAATTCCAACGAACAATGGCTTCTACTGTGCAAATAAATGCAATCATTAAATATCCGTATTGAAAAAATTTCCAAAGTGTATTCATAATTTAGTTTTCTATTGTTTCTAATTTTCCTGTTGTTTTTTTTGACAGATGCTGGGTTAAATCATCTTTTGATTCAAAACCTATTCCAAAAATAGTGTCTTTTTCTTTCATCAAAGTGAATGCTTTTTCCGAAATAAAATACTTTGTTTTTTCATCCCAAAAAAGTTGCTCAGTTTCCAATCGTGATTTATCTGTATGATTAATTACAATCACATGTCCTTTGATTTCAGAAATGGAAGTTTTTGAATAGCTTATCGCATATTGACCGGTTATTGTTACGGAATCAATGTCACTTTTTCTAAAATTTACAATTTTTATGCCATTGGGAAACTCACTATAAGGATGCTCACTTCGATTGCTAAAATCGAGCATTAAAGGAGTAATCAATCTTGAAGTGATTTTTCCAGAATCTTTATAAACATGGTTTGCATCTCTTGCGATTCCAACTGGTAAATTTTTATCTACCAAAAAATCACGTACTTTTTGGGTATCGCTTGTGCATGAAAAAAGCATTGTTGTAAAAAAAAATACAACAATGCTTTTCGAAAAAAATTGTGAAAATAGTTTCATTATTTTCCGCTAGACTCAATGGTTACGGTTTCGTTTATCCAACATTTTATTGTATAAGGGGTTCCTTCATTTGCGCCATAAGTAAAGATTGTTTTCTTGTCTGGTAAATTTCCTCTGTAACTTGCAATATATTTTGCGGCAACTGATGAAATACTTTGATCAATACTTGCTGCTTTTTGAGCTTGTCTGAGAGCCGCCGCATAAACCATTCTTTTTTCAAATTCGTTTTTCCCACAGTCATTTACGCTTGCTTGATATAATCTTCCAATTAACAAATACGCTTTACCATAATTAGGATTGTAACTCAAAGCTTCTCTGGCTAGGACTCTTGCATTTGCTAATTGCCCTCTTTGTTTTGCTTGTTCAGCAAAATTTAATTTATACCTCGCTTTTTTTAATGGGTCAGTTTCCAAATCAAAAGCTTTTTTTCTCATTGCTGCAGCACCCGAATTATCTCCATTTTTCTCTAAAATCCCTGCATAAAAGGAATAGGAATCAGAAGAAGGCGTTGATTCTGCATATGCTTTTGCAAGTGTTTCAAACATTGGATCTTCTTGACAACCTTTGTTAAATAATCTTGAAACTGCTCTTCTTAACCAAATTGGGTCTTTTTTAAAGGTTTCAAACTCTCTTTTGTACAATGGTATCAATCTGTCACAAGTAGCTATATCAGAAATAATATTATCTAAACCGCCTTCAATTTGTCCTAAAGCAGCAGAATTTGTTTGATATATATTTAATAATCTTTTTTCTTTGTTATCTAAAACTTTTGTTGAGTCTTTAGTAATTTCATTGATTTTTGTGGTGTAGTCATCTAGTTTTTCTCCAATAGATTCTAAAACATCATCATAAGTATCAAAAACTCTTTGAGGATCTGTGTCTTTAAATTTATCAGTTACTCCCTGAAAATATTTATAGATATTTTTCACACTCATATCTCTCGGAGATATTTTATAGGCTTTTTGAAGAATTTCAAAAATCTCTTCATCGGTTGCTAGTTTATTGTCCGCTAAATAATCAGCATAATCACTGTGAACTTTTGCTGGGTTATCAGTCGAAAAATACTTGAGTCTTTGCTCATATACTTTTTTTGAAAGGATAGGATCTTTTTTTACATCTTGAGCCAATGTTGAACCATATTTGTAGATATTTACCGATAAATCAGGACATTTATCCATTAAAAAAGTCCAATTTTCAAAAGCATCAACATATTTTTTTGATTGAAAATCTCCTTTAAATAGATTGTATTTTATGGTACATTCTTGTGTTAAATCGTCTTGGGCATTTGTTTTTCCGATTGCAAATAATGCAATAACTGTTAGTAATAATGTAATTTTTTTCATTTTAGTAGGTATTTATTAATCAATTTTTCTCTGTACGAACCAATTTACGTCTGTTAAAGATAAACTTACTCTTAAGTTGAAATAATTTTCTTGAATCAAATTATTTTGCAAAGTACCTCTTTTTCCAAACTCAAAGCCCATGTTTATAGTTGATAATCTTTGTAATGGTAATCCTAATCCAAAAGATATGCCAAAATCGTCAATTTGTGAAAAACTTGTATTACTTCCAGAGCCGTCAACCAAAAGACCCGTATTCTCAAAACGTATTCCTGCTCTATAAGTTACTCTTTCCCAGTAACTTGAGATAGAATTTACTTTTGGAAGATAAAAACCTCCAAATGACAAACGGCTCGATTTTCTATATTTATAAGCACTATCAACTCCACCAGATAACAATCCAGTAGTTGATAAAGCATCTTGAGATTCATATTCAATTCCTGCATACCAATTATCAAATTTACCGACACCAACACCAAAATTTGTGGTTAAAGGCATGTTAAAGCTTCCTGAGACGATTGTTGATGAGATAGTGTCCCTCGGAAATTCGGAGCCAGTTGCAGAAAAAGTTAATGAATAAAGATAATCATTACCTTCAACATTCATTTTATTTGAAAGTTTTACAGTGGCACCAGTGCTTATTATTAATTTATTTTTTAACTCTTTTTGGTATTGGGCACCAACTTTTATTGATTTACCTCTAACAGTAGAAACCTCATTGTATTTGGTTGAAAGCGCAACATTTGATCTTAAAACACTGATGCTGTTTTCAATATTTCCAAAATTAAAATCTCCTTCGGCTCCAAGTGAGAAATTTTTTGTGATTTTCATACCCAAACTACTATAAATGCGATTAACGCCCCCATTTCCTTCAAAAAGGGTTATTTGAGTTAAATCGCCATTAACATCTAAAACCGAAGTTGTTAACGAATATCCTATGGAAGAAATAGGTTGCATTCCAAAAGAAAAACCTGCTTTTGAACCTATTGGGAAAGCCAATGCAATGTATGACAAACTTGTTGAAATACTACTTTGCTTCGTAGTTGCACTTTTGATAGTGAGATCATTATTTAACATTCCAACTGAATAGGTTGTGTATCTTAAATCCGCGTAAGCAGCTGGATTTGTAAAATTTAAAAATTTATAATTGCTAAATGCAACTCCAATACCTCCCATGGCACTTTGCTCAACAGTTGTTGCTTTAAATTCTTCGCCGATTCCAAAATAAGAATAGGGTGATGAATTGGTTCTTTGAGCTAAAAGTGAAATAGCAGAAATAAAAAAGAAAAAAGTTATTAGAATATTTCTAATCATTTGTTTTTATTAAAAATAAATAGTCCGTTCAATCCTTCTAAAAGGAAATTTTGATTGGCAAATATGCTACTTTTTAATTGTTTTGACAAGAAATTTGTATCTCCTCCTGTTAAAACAATTGTTAAATCAAGATATTTTTTTTTATGCTGACCAATTACACCTTCAATTTCTTGAATTACACCGTTTACAACACCAGAATTTATGGATTCTTGCGTATTTTGACCAATGAAATTATCGAGTAGCTTTTTCTCTAAAAGTGGTAATTTTTTAGTGAATTTATGAAGTGCTTTGAACCTCATTTCAATTCCTAAAGAAATTGCCCCCCCAAAATAATTGTTGTTTTTATCTAAAAAATCAAAAGTTATGCAAGTTCCAGCATCAATAACTAATACATTTTTATTTGGAAATGATTTTGTTGCAGCCGCAATAAGTGCTATTCTATCAGCGCCAAGAGTTTTAGGAGTTTTGTAAAGATTATGAAAAGGGAGTTTCATCGCTGATGAAACCTCTAAAAGCACAAGGATTTTTCTTAATTTTTCTAATTTTTTTTCTGAAATAAAAGCAACACTAGATATGATTGCATCATTTAAGGTGTATTTTTTCGTTATAAATTTAATTTCAGAAATGATTTTTTCAACAGGAAAAATAGTGACTTCAATTAAGTTATCTCCATGAAAAACAGCTGTTTTCACCCTTGTATTTCCAACATCAATTGCTAAATTCATTCCTAATTTTAAATGAAGTTCAAAAATACAACAGATTTTTTTAAATTTTAGTTAGTAGATATAAAAAAACATTTTATATTTGCATCCGCTTAAGAACGGTATCTTAGCTCAGTTGGTAGAGCAAAGGACTGAAAATCCTTGTGTCCCTGGTTCGATTCCTGGAGATACCACAATAAAACCCAAAAACATCATTGTTTTTGGGTTTTATGTTTTTAGAAAAATAAATTACAAATAAAAAAAACAAGCATTTTGCTTGGTTTTCAATTCATTATTTCATCATTTGCAAATTGCTGATTTCCAATTGAGTGAGTTCTCTCCATCTTCCTCTTGGTAAATTTTTCTTGGTCAATTGTGCAAACACGACTCTATCCAATTTGGTTACTTTATAGCCAATATGTTCAAATATTTTTCGAACAATTCTATTTCTTCCTGAGTGAATTTCAATGCCAACTTCCGTTTTTGATTCACCTTCTACATAAGAAACAGCATCAATAAACACTTTTTTTCCTTCAATAATCACTTCTCCTTTTAATTTTTCTAAATCTTTTGCATCCAATTTTCTATCTAAAGAAGCATGATATAATTTACGCACATTGTGTTTTGGATGCGTTAATTTTTTGGCTAAATCTCCATCATTGGTAAACAATAATAAACCTGTAGTGTTTCTGTCCAACCTTCCAACAGGATAAATTCTTTCTTTTGTCGCATTTGCAACCAATTCCATCACTGTTTTTCTACTTCGATCATCTTCCATAGTTGTGATGTAATTTTTAGGTTTGTTGAGCAAAATATATTTTTTTTGCTCTGGAGTAATTCCTGTTCCATCAAACTGAACAACATCTGTTGGCAATACTTTATAGCCCATTTCTGTGACTAATTTGCCATTTACTTGAACACTCCCTTGTTGTATAAAAGTATCTGCTTCTCTTCGTGAACAAACGCCTGAATTGGCAATGTATTTGTTTAAACGAATCCCTAAAGATTCATCTGCAACAACAGTTGGTTTTATTTTTCTGAACTCTTTTTTTACAGGTTTTCTGTTCAATGGCGTACTTTTTTTTGGCTCTTGTCGTCTTCGCGACGAGTTTTTATTTGATTCCATTTTTAAAAATTTTTCCAAAAATAGGCAATTAAACCCTTCTAATTCAATCTATCAATCACTTTTTCTAATAATAGAGAGGTATCAATAAAAACCAAACTTAAAACACCAATCAACAATAACAATTTTAAAATGTTATGTAAAAATTGGTATTGCTTCTTTGTTTTAGATTTCCAAAGATATATGGCAACAAATAAAAGTGTAATAAGCGCTCCATAAAAATAATAGCACATAAAACCCAACTCAGGAAGTCTGAATAAAATTGCGATGGGGAAAAAACTAAAAAGCAATAATGATATGGATAATTTCTTGGTTTTTTGCTCTCCATGAACTACTGAAAAAGTTCGGTAATTGTTCGCAATTGCACCTTTTATATTTTCCAAATCTTTGATTAATTCACGCACCATAATCACTAAAAACAAGAAAATAGCATGTACAAATATGATGTTTGAAAAATTCTTATAATACACAAAAATCACAAAAAAAGGTAAAATGGTAAGCATAGTTGCTGAAATCAATCCCATTAATGGATATTTTTTTAATTTATGCGAATAAAACCAAATTCCAAAAATGTAAATTGCAAAAAATAAACCTGCTCTCCACGAAACAAAAAATCCAAATAAAAACCCAAGAAAATTCAAAAAGAAATACAATTGCAAACGCGTGCTTTGTTTTACAAAAGTATCCAATCCTGTTTTTAATGGTCTGTTGATGCGATCTACTTTTACATCGTAAAAATTATTGATGATATATCCTGCAGCAACTACACAAACTGTCGCAAGAATTATAAAATGTAAGTGAAGATCAAAAAGAACATATTTCAAAGATTTTTCGGGCGAAAAGATAAAAATAGAGGCTAAATATTGGGCAATAATTAGAACAAGAATATTATATCCTCTAATCACTGATACTAAACTCAGCATTTTTAGGATGAATCTTTTTGCTTTGAAACAAGTCATGAATTGTTTTTAGAACCTGTAAACCAATTCTAATTTATAATCTTTGAGGCTTTTTTGTGCTTTTTGATAATCTTCTGTAAACCCTAAAATATAGCCACCACCACCTGAACCACAAAGTTTTAAGTAGTAATCATTCGTGTCAATTCCTTTTTTCCAAACTTTGTGAAACGCATCAGGAATCATAGGTTTGAAATTTTTAAGCACTATTTTTGACAAACTTTTTACGTTTGTAAACAACGAAGTCACGTTTCCTTTTAAGAAATCGTCAATACAAGCGTCTGTATAAATGGCAAATTCTTCGCTCAACATTTTTCTGAAACCTTCGTTTTTCATCTTGTTCATAAAAATGTTTACCATTGGCTCTGTTTCACCAATTTGTTCAGAATCTAATAAAAAAACCGCTCCTTTTCCTTCTTTTTGAGATGGAATTCCAGCTGGTTCAATGTTTTCTTTGGAATTGATTAAAATCGGTAAACTCAAATACGAATTTAAAGGATCTAATCCTGAACTTTTTCCGTGAAAAAAAGATTCCATTAACGAGAAAATTTCTTTCAATTTCAATAATTTTTCTCTGGTCAAATTCTCTAAAACAGTGATTTTATCTTGCGCATATTGATCGTAAATAGATGCCACTAAAGCTCCTGAACTTCCTACTCCATAACCTTGAGGAATAGAGGAATCAAAATACATTCCGTTGTCTAAATCTTTCTGAAAAGCCGTTAAATCAAAAGCGACTAAATCCGAATTTAAACTGGCAATATGATTGTAAAATCTTCGTAAGTTTTCGTTTGATTTTTTTGAAAATTCATCAAAATTATCAGTAGTTTTCAAAGCGCCTCTATAAGCATTGAATGGAATTGCCAAACCTTTTGAATCTTTGATGATTCCATATTCTCCAAAAAGAAGAATTTTAGCATAAAACAATGGACTTTTCATTTTTCTTTTTTTCATTTTAGGTACAAAATTACGAATTATTTGTATTCAATTGAAAATTACGAATTAACAATTACGAATTAACATTTTTTTGACTAAATTTTGAAATTATCAATCATTTTTGTAAAACACTTTCCAAATACCTACTTTTTCGCCATTGGTGTATTTTCCTTTGCTTTTTATTTTTCCTCCTTTATAGTATTCTTTCCAAATTCCTTCTCTCAAACCATTTTCATAAACGCCTGTTTCTTTGAGTTCGCCAGTTTCATAATATTCATAAAACATGCCATTTAACTTTCCTTTACTATAAAAAACCTTTCTGAATTTTGTTCTTTTTTTGTAATATAAGATAATTTCTCCGTCTAATTTTTCATCAATTCTGTAAAAATCAGCTTTTTCTTGTGAGGTTTTCTCCAAATTTGCATCCAACCAAATAATATCTTGAGATTGTAAAGAACTCGTCAAAAAAATCAAGAAAAAAAATGAGAAATTTAAAAAATGCTTCATCTGTTAATTAATAAACAATTTTATGATAGTTGTTTTGCTCCAAAACCTGCGTAATCGCAAATATACTCTTTTTTATGACAAAAGCTAGCCAATTTATTTTCAATAAATTGCATCACTTTATGTATTTCATTTTCTGGAAAAAGCACATGAACATTGGCACCTGCATCTAACGTAAAACAAATATTACTATTATTTTCTGAACGATATTTCCAAATTTTATTGATGATTTCCAAGGTATTTGGTTTCATCAAAATAAAATAGGGATTGCTTGTCAGCATCATCGCATGCAACGTTAATGCTTCACTTTCTAATAAATTGATAAACGATTTGATATCTCCATTTTGAAGAATTGTTGACATTTTGGTCAAATTATCATTCGCTTGTTGAAATCGATTTTCTGCAAAAGGATGATCAAACATCAATTCATGCCCAACAGTGCTTGACACTTGTTTTTCGCCTTTGTCAACCAATAAAATAACATCTTGATAATTGCTAAAAATTGGATGAATTGCAAATGGAAATTTCACCCCAAACAAATCAGAACTCCCTTCAATTGCAGGATGATTTCCCCAAACAACCAAAGGTCCTTCAATACTTCTTGCAGCACTTCCTGAACCTAATCTTGCCAAAAATGAGGCTTTTTTAATCACAAAATCTGAATTTAATGCAGGAATCAATTTTTGCTCTAAACTCATCAAACACATGGCAATCGCACTCAAACCGCTTGCAGATGAAGCAATTCCACTGGAATGTGGAAATGAATTTTGAGAATGAATCATCATTTGATATTCAAAAATATAGGGACAATATTCTTTAATTCTCTGAAAGAATTTAGCAATTTTTGGCTTGAATTTTTCTTTTTTACTTCCTTCAAAAAACACTTCAAATTGAACTTCGTCCGATTTTTCAATCTTTTCAAATTCAATAGTTGTAATAGTATGGCAATTGTTTAACGTAAAACTAATGGAAGCGTTTTTTGGAATTTGAGGTTCGCTTTTTCCCCAATATTTTACCAAGGCAATATTACTTGGTGTTTGCCAAGTAAAACTCGCTTTATCAACAAACTGCAATGACGATTTTACTAAAAATTGATCTATATCCAATGTAAAAATATTTTGACAAAGATAGGATTTCTAGTAGATTTTTATCCCAATAAATTATGAAG
Organism: Flavobacteriaceae bacterium CG2_30_31_66; assembly: GCA_001873065.1. GTDB lineage: Bacteria > Bacteroidota > Bacteroidia > Flavobacteriales > Flavobacteriaceae > Polaribacter. Next base: position 62,501 of record MNYM01000005.1, read on the forward strand.
TCTTTCGTATTTTTGACAAATGAAAAAAAATACGGTTTTTTTATTATTAGACGGAGAATCTCCCAATAATTTGCCTGATTTTTCTGATTATAGCTTGATTTGTGCTACTGATGGTGCCTATAAATATCTGCAAGAAAACCAAATTACACCAAATTTTGTGAGTGGTGATTTTGATGATGCTCATTCTATCTCTAATGATATTGAGGTAATTCAAACACCCGACCAAAATTTTACTGATTTTGATAAAATCTTACAAATTTTGTTTGAAAAAAGCTATAAAAACATTGATGTTTATGGTGCAAGTGGCAAAGAACAAGACCATTTTTTGGGAAATTTACACACGGCTATTTGCTGGAAAAACGAACTAGAAATTACATTTTTTGACAATTATGGAACTTATTTTTTGGCAAAAAAAAATACGAAGATTTCAAACTGTTTGCATAAAATAATTTCATTACTCCCATTGCCAAATGCAACTAAAATCAACACAACAGGATTGCAATATCCTTTAAATAAAGAAGATTTGACATTTGGAAAACGCATTGGTACAAGAAATAAAGCGATTGAAAATGAAGTAACCATTTCTTTTGAAGAAGGAGAATTGGTAATATTTGTAAATGATTGAAAAGAATTTAAAAGTCAAAAAGCCGAAAGTCGGAAAGTCAAAAAATCTTTGCTAAGCTATCTGATTTGACTTTAGAAACTTTGCGGTTAATCTTTGAAACAAAATGAACAGAAAAATAAAGCTACTATGGGATTTTAGAGGCGAAGATGCCTCAGAAACCGCCAAACATCACACCATCCATTTGAAAGAATTTGCAACTTTAGAACAATTGCATTTTTATGAAATTGATGTTTCAGAAACAAATCCAATGTTGGTTTCAGCATTTATAGTTGTTGATGAAACTGATATGAGAACATTTAGAGACGCTTTAAAACCTCAAAGAGGTGAGATTGCTTAAACTGTTAATTTTGTTATTATTAAAATAGATTTACCCTAAAAGTTTCTGCCAAATATTTTTATTTAAGAGCAGGTATAATTCTTTTTTTTATAAATTAAAACTATTTTTATGGACTCGCATATCATTCTTAAAATATTCGTTTTAATAACAAGTAAACCCCACAATAAACAATTAATTTTCAAAACGATGGTTAAATTACAACACCAGAATCATAAATATAGAAAATACTTAACTCCAAAAATATCATTTTTTTAAAGATACAAGTCTCAGAATTATCCTTTAAAAATGCTTATTTAATTACTCAATTGTTTTGAATAAGGGTTTAAAAAATCTATTTTTGCGATCAATATGAAAAATATAATTTCATTTATTCTAATCACTTCGCCACAAATACCAACCCATTATCCAGAATTTCTATCAAAATTTAAATTAAATTTATTGGTGATTGAATATTAAATTATCAACTCAAGAAAATATCAACCAAATGAAAAAAGTATTTAATTTATTCGATTTAAAACAAAAAGTAAATTATAAAACCGAAATTTTATCAGGGTTAATTGTGGCTATTGCCCTAGTTCCAGAGGCGATTGCGTTTGCGATGATTGCAGGATTTTCGCCATTAACTGGATTGTATGCAGCTTTCATAATGGGATTGATAACCTCAATTTTAGGAGGAAGACCAGGTATGATTTCTGGTGCAACAGGTGCAGTTGCAGTTATTTTTGTTGGATTAATCCATGAATTGCGAACTATGAACCCAACTATTTCATCAGAAACTATTTTGCAATATGTTTTTGCAATGGTAATTTTTGCTGGAATAATTCAGATTTTAGTTGGATTTCTACGATTGGGAAAATTCATACGATTGGTGCCACACCCTGTGATGTTTGGATTTGTAAACGGTTTGGCAATCATCATTTTTATGGCACAATTCCCAAACTTTTATAAAAAAGGCACTTCTGAATTTTTAGGAAGCACCCAATTTTTAACAATGCTTGGTTTTGTGCTTTTGACCATGCTTATTATTTGGGGATTACCGAAAATTACCAAAACTGTTCCTTCTTCTTTGGTAGCAATTTTGTTTGTTTCAGCGATTGTAATTATTTTTAATATTGATACCACAACTGTGGCTGATACGTTGAATGCAGGTGAATCTATCAAGGGTGGCTTCCCTCCTATTACAATTCCAAACGTCGATTTTACTTGGGTAAATATCAAATTGATTTTGCCTTTTTCATTTATCATGGCTGGAGTCGGATTGATTGAAAGCCTGTTATCATTAAATTTAATTGACGAAATTACAGAAACTCGCGGACGAAGTAATAAAGAATGTATCGCCCAAGGAATTGGGAATATTTTTTCGGGATTTTTATCAGGAATGGGTGGTTGTGCTATGTTAGGACAAAGTTTGATTAACATTTCTGCAGGTGCAAGAGCACGATTATCAGGAATTGTTGCAGCAATCGTATTGTTGATTTTCATCATGTTTGGTTCAAGTTTGATTGAAAAACTTCCAATGGCAGCTTTGGTTGGATTGATGTTTATGGTTGCCATTGGCACCTTTGAGTGGGCAAGTTTAAAAACGTTTAAAAAAATGCCACGAGTAGATGTTATTGTGATGGTAATGGTTACTTTGATTACCGTTATTACACACAATTTGGCTGTTGCAGTGATTATTGGAGTTATTTTATCCGCACTTGCTTATTCTTGGGAAAATGCAAAACGCATTCGTGCTAGAAAACATTTTGATGAAAATGGTGTGAAACATTATGAAATTTACGGTCCTTTATTTTTCGGTTCGACCGCCGGTTTTGCAGAAAAATTTGATGTTTTGAATGATCCAATTGAAATCATCATTGATTTCAAAGAAAGCAGAATTGCAGATATGAGTGCTATTGAAGCTGTCAATAGTTTGACTCACAGATACGCAAAACAAGGAAAAAAAGTACATTTGCGATATTTGAGCAAGGATTGTATCAATTTATTGAACAATGCAGAGGCTATTATTGATGTGAATATTATGGAAGATCCAAGCTATAAAGTGGTGATTGATAGAATTTAAAAGAAAATTTACCAATTAGTTACATTTTTTACAGTTGCAAAATCAACAAATTAAGATTAATTTCGTTGAGATATTTTATTACTATTATACCTAATTGCACGTATTTAAAATAAGACACAAACCTGCCTGCCTCAGGCAGATTAGTTTCCAAAAAAAATAAACAATCATGAAAAAATACCTTCCAATACTTTTTTGTTTGCTTTTCACAAGCATTTATTCTCAAAATATTTCAGAAAAAGAAGTGAAAACTGAGGTGAAAGAAGTCACTGTTTTTCTAAAAAACACACAAATTACCCGTGAAAAATCGGTAGATGTTGTATCAGGAAAAAATAGCATCAAGTTTGTGAATTTGTCACCATTTATTGATGCCAAAAGTATTCAAGTAAAAGCAAGTGGTGCAATCACAGTGTTGTCTGTGAATCATCAGCAAAATTATTTAGAAAAACGCAGCAAAGAGACAACTCTTTTAGATTTGGAATCAAAAAGTGAGTCATTACGCCAAAAAATTGAACTCGAACAAACTTATTTAGATATTCTCAATGAAGAAATCGCTTTCTTGAAAGAAAATAGAATGATTGGAGGAAAAAATGATGTTGTTACTGTCACCAATCTAAAAGAAACCGCCACTTTTTATGGCGCAAAATTGACTACTTTGAAACTAAAAGAAATCGAACGAAACAATACAATTGCAGCATTGAACAAAGAAAAATTTGATATTGACAGTCAAATCAAAACAATTTCGGGAAAAAAAGAATATCCTTTTAGCGAAATTGTGGTAACTATTGATGCAAAAAACGCAACAAAAGTGCGTTTTGAATTCTCATATTTGGTTGACAATGCAGGTTGGTTTCCGTCTTATGACATCAGAGCAAAAAATGTAAATGAACCCATTGAAATGATTTACAAAGCCAACGTGAAACAAGATACAAAAATTGATTGGAAAGATGTAAAATTGAAACTTTCAACAGGAAATCCAACTCTTTCCGGAGTTGCTCCTGAGCTAAAACCCTATTTTTTAAACTTTAATATTGCACCTCCAACCTATTCAACGGTTTCAAATTCGGTGAGCGGTTTTGTTTCAGATTCTCAAGCTGCATTGCCAGGAGTTTCTGTAAATGTAAAAGGGACAACAGTTGGCACTACTACTGATTTTGACGGAAAATATTCTTTGACAATTCCTAATGGCGCCAAAGAATTGGAATTTTCATCTATTGGAATGAAAACTCAAGTGGTTTCCATTTACAATAGCATTATCAATGTTGTGATGAGAGAAGATGAAACTATGCTAAATGAAGTTGTGGTAATAGGTTATGGCAGTACGATTCGAAAAAAATCGATGGAAAAAATGGAAAGAAAAATGAGTATTTCTGAAATTAAAGAAGACGCTAGTTTGGAAATTCCTGTAGATCAAATTCAAAAACAAACTACTGTTGATTTTGAAATTCAGCTGCCATATTCTATAAAATCGGACAATAAAAGTTATGCTGTTGATATCTCAAGTAATCAATTACCTGCTGAATATCAATACTATAGCGTTCCAAAAATCAATAAAAGTGCGTACTTAATTGCGAATATTTCAGATTGGGAGAAATACAATTTATTGGAAGGTGAAGCCAATATTTTCTTTGAAGAAACATTTGTTGGAAAATCGCTGTTGGATGTAAGATTTGCAAAAGATACCTTGCAAATTTCGTTGGGAATTGACAAAAATATTCAAGTGGAACGTGAAAAAATAACTGATTTTAAATCTAAAAATTTCTTCGGAAGTAAAAAGGAAGAACTCAGAAATTGGAAAATAAGCATTAAAAATAATAAAAACCAAGCTATTAATATGTTGGTTTTTGATCAAGTACCAGTTTCTACGAATGAAGAAATTAAAGTGGAATTGATGAATATTTCAAATGCCATTCAAAATTCAGAAACTGGCGAACTTAAATGGCTTTTTAAACTCAATCCAAAAGAAACCAAAACTTTTGAATTGAAATATGCTGTAAAATATCCTAAAAATAAAAATTTGATTATTGAGTAACATTCAAATAAAAATTTATGGATTTAATTTTCAGCCAACGCTTTTGCACAAATATAACCACTTGTCCAAGCATTTTGAAAATTAAAACCACCTGTAACTGCGTCAATATCCAACACTTCACCAACAAAAAATACGTTTTTATGAAGTTTACTTTCAAAACGTTTAAAATTTATTTCTTTCAAATCAACGCCTCCTGCAGTGACAAATTCGTCTTTAAAAGTAGTTCTGCCATTGGCATTATAGATTGCTTTTGTCAATTCGTTTGCTAATTTTTCAAGTTGAATATTAGTGATATCAGCCCAATTATCAGTCACTTTTATATCCGAAAAAATCACAAATCGCTCCCACAAACGTTTTGAAATTTCTGGAAATGGGGATTTTAACAAAACTGTTTTTCGTGCTTCACGTTGTTTTAAATTGGATAAAAAAGCAACAATTTCTGATGTAGGTTTGGAAATCCAATTTACTTCTACATTGTATTGATAGTTTTTTGCTGCTAAAAATCGGGCACCAAAAGCAGATAATTTCAAGACTGCAGGACCACTCATTCCCCAATGTGTAATTAACAAAGGACCTGAAGCTTCAAAAGTTGAATTGACAATTTTTACAGTTGCATTTGGCACAGAAATCCCTAGTAAATCTGTCAATCTTTTGTCTTTGATATTAAACGTAAATAATGATGGAACAGGTTCAATAATTGTGTGATTTAACGTTTTACATAATTCCCATATTTTATGAGAACTTCCTGCAGCAATCACTACTTTATCTGCTATAAAATCTTGATTTTTTGTGTTGATAACCCATTGATTTTCTTCTTGATAAATGGAATTTACGCCACAACTTGTCAACACTTTTATTCCTAAGTCATCAACCGAATTTTGAAAACAATTGATGATTGCCTGACTTGTATTTGCTTCAGGAAAAACACGATTATCGTCTTCAATTTTCAAAGGAACTCCCCTATTTTCAAACCATTCAAAGGTGTCACCTGTCATAAACTGATGAAAAGGACCTAACAATTCTTTGTTGCCTCTTGGATAAAATTTCACCAATTCTTTGGGCTCAAAACAAGCGTGTGTGACATTGCATCTTCCTCCTCCAGAAATTTTTACTTTTTGCAAAACATCGTTGCTTTTTTCAAGAATGATGATTTCCAAATCAGGATTCATTTCTTTTGCATTGATTGCCGTAAAATATCCTGCAGCTCCACCACCAATGATAATTATTTTACTCATAAAATCATTTTTTCAAAGCCAAGAATCGTTTCAAATCCTTTATTTTTAAAATAGCTGATCGATTTTTCATTTCCTGTTGCCAACACAAAATCTCCACCCCAAGCTCCTAAGCTTTTAATTTCTCCAAAATAATCAGGAAAAAGTTCCGATTTTACCGGTTTTTGTTGAATAATAGCACTGATTATTTTTTCATGTTCAATCATTAATTTTTCAAAATCTAAGAGTGATTTGGCCTGTAAAAATCCATCAGAAATCATAGAAATATCATGGATTTGTTGTGAAATATTTTCTTTTTTTTCTCGAAATTTCGCGATTCCTTTTTTTGAATCTTGTTTTTGATTCAAATGGACAAAAAATAAATTTTCTTTGAAATTTGGATTAAAATCCACTCTTTCAACCAATGGTTTTTTGTATGATAATTGATAAAAAATAGGCGAATTATTTTGAGCGCAAGCAATGTCATAACCACTTCCTTTAAACGAATTCCATAACAATTGAAATGCGTCTACTTTTGCCCACGAAGCGATGGAATTAATCAAAGTTGATGAACTTCCTAAACCCCAATTTCTTGGAAATGTTAAGGTAGTTTTTACTAAAAATCCTGCATTTGAATTTAAAAAATCAGGATTCAATTTTTTGGCTTCTGATAAAATTTCTAATAAGGTTTCTGCAATTTTGTCTGAATTTCCATCAACATCTGAATCAAATGTTGCAGAAATCAAACGCAATTTTGGCAACTCAAAAATGGCTTCAAACCAACAGTTTCCATTCAGATCAAAACTTCCCCAAATCAATTGTGGTTCTTTGATAGAAATCACTTCTAAATCTTGCCCAAATTTCGTCGGAATTGCTAACGCTTTTGCGCCTTCCAAAACGAGGTATTCTCCTGTTAATAATAATTTTCCGTTCGAATAAAAATGCATTAAATCAATTCAAATTGTTTAAAATGATGGGTAAAATGTTTGGTTTGAAACTTTTTCCAATACTCAAAATCCAATTCTCCAAAAAATGGATGAACCACTAATTTAGAGGGATTTTTTTCAAAAAGACTTACAAAAAACTTGATTTGTGTAATCAAATCTTCAATGGCTTCTTCAATTGTCTCAAACTTTTCAAGAGCTGGTTCTTCAGCTAATAAATTGGGTTTAAAACCGATTTCCAATTCATTTTCTGTATCTAAAAAAGGTTTTCTTCTGGCTGATTTTTCATCCGAAACAAAAGCGTTCACTTGCCAATTTCCGTTCGCAATTTGTGTAATTGCACTTAAATGTTCAATCATTTGTTGCGCATTCATGATTCCAAAAATCGGTTTAGCATTTTTAGACAACTTCTGTAATTTTTTTCTTATAAATGTTTCATCCAAAAAATCAACCCAAACAACTTTTGGAGTTCTTAATTCATTGAACTTAGAAACTACTGCCGCATGCGAAACTGTTTGGTTTTTGAAAAATTCAATCAAAATATTTTTTTCAGTTTTGGTTGCACCTAACTGATTTAGAATGTTTTGTAAGTGCATTTTCATGTGCCCATGTTGAATTCCTTTGGTTGTCAAAGCGCGTAGAGCTGCAAAATTTTGTGCCAAACCAGCAGCAGCCATAATTTGCATCAACTCTTTTGCTGACGGATTTTGCAACATTTCCAACGAAATTTTTGACATGGGATGCAAAGCCGTTAAGCCACCAACAGTTCCAAGAGCTAGTGGAATTTCAATCCAAAATTTAAAAATTCCATGATCAATGGAACAATGAGACAAACTCGTATATTTTCCTGAGCGTGAAGCAAAAGCATGAACGCCAGCTTCAACAGCTCTAAAATCGTTCCCAGTTGCCAAAACTACAGCGTCAATTCCGTTCATAATTCCTTTGTTGTGCGTCACAGCTCTATAGGGTTCAATTTCAGCAATTTTTACAGCCTGATAAAATTTTTCAGCAAATTTTTGCGGATTTTCTACACCTAAATCTTCAATGTTACAACTCACTTCAGCACGCACCAAACACTGAGGAACGTAATTGGAAAGTATGCTCATGATGATTTCAATTTCGTCGTTTCGAAATTTATTGGCAATTGCCTCCAAACAAGAATTGATAAAATTTGCTCCCATCGAATCTTTCGTTTCAAAAGTGATGTGCAACTGATAATAATTGGCTAATTTGTTTGTTTTATCAATCAATTCAATATCCAAAATTCCACCTCCACGTTTTTCCATATTTTTGGTAATGGAAGCAGTTGCAGCAAATAATTCTGTTTTATTTTCTTGAAAATACTTTTGTAAATCTGACTTTTTTCCAGCAAATAAAAAATGTACTTGACCAATTTTGGTAGTTCCTAAAACTTCGGATTTGAATCCGCCTTTTGTACTCCAAAATTTCGCTACCAAAGATGCAGCAGCCACAACAGAACTTTCTTCAATAACCATTGGAATGACATATTCTTTGCCATTGATGATAAAATTAGGCGCAATTCCAAAAGGCAAATAAAAATTGGTAATGGTATTTTCTATAAAATCGTCGTGTAAATGTTGAAGTGCTTCATTATCATTCCAATATTGTTTGATAATTTGAACAGATTCAGAAGGGTTTTGAAAGAAATTATTCGTTAACCAATCAATTTTTTCATCCTTGGTAAACTTCGAAAAACCTGAAATAATTTTTGTCATTAATTTTTAAAATTCTATAAGAGAACAAAGATAATTGAAACGATCAAAACAATTTTCAATTATTAAGATTTCTAAATTTTTCAGCTTTTTTTGCTGATTTTTGCGTAAACTTGACAAACTTTTGATTTAAATAAATATTTGTATGAGAAATATACTGATTTTAACAGGATTTCTATTATCGAACTTTGGAATTTCATTTTCACAAACCAATGAAACTGCACGTAAAAATTCGAAGGAAATTTCACTCACAGAGATTTGGAATGGTACTTTTTCACCAGAAAGAATGAATGCTTTGAATTCTATGAATGGTGATTTTTATTCTTTATTGAATTACAATCGTCAAACTAGAGAAGCAACTGTTGACAAATACAGTTACAAAACTTTGGAAAAAGTAGCCACTATTGTGAGTAGTAAAGATCTTTCTGAGATGAATTCGATTTCATCTTACAGCTTTAATAATGATGAGACAAAATTGATTTTAGGAACCAATTTTTCAGGAATTTATAGACGTTCTTTTAGCGGTACTTTTTACGTGTATGACATTGCCTCCAAAGAACTTATTTTGATTGGAGAAAACATTCAAGAACCTATTTTTTCTCCTGATAATCAAAAAGTTGCATTCGCAAAAGACAACAATATTTTTATCAAAGATTTTGCAAAAAACACAACTACACAAATCACAAAAGATGGGTTGAAAAATAGCATCATCAACGGAATTACAGACTGGGTTTACGAAGAAGAATTTGGATTTGTGCGCGCGTTTGAATGGAGTGCAGATAGCAAACATTTGGCTTTTTTGAGATTTGATGAAACAGCTGTTCCTACATTTTCAATGGATATTGTTGGAAAAGAATTGTATCCAACACAACAAGTTTTTAAATACCCAAAAGCTGGCGAAAAGAATGCAATTGTTACCTTGCAATTATTCAACGTTTCATCTAACAAAACTCAAAAAATTGAGTTAGGAAATTATGAATATATTCCAAGAATCAAATGGTCAAATGATGCCAATTTCTTGATTGCTAACACGTTGAATCGTCATCAAAACAACTTAAAACTATATAAAATTGATGCTCAAAAAAGCAGTTCAACTATCTTATTAGAAGAAACTGACAAAGCCTATGTAGATATTCACGATAATTTGACTTTTTTGAATGACAACAGCTTTATTTGGACCAGTGAGAAAGATGGTTTCAATCATATTTATCAGTATGATTTTAATGGAAAACTCATCAATCAAATCACCAAAGGAAATTGGGAAGTAACTAATTATTACGGATTTGATGCCTCAAAAAAAACCATTTATTATCAATCTGTAGAAAATGGCTCTATCAACAGAGGCGTGTATTCTATTGGTTTGAATGGAAAAAACAAAAAATTATTGAGTGAAAAAGACGGGCAAAATAGTGCTGCTTTTAGTAAAAACTTGAACTTTTTTATCAATACTTTTCAGTCAACAACAAATCCTCCTGTTTATTCACTTTTCACTTCTGAAGGAAAAAAATTAAAAGTGATTGTGGACAATGCCGATTTGAAAACCAAATTAGCTACCTATAAAATGAGTCCGAAAGAATTTTCGACTATAGAAATCAATGGAAATCAATTGAATATGTGGATGATAAAACCGTTGGATTTTGATGCATCCAAAAAATATCCTTTGTTCATGTTTCAATATTCAGGTCCAGGTTCGCAACAAGTTGGCAATACTTGGAATGCAGCCAATGATTATTGGCACAATATGTTAGCACAAAAAGGCATGATTGTGGTGTGTGTTGATGGTCGTGGAACTGGCTACAAAGGTGCTGGTTTTAAAAAAATAACCCAAAAAGAATTGGGCAAATATGAAGTGGAAGATCAAATTGCAGCTGCCAAAAAATTGGCTGAATTGCCTTACATCAATAAAAATAAAATTGGTATTTGGGGTTGGAGTTATGGTGGATTTATGAGCAGCAATTGTATTTTAAAAGGCAATGATATTTTTTCAACAGCGATTGCAGTTGCACCTGTAACTTCTTGGCGATTTTACGATTCCATTTATACAGAGCGTTACATGCAAACTCCAGAAGAAAATGCAAGTGGTTATGATGACAATTCGCCCATCAATTACTCAGAAAAATTGAAAGGAAATTTCTTGTTAATTCACGGAACTGGAGATGACAATGTGCATGTTCAAAACTCGTATAGAATGATCAATTCGCTGATTGAAGCCAACAAACAATTTGATTTATTTATAGTTCCTGATAGAACTCATGGCATTTATGAAGGTAAAAACATGCGCTTGAATTTATATACTAAAATGACGAATTTCGTTGAAAAACATTTATTGAATTAATCACATCAAACATCAAAAAAAATTATGAGCATAACAGTAAAACAACCCCATGAAAAAGAATTATTTGGACATCCAGTAGGATTGTATGTATTATTTTTTGTGGAAATGTGGGAACGATTTTCTTATTATGGGATGCGTGCTATTTTAACATTATACCTTGCAGCCCCAATATTATTGGGAAATCCTCAATCAGGTTTTGGTTGGTCTAATACTGAAACCATCTCATTCTATGGAACATATACCATGTTTGTGTATTTGACTTCAATTCCTGGTGGGTGGATTGCGGATAAATTTATAGGTCAGAAAAAAGCAGTAATGATTGGTGGGATTTTATTGTGTATAGGACACGGAATTTTAGCGGTCAACTCAGAATTGGCATTTTTCTCAGGACTTATTTTCATTGTTATTGGCGTTGGTTTTTTGAAACCAAATATCTCAACAATGGTTGGCGGACTTTATAAAACAGGTGATGACAGACGAGATAAAGGTTTTTATGTGTTTTATATCGGAATCAATTTGGGTGCTTTTTTAGGAGCACTCATTGTGGGACTTGTTGCAGCTAAATATGGTTGGCATTATGGATTTGGATTGGCTGGAATAGGAATGGCACTTGGTCAAATTGTATATATGTATGGCTTAAAATACTTAACAAATGTAGGAGAATTTATAGGAAAAGCAGGTTCACCTAATAAAGATTTGCTAAAAAAACCTTTGAATAAAGTTGAAAAAGACAGAATGTTGGTGATGTTTTTATCTTTTTTAATCATTATTGTTTTTTGGGGTGCTTTTGAACAAGCTGGGGGTTTGATAAGTCTTTACACAGAGCAAAAAACAAATAGAGTTTTATCATTTACAGTGCCACTTATTGGTAATGAAATCCCTGCAGCTGTTTTTCAATCAATCAATGCTTTTTTTATCATTGTCTTAGGAACTGCCGTTGGTGGATTTTGGTATAAATGGAAAAACAAAGGAAAAGAATCATCATCACTCTTCAAAATGGCAGTTGGAGTAATTATCATGGCTTTTGGATTTTTCTTTATGAGTAAAGCAGCAACAGAGGTAGTTATGAACGGAAACGAAATTGTTGAAAAATCCGCAATGATTTGGCTTGTGTTGGCTTACCTTTTTCACACCATTGGTGAATTGTGCGCTTCACCAGTTGCACTTTCATTTATCACAAAATTAGCACCTATTAAATACGCTTCGTTTATGATGGGCGCTTATTTTGCTGCAACTGGTTTAGGAAATAAAGTTGCAGGATTAATTGGTGGAATGTCGGAAAATGCTGGTGATTTCGAAGTTTTTACTGGAATTGGAATTACATGTACTATTTTTGGTTTGCTAATTCTCGCAATTCTCAAACCGTTAAAAAGATTAACTCATGGAGCTGAAGATAGAGACGAAAATTATATCAAAGAAATTGAAAATTTAAAAGTAACAGACAACTAAAATTTTACTTTATAAGAACCTCATATACATAAATTTATGAGTTTCTCACTTTTTAAAAAGGCTCTCTATGAACCCAATTGCCAACAAAGAATTTAGCTTATTAGGTCATAAACCTGCATTATTTGTATTGTTTTTTACTGAAATGTGGGAACGTTTTTCATACTATGGAATGCGTGCCATTTTTGTCCTTTTTTTGACAGCTTCTTTTTCTGACGGTGGCTGGGAATGGACTAGAGAACGTGCATTAGGACTTTTGGGAATCTACACAAGTTCGGTTTATTTAACACCTTTAATTGGTGGAATTATTGCTGATAAATTGTTAGGTTATCAAAAAGCAGTGGCTTTGGGTGCTTTGATTATGACACTTGGGCATGCTTGTATGGCATTCGAAAGTGAAGTGACTTTATACTTAGGAATTGGTTTTTTGATTATTGGAAATGGTTTATTTAAGCCCAATGTTACTTCAATTGTAAGTGGTTTGTATGACACATATCCTGAACGAAAAGATGGTGCATATACTATTTTTTATATGGGCGTAAATGCGGGTGGATTTTTGGGCGTATTACTTTGTGGATTTTTAGCCAATAATTTGAATTATTCTTGGGGATTTGGACTCGCAGGTATTTTTATGTTTTTAGGTACTCTTCAGTTTTGGTTTGGTAAAGATATTTTTGAAAATGTTGGCACTACTCCATCAAAAAAAGAAATTATTATTGAGGATAATGCAACTTCAGAAGCCCTTGAAAATTCAAATAAAATTCAAAAAGACAGGTATATTGTTGTTGGATTATTGGCTTTTTTTACGGTTTTCTTTTGGTGGGCTTTTGAGCAAGCTAGTGGTTCTATGAACATTTTTGCAAGAGATTATACGCAAAGAGCCTTGACAGGAAATTCAGCAATCATTTTTAAAATTGTAGATATCTTAGTTTCTACAGTGCCTTTGATTATTATTTCGTGGGTTTTGATAAAATTATTTAAACAAACCATCTCCAAAATTACCCTGTCAAATATTATTTTGGGAATCAGTTTTGTAAGTATTTGGGGAATTGTTTTTTGGAAATTAAGTGTCATTATTCCTCAAGAAAATGCTGAAATAGAAGCCTCCTGGTTTTTGATTTTAAATTCACTTTTTATCATTTTTTTAGCGCCTTTATTTTCAAAATGGTGGGAAAGCAAATTCAATCCTTCGGCTGCAGTAAAATTTGGAATCGGAATGATTTTGCTCGGTATCGGATTTGCAGCTTTGGCTTATGGCTCAAGTGGCATTCCACAAGGTGCAAAAACAGCATCAGTTAGTTTGGTTTGGTTGTTTTTGGCTTATTTATTTCATACAATGGGAGAATTGTGTGTATCACCTGTTGGCTTGTCTTATGTTTCAAAATTAGTGCCCGCCAAAAAAATTGGTATGATGTTTGGAATTTGGTATTTGGTAAATGCTTTGGGAAATTATTTAGCAGCAAAAACAGGAAGTTATATTGATCCAATTGTCGAACAATATTCCATGTCTTTTTTCTTTTTAATTTTTACTTTTATACCAATGGTTGTGGGACTTATTTTTTTAGTTTTGCATCCGATTATTAAAAAATTAATGCACGGAATTAGATAAAATTTGTTTTAATTTGTAAAATTGTTTTAAAATTTTCGACCGATAAATCATGAAAAAAATCAATTTAATTTTAGCAACACTACTACTAAGTTTCACAGGAATATCTCAAGAAAAAGTAAATTGGCTATCGTTTGAAAAAGCCATTGAACTAAATAAAACCAATCCGAAACCAATTTTAATAGATGTTTACGCAGATTGGTGTGGTTACTGTAAAAAAATGGACAATGAAACCTATGCAAATAATACAATTGCAAAATATATCAATGAACATTTTTATGCTATAAAGCTTGATGGTGAAGGAAAAGAGGATATTCAATATAAAGGAAAAACTTTCCAACATAGAAAAGAAGGACGGACGGAATTTCATGAACTTGCTTTGGCATTTCTGGATGGTCAATTATCGTATCCAACGACACTTTTTTTAACAAAAAACGAAGAACTCCTTCAAAAAATTCCTGGCTATTTATCCAAAGAACGATTTGAAAAAATACTTGCCTTTTTCAATACAGAAGCATATCACAATAGCACTTGGGTAGATTTTGAGAAAAATTTTAAAAGTACTTTAAATCCTTAATCACTTTTTATAAAAGCACCTTTTTGACTTGTATTATGAAAAGGTATTTTTAATTTTTGAGCGGTTTTTTCCCAACGTGTTGCATACGACTTGTAGTTGCTACCATCCACAATTAT
The DNA here is from genome assembly GCA_001873065.1 of Flavobacteriaceae bacterium CG2_30_31_66. Classification (GTDB taxonomy): domain Bacteria; phylum Bacteroidota; class Bacteroidia; order Flavobacteriales; family Flavobacteriaceae; genus Polaribacter. Next base: position 77,522 of record MNYM01000005.1, read on the forward strand.
TTGAGTTGGCTGCAAGGTTCGTATCATTCTTTCAAGATTTATTTTTGGTGAATTGTGCAGAACAACAATTGGTTTTTTAAGATTTTTTAGCTGATAAATTCCCAAAGTATCAATAATTAAAATTGGGTTGTTTTGATAAAAATAGATGTTTGAATTCAATTTTGTAAACGATTCTTGCACATTTTCAGCAATTTTATAAGAATCCGTAATCGAATTCATGCTCTGTATGCTATCAAGGTTGTGAACAAATTCGACCTTGTTTTTATCTCTAAAACCAAAAACAGTTTGCCTTGTTTTATGAAAAACAATCCATTCATTTTTTTTGTTTTTTTGGACTTTTTCAAGCAGAAAAAGACTTTGAAAAACAATACAACTAACCAAAAAATACGTTACTTTTTTAGTATTCAAATCCGCAAAGAAACGAATCCCAAAAAATATCATTCCATAACTTGCCAACATCAACCAGAGAGACAAGGAAATATCTTCGAATAAAAAGGCCTCTTGATTGGAAATCCAATTGATAAATGTATTCATTGTTGAAATAATAAATCCGTAAATAGTAGCCATAATTGGTGGCAAAACTTGAAAAACCGATAAAAAAATAACCACAATTCCTGTTACTAAAATAATTTCTAAAAAGGGAATAATGACAATATTAGAAAGAAAAAATAAACCAGGAAATTGATGAAAATAGTACAAACTCAAAGGCAAAACTCCTATTTGAGCTGCCATTGAAACAGTGGTTAATTGCCAAAAAAAGTCGAGAATTCTTGACTTTACTTTTATAAGAGAATACAATTTTGGTTGAATTGTAATAATTCCTAAGACCGCTAAATAACTCAATTGAAAACCAACATCAAACAGAAAAAATGGGTTGAAAATTAAAAGCAAAAACATCGATGAAAAAAGTGAAAAAAGGATGATTCTTTTGCTTCCAAATTGTTGACCAATTGCTAAAAACGAGAACATGGTTACTGCTCTCACTACAGAAGCTGACAATCCAGCAACAAAAGCAAACATCCAGAGAATCAGGATAATGATAATTGTTTTTATTGTTTTTCCGTATTTAAAATGCTCCAAAGGTTTGAAAATATTCAATAACAAAATTAAAATAATTCCCACATGCAATCCAGAAACTGCTAAAATATGAATGGCTCCTGCTCGTGAATAATCATTCAAAAGTTGTTTTGATAAATCTTGTCTTTGACCCAACAAAAGCGCCGTTATTACTGCCAATTCGTCCCTTTCAAAATGATATTTCTCCATGGAAACTTGCACCAAATCTCGAAATTGTTCAGACCAACCTTTAATGGTTCTTGTTCCTAGACCCAAACTTTTGAACTCACTTTTGTCAAGAAAAATTTGCTGACGAATTCCTTGTTTTTCTAAATATTTTTGAAAATTAAATTGGTGCGGATTTAATGGCGCATTTACTTCCAAAAAAGTAGGTTTTGAAATCAATAATTCATTAATCTTTAATTGATTAAGCAAACTATCCTTAGTAAGATTTAACAGAACTGTTCCTCGTGTTTTTTGGTTATCAATTTGTATAACATCCACTTGATACTTATCATGAGAAGCACTGGATTTTAATACTTTATCAACTTTTAAAACAACACTTAAATTGTCTGTAAAAAAACGCTCGTAATAATTGGAATAATTGGCGTCTTCCTGAATAAAAACAGTCGAAATTCCAATAAAAAAAAAGTATCCAAAAGTTAAAAAAGTAACTGATTTTCGAAAATTTATAAATAAAATAATCCCTAAAAATAACAAGTGAATGATTGCTAAAACCTTAAAATCAAACTGCCAAATTCGAAAATAGTATTGAACACAAATTCCTAAAATTAGAAATAATGTAAAGTGGAATGGTAAAAAATACAGTAACTTTCTCATAGTGAGTGAAAGTTACTAAATTTATTAATTGAAAAACTAAAAAAAAGTAACTGCTTTTGCAAAAGTATTTTTCCAGTTATTCTCATACATCGAAGAAATAATTACACCTCTCGTGGTTGTTGAATGAATAAACTGAACTTCACCGTTTTTAACACTGGTAATTAATCCAACATGATCAATAACTTTTTTTCGATTTCTGGTGACAAAAAAGACCAAGTCTCCTTTTTTGGCATTTTTTAAAGCGACCTCTTTTCCTGCCACAGCAATGTCTCTTGAAGATCTTGGAATGATAATATTTTGTTCTTTAAAAGCTGTAGTAACCAATCCTGAACAATCCATTCCTTTATCAGATGTTCCTCCATACCTATATTTTGTTCCCAAATAATTCAGGGCATTGTCAACGACATTTTTGGGTTTGATGATAGATTTGCTGTTTGAAGAAAATGCCTCTTTCGTAGAAGTACATGCTCCCAGAAAAAGAGAGACTACTAATAATAAAAAAAAGATTTTGTTCATTTTGTTATTTTTTTAACTCGCTTACAATCATTTGCGCTACTTTTTTTGAAGCTCCTTTTCCACCTAATTTTTTTTCTAAATCGTAATATTGCAAAAATAGTTTTTCTCTTTGGTTTTTTGCCAAAATTTTTGAAAGTTCTTTTTGAAGGTTCTTTTTATTGAAATCATTTTGAATTAGTTCTTTAACAACTTCTTGGTCCATGATGAGATTTACCAAAGAAATATACTTCAATGTAATGATTCTTTTTGCTATTTGATAGGAGATATTTCCGCCTTTATAACACACTAGTTGTGGCACTTTGAACAACGCAGTTTCTAAAGTTGCGGTTCCTGAAGCTACCAAAGCTGCATAAGAAACGCTCAATAAATCATAGGTTTTATTGTTGATAAACACCACTTTTTTATTGCCAATAATTTGATTGTAAAACTCGATTTCCTGACTTGGTGCACCTGCAATCACAAATTGATAGTCTTTATAATCATCAATAATTGAGAGCATTACTGATAACATTTTGGTGATTTCTTGCTTTCTACTTCCTGGTAAAATCGCAATAATTGGTAAAGTTGACAAGTGATTTTCTTCCCGAAATTGTTGCAAACTAACTTGAGTTCTATTAGCAATTGCGTCAATCAAAGGATGGCCAACAAACGTCACTTGATAATCAAATTTTTGATAAAAGGCTTCTTCAAAAGGCAAAATAACGAACATGTGATCAATATCTCTTTTAATGTCTTTGACTCTGCCAGCTCTACTTGCCCATACTTGCGGAGAAATATAATAATTAGTTCGAAAACCTTGCTGTTTTGCCCATTTCGCAATTCGCAAATTAAATCCTGAATTGTCAATAAAAATGACTACATCAGGCTTAAATTTAAAGATATCTTCTTTGCATAACTTGATGAATTTCAACACTTTAACCAAGTTTTTTACGACTTCAAAGAAGCCCATGAAAGCCCTTTCTTTGTAATGACTGACTAAAGTGCCTCCAACATTTTGCATTAAATCACCACCCCAAAAACGAATATCTGCACTTTTATCTTCCTCTAAAAGTGCTTTCATCAAGTTTGAACCATGCAAATCTCCGGAAGCCTCGCCTGCAATTATATAATATTTCATTTAAAAAAACTTTAAAAATAAGGTTGTTAAAGCCGTTAAAATTGTCGCCAACAAAACCCCTTTTGCTCTGAGATCTTGGTTCTTTTTAAGAAAGATAAAAAACACAAATAAGTTGGGAATTGCTGCAATTGACAATACTTTTCCGTACAATTTTCCGTCGGCTATGAGTCGTAATGTTTCATCAAAAGAATATCTAGAAAAATATTCTATATAAATAAATATTCCTCCAAAAGTGGCGAAAATTGCTACCAAAAAGCCAATCAATATGTCTTTTTTTACAACTCCCAAGAATTCAGTTTTTGAATCATGTGATGTGCTGTCAAATCAAACTGAACAGGAACCACTGAAATATAGTTATTTTCTAACGCAAAAATATCAGTATCTTGCCCTTTATCTTTATTGATAAATTCGCCTGAAAGCCAATAGTATTCTTTTCCAAACGGGCTTTTCCTTTTGTCGAAAGTTTCTTTCCAAAAACCGTTGGCTTGCCTACAAATTTTCACACCTTTCAGTTCTTCTTTTTTTATATTTGGAATGTTTACGTTCAAAACAATTCCTTCAGGCAACCCATTTAAAAGGGTATTTAAAGTGATGTTTTTGATAAAATCTTCCGCAGGTTTAAAATCAGCATGCCATTTAAAATCCAATAATGAAAATCCGATAGCAGGAATTCCTTCAATTCCGGCTTCAATTGCTGCACTCATAGTACCAGAATAAATGACATTTATTGAAGAATTTGATCCATGATTGATGCCAGAAACACACAAATCTGGCTTTCTGTTTAGAATTTCACTCACAGCCATTTTCACACAATCAGCAGGTGTGCCTGAGCAAGTATATTCTAATTGAGGCCCTTCATCAATAGTTATTGGATTACAAGTCAATACATTATCAACAGTAATAGCATGACCCATGCCACTTTGAGGACTGTCTGGAGCTACTACTACAACTTCACCAATAGTGTTCATGATGTTGATCAATGCTCTAATTCCAGGTGCGGTAATTCCATCATCATTGGTGACTAAAATTAAAGGTCTTTCTTGCATAATTACTCTTTTAAATGCAAATGTAAATTATTTTAAATGAATTTCTTTTTAACATTTTCTAAAGAGTAAAACTATCTAAAAATCTGTAACATTGTCGCTTTAATTTAAAGATAAGTAATAAAAAAAACTAAAAAATAACAACCAAAAATTTTATTGAAAAAGTACCTTAAAAAAACTTAAAATTAAAAAAATGGCACTATTTTAGTGATTGATAAGAACAAAATATAAAAATATGATTGATAGTAGATTTATGAATACGAAATTTAAATTCAGTTTTGCCATATTTGCATTGGTGTTTTTGGTAAATACATCAAGTTTTTTTGCAAATGAAGACAAAGAAAGTGCGGATCCTGAGAAAGATAAAGTGTTGATTTATGTACTAAAAAATATTTTGACAAGAGGTCATTATATCACTAAAGAAATCAATGATCAATTTTCGGAGCATGTTTTTAATCACTTTATTGAAAGTTTAGACCCAAGCAAACGCTATTTTACACAAGAAGATATCAAAGATTTTTCAAAATTTAAATATCAAATAGACAATCAATTATTGAAAGATGATTTGAGTTTTTACAATTTGGTTTATGGTTGTTTTTTAGAACGAATCAAGAAAGCAAAAACGTTTTATAGTGGTATTTTGTCAAAACCTTTCAATTACAGCAAAGAGGAAACAATCAACTTAGATTACGAAAAAGTGCCTTTTGCAAAAAATAATATTGAACTATTCGATTATTGGAGAAAGCAACTAAAATTGCAAACTTTGGATAAAATTCAGCAAGAAACGGTCATTGAAAAAGACAAAATAAACAAAGATAAAAACTATAAAGTCAAACCTTTTTCAGTTATCGAGAAAGAAGTCAGGTCAGAAGTGCTAAAAAGCATGGAAGAATTGTATATGAGAATTGATGAATTGGAACATGAAGATTGGTTTTCTTCTTATTTAAACGCTATTGTTAGCGGTTTTGATCCACACACAACCTACATGCAACCTGCTGTTAAAGAAGTTTTCGACCAAAATATTTCAGGAAAATTAGAAGGAATTGGAGCACGTTTGCAAAAAAAAGGTATTTACACACAAATTTTTGAATTGGTCTCTGGAGGACCTGCTTGGAAACAAGGAGATTTGGAAGAAGGTGATATTATTTTGAAAGTTGCCCAAGGAAATAAAGAACCTCTAGATATTGTAGGAATGCGTTTGGATGACGCCATCAAATTCATCAAAGGTCCAAAAGGAACAGAAGTGAGATTGACAGTAAAGAAAAAAATTGATGGTTCAACCAAAGAAATTGCGATTATTAGAGATATTGTTGAATTGGGTGAAACGTATGTAAAATCGAGTATTGTAATGAAAAACAACAAGAAATATGCAATCATCGATTTACCAAGTTTTTACATTGATTTTTCCGATGAAAACTACAGAGATTCAGCCAAAGACATGGAAAAAGAAATTGAACGACTAAAATTAGAGGGAGTTGAAGGAATGATTATTGATTTAAGAAATAATGGAGGAGGTTCATTGAAAACTGCGATTGAAATTTCAGGGTTATTTATTGATCATGGACCTATTGTTCAAGTAAAATACAGAGGAGAAAATCCTGTAATTAAAAGAGATACAGACCCAAAAATACAATGGGACAAATCATTAGTTGTATTGGTGAATGAGTTTTCAGCGTCAGCTTCAGAGATTTTTGCGGCAGCCATGCAAGATTATAAAAGAGCTGTGATTCTTGGAGGAAATCAAACTTATGGAAAAGGAACTGTTCAAAATATTTTGCCAATCAATCAGTTTTATCCAAAATATGACAAAGATTTAGGCTTTTTAAAGATGACTATCCAAAAGTTTTACAGAATTAATGGAGGGTCAACTCAAAAAGAAGGTGTTTATTCTGACATTGCCATGCCAACAAGATTGAGTTATTTGAAAAACGGAGAAAGAGATTTGGATGGTGCTTTGGGTTGGGATAAAGTGGCACAAGCAGATTATAAACAAACCAATTCGTATACAAATTTTGCAGATGTTGTCTATAACAGCAAAAAGCGAATTGCATCAGATGAAAAGTTTAAAAAAATCAATGAGTATGCAAAATGGTTGAAAGAAAGTCAAGCAAATTCTTCTTATTCATTAAATTATCAAAAATTCATTAAAGACAACGAAAATAAAGAAAAAGAAGCCAAACAATTTTCATCTGTCTTTGAATACAAATCAGACATTACATTTTTATCCCCAAAATATGAGGTTTCTTTAATAAAAGAGAACAAAGATTTGGCTTCAAAAAGAACAGCTTGGCATAAAAATCTGACAAAAGACATGTATGTTTCTGAAGCATTAAATGTATTGAGTGATTTGAAACTTAGTACAAAAGCGACAATTGTAAAAAAATAAATTTTAATTCTAAAAACCAACACCTGATGTCAAAAACATCAGGTTTTTTTATTCAATAATTATGAGTTTTCAAGTAACCTTTTCTACAAAATGGGCTGATTTTGACCCAAATAAACACATGCGTCACACAGCCTATAACGATTATGCTGCAGAAGTAAGAGTTCGATTTTTTAAAAAAAACAACTTTACGATGGACGATTTTAATAGATTGAATTTAGGTCCGATTTTGTTTTCAGAAGAAACCTATTTCAAAAAAGAGATTTTAATGGGTGAAGATATTACCGTTAATCTCAAATTGGCTGGACTTTCAAAAAACAACGAACGTTGGAAATTTACGCATGAAGTTTTTAATGAAGCAGGAAAATTATCCGCAACTATTAAAGTTTATGGTGCTTGGATTGATTTAACGAAACGCAAACTCACAATTCCGCCAATAGAGACCTCAAACTTATTTACAGATATCGAAAAATCAGTGGATTTTGAAGAGATTTTGGTGAAATAGCCGACTACGAATTAATACACGACTTTACAAAAAAAACCACCCCTTAAATAATTAAGAGGTGGAAAATTGCTATGAAAAAGACAGAATGTCTTCGTTTCAAATATTTAAAAAATTAGAATACCACAACCTCTTTTTATCAATATTTTTTACTCTTTTTTAAATTAGAATCAGTATTGCTAATAGTAATTTACTTATGTTTTACTATTAAACAGCATTGAATTTGTTTATGTTTAGGTCAATTAAACCATTTCTAAGAGGTTTTTTTGAAGTAACCTAACCAATTTGTGGTATTTAAGATTTTAATGCAATATAATGCGTTAAAACGCTTTTTTAAGTAATCGCAATAGAATCAAGGGTTTACAAGGATTTTGTTTTATAAAGTATTGTTTATTAGATGATTGTGTTTTTGCTGATTCCTGCTAAAAATCGCAAAAAAGGTCAATTTGTTGAAAACTTCAAGGTTTTTGTGAATAAGTATCACTTTATTTATAAAGGAATAAGTTGCAATTTTACAAAGTAAATATATAGTGACAATGAAGGAAGCTATGAAACTTTAAAAATGTCATTGAGCAGGCTAACGAACAGTTAGAAAAAACAGAGCAATGCATTTCTATAAATTGTGAATAAGCCATCCCCCTTTTTTTATAGTAGTTAAATACTAGCTCTCTATATTTACAGCATAAAAAAAAGCCTTAAAATTGGACCTTTAAGACTTTTTAGGTAACACTTTGAGAAGTGTATTTGTTTTCACAAAGCAATATTACGACTCTATTCAAAGCTTACCAAAATTTATTTACAATTGTTAATAAAAAAACGGCTATCCAAGCTGTGACGGTAAAAGCTTATGAAATAGTTTCAACAAATTGAATGCGGCAAACAGTTCAAATTTAAAAAACGGTTTGTATAGAGTATCACGAAAAATCGTTCGTCTTACTGCCATATCCGGCAACATTCTTCCGAAAACGTAGAGATAAGTGTCGTTCACCAAACTCTATAACATCAAGGTGATTTTATATTTTAAAAATTAAAAAAAATAATAAATTTATGGTAAGAATTATACCTATAAGTAAGAGTAACCCGCAAGATACAACAGCGGTTAACAAGTTTTACGCGCAAGCAGTAGCAACCGGTAAAACAGATTTAGAACGATTGGCATACCTAGTATCCAATCAAAGTACAGTTAGAGAAGGCGATTGTTATGCCGTCATCTTGTCATTGGTGCACAACATCATTGACGAGTTAAAGCAAGGACGTATTGTGAAACTTGATAAATTAGGGTCTTTCCAAATTGGTGTTAGCTCAGAGGGAGTTGCCAGCATTGAGGAAGTAGGGAGTAATCTTGTCAAAGACGTGCGTGTCAATTTTAGACCTGACCAGCGATTGAAAGACGGTATCAACATGACTACCGTTTCTTTTACCAAAGGCAGTTAAATAGCCGTCTTTTTACAAACGAGTATTTTATGAACGAAAACCTCAACAGCCTTGCTGTTGGGGTTTTTTATTTGCCCTTTTTTTTGATGAATTTGCAGCACTGCTCTTAAGAATTTGCTCAGTAGCTTTGTGTTCATTGCATTGCAGCAACACAGGCATTGCAGCACTGCAACCAAATGAAAGCTGTGCAGTAATTTTTTATTGCTGCGCTGGTTTTTTTAAAGACCCATTTTGGGGCATTAAGTGGGTGTATTTTACCTAAAAAAAGACCCCAAACCTACTCTTTTAAAGCCCACAAAACGGCTTAAAGTTATGCACAAAAAACACCCATTTTTAGGCTAAAAAGTGGCTTACAATGACCTAAAACGAGACTTTTTTGGTAGTATTTGCCCTCCAAAATGCTCCTAAACCGAGTAAAAATGATAGTGAATTTGACTTTTTTTAGGGGATTTTTCCGGTATTTGGTATTGGGTTGCAGAGGGTGTTGGTTTTATTTGTATTTTGGGAGCTGTATATGGGTTTTATATTTTTTATAAATGTTATATAAACTTGAGCATATATAGTAGTTGTAGCAAATACTAAAAAACAAACTTGATGACATTACCACATAATTCAACAAATCTCAGAAACAGAGTAAAAAAACTTTATTTACCCAAGACAAAAGCTCTATATCCATTATTTGAGGTAATAAGTAATTCAATACACGCTATTCAAGAACATCAAATTTTACAACCTGATTTCAAAGGAGAAATTAAGATAATTGCAATTCGTAACGGAAATGTCGAAACTTTAAGAAAAATTTCAAACATTGAAGAATATCCAATAAATTCATTTGAAATTATCGATAATGGTATTGGATTAAATGAGGAAAACATTAAATCCTTCTCAGAATTTGATTCTGAAAAAAAATCAGAAATTAGAGGAAAAGGGGTAGGAAGACTTATATGTTTAAAAGCTTTTAAAAAACTATCTGTAGAGAGTATATATCAAAGTGGCTTTACATACAAAATGTTGCGATTTGACTACAAAAAATCTAAAGAAGGATTCGATAATTTTGAGGATAATTTAACCACCCCAAAAACTAAAACTGGAACAAAAGTAATATTAGAAAATTATGAAGATAATTATGACAAATATGTTCCTAAATCTTTAAAAGAAATAGCAAGACAAATTATTACTCATTTTCAATTGTATTTTATTCAAAAAATTGAACCCGAAATAATTATTACTAACCAAGATGATGTAGAAATAAATTTAAACAATTTATTTTTAAAAGATTTTGAGAAAGAAATACAGGAAGATTCTTTTGAAATCTCAAATCAAGTTTTCAAAATATTTATTTCAAAATCTCATAAAGTAAAAAGTCATAAATTGCATTATTGTGCTCACGAAAGAACAGTGAAAGATGAAGGGTTATCTAAATACTTAATAGACTTAAATAATAAGATTAGTGTAGAAAATCAAGATGGGTATTTTTTTCAAGTTTTCGTTATTGGAGACTTCTTAAATAAAAATGTAAACGAGTCTAGAACTAGTTTTAATTTCACATTAGAAGAAGATGAAGAAGAAATAGATTTAAAAGAAATTACATTATCTAAAATTAGAAAACAAACAATTTTAAGCATAGAAAAACTTTTAAACGATTTTCTCAAAAAAGTTAGAGAAGAAAAACTAGAAGTCTATTTTCCCATTATTGAAGAAGAATACCCAAATTATCACAGTGTAATTCATTACAACAGAGATAAAATAGAAAAGCTTCCTGCAGATTTATCAAAACAGGAATTGGATTTAAAATTATACGAAATTGAAAGCGATTGGAGGATTGAGGTTAAAACTAAAGGAATTGAATTAATAGATAAGAAAAAAGATATAACAAATTTAGAGGAATATAAAAATCTTTATAGCGACTTTCTTACTCAATTCAATGAAATTGGTCAATCAGATTTAACTAGATATGTCATACACAGACGAGCCGTAATCGACTTATTAGATAAATTAATAGAACTAAATGAATTAGAAAAATTTGCAAATGAAGATATCGTTCATAGCCTTTTTTATCCAATAAAAGAAACTGGTAAGACAGTAACTACTGAAAAGCAAAACCTTTGGTTACTAGATGAAAGACTTACTTACAATTCGCTACTTGCGTCTGACAAATTATTTCAACATATTGAAGAAATAGATTCTAATTCCCCTAAACGTTCTGATATTATTATCAAAAAAGAAGAAGTTTTTGAAAACGCTACTTTATTTTCTGAAGACAATTACCCTTTTGAGTCTTTTACAATAGTTGAATTCAAAAAACCTGAAAGAGATAATTATAAACACGGAACTTATAAAGATGACCCAATAAAACAAGTAAGAACATATATAGAGGAAATTATAGAGGGAAACCAAAAAGTAAAAGGAAAAAGAATTGAAGCTAATAAATTAACTCCTTTTTATTGCTATATAGTTGCAGATAAAACACCAAGTCTTGAAAAGATTTTAAAATACGAGGGATTTGACCCAACTCCTGATGGTCTAGGTTCATTTAAATTTTATAATACAGAAACGTCTAGAGCTTATATTGAAGTTCTTCCTTTTAAAAAAATAATTAAAGACTCTAAACAAAGGAATAAAATTTTATTTGACAAACTAAAAATGAGCTAGAAGTAATGGTTAAAAAATCACCTATACGCAAGTGTGGGTTCCGTAGTTTTATGAAAGTTAAGTGCTAAATCCAAGTTCTCAACTTTTAATGAAGTTCAGTGCTGAAAATACCCAACTTGCCACTACCTGAATCCACTAAACTCAATACCCCCACAAAACCAAAAAATGAAATCAACCGAAATAAAACATAATGTTCAGAACCTCATTGACAATTTCTCGAAAGAAGAATTTGTCTTTGATTTGTTGGTTGCCTACGGTATTTCTAAAACATCTGTAACTCGACTTAAAAAAGGAGATTACAATTTATCTAAGGTTGACGGAGAAATCCTTTACAAAAAGAAGATTTTCTTTAAAGTTGAAGCATCTGACAAACTGCTGAGTAGCATTGAGGATGTTTCTAAAGAAGAACGCATTTTAAAACAACAACCTAGATTTGCAATTCTCACCGACCATAAACAAATTGTTGCTAAAGATTTAAAACTAGGCAAGAATTTAGACATACAATTAAAAGAGCTGCCCAACTATTTTGATTTCTTTTTGCCCTTAGCAGGTAGCGAAGTTTACAATGCTACCAACAACAATGAAGCCGACAGAGACGCTTCGTACAAAATGGCATCTTTATATGATTTGTTGATTGATGAAAACCCGAAAATTTACAATTCAAAAGAAAGCATTCATAATCTCAATATTTTCTTATCTCGTTTGCTTTTTTGCTTTTTTGCAGAAGATACCGAAATATTTCAGCAAGAAAGTATTTTTACCAATACACTGGCTCAACATACTGCCGAAAACGGCAAAGATACGCATGCTTTTTTAGATGATTTGTTCGACCGTTTAGACACTGAAAATGTAGAACATCTGCCTGAGTATCTCAGAAAGTTTGAATACGTAAACGGGGGCTTGTTTAACCAAAAAATAAACTCCCCACTATTTAATGCTAAGGCTAGAAAAACCCTTATTGAGCTTGGTGGATTGCAGTGGAAACATATCAATCCAGATATTTTTGGGTCTATGATACAAGCGGTGGTAATTCCTGAATACCGTAGCGATTTAGGAATGCATTACACTTCCGTTGAAAACATCTTAAAACTCATAAAACCATTATTTCTTGATGAATTGTATGAAGCTTATGAAAACGCTACAACCAATAACCAATTAAGAGCGCTCATCACAAGAATTTCGAAAATCAAATTCCTTGACCCGGCTTGTGGTAGCGGAAATTTCTTGATTATCACCTACAAAGAAATACGCTTACTAGAAATACTCATTTTAGAAAAAATTACGGATTTAGAGGGTAATGCCCCAACCATAAAATGGACTGACATACAACTTTCACAATTTTACGGTATTGAAATAGACGATTTTGCCCACGAAATGGCAATACTTTCACTATGGTTGGCAGAACACCAAATGAACAAAGTGTTTGAAGAACGCTTGTTTGATTACGGAAAATCGAAACCAATTCTTCCCTTAAAAGAAGCAGGACAAATAAAACAAGGCAATGCTACCAGAGTAGATTGGAATGCCGTATGTCCAATTTCTTCAACAGATGCCCGCACTGAGCTTAGCCGAAGTGAAGTGTATGTAATTGGAAATCCGCCTTATTTGGGAGCTCGTTTGCAAGATGCTGAGCAGAAAAAAGATATGAGAATTGTATTCAGCGGAAAGAATGGATACAATAATATGGATTACATTTCTTGTTGGTTCTTCAAAGCAAAAGGCTATATAAAAGGATTTAAT
>MNYM01000041.1 GCA_001873065.1 Flavobacteriaceae bacterium CG2_30_31_66
TTTCGATGGTTTCTGCACGTTGGCCCAAGGTAAATCCTGGTTCAAATTGCTTGATTTGTTCCATCAATTTATCCGTCAAATCGCCTGCTAAAATTTCAGGATACGCAGGAATATCATAAATCGGTTTTTTAGGATAAATCTCTGAACATTGGCCTCCAGGTTGTGGCAACGCATCAATCAAATGACAGCGTAATTTGAGCAATCCTGCTTCAAAAACTGTAAATAATCCTGTGGGGCCTGCGCCTATAATTAGAATATCTGTGGTAATCATTTTTTTAGTTATTTGCTTTTAGCATTAGCCAACTGCTAATAACCAAAAGCTATAAGTTACACAACGTTAATCACTTCTTTAATTTGTGGTGCAAACTTTTTAATCGTTGCTTCAACGCCATTTTTTAACGTCATTTGGTTGACTGAGCAACCAATACAAGCACCTTCAAGTTGCACTTTTACTACAAAATCTTCAATGGAAAGCAATTTGATATTGCCTCCATCACTCATTAAAAAAGGACGAATTTCATCCAACGCTTTTTCAACATTTTCATGTGTTTCTTGAGTTGTCATCTTTTATTTTTTATGGCACTACAACCACTCATCGTTGTTATTCTTACAATTTCTGTTGGTGGTAAATTTTCATTTCTAATCAATAATTGAGAAAGTGCTTCTTTAGTTATTTCACTGAATGCTTTTTCTAAAATTGTTCCATTTTGCAAAGCAACAGGATGCCCAACATCCCCAGATTCACGAATACTTTGTACCAAAGGAATTTCACCTAAAAAAGTAGTGTTGATATCTTCTGACAAATATTTTGCACCATCTTTTCCAAAAATGTAATATTTATTTTCCGGTAATTCTTCAGGTGTGAAATAGGCCATATTTTCAATAATTCCTAAAACAGGCACATTGATACTTTCTTGTTGAAACATAGCAACTCCTTTTTTTGCATCTGCCAACGCAATTTTTTGAGGTGTACTCACAACAACTGCTCCACTAATTGGCAACGCTTGCACAATGGACAAATGAATATCTCCAGTTCCTGGAGGCAAATCAATCAATAAAAAATCAAGTTCACCCCAATCTGCATCAAAAATAAGTTGATTCAATGCTTTTGAAGCCATTGGTCCTCTCCAAATTACTGCTTGGTCAGGATTTGTAAAAAAACCTAATGACAATAATTTCACACCATAATTTTCAATGGGTTTCATTTTTGAACGACCATCAACTTCAACGGATAAAGGTTTTGATTTTTCAACATCGAACATCAAATGTTGAGAAGGCCCATAAACATCTGCATCTAAAACGCCCACGTTAAATCCCATTTTGGCAAGTGTAATAGCCATATTCGCGGTAATTGTTGATTTTCCTACACCACCTTTTCCAGAGGCAACTGCGATAATATTTTTGATATTTGGAATTTGTTTTCCTTTAATTTGGGGTAACTTTTCGGGAGTTTCCGGTTTTTCAACTTTTACATTCACTTTCACATCAATCTTTTGACCCACTTTTTCATGAATGGCTTTCATGATTTCAACCTCTACTTTCTTTTTTGCTTGCAATGAAGGATTGCTAATGGTAACATCCACAATTACTTCTTCTCCAAATGCGACAATATTTGTTACGCTATTGCTTTCAACCAACGTTTTTCCTTCACCAGGAGGTGTGATGGTTTCTAAAGCTTTTAATATATCTTGTTTTTTAAAACTCATGAGATCTCATTTTAGCGATTTGCCCGTAGCTGTTGGCTATTGACTTTTTAGTTTGATTAAAAAATTTTTATTTACCGCAAATATACGCTTAACAGTTAAGATAATAAAAGATTATGAATTACGATTATTGATAGATTGATAAGCGGATTTTATAAAAGTTCTTTTGATGGATTCCAAAAAACTTTTTCAAAGTTTTGAATTTGATTTTCAACCACTTCAATCCCTTCATTTTCCAATAATTGCTGCATTAAATTTGTACCAACGAAATGATGTTTTCCTGTCAAAATTCCTTTTCTGTTAACCACTCTGTGTGCAGGAATTTCAGCGATTTGATGATGTGAATTGTTCATTGCCCAACCAACCATTCTTGCAGAGCGTTTAGCCCCTAAATATGCAGCAATTGCGCCATAACTGGTGACTTTGCCAAAAGGAATTTGACGTGCAATTTCATACACTTTATCGAAAAAATTATCGTTTTTGGGGTTGGATGTCATGAGATAACGAACTATTTAGCTCATAAATATAAGCAATTACGTGATGATTATTTTCTAAAAAAACGTTGGTCATTACTCTTTGATACATGCTACTTTCAAAATTATCAATCATTTTCCAGTTTTTTGATAATTCTTCTGAAGAAAATAAATATCCATCAATCGTATTTCCATGTTCATCTAAAATTACTGCTGGAAAACCTTGTGTTTTAAGCCAACCTTTTTTATCAAAAAAACCTTTTACAGATGCTTTTTGCCAAGTTCCAGAAAGTTTATTGAGTACAAAATCATTTTTTTGTCCGGGAATTAATGTTCCATAAACAAACAAATGTTGCATTTTTCTGTTGGATAAAATCGTTAAAATTTAAGTTGGAATTGAATATAAGTAATGGGTTTATCAATCCTTAAATACTGATTTTCGTAAAAAGTTTGCGTTTCTATAACTTCTTTTGGAGAACCTTCATTGTGGTAAATATTGTGATTTGCATACAACACTTCATGTCCTTCACCATGAAGTAACCCAAGTGTGTAACCATGCATAAATTCACTATCCGTTTTTAGATTTACAATGCCTTTTTCATTCAAAATATGAAAATATTTTCTTAAAAAAACAGGATTGGTCATTCTGTGTTTGGTGCGTTTGTATTTGATTTGTGGATCAGGAAATGTTATCCAAATTTCATCAATTTCATTTTCATCAAAAATAAAATCTACCAATTCGATTTGCGTTCTTACAAAAGCAACATTTTTTAAATTTTCTTCAATCGCAGTTTTAGCTCCTCTCCAAAAACGAGCACCTTTGATGTCAATACCAATATAGTTTTTATTAGGATTTTTTTGAGCAAGCGCAATTGAATATTCGCCTTTTCCACAACCCAATTCAACCACAATTGGATTGTTGTTATTAAAAAAAGAATGCCATTTGCCTTTGTGAGGAAAGTTATTTAAAACCTCTTCTCTTGTTGGCTGAATGACATTGTTGAAGGTTTCATTTTCAAGAAACCGCTTTAATTTATTTTTACTACCCAAGATTTCTAATTAAGCCTTATCTTCGGTTCCTTCGTCCAAAAACTTCTTAGATTGTTTCATCCAATATCCAAAAAGAATCAAAAGCACTAACAAAAATCCCCAATTTACAGCATTTGAAATCCACCAACCTAACTCTTGAGTGGCGATTTGAGTACGAATCCATTGAAAAGGAAGAAACAAAACTTCTGTAAAAAAAGTTCCAATCCATCTAAAAATATTGCTTGCTATCATAACTTATTTATCTTTACGGTTGCAAAAATAACAAAAGAATCAATGCTAGCCAATTTTTTAAACAAATCTAAACCTATAAATTTTATAAGTTTGTCTGTTTTTTTTGCGATTTGTTTTTTAGCAACAAGTATTATTGATTTTTTTAAAGTTGAATTTTCATTTTCAATTTTATTTAATCGGATTTTTGTGTTGTTGATTTTTATTATTGTTTTCTTTATTTTCAATTTTATTGTCAGTAAAAACAACTTAACTTTTGACAATTCTTATGGATTTTTCCTTTTTTCGCTGCTTTGTATTTGTTTTGCACCATTAATAAATTCCTATAAAGAACTTATTTTAATCATCATTTATTTACTTTTTATCAGGAAGATTTATAGTTTACAATCCTCAAAATCAATGATTAAAAAATTATTTGATAGTGGTTTTTGGATTGGAATTTTGTGCCTATTTGAACCCACTTATTCACTGCTTTTTTTACTAATTTATTTCAGTGCTTATTGGTATCAAAAAATAACAATTCATACTTTTTTAACACCAATTATTGGTTTTTTTACACCAATTTTTAGTTATTTTTCTTACTTATTTTGGATTGGAAAAGAAGCTGTTTTTTACGAAATATTTACTCCAAAAACTACGTTTAAATTTTCATTTTTTTCGGATGAAAATGATCTTATTTTTATGGTTATTTTATTGATTTTAACTTTTTTTGCTTCGATTTCAAAATCTTCAAAAGCGTTAATAATCAATAATACTTTTAAAAAAAGTTGGAGTTTATTATTGGTCCATTTAACCATTGTTTTTTTACTTTTTTTGCTTCAAAATGACGCAAAAAGCACAGAAACAATTTACCTATTATTTCCAATTTCATTGGTTATTGCAAATGGAATTGAGTTAATTCGCAAAAATATTTTTATCAATATTGCTTTGTATTTATTTTTTATTGGTTGTCTATTTTATAGCTTTTATCTATAATTTTTTGCCATATGCCAAATCTCCAGCATCACCCAAACCTGGAACAATATAGCCTTTTTCATTGAGTGTTGCATCAATAGTTGCAATCCATAAATGCGTATTTTCAGGAAAATGATTTTTAACAAAATGAATGCCTTCTTCTGCGCCAATCACAGCTATGATATGAATTTCTTTAGGATTTCCTAATTTTTTTAACGATTCAAAAACCGCCACTAAAGATTGACCAGTTGCCAACATTGGATCAGCCAATAACAACGTTTTTCCTTCGATTTTTGGTGCAGCTAAGTATTCAACAACAATTTCAAATTCATCATTATTTTTTGGATGATGTCTGTAAGCTGAAATAAATGCATTTTCTGATTTGTCAAAATAGTTCAACAAACCTTGATGCAAAGGCAACCCAGCTCTTAGAATAGAACAAATCACCAAAGAATCAGCTACAACTTGTACCTCTTTTTTTCCTAAAGGCGTTTGCACTGAAACTGCTGAATAAGAAAACGATTTACTCATTTCATATGCCAAAATTTCTCCAATTCGTTCAATATTTCTCCGAAAACGCATGCCATCCTTTTGGATATGTTCATCTCGAATTTCTGATAAAAAAGTATTTAAAACAGAGTTGTTTTGAGAAAGATGATGGATTAGCATAATTTGTTTGATTTTTGCAAACTTACTAAATACAAAAACTTCTTTTGATAATCAAAAGAAGTTTTTATAAGGAAAAATTCAATATTAAAATAATTTATAAGAAAATTTAATACCTAAAGCGGGATATACACTGTTTTCTGAAAAATCAAAATCACGTGCAAAACCTAATCCTAAGTGAAAATTAAATAACCAATTACCCCCTAATGAGCGTTGCAATCCCCAATGAATTTCATTAAGTAAAACTTTATTTAAAGGCTCTATATTTATATCATTTGGCATAGAGAATCTTTCAGTGTTATATTTTGTTTGAAACGCAATATAATTACCTGCGTTATTAATATTATTTTTACCCTTTTTAACTCTTTTTTCTCTGTTATAATAGTATTTCAACTCAGCTTTACCAAAACCAGCTGGTGGTGAATTTAAAATCCATTCACCAGTAAAACCACTATTTAGTCTATAGCCACCTCCAATACCTAAACTTAAGTCTAATAAGAAACTATCGTTTATTGGCATTTCATAAGAAATACCAGTACTTATAAAATTAAATTCTACTTTAAATTGATTATCTAAACTTTCGTCTTGTGAAAATAAATTATGAACAAAAAGTAATGCGAATAAATAAATTATTTTTTTCATTTTTTTCATTTTAATTAATATTGAACTTTAAATTTTGAACCACCCCATTTACCTCCATAATAAGCACCTGATTCTAATTCTACGTCAACTGAATATACAACATCAATGCTGAATTTAAACTTTAAACCAACGCTATTACTGGTTGTACCTGTAGTGTTATTATGTGAAGATTTAAATAAAACAGAGAAATCATCAATTTTAAAATTTTGAGGTACATCAAAATTACGTGCTGCTACAGCAAGATTATTAACGGAAATTTTCTCGCCAAACAAACTATAAGCAACAGGTTTTGCTTCCATAGTTGCTGGGTCAATATAAACAAATACAACTGCTCCAGTTTCTCCTTTATTTAAATTTATTTTTGTACCTGATAAAGCTTCATAAGAAAGTTTTATAATTTCAGTATTACTTAAACTGTATTTTAGGGATAATAAATTAACAGTAATTGCTTTGTCTATTTTTTTTCCAAAAAAGTTTTTTAAATCAAAATCAATTATTGGTTTTTTTTGAATTATAGTAGGTTTAATAAGATTTAAATTATTTGATGCAAATGATAATAAATTATCTGGATCAGGCACATATGTTGTTACAGTTTTGTCATTAAAATCATATTCGTTAGATATATAAGCTATATTATTATCTGGTTTTGACAAGAAAAATGTATGAATTTTATTGAATATTTTAACTGCATCAGACCAGCTTATCGCAAGAGAAAAACCTCTTTTTTCTGTTTTGGTATTTAAAATTACTTTTTTATTTAAAATATAGACTTCATTAGCTGTCCTGTCTGAGAACCACCAACCTGTCCAAGATTTTTCCTTAAATTTTGCCTGTGAATAAACATCTTGAAAAAAATAAAAGTCTGCCGCTTCAAAAATAGTTCTTAACTTATGATCACTATCAAAAAAATATTCACAAACATAAGATTTACCAAAAATGTTATCAATCCAACCTGATTTACTATTTACACAAACATTGTAATTTGTTGTTACAGAAATAGGTAATGTTGAAGTGCTTACTCCTGTACCTCCAGAACCTGAAGAACAATTGCTATAAAACTCATCATAGATAGTCAAATAATCTTCTGAGATTATTGGGTTATTACATTCATCAACCTCAACTATTGTAAAATCTAATAATTGATTTTTATCTGGAACGTATGTAGTTATGTCGTTATTATTTGTTTTGCTTTGATTATCAAGTAATACTCTTTTATCTTTATGAACTATGAACAGACCTTGTTTAGTATACCTGTATATTGAATCACCAACTTGAATTTCTCCTTTATCACTTAATAAACTAGCAAAATTATCATTATTAATTAATTCTCCCTCAATTAAGTAATCATCATTTTTATTTAATGATTTTGATAATTTATATTTTTCATGCCTTTTTCTTAAAAAACTTTCTTTTTCCTGATCAGTAACGTTATCTATTAAAGTTAATGGTAAAAAGCCTTTTTCATAATATTTTTTTAATAAATTTATTTCAGTTTGTTTATTTTTTTTAACATTTTCATAAATAATTTTTAAGTTCTCAGAACTTTTAAAAACAATATTATTATTTTTTGAGTCAAAACTTACTGATTCTTCTGTATAATCTGTCATAATTTCATCATTGAACTCTTTGTTACATGATGAAAAAAAGATTAGAGTAGATAGATAGATAGATAGAATTTTTCATTTTATTCAATCTTTTTTTAATATTACAATATTATAAATAAAGTTTTAAAAATTAAAAACTTTTCTAATTTTTTTAAAATAAAATTTTTCTATAAAAAAAATCAAAAATAAACCCTCAAAATAAAAACATATCTTTGCGTTTCATTTTAAAAACGATTGTATGATTCAATCCATGACTGGCTATGGAAAATCGGTGTTGCAACTTCCAACGAAAAAGGTTACCATAGAAATTAAATCTTTGAACAGCAAAAGCCTTGATTTAAACGTTCGAATTCCTTCTTATTACAAGGAAAAAGAGTTGGATGTTCGCAAAAAATTAGCCAATGAATTGATCAGAGGAAAAGTAGATTTTTCCATTTTTGTGGAAATGACTTCAGATGAAACTTCGACAATTGTAAATCCTGGAGTGGTAAAAAATTACATACAACAATTGAAAAATATTGTTGAATTAGACTCAAATAACCAGTTGGAGTTGCTAAAAATGGCCATCCAAATGCCTGATGCTTTGAAAACAGAGCGTGAAGAATTGGATGAAAATGAATGGGAACTTATCAACAATACCGTTGATGAAGCTATCAAAGAAATCATTCAATACAGAATTGATGAAGCTACTGCCTTAGAAGATGATTTTAGAACGAGAATTGCCAACATCAGAAATTATTTAGAAGAAGTAAAAGCACTTGACAATCAGCGAATTGAATTTGTAAAAGAGCGTTTGAAAAAAGCAATTGACGACTTAAAAGTGACTATTGATGAAAATCGATTTGAGCAAGAATTGATTTATTATTTGGAAAAGTTAGACATCAATGAAGAAAAAGTACGTTTGGAAAATCATTTGAATTATTTTTTACAAACCTTAGAAACGGAGGATTCTAATGGTAGAAAACTAGGATTTATCGTTCAAGAAATGGGAAGAGAAATCAATACCACTGGCTCTAAAGCGAACTTTGCACCTATGCAAAAAGCAGTGATTCAGATGAAAAATGAGTTGGAACAAATCAAAGAACAAATTTTAAATATTTTATAAAAAACTCCTGCAAGGTTTACAAAAACTCGTAGGTATTATTTACAAATGAATACTGATTTTAAAGGAAAATTATTCGTCTTTTCTGCTCCTTCTGGGTCAGGAAAAACAACGATTGTTCGTCATTTATTGAAACAAGAACGTTTTGGATTGGAATTTTCAATTTCAGCAACTTCAAGAGAGCCAAGAAATCAAGAAAAAGATGGCGTTGATTATTATTTTATTTCGTTGAAAGACTTTAAAACGAAAATCAAAAATGACGAATTTTTAGAATGGGAAGAAGTGTATAGAGATAATTTTTATGGCACTTTAAAAGCGGAAGTTGACCGAATTTGGGCACTAAAAAAACATGTTATTTTTGATATTGATGTGGTTGGCGGTCTGCGAATCAAAAAGAAATTTCCTGAGCAAACATTGGCTGTTTTTGTAAAACCACCCAGTGTTGATGAATTGAAAATTCGCTTGAAAAAAAGAAGCACTGAAAGTGAAGATAAAATAAATATGCGTATTGCAAAAGCGTCTATAGAATTGGCAACTGCTCCTCAATTTGATAAAATTATCAAAAATTACGATTTGGAAATTGCTCTGAAAGAAGCTGAGAATTTAGTAGAAGAGTTTTTAGATTTTTAGATTTTTGGATTTTTAGATATTAGATGTTACTTTTTTTTTAAACATAAAGAACTAAAAACCACCAACCATGAAAGTAGGTTTATATTTTGGAACGTTCAATCCCATTCATGTGGGACATTTGATCATTGCCAATCATTTGGTTGAATATTCGGATTTAGAGGAAGTTTGGATGGTAGTTACGCCTCATAATCCTCTCAAAATAAAGAGTTCTTTGCTTGAAAATCATCATCGGTTTGAATTGGTTTATAGAGCTACAGAACAGTATCCAAAAATTAAACCTTCAGATATTGAGTTCAAATTACCACAACCAAATTATACGATTTTTACGTTGGCGCACATTTCAGAAATGTATCCAAATCACGAATTTTCTTTGATTATGGGTGAAGACAATCTGAACAGTTTTCACAAATGGAAAAACTATGAAACCATTTTAGAAAATCATTTTATCTATGTGTATCCTAGAATTTCAGAGGAAGAAATTTCAGAAGAATTTAAAAATCATCCCAAAATTCACATTGTTGATGCGCCAATTATCGGAATTTCTTCAACCATGATTCGAAACGGAATTAAAGACAAAAAAAACGTAAAACCATTATTACCCAAAGAAGTTTGGGAATATATTGACGACATGAATTTTTATAAAAAATAAATTTTAACAAAACATTCCGTTTTAACAAATATTAGACTTCCTTTAGATTCGTTGTATATTTGTTCATCATTAAAACATTTATTTTTTGGAAAATCAACTTAAACAAAAAAGAAAATTAAAGCAAAAACTCACTCACAAATACAGATTGGTGATTTTAAATGATGATACGTATGAAGAACGTATTTCATTAAAATTATCCGTTTTAAATGTATTTGTTGTTGGAGGCGTTTTTTCATTTTTATTGATTTTAGTGACTACTTTTTTTATCACTTTTACGCCAATTAAAGAATTTATTCCAGGCTATGGTTCCACAGAATTGAGAATAAAAGCCACAAAATTGACTTTGCAAACAGATTCTTTGAAAAGAAAATTAGCGGTCATTGAAGATTATACAAGAGTATTAAAACCCGTTTTGTTAGGCACCATTAAAGCGGAAAATATTGATACGATGCTAAGAGGAATTGGAAGAACAATTTTGAATGAAAAATCTTTATTTGCTTCAAAAGAAGATTCTCTTTTTAGAGAAAAAATAGAAAGTGAAGATCGTTTTCCAATCATAAATAGCGAAAAATCTGTAGTGAAAATTGTCTTTTTTGCTCCTTTAAACGGAACCATTTCTCAGGATTTTAATCCAAAAATAAAACACTTTGCTGTAGATATTGTCGCAAAAAAAAATACTCCTGTAAAAGCCACTGCTGATGGAACTGTTATTTTTTCAGGCTGGACAACTGAAACTGGAAACGTAATTATCATAAAACATGCTGATGATTTTATTTCTGTTTATAAACACAATGGAAATTTATTGAGAGGAGAAGGAGATTTTGTGAAATCAGGAGAAGTAATTGCAAGTGTTGGTTCAACTGGCGAATTTACTACGGGTCCACATTTGCATTTCGAACTTTGGAATGGTAGTTATGCAGTGAATCCTAGAAATTTGATTGATTTTAGATAATGAGTATTAAGTCGTATTTAGCAATTCCGTTTGCAAAAATTATCAAAAAAAGTGTCTTTAAATGGGCAAACAATCCCCATAAAACTCAAGAAAAAGTTTTCCAAAAACTCATTGCTACTGCAAAAAATACTTCTTTTGGAAAAGACCATGATTTTAAAAATATCAAAACATATTCAGATTTTAAAAACCGAGTTCAAGTAACTGATTATGAAGGATTAAAACCCTATATTGACAGTGTTGTTGCAGGAGAATCTGATGTTTTGTGGTCAGGAAAACCATTGTATTTTGCAAAAACATCTGGCACAACTTCTGGCGCAAAATACATTCCTTTGACCAAAGAATCCATGCCAACTCATATTGAAGCTGCCAGAAATGCGTTGTTATTTTACATTGCAGAAAAAAATGATGCCAGTTTTGTGGATGGAAAAATGATTTTTTTGCAAGGAAGCCCAATTTTACAGGAGAAAAATGGAATTAAATTAGGAAGATTAAGTGGTATTGTTGCGCATTTTGTTCCAAAATATTTACAAAAAAATAGGCTTCCTAGTTGGGAAACCAATTGTATTGAAGATTGGGAAACCAAAGTAAATGCGATTGTTGAGGAAACAATCCTAGAGGACATGAGAGTGATTAGCGGAATTCCTTCTTGGGTGCAAATGTATTTTGAAAAATTAGTTGAAAAAACCAACAAACCAATTGCTGAAATTTTCCCAAATTTCCATTTTTTTATTTATGGAGGTGTCAATTTTGAACCTTATAAAAATAAATTTGAATCCTTGATTGGAAAAAAAATCGATTATATTGAGTTGTATCCTGCTTCTGAAGGATTTATTGCTTATCAAGATTCTCAAAATGAAAAAGGAATGTTGCTGCAATTGAACTCTGGAATTTTTTATGAATTTATTCCAGCAAATGAGTTTTTTGAAGAAAATCCAACAAGAATTTCTCTGAAAGATGTAAAAATCGGCGAAAATTATGTGCTTATTTTAAACACTTCAGCTGGACTTTGGGGTTACAATATTGGTGATACTGTCGAGTTTACTTCAACAAAACCCTACAGAATTAAAGTTACTGGAAGAATCAAACATTTTATTTCCGCTTTTGGAGAACATGTGATCGGAAAAGAGGTTGAAAAAGCTTTGAATGATGCCATTTCAGCTACAAACATCACAGTCAGTGAATTTACGGTGGCACCGCAAGTAAATCCAAAAAGTGGCTTGCCTTATCACGAATGGTTTATTGAATTTGAAAAAGAACCTGAAAATTTAGGAGATTTTGCCTCAAAAATTGATGCTTCAATGCAATCTCAAAATATTTATTATTTTGATTTGATTGAAGGAAAAGTGTTGCGTCCACTTGTCATTCGTAAAGTAAAAAAAGGTGGATTTCATGAATATATGAAATCGATTGGAAAATTTGGAGGACAAAATAAAATTCCACAATTGACTGACCATAGAAAAATAGCAGAAGTCTTAGAAAATTTTTTGGTTGAGGAATAAACAAATCATACCCTTTAATTTCAGATTTTAGAATTAGCAAAAACCTAGTTGAATGATTACTTTTACCGCTTGAATTTGAATCAAAAAAATATATTAAAATTTCTCAATAATTTTCTGAATTTTTATCAAAAAAATCTAAAATTAAGATTTATAAATTATTAAAAATGAGTACAATAAGAATCACAAAACTTTTCCATTTTGAAACGGGACATGCCTTGTATGGATATGACGGGAAATGCAAAAACGTTCATGGACATAGTTATAAATTGGCCGTAACTGTTTCTGGAATACCCATTTCAGATGCAAATAATGTAAAATTTGGGATGGTGATTGATTTTGGTGATTTGAAAAAAATTGTCAATGAAGAAATTGTAGATGTATTTGATCATGCCACTGTTTTTAATAAAAATACACCTCATGTAGAATTGGCAAAAGAATTAATTGACAGAGGACATCATGTTATATTAGTTGATTATCAACCAACTAGTGAGATGATGGTCATTGATTTTGCTAAAAAAATAAAAAATAGATTGCCTTCAACTATTCACTTATTTTCTATAAAATTACAAGAAACTGAAACTAGTTTTGCAGAATGGTTTGCGAGTGAAAATTAAATTTACTTCCCATTAAAAGCATTCATAGTATTTGCCAAACCATCTGTAGCAAAACTAATTACAACATTTACAGCAAGAGGAAGTCGTTCAATGAGTTGACTTGTTTCTTCTTTACTCCATTCTCCCAAAACAAAATCAACTTGTCTTCCTTTTGGATAATTAGCACCAACTCCGAATCGAAAACGAGGATATTGATCTGTATTTAATTTTTCTTGAATGTCTTTCAAACCATTGTGACCACCTGCAGAACCCTTTGCTTTTAATCTAATTAAGCCAAAATCGATATTTACATCGTCCGCAATAACGAGAATATTTTCAATTGAAATATTTTCTTGTTGCATCCAATATTTCACAGCTTTTCCACTTAAATTCATGAAAGTATTGGGCTTTAAAAGCACAAAAGTTTTTCCTTTGAAATTAAAATTAGCAATGTCACCCAATTTTTCAGAAATAAAAGTAACCCCTTGTTTTTCAGCAACTTCATCTAAAATTTTAAAACCAATGTTATGGCGGGTATTTTCGTATTTAGAACCAATATTCCCCAAACCAATTATTAAAAATTTTTTCATCAATACTT
This sequence comes from Flavobacteriaceae bacterium CG2_30_31_66, assembly GCA_001873065.1. Classification (GTDB taxonomy): domain Bacteria; phylum Bacteroidota; class Bacteroidia; order Flavobacteriales; family Flavobacteriaceae; genus Polaribacter. The sequence goes on from MNYM01000041.1 coordinate 13,344, forward strand.
CTTTACCTTTTTTTTGAAAAATTAACAATTAAACCAACTATTTCTAAAATTCGTAGTGCAAAAATAACAAAATAAAAAAAGCGTTGCATAAATGCAACGCTTTAGAATCAAACTATTAAATGATTATTTTTTTCCCTCGGCAACTGCTTTTGTAGCATTACGTGACATTCTCACTTGCGCAACAACAGTGTTATCTGGATGTAAAATAGTGTATTTATCATTTCTTAAAGCTGTAATATACAATTTATTACCTATTTCTAGATCTGTAATATCTGCTTCAATAAAATCTGGCAAATTTGCTGGAAGTGCTTTTACTTTCGCTTTACGAACGTTGTGACGCAATGCACCACCAATAGCAACCCCTTTTGATTTTCCAATTAAATTCACTGGAATATTCATAGTAATTTCCTTGTTTTCGAATAATTGATAAAAATCAACGTGAATAATACTATCAGAAACTGGATGAAACTGAATGTCTTGCAAAATAGCTGGTATCACTTGTCCATCAATATCAATACTTGCAGTATAAACATTTGGAGTGTAAACCAAGCCTTTAAATGCTTTTTCCTCTGCTGAAAAGTGTAGCGGTTTTTCTCCTCCGTAAATAACGCAAGGAACCATTCCAGCATTACGTAAGGCTTTAGACGCTGTCTTGCCCACGCTTTCTCTTTTTGATCCTTTAATTGTAATTGATTTCATTACTTTTTGTTTAAATTAATTTTTGCATTCTAATTTTTCTAACTGAAAAACTCAAATGAAGTTTACATTAAAAATTGTCCACTTATTGAAGTGTTATCTTGCACTTTGTGCATAACATCAGCGAATAAGGGCGCGCAAGATACAACTTTTATTTTAGAAATATCTTTTTTCAATGGAATTGTATCAGAAACAATCAATTCTGTTAGTGCAGAATTTTCGATTTTTTCATAAGCGTTTCCAGAAAGTAACGCATGAGTGCAAACCGCTCTAACACTTTTTGCTCCTCGTTCCATCATTAAATTTGCAGCATGTGCTAGGGTTCCTCCAGTGTCAATCATATCATCAACCAAAATCACATTTCTGCCTTCGACCTCTCCAATCAATTCCATGTGAGCAATGACGTTTGCTTTTTTTCGTTGTTTATAACAAATAACTACGTCAGAAAGTAAATGATTAGAATACGCATACGCTCTTTTAGAACCACCCATATCTGGGGAAGCTATGGTTAAGTTTTCTAGATGTAAGTTTTTTATATATGGCAAAAATATGGATGATGCAAATAAGTGATCCACAGGTTTTTCGAAAAAACCTTGAATTTGATCTGCATGTAAATCCATGGTCATAATCCGAGTTGCACCTGCAACTTGTAATAAATTTGCGACCAATTTTGCCCCAATTGCCACTCTAGGTTTGTCTTTTCTATCTTGCCTTGCCCAACCAAAATAAGGCATTACAGCAGTAATATGTCTTGCGGAGGCTCTTTTTGCAGCATCTAACATAAGTAACATTTCCATTAAATTATCAGAATTGGGAAAGGTAGATCCAATAATGAAAACTCTTCTTCCACGAACAGATTCTTCGAAAGCTGGTTGAAATTCGCCATCACTAAAATAGGTTGTAATAACATTTCCGAGAGTTGTGTTGTATTCTTTGGCAATTTTTTCAGCCAAATCCATACTTTGCCTGCAAGCAAATAATTTTGGAGCAAGTTGATTTTTAGACATTTAGAGAGAATTTATAGTGTGTAATTGAAATTTAACAAAAGTAACCAATATTATTCTTCTATGAAATTAATTTTTTCATTTTAAATTCTAAAATATTTACTAAATTTGCAAACTCAATTAAAGGCTCAAGTGGCGGAATTGGTAGACGCGCTGGATTCAAAATCCAGTATTTTCGGATGTGTGGGTTCGATTCCCACCTTGAGTACTAGATAGAAAACCTCGTTTTTAGAAACGAGGTTTTATATTGGGTACAAACATTAGGTATAACAAATCCGATTTTTCTCCACATTGTTTATTATTATTCAATCATCTAAACAAATTACTGAAATTTGTCAAAAAAGAAAATACAATTAGAAATATTAACAATAGTAACTATTTATATTTTTAATTATTGCAATTTTACATTTTGATATAAATTCTATCAAATCCAATTTAATGTTTTCTTAAAATCATAGAATTCTAGTTTTGGTAAATATTTTTTTTCTCTTTCATAATCATCCTTTTCAAGGAAAAATAAATTATTGATGAAATAATCATTCGAATTTGTTAAAATTCTACCATGATTTGTCAACAATGTTCTGTTTTGATTCACAATAAGCTGGAATTTTTGTTAACGGAGTAAATGCGCTCATGGAAGAGATATTCAGGATACTAAATCCCTTTTTCCAAGCATATGTTTTACGAATATTTGAATTGGCAATATAGTTCCAATGAAATTCAAATTGAATACAAACTCAATTCCATCTGGGTCTAAACCGAAATAAGTTTTAAACCCTTCTGAGGATTTTTTTAATTGGTTTTTAAAGGATGATTGCCTACTGCACCATTGATTAAAATATTACAGATTCCAAATGCCTTATTTATTGTTTTTTTAGCAGTTTCTAAAGATTCTTTATCCAACACATTTGTAGCAAAACCTAGAGCTTTACCACCTACTTTATTGATTTCATCCGCTATTTTATCAGCAACTTCATTTCGTAAATCCAATACCACTATTCTATGACTTTTTGCTACTAAAGCTTTCGCTAAAAGACTACACAAAACTCCTATTGCACCCGTTACCAAAACAACTTTACTCATTTATTTTAATTAAGTTACCTAAATTTATAATTTTAGATGCTTTTTTTGAAGCTTTAACTCGTCCTAAATTAAATACAATTTCAAAAAATTATTCAATTTCAAAACTTTAGAAGTTTTCTTTAGTTTGTGTCCTCTTCTGTACCTTTAAAATTATAAATCGTTTAATGATTCTCAATTACTAGGGGACATTTTCATTTGATTATAAAAACTTGATTACTTTTGGGTGTATTTGCTGAATATCAAAAATAAAACTCCACACAAAAACCAAGCAGGCAGCGTTACAAAAGAAAGAAATACATCGAATTGTACAGAAATAAAGTAAAACACCCCAAAGCTAATTGCCCAAGCCCAAAACACTGATTTATTGAAAGATAAACTGGCAACCTCAGCATAGTTTTTAACAATTCCTACTTTTTTATAAAAGAAATGTTCGAAGACAATAATAGCTCCAAAAGACGCCAAAATAAAACCATACAAAGCTACAAATCCTAGTAGTTTCATAGCAAACGCAGGAAATAAACCTGCAATGGTAGCCACAGAACCAGCAAGAATGGTCACTTTTGCCGTTGACAACTTTGGTAAAATTGCTTGAAAAGCCAATCCTGCTCTGTAAATGGTTGGGTTAGCGGTTGTCCAACCTGCCAAAACAACTGCGATGATTCCGAATACCCTAATCGCATTGTACGCCAAAGAACCGGGTGCTACTGGAGGCGCTTCTCCATTATTTAAAAATGATATTGCCTCTGGAGATTTTAAATATACCGCATATAAGAGTGCTGCTGCAATCCAAGCCATATAATGCCCTACATACATTCCTGCAGCTGTTGCCCAACCTGCTTTGGCCTCTTTGGCAAATCTGAAAACTGATAAATCGGACATTCCAATATGCATGGCTCCGTTTGCAAACCAAGACCAAATTACTACATGCCAAAATGTGAATTTTATCTGACCCGGAAAAGGCTCAGAGCCCTCTCCCCAAATGCTCCAAAACTCTGCAAAACTAGTCACTCCCAATTGATTGATGGCTACAATACCACAAGCTAAAAAAGCAACTACAATAAAAGGACTCATCCAATCAGCCGCTTTAGAAACGGTATCATACCCTCTAGCCGCAATGATTGAAATGACTGCACCAATTAGTATAACAATTACGATCCACGTAATTCCATTAGGTAACGTATCTGTTAATTTTGGCATGGGCATATCAAAAGGAATCCCAACAGCCGTGGCAGAAACCGTAATCATAGAGCCTGCTAAAAAGCAAAATAAAATTCCATTAGCTAAGTTGTAGCCCGTAACTAG
>MNYM01000007.1 GCA_001873065.1 Flavobacteriaceae bacterium CG2_30_31_66
TGTTAACGAAATTCAAGCGCCAAATCCTGTGTGTATTTTGTTTTAAAGAGAACTCCTTAAAAGAAAATGAGAACTCCTTGAAAGAAAATGAGAACTCCTTGAAAGGAAATGAGAACTTCTTGAAAGGAAATGAGAACTTCTTGAAAGGAAATGAGAACTTCTTGAAAGGAAATGAGAACTCCTTGAAAGGAAATAAGAACTCTTTGAAAGGAAATAAGAACTCCTTGAAAGAAAATGAGAACTCCTTGAAAGAAAATGAGAACTCCTTGAAAGGAAATAAGAACTCCTTGAAAGGAAAAGAGAACTCCTTGAAAGGAAATAAGAACTTCTTGAAAGGTTTAAAAAATACAGTAGGTATGGGGGTAATCAATACAAAAAAAGCATTAAACCTTCATGATCTTTCATATCTTGCAAAGAAAAATTTAAAGATTTATATCATAAAATAAGTTCAATAAATGAAAGCAAATTTATCAATAAACGAAAAAAATTATGCCATTGATGTTCCTGAAGCAATGCCGCTTTTGTGGGCAATTAGAGATAGTATTGGTTTGACGGGCACTAAATTTGGATGTGGAGTTGCACAATGTGGTGCTTGTTCAGTGTTGGTTGATGGAGTTTTGATGAAATCTTGTAGTATTCCAATTTCTTTTGGAATTGGCAAAAAAATTCTCACCATTGAAGGAACTTCTGAGAATCTAGAATTTTTAAGAAAAGCTTGGCACAAAGAAAATGTGCCTCAATGTGGGTATTGTCAATCGGGACAATTGATAGCAGCCACTGCATTGTTAGACCAAATAAGCCATCCCACAGATCAGGAAATTGATGATGCAATGAGTTCAAATATCTGTAGATGTGGAACTTATGCCCGAATTAAAAAAGCAATTCATGAAGCCGTAGCTCTAAAAAATAATCAAAATGAGTAATATTCAAAAAATAAGCCGTAGAGATTTTGTCAAGATTTTTGGAGTAACTTCCACAGGAATTATTTTGGGTTGTAACATTTCATCTGATAAAAAAAGTTTTATACCCTCATCAAATGGAAAAACTTTTTCACCCAATGTATTCATTGAAATTCAAAAAGATGGAAAAATTACCTTGATTTCATCTCGTTCAGAAATGGGGCAAGGAATCAAAACTTCGTTGACTTCTGCAATTGCAGATGAATTGGAAGCAGATTGGCGTTATGTTTCTGTAAAACAAGCAATTGGTCATGAAAAATATGGCAATCAAAACACAGATGGTTCAAGAAGTGTAAGAACAATTTTGGAGCCAATGCGTAAAATGGGTGCAGCGGCAAAAATGATGTTAATATCTGCCGCTGCAACAAAATGGACTATTTCTGTCAGTGATTGTAAAGCTGAAAATCATCATATTATCAATACCAAAACCCATCAAAAGATTTTTTATGGAGATTTGGTTGATGCGGCCTCAAAAGTTGAAATTCCTGCAGATGAAACTATCAAATTGAAAAAAGTTGCGGATTTTAAATATATTGGAAAAACCCTAAAAAGTATTGATTTAACTGATTTTACACACGGAACAGCCAAATACGGAATGGATATTCGAATTCCGAATATGAAATTTGCAGCAATTGCAAGATGTCCTGTGACTTTTGGAACGGTAAAAAGCTTTCAAAGTTCGGATGCTGAAAATGTTCCGGGTGTTGAAAAAGTCGTTCAATTAGATAGAATTATTCCTCCAGTTGGGCAGTTCTTTGGTGCTTTAGGTGGTGTTGCAGTCATTGCAAACAATACTTGGTCAGCTTTTCAAGGAAAATTAAGCTTGAATATTGAATGGAATTATGGAGAAAATCAGACTTTTGATACCGAGAAATTTAAAGAAGTATTAACGAAAAGAGTTCATGAAAAAGGGAAATTAGTTCCAGGAAGTAAAGGAAATGTGGTGAAAGCTTTTGATAATGCTGCAAAAGTTATTGAAGCCACGTATCATGTGCCTTTTTTGGTGCACACACCAATGGAAGTTCCGAATGCAACTGCTTGGTTTCAGGGAAATAAAGTAGAAGTTTGGGCACCTTTGCAAGATCCTCAAACTGCAAGAGCCGAAATTGCCCATTTTTTTGAAATTCCAATTGAAAATATTATTGTAAATGTTACTTTTTTGGGTGGAGGTTTCGGAAGAAAATCAAAATCAGATTTTGTCGTAGAAGCTGTTGCTTTGTCAAAAAAAATAAATGCGCCAGTCCAAGTAGTTTGGACACGTGAAGATGATGTAAAAAATAGTTTTTATCATGCCACAAGTGTGCAATATTTAAAGGGAAGTATTGATAAAAATGGTTCAGTTTCAGGATGGTTGCAACGACTTGCAATGCCTTCAATTGTCTCTTCGTTCAAACCAATGTCTGATTATGCTTCAGGATTTGAGTTGAATCAAGGATTCACAAATAATCCCTATAAAATCGAAAATTTCAGATTAGAAAATGCGAAAGCTGAGGCAAATTTGAGAATTGGTTGGATGCGTTCAGTGGTGCATATTCACAGTGGATTTGCGAATAATTCTTTTGTTGACGAATTGGCATTTGCAGCAAAAAAAGATCCAGTGGTTTTTCACTTAGATTTGATTGGTGAAGATCGAATTATTGAAGGAAAATCAAATTATCCTTATGATTCAAAGCGGATGAAAAATGTCTTACATACTACTGCTAAACTTGCTAATTGGGGCAGAAAACTCCCTGAAAATCATGGAATTGGTATTGCAGTTCACTATAGTTTTTACAGCTATGTAGCCACAGCTATTGAGGTTTCTGTTATCAATGATAAAGTGAAAGTTGAGCATATTTGGACAACCATAGATTGTGGTTTGGTTCTCAATAAAGACAACGTTATCAATCAGTTAGAAGGAGCTGCGATTTTTGGAATGTCATTGGCACTGTTTGGGAAAATCACGACAAAAGAGGGTGCTGTTGAGCAAAATAATTTCTACGATTATCAAATGACGCGTATGAAAGATGCACCAAAAATTACGGTGAAAATTATTGACAATATGAATCAACTACCAAGTGGCGTTGGTGAACCCGGAGTTCCAGTAATTGCACCTGCAATTTGCAATGCGATTTTTAATGCAATTGGGCAAAGAGTTCGCTCATTGCCACTGATTGATCATGGTTTGGTTTAGGTAAATTAGTATTTTAAAATCGTAAATAAAATTTAAAAAAAAGGTATTCTAAAATTTAATGGTAAATTTATTTTAAAAAAGCTATATTCGTGGGATAATATGTTAAAAAAACCCCGATTTAAATTACTTAAAAAAGTGAACTATGATTCCTCCAAAACTACATATCAAAGAAAATGAAAGACTAAAAGATTTAGAATCTTATCATATTCTTGACACCATTCCTGAAGAAGATTATGACAATATCATCGCTATTGCTGCACAAATTTGTGATACTGAAATTTCATTAATTTCGCTAATAGACGAAGATCGTCAGTGGTTCAAATCAAGATTTGGTCTTGAAGCCACTGAAACTCCAAGAAATATTTCTTTCTGTGGTCATGCAATTAATGATGAGCATAACACTTTTATAGTGGAAAATGCAAAACTTGATGAGCGATTTTTTGACAATCCATTGGTAACAGGTCCTCCAAAAATCTCTTTTTATGCAGGAGTTCCTTTGATTAGCGATAACGGACTTCCTTTGGGAACTTTGTGTGTGCTAGATAGTAAATCTAAAACGTTGACTAATAGTCAGTTGAAATCATTAAATGCATTAGCAAATCAAGTGATGAACACTTTGAATCTCAGAAAAAATAATTTCAAATTAGAAAATACATTAAAAAAAGTAGAATCAAAAAATCAAGAGCTTGAACGATTTGCTTATGTTGCAGCTCATGATTTGAAATCTCCTTTGTTTAATATTTCAGGATTAACTCGTTTGTTTATAGATAAATACAAATCATTAATTGATACAGAAGGAGTGGAAATTCTTGGACATATTGAAAATTCATCAAATAAATTAAAAACATTAATTGATGGTTTGTTAGAGTATAGTAAGAGTGAAAACATCATAAAAGAGCAAAAATCAGAAGTTGATATTGCTGGTTTACAATCTGATTTTATGAGTTTGTTTAGCAATGAAAAAGATTTAACTATCAATTTTATTTCATCATTAAAAACGATTTTAACCAATAAAACCGCACTGAATCAGATTTTAATCAATCTCGTTACAAATGCCATTAAATATAATGACAAAAAAAATATTGAAGTTGAAATTGGAATTTCATCATCAGATAAGTTTTATGAATTTTATGTAAAAGATAACGGCATTGGAATTGCTCCAGAATCACAAGAAAAAATATTTAACATCTTTGAAGTAATTTCTAATAAAGATAGATTTGGAAGACCTGGAAACGGAATTGGACTGGCAACTGTGAAGAAAATGGTAGAGAATAGTGGAGGAAAAATTGACGTTTTTTCTGAAATTGGAAAAGGTTCAAAATTTATTTTTACGCTCGAAAAATAAAAAATTGACGAAAAAAATTTTTTTTGTTTATGAAAGCTTTAAATAGCTTTCATAAACCATTTTAATGTTTGAATAGGTATTTTCGAAAGCCTCTAAAACTTGTTTTCTGTTTTTAAAAACTACTTTTGTAATACCCTCCTCTGATTGTGGTGTGAGCATTTTAGCGTCATTAGAACTCATTAAAAACCAATGTGTTTCTTTCAATTTTAATCCATCTAGGTAATAAATATGATAAGTAATAATTAATTTTTGAATTATCAACAATTTGCTTATTCCACATTCTTCTTCAACTTCCCTAATGGCCGCATTTTCAAGGCTTTCTTTTTTTTCAACATGTCCTTTTGGTAAATCCCAAATATTATTTCTAAAAATAAATAAAATTTCATTTTTCGGATTTAAAACCAAACCTCCAGCTGCTTTTACAACTTTAAAATTCTCCAAAAAATAATTCCAATCATTCTTTAAATCAGTTGAATAAAGATTAATCCCATCAATAATATTGTTTTGAAGTTTGTGAATTATTTCATCAATCACAACATTTTTAAATAAAAAAACAGGAAAGTTATTTTCTTTTTTTATCGAAGAAGTGATAATTATTGGGGTATCATTTATAAAAACTTTATACATTTGTAATATGATTATGAACAAAGATACTGCAAAAAAAACTGCTGAACTTTTATTGCAAATTAAGGCAATAAAATTGAATCCATCAAAACCTTTTATTTGGGCCTCAGGTTGGAAATCTCCCATTTATTGTGATAACAGACTTACGTTGTCTTATCCTTCTGTACGCGTTTATTTAAAAGAAGAAATTACAAAAATAGTTGAATTACAATATGGTAAACCTGATGTAATTGCAGGTGTTGCAACTGGTGCTATTGCGATAGGTGTTTTGGTTGCACAACAATTGGGAGTCCCATTTGTGTATGTGAGACCTGAGCCTAAAAAGCATGGAAGACAAAATCAAATTGAAGGTCATCTTGAAAAAGGGCAAAATGTGGTGGTTATTGAAGATTTAATCAGTACAGGAAATAGTAGTTTGCTAGCGGTTGAAGCATTGAAAGATGCAGGAGCTGTTATCAAAGGAATGGTTGCTATTTTTACGTATGGATTTGATGTTGCAACTAAAAACTTTGAAGATAAAAACGTACATTTGGTTACGTTAAGTAATTATCAATTTTTGTTAGAGCAAGCTTTGGATAGTAATTATATTAATGAAAGTGAGCTAGTTACGTTAAAAGAGTGGAGTGCCAACCCAAGTGATTGGAATCAATAAAAATACATATTATGAATATTAATGGTAAAAAAGTAGTCGTTCAAAAATCGCAACAAGCGTTGTACGAATTTTTATCAGATTTGAAAAATTTTGAAAAATTGATGCCAGAATCTATTCAGAAATTTGAAGTTGAAGGCGATTCTTTTTTATTCGGATTGAAAGGAATGCCAGAAATTCGATTGGTTTTAAAAGAAAAAACACCTTATTCAAACATTACCTTGGGAGCTGCAAGCAGCAAGTTAGATTTTCAGTTGGTTGCTGGTATTGCTGCAATTGATGCCAATTCGTGCGAAGCTCAGTTAGATTTCAACGGCGAATTCAATGCGATGATGGCAATGATGGTCAAAAAACCATTGACTACATTCATTGAAACGTTGACTGAAAACATGGAGAAACTTTAAGCGAAAGTGATTAAAACTTCTTCTCCAAAGCCTCAATCCTTTACAACATATTTTTAAAATACCTTCTAGAAAGCTGTTGATCGTTCCGTTATTTTGACTCATAAAAAGTCAATTGAACTGTTACAAAGACTTTTGGGATAAATTAGTTTAGTTCAATTTCTAAGCAAACGAAATTTCTTTCAAGCCAAATTCTTTAATTATTTCGTCATCTATTTCAATCAAAATATTTCCTGAATGTGAAATTCCTCTGATGATTCCCATAAATTTATTTTGTTCATGGTTTTTGAACATCGATATAGTGTCTTTTTTGTAAAGGGCAGCACAATAATTTTTTTCTAAAAGCTCAAAATCTTTTGCTGTAAGTAAATTTATATGTTCTTTAATTTTAGTTATAATTTCAACAAGTAAATCATCCAAATTAAATTCAACAGATGTTATGTTTTTAAGTGATGTGATATTTTTTAATTTTTCAGGAAAAATTTCCTGATTCACATTCAATCCAATTCCTACAATCGATGTTAAAATCAAATTTTTAAGAATGGTATTTTCAATCAAAATGCCACATATTTTTTTATTTCCTGACATAATGTCGTTAGGCCATTTTATTGCTAAATTTGGTATTTCTTTGGATTTTAAAACCTCAAAAACTGCTAAACTTATTGCAAAATTCAAATATTTTTTATCACTGATTTTTAGTTTTAAATCATTCAAAAAAACACTAAAAGTGAGGTTTTTATTGGGTTCAGAAAACCAAACGCTTTCTTGTTGTCCTCTGCCATTTGTTTGGTTTTTAGTAACGACCACAGTAAAGTTTTCGAGAGTTGCATTTTTTGACAATTCTTTCAGAAAAGTATTTGTAGAGTTAATGGCATTAAGTTTGATTAATTTCAATCTGTTAAATTAAATGTAAAGTAGTCCAATATTAAGCAATTTTGTCGCAAAAAAATAATAACTTTGCGCAAAAATTTAGTAAAAATTTAATGACAAAAAAACAAGTAAGCGCTGACGAATTAATCGCAGTAATTATCAAAGGAATTGATGATGTAAAAGGAGAAAATATTCAATTATTAGATCTAAGAGATATTGAAAACACAGTGTGTGATTATTTTATAGTTTGTTCAGGAAATTCCAACACGCAAGTAAATGCAATTTCAGGTTCTGTTCAAAAAGTAGTAAGTAGAGAAATTAAAGACAAACCATGGCATGTTGAAGGTGAAATGAACGCTGAATGGGTCTTAATGGACTACGTTAATGTTGTTGTGCATGTTTTTCAAAAACATGTAAGAGAATTCTATGATATAGAGAGCCTTTGGGGTGATGCTAAAATCACACAGATAAATCCAGTTTAATTTATTGTTTTAAAAACATATATGAGCGATACAAATAAAGAAAATAAGCCTAAAATTCCTAAATTTAAATTTAGTTCATATTGGATTTATGGCGCAGTGATAATTGCAATTATTGCAATTCAATTTTTTAATAGTGGGGAAATGTCTTCTAGTACTATTTCTAAAAATAAGTTTGAAGAATATTTAAATGACAATGATATTAGAGAAGTTTTTATAATCAACAAAGACATTGCACAAATTTATTTAACACAGGAAGCTTTAAAAAAACAAAAACACAGCAAAGCAACATCCTCCACATTTTACAGACCAGGTTCACCAGTATATGAGTATAATTTTGGGGATTTAAAGAACTTTGAAGATAGTATTTCATCTGCAAAAAAAGAAAATCCTAATTTGATAGTTGACATCAGAAACAAGGAAAAAACAAGTTTTTTTGATATGATTATCGGTTTTTTACCTTTTATCATTTTAATTGTTATCTGGTTCTTTTTTATGAGAAGAATGTCTGGTGCTGGAGGTGCTGCTGGTGGAGGAGGTCAAATTTTTAGTATCGGAAAATCGAAAGCCAAATTGTTTGATAAAGATACCAAAGTAAAAACAACTTTCGAAAATGTGGCCGGTTTAGAAGGTGCAAAAGAGGAAGTACAAGAAATTGTTGATTTCCTAAAAAGTCCAGAAAAATATACTTCTTTAGGAGGAAAAATTCCTAAAGGAGCCTTGCTTGTAGGACCTCCTGGAACAGGAAAAACCTTATTAGCAAAAGCAGTTGCTGGTGAGGCTGGAGTTCCATTTTTCTCACTCTCAGGTTCAGATTTTGTTGAAATGTTTGTGGGAGTTGGAGCTTCGAGAGTGCGTGATTTATTCAAGCAAGCAGCTCAAAAATCACCGTCAATCATTTTTATTGATGAAATAGATGCCATTGGAAGAGCTCGTGGAAAAAACAGCATGACAGGCGGAAATGATGAACGCGAAAATACATTAAACCAGTTGTTAACTGAAATGGATGGATTTGGAACCGATGTAAATGTTATTGTTTTAGCAGCAACTAATAGAGCTGATGTTTTAGACAAAGCTTTGATGCGGGCTGGACGTTTTGACCGTCAAATTTATGTTGATTTACCAGATATTCGTGAAAGAAACGAAATTTTCCATGTGCATATCAAACCATTAAAATTATCAGATGATGTAAATATCGATTTTTTAGCACAACAAACTCCGGGTTTTTCAGGCGCAGATATCGCAAATATGTGTAATGAAGCTGCTTTAATTGCAGCAAGAACTGGAAAAAAAGCCATTCATCAACAAGATTTTTTAGATGCTGTTGATAGAATTGTTGGTGGTTTAGAAAAGAAAAATAAAATGATTACGCCAAGAGAAAAGAAAGTAATTGCTTTTCACGAAGCTGGTCACGCTACAATTAGCTGGATGTTAGAACACGCTGCACCCCTGGTAAAAGTTACAATCGTTCCAAGAGGTCAATCTTTAGGAGCTGCTTGGTATTTACCTGCAGAACGAATGATTGTTCAAACGGATCAGATGTTAGATGAAATGTGTGCTACTTTAGGGGGAAGAGCTGCAGAAAAAATTATTTTTGATAAAATTTCCACAGGCGCTTTAAGCGATTTAGAAAAAGTAACCAAACAAGCAAGAGCTATGGTTACTGTTTATGGATTAAATGAGGAGCTAGGTAATATTACTTATTACGATTCATCTGGAAATGACGCTTTTGTAAAACCATACAGTGAAGAAACTGGAATGAAAATTGATCATGAAATTTCTAAAATGATTGAAATCCAATATCAAAGAGCAATAAAAATTTTAGATGATAATAAAGAAAAATTAACAACCCTTGCAGAATTGTTATTAGAAAAAGAAGTTATTTTTAAGGATGATTTACTCAAGATTTTTGGTGAAAGACCTTTCGATTTTGAAGAACCAATTGTAGAAAAAAAAGTTGTAGAGATTCCTACTGTTGAAAAAATCACGGAATAATTTTAGAATGAATTTTTTTAAAAAACTATTTAACTTAACTCAAAGCGTTGAGACAGCTGTTGAAAAACAAACTGTTAACTTATCAATAGACGATTTATTTGTCCATAATTTTTTGAAAAAAGGTGGTAAGTTTTTATATTGCGTTCAAGATAACGAAGTTGTTGAAAATTTAAGAAATATTTTATCAGAAAATAATTGGAACGAACTTTTTTTATTAAATAAAAATTTAGCATCTTTTACTAACCTAATTGATGCTACAATTTTATCTAAATTTCACCAAAAAACGCCAATATTTACAACTTGCGAACATCTTATTGCTGACAATGGAGATATTTTATTTTCTTCAAATCAAATAGGTAGCACTAGACTTGTTGATTTTCCAGAAAATTTTATTGTTTACGCAACTACAAGTCAGATAGTTAAAAATTCAGGACAAGGATTGACAGGTATAAAAATGAATCATAAACTTAGTTTGCCAACCAATATTTCTGCCATAAAAAATTATAATATCAATAAAACCGATGATAATTTTTTAAACTACGGTAACAATAATGCAAAAAACTTATATTTGCTTCTTTTAGAAGATTTATAATATGAGTAGCCTTTTTAGAAGGAGTTTTTCAGGGATTATATACATATTGATATTTTTATCTGCGATTCTTTTTTCACAAGAATCCTACATTATTTTAATATCCTTGTTTGGCTTTTTATGTTTGTGGGAGTTTTCTAAAATTGTTCAGCTCAAACCATTTGCACCTTACGTTTTTTTTGCAGTAACCTTGTTTTTAATGGTAAAAAGTCAAGAAAGTTTTGCGGTTATTGTAATTCTCTGCATCACACTTACCTCCTCTTTTTTCTTTATCTACAAATTGTTTTCCAAAAAGTTAATTCTATACAATACTGAACGAGCCAAACTTGGAATTACAATTCGCTATGTTATTTTTTCCTTTTGTTTCCTTGTTTTATTACCCTTTTCAGACAATCAGTTTCATCCATTTTTAATGATAAGTATTTTATCAATCATTTGGGTTAATGATTCTTTTGCTTTTTTTGTTGGAAAAAATATAGGTAAAAGAAAACTTTTTCCATCTGTCTCACCAAACAAAACTGTTGAAGGTTTTGTTGGAGGTTTGATATTTTCAATCATCGCTGCGCTTGTAATTTCAAATATGTATCCACATTTTTCTATGATTCAATGGATAGTAATTGCTTTTATTGTATCTATTTTTGGTACTATTGGAGATTTGATTGTTTCTAAATTTAAAAGACAAGCCAACTTGAAAGATAGTGGCAAATTAATGCCAGGACATGGTGGAATTTTAGACAGATTGGATAGTTTGTTGTTTGCATCACCATTTGTATATTTGTACATTAATATTATTATTTAAAGATGATTCGTTTTCACAAAGAAGGTTATAAAATAATATCCATCACATTCATAATTGCGATTGCTATAATTTTATTAGCAGAGAAATGTTTTGATAATATACTGATTATCAAAATTATACAAGTATCAATACTTGTATTTGTGATATTAATTTTGCAGTTTTTTAGAAATCCTAAAAGAAATACTATTCAAAGTGACAATCAAATTATTGCTCCTGTTGATGGTAAAGTCGTTGTGATAGAAGAAGTTGAAGAACCTGAGTATTTTAAAGACAAACGAATTCAAATATCAATATTCATGTCTCCAATAAATGTTCATGTTACTAGATATGCCATCAGTGGAGAGATAAAATACAGCAAATATCATCCAGGGAAATATTTAGTTGCTTGGCATCCAAAGGCATCAACTGAAAATGAAAGAACAACAGTTGTCATCGAAAATATCTCTTTTGGAAAAATTTTGTATAGACAAATAGCTGGTGCTATGGCAAAAAGAATTGTAAACTATGCCAAAGAAGGAGATTCTGTTTTGCAAGGAACTGATGCAGGATTCATAAAATTTGGATCAAGAGTTGATATTTTTTTGCCAATCGGAACAAAAATTAATGTGAAACTAGGAGAAAAAGTTGTTGGAGGTGTCAAAGTCATTGCTGAAAAATAAAAGATTTTAAATGGATTTAGACACCCAATTTCAAGAAGCTTTTGAAAAAATATCTAAACTCAAAAAAGCAGTTGCACCAGATGTAATGCTCAAATTTTATGCTTACTATAAACAAGCTAATTTTGGAAATAATTTTTCCTGTAACTGCAATTTAGATTTAAGAAATGGATTTAAATTTAATGCTTGGATGCAATTAAAGGGTATGTCATCCGAAGAAGCTAAAGAAGAATATGTAAAATTAGCAAATATAATTTTAACAGAACAAAAACAAAAAGAATGAAAAAAGCACTAATTATTTCAACACTGGTGGTTGCCTTTATGATGAATTTTTCAGCTTGTAAATCTGAGTTAAAAAAAGACTCTGAAAAAAAAGTTGCTGCACCATTTGCAATAAAGTATGCAAAAAATGAAATTAGATTTACAGCTTATAAAACAACTGCTAAAGTTCCCGTAGGAGGACAGTTTAACAAAGTTGAAATTGTTTCTGGAGGAACAGGAAATACTGTAAAAGAGGCGATTCACAATACCGAATTTTCAATTCCAGTAAGTAGTTTGATGACGAGAGATTCAAGTAGAGATTATAAAATTAAAAAATTCTTTTTTGGAATTATGAATAACACTTCATTGCTTTCTGGGAAATTACTAATTTCTGATGATCGTAATGGAATTGCAAAAATTGAAATGAATGGAGAGGTACAAAACGTACCTTTTACGTACACAATTTTAGATAAAACATTCAATATGCAAGCAACTATTGATGTCAACAAATGGAACGCTTCAGCAGCTTTAGCTTCTTTGAACAAAGTTTGTGAAGATTTACACAAGGGAGCTGATGGTGTTTCTGTTACATGGAGTGAAGTTGCACTAAATATTACGTCAACTTTTAACTAAAAACTTAAAACTATCAAGGGCTTTTTCAAGTGTTTTAAATCGAAAAGAAAAACCACTCTTTTCAATTTTTTTTGATGAAATTCTACTTCCTTCCAATAAAATAATTGCCATTTCACCGAAAGTCAATTGCAATAAAAAGCTCGGTACAGCAATTCCTATAAATGGTTTTTTGATACTTTTTGCCAACGCTTTTGAAAACGAAATACTTGTATGATGTTCAGGAGCAACTGCATTGTAAATTCCGATTAAATTTCCTTCAATTGCTTTTAAGTACATTTCACACAAATCTTTAATATGAATCCATGCTAAATACTGTTTTCCAGAACCCAAAGGAGTGACGATTGGTGTTCTCATTTTTTCTAAAGCGCCTCCATTTTCAGACAAAACAATTCCAGTGCGTAAAATAGTTACAGGAATTTTTTCTTTTTCGAATTGCAAAGCAGCAGTTTCCCATTTTTCGCAAATGGATGCAATAAAATCACTTCCTAAATCATCTGATTCTTCAAATATTTTATCGGAAGTAATGGCACCATAAAATCCAATTCCAGATGCAGAAATGAATCCTTTCAATGAAATATTCAATTCTTTTACTTTTTGAAAAAGCAAGTTTGCAGATTTTACTCTGCTGTCAATCAAGATTTTTTTTCTTTTAGACGTCCAGCGTTCGTCAGCAATTCCTGCACCAGCCAAATGAATGATAAAATCAACGCTATCAAATGCTTTTTCATCAATCATTTTTTTGGAAATATTCCATTCAAACTCATTTTTCTCAGTTGGATTTCTACTCAAAATAACTACCTCATGATTTTTTTCAATCAATAACTTTGTGAGTTGTGTTCCAATCAAACCTGTTCCTCCTGTAATCAGTATTTTTGCCATATTGTAAAGATAAAAAAACCGCAATCGAAAAGATTGCGGTTTCTATTAATAAATTATAATTATTATTTTATTTCTTTTAAAGCGTTGGTAATCAATGTTTTTAAATGATTTTTGTGAGCTCTTGTTGCCAAATCACCTGTTCCATTACTTACCCAAGTTTTCACATTATTTAAGTTGTAAATTGCCATTGATTGTGCTGCAACAGAAAAACGACTACTTGTGGTTCCAGTAATCATTGCAATCAATCTTTTCACATAAACCGCTTGTAAGTTTTGACGGAAAGAATTTATATTCGTGTTCACATCAGGTTGAAACATCATATTATTTAAGTCAGTCATAAAAGTTGACAATTTATATTGATTTCCATACAACTCAGAATCAGACATTCTTTGAAGTGTATTTGGATGCATAATATGTGCAAGAACACTTGTTTGGTATCCTAAAACTTGATCATGAATTTTTGGATCTTCAGTTTTTCCAGAAAAATTATAACCTCTTCTTTGACTTGCAATAAAATTGTAAATGTCATTTGGAGTATCAAAAGCATTAGGAGCAAAAATGTATTTATTCAACGCATTCATAGCTCTTTTTTGATCTTTTAAACTTACAGGAGTATAAGGTTGTGTAGCACCTTCTTGTCCGAAAGTTGCTCTGTCAACATATACTCCTCCAATATATCTTGAAATTACTCCTCCTGAAATTGCAGATTGATTGTGAAGTGTATAATAAGCTCTTCTTAAATCTTCAAAAGTTTGTCCTTTTTTTGTAAATTGAGTTTTGATTTTTTTCATCATCGTGTTTACCAATTCAAATCTGTTGATTGAATACGTGATTGCATCACTTGATAAATCTCCAATCATAACTCTTGGGTCAATTCCTTTTCCAGGAGAGCGCATGTCATCAGCATCATTTCCAAAAGTTAATTCTGGTAATGTAGACTTGTTTAGCAATGCAATTTTTTCAGCATCTTTTTTAAAATTCATATATCCAAATTGAACTGCCCAAATATCATAAGGACCTACATTCATATCATAATATTGTCCTTGTTTGCTTCTATCATTGGTTATGTTGATTCCTGCATAATCCATCACAGAACCTGTTAATGCTTTTCCTTTGATGAAATCTTTATCAGCCAACTGCTCGGGAGAATACAATTGACTTGCTTTCATATTGTGATTCAACCCTAAAGTATGGCCAACTTCGTGCATGATTAATGCTTTCATTCCCTCTTTTTTGATTGCTTCCATATCTAAAACTGATGCTCCAGTTGCCTGTAAAACAGTAGTTCCTACTTGTAAATTTTCATGCATAACATGACCTAAAGAACAAAACATAAAGTTTTCTTTTGAAAGAATTTTTTGTTTTTCAAGTTCATCTTTAGACTCTAATTTCATATTTGCAGAAGCAGTATTGTATAATTTATCTGCAAAAACTCTATTTGTAAAATGCACAAATTCGAGCATGATATCTGCACCTAAAATTTCTCCAGTTCTCGGATTTACAAAACTTGGTCCATAACCACCAAAAGGAGGATTTGGAGAAGATGTCCAACGTAAAACATTGTATCTTACATCACCTGCATCCCAATCTGCATCATCAGGTTGAACTTTTACAACCATGGCATTTTTAAAACCAGCTTTTTCAAAAGCTTCATTCCAAGCCAAAACACCTTCTTTGATGGTTTCTCTCCATTCAACGGGAGTTGTGTTTTCAATCCACCATGTTATGGGAGTTACAGGTTCTGAAATGGCAGCATTTGGATCTTTTTTTACCAATTTCCATCTGTGAATCATATCTCTATAATTGATGGTTTCAGTAGTTGTCATGTCATTGGTTTGGGTTAGAAAATAACCAACTCTTGGATCATCCATTCTTGGTTCATAATCATCAGTAGGCATGTTCATAAACGTATGAAAAACCTTGATAGATACATTTCTTCCATCAGTAACTGCCTCAGAACCACCATTCATTACAGAAGGATTGTAATAAACATAGTCTGTTTTTATGTTTGTGTTTTCAGGATAATTTTTAATGGATTCAATTTTTGATTTTCCTTTATCAAAATTACCTAAGCTAAATGCAAACGGAGATTCTCCAGGTGATTTTGGTCTTTTGATGGTTGTAAATGTTTCAGATAAAAACAACCCATCAGCATCAATTAAAAATTCACCCTTTTTTTCATCAGAAGCTAAAATTTTTCCAGAAGTAATCACTGCATCACTAATATTTGCCTCCGCAGATTTTGAAAGTGCATTGTTTTTATCAAAATAAAATGCAGTATTTGGTGCGATAAAATCCAATCTATCAAAATATTGTTTGATGTGAAACACGGATGAACCTCGATAAGCACCTCTAAAATGACCTGCTTCAGTTACTCCGTCAGCAATTTGAGAGAAATAAATAAAGTCTTTAGCAAGTTGGTCTTTTTTAACCAAAAGTTTGACAGATCCAGTAACGGTATCTTGATAAATGTCAAACAAACCTTCAATTTTTTTGCTTCCTTTTGTAAGTTCTTCAACAGTCTTATCCTTTTTTGGAGGAGTTGGTTTCGGAGTAACAGTTTCTTTTTCATCTTTTTTCTTTTTCCTTTGCGCATTCAAATCTTGAACACCAACAATTGAGATTGTAAGGAGTAAAAGACAAAGAATTCGAATTTTTATTAATTGAGTTGTTTTCATGTTATTTGATTTTTTGAATAAGGCGTTAATTTAGTTTTTTAGCGTTATTTATCTGTTAATTTTTTGATAAAATTGGCAATGAATTCAATTATCAAATATTTGTTAAAATATCTAAAACGTCAATAATCACTGCAATTTTTCATTTCATAATGTCGTAAATTTACAAGGATGAAAAATAGCAATAAAAAAGGATTTATTTTCAAGTCATTTGAGGCAGAAAATCAGTCTCCGTTTGAAAAATTGTTCGAAATCTTCAAAGAATTAATCACACATACTTCAGGTGATTTTGAAGAAGCAATTGATTGGTTGCGTTCTTTGGATAAAGAATATAAACTAACAGATGAGCATTATACCATTGATGATTTTGTCGAAGATTTAAAGAAAAAAGGCTTTATCAAAGAAGAAATTGATGCAAATGGAGTTGGAGGAACGAAAATCACACCAAAAACTGAGCGCGCAATTCGTCAACAAGCATTGAAACATATTTTTGGAAAAATCAAAAAAAGTGGCGCTGGAAATCATAAAAGTAAATCTCCAGGTTTGGGTGATGAACATGCAGGCGATTTCAGAAATTATCAATTTGGTGACAGTCTTGACAAAGTATCCATCACAGAAAGTTTGAAAAATGCGCAAATAAATCATGGAGTTCAAGATTTTACACTATCAGAAAATGATTTGGTTGTTGAAGAAACCATGCACAAATCGCAAATGAGTACTGTTTTGATGATTGATATTAGCCACTCAATGATTTTATATGGTGAAGACAGAATCACACCTGCCAAAAAAGTGGCGATGGCTTTGGCAGAATTGATAACAACTCGTTATCCAAAAGATACTTTAGATATTATCGTTTTTGGAAATGATGCTTGGACAATTGACATCAAAGAATTGCCTTATTTACAAGTTGGACCTTATCATACAAATACAGTTGCAGGCTTGCAATTGGCAATGGATTTATTACGCAGAAAACGAAATACCAACAAACAAATTTTTATGATTACTGATGGAAAACCAAGTTGTTTGCGTTTGCCTGATGGACAATATTATAAAAACAGCAATGGGTTAGACAAATATATCGTCAATAAATGTTATGCAATGGCGCAACAAGCTCGAAAATTGCACATTCCAATTACCACTTTTATGATTGCTCAAGATCCTTATTTGATGCAATTTATCAGTGAATTTACAGCAGCAAATCAAGGAAAAGCATTTTACACGGGATTAAAAGGTTTGGGTGAAATGATTTTTGAAGATTATGAAACCAATCGAAAAAAGAGAATTAGAGGATGAAAAACAGCTATTGGCTTTTGGCTATTAGCAACAGGAATTAATATATAAATAGCCAATAGCAAAAAGCTAAAGGCAAAAAACTAAAAAATGAATTTAGAAAACATAAAGACATTAGGAGATTTAAAAAAAGCTGGCTATCAATCAAAATCGATAAAAGATGAATTGAGAGAAAATCTCATCAGCAAAATCATGAACAAAGAAACCGTTTTTAAAGGTGTTCATGGATATGAAAATACAGTAATTCCAGAGTTGGAAAGAGCGATTTTAAGCAAGCACAATATTAATTTATTGGGATTAAGAGGACAGGCAAAAACACGTTTGGCAAGATTGATGGTAGATCTTTTGGATGAATATATTCCTGTGGTTGAAGGTTCAGAAATTAATGATGACCCATTTTCTCCAATTTCAAGATTTGCAAAAGAAATCATCAAAGAAAAAGGAGAGGATACTCCCATTACTTGGTTGCACAGAAGTGAACGTTTTGCTGAAAAATTAGCCACTCCTGATGTGACTGTTGCTGACATTATTGGCGATGTTGATCCCATAAAAGCTGCGAATTTAAAATTGAGTTATGCTGATGACAGAGTGATTCATTTTGGAATGATTCCTCGTGCAAACAGATGTATTTTTGTGATTAATGAATTGCCTGATTTGCAAGCTAGAATTCAAGTGGCGTTGTTCAATATTCTTCAAGAAGGTGATATTCAAATTCGTGGTTTTAAAATGCGTTTGCCTTTGGATATGCAGTTTGTTTTTACTGCAAATCCTGAAGATTATACCAATAGAGGAAGTATAGTAACACCTTTAAAAGACAGAATTGGTTCGCAAATTTTAACGCATTATCCACAAGATATTGAAACTGCAAAAATCATTACGCAACAAGAAGCGCAAAAAGTAAGTGCTCAAAAAGAATTTATCAAAGTCCCAGAATTAGCGAAAGATTTATTAGAGCAAGTAGTTTTTGAAGCGCGTGAAAGTGAATTTATTGATGCAAAAAGTGGGGTAAGTGCGCGTTTGAGTATTTCTGCGTATGAAAATTTGTTAAGCACTGCTGAACGAAGAGCATTGATTTCTGGGGATTCAAATACCATGATTCGTTTGAGTGATTTTGATGGAATTATTCCTGCAATTACTGGAAAAGTTGAACTTGTTTATGAAGGTGAACAGGAAGGAGCGCATGTTGTCGCTGAAAACTTGATTAGAAAAGCGATAAAAACATTGTTTCCAAGCTATTTTCCAGAGATTAAAAAATTGGAAAAACAACATGTTGAAACTCCTTATGATGACATTGTTTCATGGTTTTTTAATGCAGACGAAGATTTTGAATTATTAGACGATTTTACTGAAATTCAGTACAAAAATGAACTTGATAAAATAAAACCTTTTGATGCTTTTTTAGAAAAACACCAACCAAATATGATTCAAGAAGATCGCTATTTTGTAAAAGAATTTGTATTGTGGGCTTTGGTTGAATATAAAAAATTAAGCAAATATAGATTTGCTGAGGGGACTCAATTTAAAGATCCGTATGGTCAATTTATCAGTGGATTGTAAAATAATAAAGGCATCTAGTTTAAATTAGATGCCTTATTAATCAACCAAAAATAACAGTTCACTTCAATGAAAAAAAGTGAGACTTTAAAAATTTATTGCGAGTAAATTTAAACTTGTGTTCAATGTTTTTTCAACATCGGTTTTAAATATTTTATTCAAATATGGGTAAAGAGAATTTCCGATTTGCAGTTCAATATTCCCATCCAAATTATAAGAAATTAATAGCTTGTTTTTTAAATCAATATAATTCCTGTAAAATTCTATATTTCTATCTCCGTAATTTTTTGTACTATTAAAATCTATTTCCTCTATTGAATTTCCTACTAAAAATAATTTTACAATTACATTTTCTACGAAATTTGTATTCATTTCAATAAGTAAACTTTCTTTTATATCTGATTTTTCATACTCAAGGTTATTCTGAATTCTTTCTTTAAAAACTGAATTTACTTGATGATTTAATGAAAATTTAGCTTCAGCTGTTGAATGTTTTTTTAAATTTTCAGAAGTTTTAATTTCCTCGAAAATTTGAAGATTAAGTTTTTCAATAATTCCATCAATAAACACATGATTTTCTTCAACCTCAGCTGCTTGAAAAAAGCTTTTTAAATTATCAAAATTTTTAAATTCATTTTGCGAAAATGAATTTAAAGAGAACATGATAATAAATATTACTAATTTTTTCATTATTGATAGCTTACTAAACAAATATAATAGTAATACTTTTACTAATGAAATTATAATTTCTGTTTAACAAATTTTTAACTATTTATTTTAAATAAATAATAAAGTTTAAATTGATGAAACAAGATTTTAAAAAAAAATGTATTGAAAAATAATTTTCAATACATTTTGAGTTCAATAAAAAAATATAATTAATTTATCTATTTTTAAATGAAGGTTTAAAAAAAAAATATGTTCTTAAGAATTATCTCAAAATTTTATTTGGAAAAACAACCACACTTTCATGACCATTTTCACCAATAGTTGCAACTCCAAAATAGAAATTGTCAATCACAATTCCATCTAAAGTAAATTCTGTGTTTTCAACATATCTGCTGTGATCCCAAGTTGGAGAAGTAGTATCTCTCCAATAAATTTTATAGCCTTTTGCACCCTCAACTTTATTCCATTTTAATTTGGCTGATGCTTCTACAATTCCACCAATCGCAACTTCTTTTGGTGAAGGTGGAGCCCAAGCCAAGCATGCCAAATTGATGGCATTTACGGCTGTTAATTTTTTGGCGTAACCAAAATTTACATGTTCAAAGGTATCACCATATTTGATGCCGTTTTCAACTCTAATATCTTGATGCTGTTGGATATAATTTTCATGCGCTTCCATGATTCTGATGCCAGCAAAACCCAAATCATTAAAAGGTCTGTGATGTCCTCCACGTCCAAATCTATCTAATCTATAAATCATCATTGGATTCATTTCGGGCATATACGTTTTGGTTGTTTTATGAATATATCTTGCCAATTGTCTAGAAATTCCGTCAACTTCACCACCATAAAAACGACGCATATTTCGCTCTCTTTCAGTTTCATTTGCAGGAACAGGTTCTGAGAAAATTCGGAAAGCTCTGTTGTCAATTACACCATCAACTCCAGTAATATTTCCAATCATATCATTATTGAAAACACCTATAATTTCCCATCCTTTTTCTTTGGCATATTTTGCAAATCCAGCACCACCAAAAAGCCCTTGTTCTTCACCTGATAAACCCAAATATATAATGCTATTTTCGAATGTATATTTACTCAAAACTCTTGCAGCTTCAATAGTACCAGCCATTCCTGACGCATTGTCGTTTGCGCCTGGCGCATCTTTTGTGAAGTCAGATCCATCACTATTTCTAGAGTCAATATCTCCAGTCATGATGATATATCTGTTTGGATATTTGATACCTTTTTGGATGGCAACTACATTTACAATCCAAGTGTCTTTTGGCACTCTCTTGCTCATTTTTGTGGTTACAAAATCCTTTTGATAAAAAGTAGTTAAGCAATTTTTACAATCTTTAGAAATAAGATCAAATTCATTTTTAATCCAACGTCTTGCTGCACCAATTCCACGAGTTTCAGAAATGGTATCAGAAAATGTGTTTCTCGTACCAAAATCAGCTAATATTTTAACATCAGTTTTAATTCTATCTTCAGAAACACTGTTGATAATATCATAAATTTTTTGATCGGTTTGGGCACTAATTATTGATGTAAATACTAAACATAAAAACGTTAATTTTTTCATTTTATGAATGTTTTTGTTTTAAGTGAATTTGAATGAAATTTATTTTTTTAATTAAGATTTAAAGATACTGAGTTTTTAAAAATTATAATTTTGAATTCCTATATTTTTTTATTTGTCAGACCTCAGTTTGATATTTTTGTTGAATGGAATCCAAAATTGATAGAGAACATCTTGGTCTTTTGAATCTTCCAGTAAATCTAGTCCATATTTCACTTTTTTTGCATCATCAAAAGTGAGAGTTCCAAAAATTCGATCCCAAAAAGAAAAAATGTTTCCAAAATTAGTATCCGTCCAAGGCATTTCATGATGATGATGAAATTTGTGCATATCAGGAGTGATAAAAACATAACTTAAAAATTTGTCAATCTTTTTTGGGAATGAAAAATTAGCATGCGTCAAATATCCAAAAAACACAGTTGCCATTCTATAAAAAAGATAATAAGCTAAAGGAATTCCAAAAATCACAATCATTATCAACGCAAAAATTTCTCGAAAAGCATAATCTCCAGGATGATGTCTTGTGGCACTTGTAGCATCTAAAGTAGTATCTGAATGATGAATCATGTGAAAACGCCACATAAAAGGAATTTTGTGCAACAAATAATGAACAATATATTGCGCTGCAAAATCCAATGCCAAAAAAGCAATGATTAATTCCAACCAAATTGGGAAATCAATCAGATACAATAATCCAAATTGATTTGCTGAAAGCCAAGAAAAAATTCCTACTGTAAGAATTCCAAAGAGTAAATTCATACTTACATCTGAGGCTAAAAAAAACATATTTACGCCTGCATGTTTCCATTTATTATAATTAAATTTCACAAATGGCATAAATATTTCTACTATCCAATTTGCTGAAATACAGATAAATATCCATACTAATTTTTGCCAAGAAGGCATATTTTCAAAGAAGTTCAAAAAATTTTCCATTTTTAAAAAAGATTTTTAGTGATGGAAAGATAGTAAAAATCAAGTAATTTTTTAAGCAATCTAAAAATGCAAAAACATCACATGATTTGGATTGGAATGCGTTGCAGAAATTTGATAATCTGATTTTCCAACGATTTCAAAACCCATTTTTTTATAGAAACTGATAGCTCTTAGATTTTCAACCCAAACATTTAACCAAATTCCTGATTGCTGATTTTCAATACAAAGTGATTTAATGAAATCAAACAATTGTTTTCCTAAACCCAAACCATAATACGCTTCTAATAAATAAATTCTACTTAAATATGCAGGTTTTTCAACGAGAATTTGTGCTTCTTTTTTGTCGAAAATCACCAAAGTGTAACCCACAATAATTTCATTGTATTTTATCAAATAAAATTGATTTTTTTCATTGGATAATTCTTTAAAAAATACATTTTCAGTAAAGTTTTTAGTCATGTATTCTTCAATATCTTTTTTTGGCGCGCTATGACCATGAGCTGATTTGAAAGAATGAAATCCTACTTCTGATAGGATTTTTGCGTCGTGAATGGTTGCTTTTTGGATGTGAATCATTTGAATTAAAGAATGATTTTACAAATAAGGATTGTAATTTTTGTGGACTAATACCAGCGTTTTTTATTTTTTTTAGAGGCTTCTGATTTTCTGCCTTTTTTATTCTTGCTCAACACATTTGGTTGCGGTTTTTTATTTTTTGGTTTCGCAATTGGATACGGATGTTCGTCAATAACTTTAATCGGTTTTTCAATCAGTGTTTCTATGTTTTTTATATACTCATTTTCATCTGGTGAACAAAAAGAAAATGCAATTCCCGATTTTCCAGCTCTTCCAGTTCTTCCAATTCTATGTACATAGGTTTCTGGAATATTTGGAATATCAAAATTGATAATGGCATCAACATTGGTAATATCAATTCCTCTAGAAGCAACATCAGTAGCAATTAAAATAGCCGTTTTTTTATTTTTAAAATCTTCAATTGCCTTATTTCTAATGATTTGTGTTTTGTCTCCGTGAATACTACTTACTTTATAGGAGTTTTTTAATAAAGATTCTTCTAATTTATCAACACCAAATTTGGTGCGTCTAAAAATGATGATTTGTCCATTAATCGTATTTCTTAACAAATGCAAGCACAAATCTGTTTTGTTCTTTTTTGGCAAATAATACAATAATTGACCAATGTTTTTGGCAGTTGTTTCCTCAGGATTGATGGCGATTTTTACGGCATTTTTTACAATTGATTTTGCTAATTCGTCAATTTTTTCAGGAATTGTTGCCGAAAATAACAAGGTTTGTTTTTTCCTTGGACATAATTGTTCGATTTTTTCAACATCGTTGATAAAACCCATATCTAGCATCAAATCGGCTTCATCTAATACAAAAATTTCAAGGGCACTTACATCAATATTTCCTTGCATTTGCAGGTCAATGAATCTTCCTGGAGTTGCAATTAAAATATCAACGCCTTTGGCTAACATCTCTTTTTGAGGCTCTAATGAAACACCTCCATAAACGCCTGTTGTTCTGAGATTTGAATATTTGCTAAAACTTTTAAAATTCTCAAAAATTTGAATTGCCAATTCGCGAGTTGGCGTAATTACCAATGCTTTTAGTTTTTTTTCTCCTTTTTCAGCATCTTGTTTTTCTAGTAATAAATCTATGATTGGGAGAGCAAAAGCAGCCGTTTTTCCTGTACCAGTTTGTGCTGCTACAATGACATTTTTCTTTTCTAAAACTAACGGAATTACTTTTTCTTGAACCAAAGTAGCAGTTTGAAAACGCGCTTCAGCAATTGCTTTTAAGGTAGATTTATGTAGAGATAATTCAGAAAATTGCATTGATTATTTTTGTGCAAAGGTAGTTGAAATTGATATTTTTTTTGAAATATTGTGTTTCTATTTAGCGTAAAGTATCTCAAAAATATTTTGAGATATTTTTAAACAAGAAAACCGCTTTGTTTTCACAAAACGGTTTTAGAGATTGTTGTTTTACTAATTATTTTATCAATTCATAAGAACGTTTGATAAAGTTTGTCAATTCTTCACCTTGCAATAAGTTTTGAGACAATTTCGCCAAATCAAAAGCTTGTGAAATTAATTGTTTTTGTTCAGTTTCATCAGATGTATTCAAAATAGTAGAAACCAATTCGTGGTTGGTATTTACCACTAAATTATACATGTCTGGCAAACTTCCCATACCAAACATGCCACCACCAGTTGCGCTCATTTCTTTCATTCTTCGCATAAATTCTGGAACAGTAATCATGAATGGAAATGAGTTAGAATCTAAAGCTTCCAATTGCACAGTGTAAGTTTGTTTTGGAACAGCGGCTTCAATGATTGGTTTTAATTTCTCTTTTTCTTCATCAGATAATTTAGAAATAACAGTATCATCTTTCTTAATTAAATTATCAACATGATCTGCATCAACTCTCGAAAATTTCACTTTTCCATCACCAGAAGTTTCTAATTTTTGCATCAAGTGTGAAATGATTGGAGAATCTAAAATCAATACTTCATAGCCCTTTGCTTTTGCAGCTTCAATATAACTGTGCTGTGTATTTTTGTTGGATGCGTATAATAGAATGTGATTTCCGTCAATATCTGTTTGAGAATCTTTTGTTTTTTCAATCAATTCATCAAACGTAAAATAGGAATTGTCAACAGTTGGATATAATGCAAAACTTTTCGCTTTGTCATAAAACTTGTCTTCAGACAACATTCCATATTCAATAATTACTTTGATATCATTCCATTTTTTCTCAAAATCTTCACGATTTTCTTTAAAAAGGGAACTCAATTTATCACCCACTTTTTTAGTGATGTATCCTGAGATTTTTTTCACAGCACCATCAGCTTGTAAATACGAACGAGAAACGTTCAATGGAATGTCTGGAGAATCAATAACCCCTTTTAACATTTGTAAGAAATCTGGCACAATTCCTTCAACATTATCAGTGACAAATACTTGATTTTGATATAGTTGAATTTTATCTTTTTGCATGTCTAAGTTTTGAGTCAACTTAGGAAAGAACAAAATTCCAGTTAAATGAAATGGATAATCAACATTCAAATGGATGTGAAATAATGATTCTTCAAATTGCATTGGATACAATTCGCGATAGAAATTTTTGTAATCTTCATCCTCTAAATCAGCTGGTTTTTTAGTCCAAGCAGGCGTTGTATTGTTGATAATATCATCAACTTCTATTTGTTTTTGATTTTCTTTAGTTTCTTTTCCATCAGCATCAGTAATGGTTGCTGGTTCGTGATTTGGATCGTTTATTTTTTTAGTTCCAAATTTAATCGGAATTTGATTGAAACGATTGTATTTGTTCAACAAGCCTCTAATTTTTCCTTCTTCTAAAAATTCTTTAGAATCATCAGCAATGTGCAATACGATTTCTGTTCCTCTGTCAGATTTGTCGTGTTCAACCAAAGTATATTCTGGAGAGCCATCACAAATCCAATGTGCAGCAGGTTCATCTTTGTATGTTTTCGTGAAAATTTCAACTTGTTTTGCCACCATAAATGCAGAGTAAAAACCAAGTCCAAAATGACCAATGACCCCAGTGTCATTTTTGCCATCTTTGTATTTTTCCAAGAACTCTTCAGCACCAGAAAATGCAATTTGGTTGATGTATTTTTCAACTTCTTCCATGGTCATTCCCAAACCTTGGTCTTTGATAGTTAAGGTTTTGGCTTTTTTATCAATGCTGATTTCGATTTTTGCATCACCCAATTCTGTTTGAGTTTCACCAATAGAAATAAGGTGTTTTAATTTGGTAGTAGCGTCAGTTGCGTTTGAAACCAATTCACGTAAAAAGATTTCGTGATCAGAATACAAGAATTTTTTAATCAGTGGAAAAATATTTTCTACTGATACATTGATATTTCCTTTACTCATAATGATATATTTTGTTTAATTAATTAAAATTTTAAATTTAACTAGTCAAAAAAAATACCAAACGATTTTGAGTGACAAGATGACAGTATTTATTACTTTCATAATTTTTTGTTTTGTTTTTTTATCTAAGAATATTAGGTTAACTTTGAATTGGTTTTTAATTTAGTTGTATGAAAAAAGTAATAGTATTTTCACTTTTAACAGTGATTTTTTTAAGTTGTAAATCCTCACAATCTGTTGTGAATACCAAGTTAGATAATAGAACAGAAGTAGCTTTAAAAGGAGATTGGATGATTACATCTGTAGAATTTCCAAGTTCCGATTATTTCAATATCACTTCATTTAATATTGCAGATTCAAAATGTTTTGAAGGCAGTGAATGGCGTTTTATTTCAAACAATAACAAAGGTGAAATGATGCTAAAACAAGGAAATTGTACAGATTTTAATAGTCAAATTACTTGGTATATCAACAAAGAAGGCTTTATGGTGTTAAAGTTTTTAACGGAAGGAATTAAATCAAAACACACTGAAACTGGCTATGTTTTGAAACTTGCTTCAGTGACTGAAAATATGTTTCAGTTAATTGACAAAGTAAATCTTGCAGGAAAAACAGTAAACATTATGTATAATTTTGAAAGAAAACAATAATCATGAAAAATATAAAAATTTATTTATTGACAAGCGCATTTTTTTTGATTACAATTTTGTCTAGTTGTGAAGCAATCAAAAACACAAATAAAACACAAAGAGGAACTACAATTGGTACAGTTGGAGGAGGAATTATTGGCGGAATTTTAGGAAACAATATTGGAAATGGAAAAAACGGAGCTTTAGGTGCTGTTCTTGGTGCTGTCATTGGAGGAACTGTTGGAGGTGTTATTGGAAATAAAATGGACAAACAAGCTCGAGAAATTGAAACTGTTTTGCCTGGCGCTCAAGTGGAAAGAGTTGGAGAAGGAATTCGTTTGGTATTAGGTGAAAATGCCGTGAATTTTGATTTCAATAAATCAACATTAACTTCGGATGCAAAAAGAAATCTAGACAAATTAGTCATCGTATTTAAAGAATATTCTGATACTGATATTAAAATTTATGGCTTTACAGATAGCAAAGGCGCAGACAGTTATAACCTGAATTTATCTAAACAAAGAGCAACTGCAGTAAAAGATTATTTGGCAAATAGTGGTTTAAATGTAAGCAGATTTTCAGTAGTTGGAATGGGAGAAGCTGAACCAATTGCAACCAATGAAACTGACGAAGGTAGAAGTTTAAATAGACGTGTAGAATTTGCTATTTTAGCAAATGAAACTATGATAAACGATGCAAAAAAAGAAACTGGAAACTAAACCAGATTTTTAATTTATAAAATGAAAGCTGTTCTCACAAACAGCTTTTTTTATTATAAAAAACTTTTTAAACAAAATAATTATCTTTTTTCAAATGATTTTTTAGAAAAAAATAAAATTCATATTCCTGATTTTTTATTTTTATTGTAGTACTGTTAATTTATCAGTATTTTTGTGATTGACAAATAATAGATAACTAAATTTTATACCACAAAAATATGTATCATTCAAAAATAACAGGTCTTGGTTTTTATGTTCCTGAAAATATAGTTACCAATAATGATTTAAAGGAATTTATGGAAACTTCTGATGAATGGATTCAAGAACGAACAGGAATTGAAGAACGAAGATGGATTGATCCAAAAACAGGAGACAATACCTCTATAATGGGAGTAAAAGCTGCAAAAATCGCCATAGAAAGAGCAGGTTTAACGAAAGATGATATTGATTTTATTGTTTTCGCAACGTTAAGCCCTGACATGTATTTTCCTGGTGGCGGCGTTCGTGTACAAGATATGCTTGACATGCCAACAGTTGGAGCATTAGATGTTCGCAATCAATGTTCTGGATTTATATATGCCTTATCTGTGGCTGACCAATTTATCAAAACAGGCATGTATAAAAATATTTTGGTGATTGGAGCTGAGAATCATTCAGGTGGTTTAGAAAAATCAACCAGAGGAAGAGGAGTAACTGTTATTTTTGGTGACGGAGCAGGAGCAGCAGTGCTTTCAAGAAGTGAAAAAGAGGGCAAAGGAATTTTATCAACTCATTTACATTCTGAAGGAAAATATGCAAGAGAATTGATGTTAGAAGGACCTGCAACTGGGAGATGGGTTCCAGAAATTTTGAAAGAAAATGATCCCGAAGACGTTTCTTATTTTCCTTATATGAACGGACAATTTGTTTTTAAACATGCAGTTGTGCGATTTTCAGAGGCAATTGAAGAGGGATTAAAAGAGAATAATCTTAAAAAAGAAGACATTGATATGTTAATTCCACATCAGGCAAACTTAAGAATTTCTCAGTTTGTTCAAAGAAAATTTCGCTTACCAGATGAAAAAGTTCATAATAATATCATGAAATATGGAAACACAACAGCTGCATCTGTTATTATTGCTTTGACAGAAGCTTGGGAACAAGGAAAAATTAAAGACAATGATTTGGTTGTTTTGGCTGCTTTTGGAAGTGGTTTTACTTGGGGAAGTGTCGTAATTCGTTGGTAAATAAAGTGTAATAAAAAAGTATAATCACATGGAAAATAGAACATTAGTCATTGGTGCGTCTCTAAATCCGAATAGATATTCAAACATCGCCATCAAAAGATTGTTAGATAAAAACTTTCAAGTAGTAGCTCTTGGTAAAAAAAAAGGAACAGTTTTGGGTGTTATTATTGATGATGAAAAAAAACAGTATCAAAATATTGATACTGTTACACTTTATTTAAATCCAGAAAGGCAAAAAGAATATTATGATTACATTATCAATTTAAAACCGAGGAGAGTTATTTTTAATCCTGGAGCTGAAAATGATGAGTTTGTGACACTTTTAAAATCAAAAAATATTATAGCAGAAGTTGCTTGCACTTTAGTTTTGCTCTCTATTGATAAATATTGATTTTACCAAAGCGAAATTGATATTAATAAGCTTCGAAAATAATTCCAGGCTCGGCAAGTAAAGTATTTTTGAAAATGATTTCTGCTTCGTTTTTAAACAATTGAATGTCATCATATCTCCCAGAATAATGTCCTAAAACTAATTTTTTTACATTTGCTTCTTTGGCAATTGTAGCAGCTTGCGCAGCTGTGCTGTGCATGGTTTTTTCCGCTAAATCTTCTTTGTCAGATAAAAAAGTGGCTTCATGATACAACAAATCAGCATTTTTAATAATTGGAATTATGGTTGGTAAAAAACAAGTATCACTGCAATATGCAAAACTTTTTGGTGGTTCTGAAGCAATTGTCAATTCGTCATTAAAAATAATTTCTCCAGATTCTAATACAATATCTTTTCCAGCTTTGATATTTAGATAATCTGCTTTGCCAATTTCTGGATAATTTTCAATATTTTTGATGTGTAATTTTTTAGGTTTTTCTTTTTCTTTAAAAAGATATCCATTCGTATAAACCCTGTGATTTAACGGAATTGTGTGTACAAAAACTTTTTCGTCTTCAAAAATAAGTTCACTTTTTTTAGATGATAATTCATGAAAAATAAGTTCAAAATTAGCATGGGATTGCGAAATTCTCAAAAGCATTTCTGTAGCTTCTTTGATGCCTTTTGGGCCAAAAACATGCAATTCTTTTTCTCTATTTAAGATGCCAAATGTGGACAACAAGCCTACCAAACCATAAAAATGATCACCATGCAAATGGGAAATAAAAATGTGGTTTATTCTTGAAAACCCGACTTTATATTTTCGCATTTGACGTTGCGTTCCCTCACCACAATCTATGATAAAATGGCGGTCGTTGATCTCTAAATATTGTGAAGTTGGAAAAGCATTTACACGAGGTGTTGCTGAATGACAACCCAAAATTGTTAACCGTAAACTCATTGAATAACGAGTCGTTTAGAAATCGTGTTTTCTTTATTTTGAATGGTATAAATATAAATTCCACTTGTCAAATCGCCTTTTAAAAAAGGAAATGAATTGTTACCTTTCATAGTTTGTATAGTTCTTTGAGATACCACTTTTCCTAATATATTTTTCACGGTAAATGTTGATTTACTTTCACTATTAGCATCAAATGAAATCACAGTTGAATTGGAGAAAGGATTGGGTGCCGCAATTAATTTTTCAATAGATTTTTCTTGCGAAAAAGCAATTGAAAACATAAAAAATGAGCAAATTAAAAGTATTTTTTTTATCATAGTTTGTTGTTTAAAATTCCAATTCTCTTTCAATTTCTTCCATTTCTAGAATGTCTTCTGCTTCAATAATTGTTGGAACAATGTTAAAATTATCGGGAAAATCGTCAATATTTATAGTCGAATTTACAATTACAAATGATGTGCCGTTTTCTTTTTTCTTTTCAGAAAAATCTAAAAATGATATAAAATCCTTTTCATTCGCAATGATATTGTCCGAAATCAAAACAACCAAATGTTCTTTTTCAAAATCGTTTTTCTTCACTAAAAATGAAGAAAAAAAGTCTGAAAATGAATCTTCATCTGAGGAAATTAAGGTGTATTTTTTTCTTTTTGTAATTATCATCTTGTTATCTTTTTATTTGTTCAGCCAATAAATAAATTACGGCCATTCTTACTGCAACTCCGTTTTCAACTTGATGTAAAATGATTGATTGGTTTGAATCAGCAACATCACTCGTTATTTCAACACCTCTATTTATAGGTCCTGGATGCATGATCACAATTTTTTTATTCAAGCTTTCTAAAATTTCTTTGTTGATTCCAAAAAGTTGCGAGTATTCTCTAGTTGAAGGAAAATAATTGATGTCCATTCGTTCGTGTTGAACTCTTAAAACATTTGCGACATCACACCAATTCAATGCCTTTTTTAGGTTTGTTTCAACAGTTACTCCCAGACTTGTGATATATTTCGGAATCAAAGTTGTGGGACCACAAACTTTGACTTCTGCTCCTTGCATTTGAAGCGAAAAAATATTTGAAAGTGCTACTCTTGAATGCAAAATATCACCAACAATTACTATTTTTTTGCCCTTTACTGAGCCTAATTTTTCTCTAATAGAATAAGAATCCAACAATGCTTGTGTGGGATGTTCATGAGTGCCATCTCCAGCATTGATAATTTTTGCATTGACGTGTTTTGAAAGAAAAACTCCTGCACCAACATTTGCATGACGCATGACAATAATATCAACTTTCATTGATAAAATATTGTTGACAGTATCAATCAATGTTTCTCCTTTTTTTACTGATGATTGTGAAGCTGAAAAGTTAATTACGTCTGCAGAAAGTCGTTTTTCAGCCAATTCAAAACTTAATTTTGTTCGAGTGCTGTTTTCAAAAAATAAATTGGCAATGGTAATATCTCTTAATGATGGTACTTTTTTGATAGGTCTGTTGATAACTTCTTTAAAATGGTCAGCAGTTTTAAAAATAAGATCAATATCGTTTGGTTTTAGATATTTTATGCCTAATAGATGTTCTACGCTTAATTGATCCATATTATTTTTGTTGTAAATATACTGCGTCTATTTCGTGTGTTTCTTTCCAAGTTACCAATACCTTTTCTTTATTGATAGCATCAACTTGTCTACCTCTATAATCGGGTTGAATGGGCAAATGTCTACTAAATCTTCGGTCAATTAACACCAATAATTCTATTTGTTTTGGTCTTCCAAAAGATTGAATGGCTGTTAATGCGGCTCTTACACTTCTTCCTGAATACAAAACATCGTCAATAATTACTACTTTCTTGTCTTCTATCAAAAAATTTATTTTTGTAGAAGTCGCTGCTAATGGCTCAGAACGTCGTCTGAAATCGTCTCTGTAAAAAGTAATATCTAAAAGGCCTAGTTGCAAGTTTTTGATAGCATATTCATTTTGTAAAATTTCTACAATTCTATTTGCAAAAAAAACACCTCTTGGTTGTAAACCAATCAAAACAGTTTCTGAAAAATCATTGTGATTTTCAATTAGCTGACAAGCCAATCTGTGCAATATAATTTGAATATCTTTTGAATTTAGAAGTAATTTTTTGCTCATAAGAAAGCCATCAAATTTTAAGTGAAATTATATAAAACCAAAATTACTGATAATATATTCATATGCAAAATTTATAAGAATTAAAATAAAATTACGTTGTTAATTAAATTGTTGAAAACAAAAAAAGTGTTACAAAAAGTAGTCGTTAACTTGTAGTATTTTTAATAAAAATTATTCAATTCTATTAGCTATGTCACTATTAAAATTTGAATCAATGTTGAAAACCAACAGTATTTACTTCTTTGATTTGGTTGAGTTCGAGGAAATTATCATTCATTATCTAGACGCTGGAAAACATTCTTTGGCAAAAAAAGCAGTGAAATTAGGACTAGAACAACATCCACATTCTATCGATTTAAAATTATTGCAAGTTGAGTTGTATGTGTTTGAAGATGAGTTAGATAAAGCAAATTTTTTATTAAATAGAATAGAAAAAATTGATCCTTACAATGAAGAAGTTTTTATTCAAAGAGCGGCGATTTTATCCAAAACAGGAAAACACAAACAGGCCATTATCAATCTCGAAAAAGCATTGATTTATACTGACGATAACGTTGACGTTTGGTCACTCTTGGGGATGGAATATTTATATTTAGATGATTATTTGAATGCGCGATCTTATTTTGAAAAATGCTTATTTGAGGATGACGAAGATTATTCTGCCCTTTATAACATCATTTATTGTTATGACATGGAAAGAGAGAGTGAACTTGCGATTACTTTTTTAAATAAATATATTGACAAAAATCCTTATTGTGAAGTTGCTTGGCATCAACTAGGAAGACAATATTTTATGTTAGAAATGTATAAAGAAGCATTAACAGCCTTTGATTATGCTATTTTAATTGATGAATCTTTTATTGGTGGCTATCTTGAAAAAGCCAAAACTCTTGAAGAATTAAAACGATACCAAGAAGCCATTGATCATTACTTGGTGACATTAGAATTGGATGATCCTACTGCATTTGCCTTTGTTAGAATTGGTGAATGTTATGAAAAGTTGCTAAAATTTGATGCAGCCATTTCATATTACAAAAAAGCAGTTCACGAAGATCCTTTATTGGATAGAGGTTGGATTTTATTGACGAATATCTATTATATTCAAGAAAATTATCAAAAAGCCTCATATTATATTTCAAAAGCAATCAAAATTGATGAAAACAATCCAATGTATTGGAGAAAATATGCTGAAATTCAATTAAAGCTAAATTTATTTGAAGAGGCTGTTCATGGTTTTGAAAATTGCCTAGAATTGGAAGATGATGATATAGAAATTTATATTGGTTTGGCTGATGTTTTGTTGTTTTTAGGAGAATTTAACGATGCTGTTTTGGTTTTAACGAAAGCGAAAAAAATCTATAAAAATTTCGCTGAAATTGAATATAGATTGGCTGGTTTATATTTTGTTTTAAACAAACCAATTTTATCAAACAGACAGTTAATCAATGGTTTAAAAATTGATTTTGAATACCATAATATCCTAAAAGAGTTGTTTCCTCCAATGTTGGAAACACCAAAAATCAAAAAATTAATTTCAGATTTTAAAAAAGCAACAGAATAATCAAAAAATTAGTTTTTAGGATACCAATCCCATTGAATAACTTTAATCGAATTGTTTTTTTTTAGAACAATTTCTTTAAATTTTTTTACATTACTTAAACCCTGAGTTCCTTTATAATGAAAAGGATATACTTCCTTGGGTTTGAAAGCTAAAACAGCTTCAGCGGCACTTTCTATAGTCATCGTATAAGGCAAATTCATGCAAATAAATGCCATGTCAATATTTTTTAAATTTCTCATTTCAGGAATGTCTTCGGTGTCTCCTGAAAAATAAATTCTCTTTTTGTTGATAGTCAAAACATAGCCATTTCCTCTTCCTTTTGTGTGAAATTTAAGCGCTTCTTCTCTTAAATTATACATCGCAATTGCTTCAATCGAAAAATTATCAAACGATTTTGACTCTTCATTATTGATAACAATAAGTTCTTTATTTGAAACAGTTCCCAATTTTTCAGCAACTGCTTTCGGAACAATGATTTTAGTTTGAGTCAAATCTAATTCACCCAAAGTTTTTAAATCTAAATGATCTCCATGGATATCAGTTATTAACACATACGTTGGTTTTTCAAAATTTGAAAATGCTTTTGCCCCCCCCAGTTGGATCTAAATAAATAGTTTCATTTTTATAAGTAATCACTGCTGTAGCATGTGAAATTGGTGTGATTTTTAATCCCTTTTTTAGGGCGTTTAAAGTATTTTTATTCTGAACATTTTTTTCATTTTTATAGCTCATTGAAAAAAACACAACACTAAAAAATAATATAATTTTAAAATTCATTTTTATTGATTAATATTAATCAAATATAAAAAGATTCTCGATGGTATTTTGTAAACTTTTCTCTAAAATCAACTATATTCGTACTCAAAAAAAAACAAAATGAGCAGAACAATTAAAGATTATTTGGTAATTGGTTTTAAAGGAGTTGCTATGGGAGCAGCAGATGTGGTTCCTGGAGTTTCTGGAGGTACAATCGCTTTTATATCAGGTATTTATGAAGAATTGTTGGGTTCTATCAGTACTATAAATTTTTCACTGTTAAAAACTTTTAAAAACGAGGGATTCAAAGCGGTTTGGAAACAAGTCAATGGAAATTTCTTAGCATCACTTTTGTCGGGGATATTTTTAAGTATTCTTTCTTTGGCAAAAGTAATCAAATGGTTACTGGAAAATGAACCTATTTTGTTGTGGTCTTTTTTCTTTGGACTAGTCTTGGCAAGCATTTTATACATCGCAAAACAAATCACAAAATGGAATATTGCAGCTGTTTTAATCATGATTTTGGGAGCATTTCTTGCCTTTTACATTACCACTTTGAATCCTTTAGTTTCTGAGAATTCTTCACTTTTATTTATGTTTTTATCAGGCGCAATCGCTATTTGTGCCATGATATTACCTGGAATTTCAGGAGCTTTTATTTTAGTATTGTTAGGTGCTTACAAACCAATTTTAACGGCGCTCAATGACCGAAACTTAAAGATAATTTTTTCAGTTGTTTTGGGAGCCATTATAGGTTTGTTGTCTTTTTCAAA
Organism: Flavobacteriaceae bacterium CG2_30_31_66; assembly: GCA_001873065.1. Lineage (GTDB taxonomy): Bacteria > Bacteroidota > Bacteroidia > Flavobacteriales > Flavobacteriaceae > Polaribacter. The sequence goes on from MNYM01000007.1 coordinate 35,079, forward strand.
AGTTTTAAAATGGCTTTTTGCACATTATAAAAACATAACTTTAGCAGGATTAACGGGTTTTATTATTGGTTCTTTAAATAAAATTTGGCCTTGGAAAGAAACCATTACCTGGAGAAAAGATTCTCATGGCGTTCAAGTTCCTTTTATTGAAAAGAGTATTTCTCCTTTTTCTTTTCAAGGAGATTCTCAATTTATCTGGGCAATCACTCTAGCAGTGTTTGGTTTTGCAGTAATTTTATTCATGGAAAAATGGGCAGAGAAAAAACAGTAATCCAAGGAGAAATTACTTTTAAAAAAAGAGTCAGTCTTTTTTTAAAAGGGCTTGCTATGGGTGCTGCAAATAAAGTTCCTGGAGTTTCTGGTGGTGCTGTTTCGTATGTTTTGGGTTTTTATGAACAACTCATTTATTCATTTAAAAAAATAAACATCAAAGCTTTTAAATTGTTAATTAACGGACGATTTAAAAGTTTTTATAGTTACACTAATGGTCAGTTTTTGTTGCTGATCATGTCTGGAAGTATTTTTAGTTATTTTAGTATTTCCCTAGTTTTAGATTATTTTTTACAGCATTATGAATTATATGTTTGGAGTTGGTTTTTTGGAATGATTCTAGGATCAGTTTATTATATTTCAAAAGATTTTGGAACTTGGACTAAAACCACTTTGATATTTTTATTGATAGGGGTTTTTTTAGGTTTAGCGATTAGTTTTTTAACACCTGCAAAAGAAAATGACAACCTTTGGTTTGTTTTTTTGTGTGGGATTATTGGGGTTTCAGGAATGACACTTCCTGGACTGTCAGGTTCTTTTATTCTCATACTTTTGGGAAATTATGTATTGCTTTTAGTAGATTCTGTAAACGCACTTTTACAAATCATTTTTAGTGTTTTTACTGGAGACTTTGAAGTTTTCTCTGATGTGATAAAAATGCGTTATCTAAAAATAATTACTGTATTTACTGCTGGTTCTGCTTTCGGATTGGTAACAATTTCACATATTTTAGGATATGTATTAAAACATTATAATAAAATTGTAAATGCCATAATCATTGGTTTTATTGCTGGTTCTCTGGGGATTGTTTGGCCTTGGAAAAAAACCATTTATGTTTTTGAAAACGGTCAATTTTTGATTGATCACAATGGAAATAAAATCATCCAAAATTATGAAAGATTTTTTCCTGAGATTTTTAGTTTAGAAACACTTTCTGCAATTTTTTTTATTTTAATAGGCTTCGGATTAATTTTATTTATTGATTATTATGACAGAAAACGAAAAAGATAACATTTTTGGATTGCTTGGCAGAAATATTTCTTATTCATTTTCAAGAGGTTATTTCAATGAAAAGTTTCAAAGACTAAATATACTAAATCATTATTATAAAAATTTTGACATTCAAAATTGTCAAGATTTCCCCTCAATTATCTCTTCTGAAAAAAATTTAAAGGGATTGAATGTGACAATTCCATACAAAGAAGAAATTATTCAATTTTTGGATGAATTAGATTTAGTTGCTAAAGAAATTGGCGCAGTAAATACGATTAAAGTTTTTAAAAATGGCATTTTAAAGGGCTACAATACTGATGTTATTGGGTTTGAAAATTCCATAAAACCGCTTTTAAAAAAGCATCACACAGCAGCTTTAATTTTAGGAACTGGAGGCGCATCAAAAGCAGTTGCTTATTTTTTTAAAAAAAATAATGTTCATTTTTACTTTGTTTCAAGAAATCCTGAGTGCGAAAATGAAATTTCTTACAAAGATCTATCTCAAGAAATCATCCAAAATCACACGATTATTGTCAATTGTTCGCCACTTGGCACCTCACCAAATATAAATAAATGTCCAGAAATTCCTTATGAATTTTTAAATTCCAATCATATATTATACGATTTGATTTACAATCCAGAAGAAACTTTGTTTTTATCCAAAGGAAAAAAAATGGGTTCAACTATCAAAAATGGTTTTGAAATGCTCATGATTCAGGCTGAAGAATCTTGGAGAATTTGGAAAGACTAATAAATAATAAATATTACTTATAAAGATATTTTGTAAAGTATGTAAGTTGTCCTTATTTTTGTTGACAGTATGATTATAGTATTGTACAAAGATCTTTAAACATTGTAGATATGTTAGATAAAAATATGGATAACACCAGGGAAAACGAAAGTGAATTGACAGAAATAACGCCAATTTCAAATGAATCAACCTCTGAAATTGTTGAGGGAAATACAATTGCGGAAACAACAATAAAAGCTGATCAGTATAAAGAAGCAGAGGAAAATGAAGAAGAAAATGACAACAATGATGCAACTTTTGAAGATTTTTCAGCACTTTCAATTGAAGAACTATTAATTTCACTAAAAAATCTTATTGAAAATAGTCCTGTTCAAAAAATTAAAACACCAATTGACCAAATTAAAGACGCTTTTAATCAAAAGTTTGGTGCCTTATTAGCGGAAAAAAGACAAGCTTTTTTAGATGACGGAGGAGAAATTCTTGATTTTCAGTTTTCTAGTCCAATAAAAACCGATTACAATAAATTATTATCTGACTACAAAGTAAAAAGGGATGCTTACTACAATCAATTAGAAATGCAACTAAATGAAAATTTAGAAAAGCGCATTCAAGTGATTGAGGATTTAAAATCATTGATTGATGAAGCTGAGGTTTCGACAATGTATAAAAATTTTAAAGAAATTCAATCAAAATGGAATGCAATAGGTGCTGTTCCAAAAACGAAATACAATGATACTTGGAAAATTTACCAACACCATGTAGAACGTTTTTATGATTTATTAAGTTTCAGCAACGATTTTAGAGACGCTGATTTAAAAAATAATTTAGAGGCGAAACTAAAAATTATTGAAAAAGCAGAAGCTTTAGCTGACGAAAAAGACATCAATTTTGCTGCAAAACAATTACAAGATTTGCATAAAGTTTGGAAAGAAGACATTGGTCCAGTTTCAAAAGAATTTAGAGAGGACATTTGGGAAAAATTCAGCGAAGCAACCAAGAAAATACATGATAAAAGGCATGATTATTTTAAAGAAATTCACTCAAAATATGATGATATTATTGAAAAAAAATTATTAATTATCGATGAAATCAATGCTTTTGATACTTCAAAAAATAGAACTCATAATGATTGGCAAAGAAGTATTGAGGAATTAGAGGTTTTACGAAAAAAATATTTTGATATTGGAAAACTTCCTTACGCTAAAAGCGAAGAAATTTGGCAAAAATTTAAAAATGCTACTAAAAAATTCAATGTTGCAAAAAATAGATTTTATAAAGAAGAGAAATCTGAGCAACAAGAAAATTTAGAAAAAAAAATGGCTTTGATTGAATTTGCAGAATCAATAAAAGATAGTGATGATTGGGAAATGGCAACAAATGCATTCAAAAAAATTCAATCAGATTGGAAAAAAATTGGACATGTTCCTCGAAAATTTTCAGATGATATTTGGAAACGTTTTAAAGCAGCGTGCAATCATTATTTCAACAGATTTCACCAGCAAAAAAATGCTATTAGCAAAGAACAACAATCTGTTATTGATAAAAAAATCGATTATTTAGAAACCCTCAAAGCAAAGAAAAAACTTACCAAAGATGAGGTTTTAGAAGCGATGAACTCATGGCAAAACTTGGGAAAATTACCAAGAAATTCGAGTCATTTAAACGGAAAATTCAATAAATTTATAGATGCAGCTTTAGACAATCTTTCATTGGATAAAAGTGTAATAAATTTATTGAAATTCACCAATTTGATTGATTCTTATCTAGCTAACAATGACTTAAAAAAATTAGACTACGAACAGATGTATGTCAGAAAAAGAATTGATGAAATTGTAAGAGAAATCCAACAATTAGAAAATAATTTGAGTTTTTTCTCAATTTCTAACAAAAACAACCCTTTGGTTTTGAATGTTAAAAATCAAGTAGCTGAGTTCAAGGAAGAATTAGCCATTTGGAAAGAAAAACTCAATTATATTAGGAATTTAGATTATTAATTTTTAAAAAAAACTCGAAGCCTAAACTTCGAGTTTTTTTATTACGTTTAATTTGAAATTAAGACATCAATTTTTCTATTTTTTCTCTCTCTTCAGCAGCTAAAGCTGGATCAACCAAGATTCTACCACTGTGTTCATCAATAGTTATTTTTTTTCTATTTGCAATATCCAATTGTACTTGTGGTGGAATTGTGAAATAAGAACCCCCAGAAGCACCTCTTTCTAGGGCAACAACTGCCAATCCATTTTTTACTTTGTTTCGGATTCTTGTATAAGCTGTTAATAAATGACTATCAATTAGTTGAGAAAATTCTTTAGATTTTTCTAATAACAATTTTTCTTCTTTAGCAGTTTCTTGTAAAATAGCATCCAACTCAGATTTTTTGTGTGATAAATGAGTTTCTTGTTTTGCTAATTTTTCTTTAGTACTGTCAATAATTTCATTCTTTTGAGAAATTTTAGCTCTAAATTCGTTAATTCTTTTTTCAGACAACTCAGTTTCTAAAGATTGAAATTCGATTTCTTTCGTTAAAGAGTCAAATTCTCTATTATTTCTAACTTTTTTTTGTTGCTCTTCGTATTTTTTTGTCAACGTTTTTGCCTCTTCAATAATCAATTTTTTGTTATTGATATCAGTTTCTAAATTGGCAACATCTTGTTGCATGTTAGAAATTCGGGTATTCAAACCGGCAACTTCGTTTTCTAAATCTTCAACCTCAAGAGGCAATTCTCCTCTAACGCTTCTAATTTCATCAATTCTTGAGTCAATTAATTGTAAATCATATAATGCTCTTAGTTTTTCTTCAACCGAAACTTCTTTTGTGTTTGCCATGTTTATAGGTAATATATTGGATTTGTATTTTTTTCTGATAAAATGATTGCAAAATTACTAATTTTTTTCGTAAGAAAATCAACTATCAAGTTTTTTGTAAACTGTTCACTTTCATAATGTCCAATATCCGCTAATAAGATATTATTTTCAGCTTTAAAAAAATCATGATATTTAAAATCTGCACTCACATAAGCATCTGCTCCCAATTTTTTTGCTGTTGAAATAGCAAAACTTCCTGAACCTCCTAAAACAGCCACTTTTTTAATTTTTCTATTGATATAAGCAGAATGTCTTATGCAATCTGTTTTCATGGTTTTCTTTAAATATTCCAAAAAATCCTTTTCATATAATGGTTTTGATAAATCACCTATGATGCCCATTCCAACATTTTGGTAACTATTTTCGATGGTGATTATTTCATAAGAAACTTCTTCATAAGGATGATTTTCATGCAAAGCTTTCAAAATATTTTCTTCGTTTTTTACCTCAAATAACACTGAAATTTGAATTTCTTTTTCCAAATGTAATTTACTTTTTTCTCCCAAAGTTGGATTTGACTTTTCATTTCCGCGAAAAGTTCCTTCTCCAGAAATTGAAAACGAACAATTGTCATAATTTCCAATATTTCCAGCACCTGCATCAAAAAGTGTATTTCTTAATTGAATTGCAGCATGAGTTGGAATATAAGTAGTGAGTTTTTTTAAAATATTCTTTTTGGGAATTAAAACTTTGGTATTTTGCAAATCTAAGACTTCTGCAATTTTAGCAGAAACTCCCTCAAAACTATTGTCTAAAGCAGTGTGAATTGCATAAATAGCAATATTATTTTGAATGGCTTTTATCACCACTTTTTCTACATAATTATTGCCATTTAGCTTTTTTAATCCATTAAAAATGATTGGATGGAAGCTGATAATTAGATTGCATTTTTTTTCAATTGCTTCATCAATAGTGGTTTCTAAGGTGTCTAGTGCTACCAAAACTCCTATAACTTCAGTTTGATTATTTCCGATCAATAAACCAACATTGTCAAAATCTTCAGCATAATTTAAGGGCGCAATTTCTTCTAAAATAGAAGTTACTTCTTTTACTTTCATTAGTTTACAATAAAATTCAAAGTTACTATTTTCTTATGATCATTCCATAAAAATGCTTTATTTTCGTGTTTATGAAATTTTTTAGATTTTTATTATTTCCGTTAGCAATTCTTTATGATTTGGTGACCAGAATACGCAATTTTTTGTTTGATGTTAAGTTTTTTAAACAAACATCTTTTTCAATTCCTGTAATTGTCGTAGGAAATTTATCTGTTGGAGGTACTGGAAAAACTCCTCAAATTGAATATTTGATTCGTTTGTTAAATAATCAGTTTAAAATTGCCATTTTAAGTAGAGGATACAAACGACAAACTAAAGATTTTTTGAAGGTAAACAGTTCACATACAGCAATCGAAGTAGGAGATGAGCCGTTGCAATTCTTTAAAAAATTTAAGGATATTTCAGTTTATGTTGATACAAATAGGGCAGAGGGCATAAAAAAAATATTGAAACAAAATTCTGTTGAAATTTTGCTTTTGGACGATGCTTTTCAACACAGAAAAGTGAAAGGCAGTTTTTATATTTTATTAACCAAATTGGATGATTTATTTGTGAATGATTATTTGCTCCCAACAGGCAATTTAAGAGAAAGTAGGAGAGGAGCTAAAAGAGCCAACGCTATCATCGTCACTAAATGTACTGACGATTTGACTGAAAATCAACAAGAAATTATTCGAAATAAAATGAAAAATTATTCAAAAAATGTATTTTTCACCACTATTTATTATGCGAAATCTTTGTCAGGAAATAAATCAATTTTAGTTGAAGACCTAAAGAATTATGAAGTTTTATTACTTACAGGAATTGCAAATCCAGGTTCGTTATTGTATTTTTTAGATTCAAAAAAAGTAAATTATCACCATTTGAATTATCCTGATCATTATCACTTTAGCTCGAATGACATTGAAAATATTCAGTTGAAATTTGATGCCCTAAAAGGACTTCAAAAAATCATTTTAACTACTGAAAAAGACTTCGTAAGACTGAATTCTTTTCTTAAAAATTCTTATTTTATAGAAATTGAAACTACTTTTTTAGGCAATCAAAAAGTGCAATTTGATAATTTGATTCTTTCACATATCAATTCGTTAAACCATTAATTTTTATTGTTTTTATGGTATTATTTTTGTTACTTTAGAGATAAATATTTTTTAAATGTTAAAAACTTTCAAACGTTTATTCTTTTGTGTTTTTGTGTCTCAAATTACTTTTTCTCAGGAGATTGTTTCAGATGTTTCTCTAAATTGGTCATCTTCATACAAACAAGCTTTAAAAAAATCAAAACTTGAACACAAACCTATTTTGGTTTACTTCAAAGGCTCTGATTGGTGTGGACCTTGCAAAGTTGTAGATACGAAATTATTTGGTTCTGAACGCTTTAAAGAACTTTCTGATAAAAGTTTGATACTATTAGAAGTTGATATTCCAAGGCAAACGGACTTATTATCGGAGGAAAAAATGAGTGAAAATTATTATTTAAAAGAGAAATTCAATATCAAATCATTTCCAACAATATTAATTCTGAATCACAAGGGAATAGTTTTGGCAGAAAAAAAAGGATACATCATTTCTGATTATTATTATCCTTTTATTGAAGAGGTACTTCGAAAATATAAATCATAAAAAAAGAGGCAACTGCCTCTTTTTTTATGAAATTTAATAGTTGTTATTTTTGATTTACAATTCTAAAAGTTGTTCTTCTATTTATAGAATGTTCCGCTTCTGAACAAACCACATTGTCAGAACATTTGTTTAATAATTTAGATTCTCCAAATCCTTTAGCATATAATTGGCTTGCATTAATTCCTTTTGAAACTAAGTAATCAAGGACTGCTTTTGCTCTTCTGTCAGATAAATCTTGGTTGTCTTTTTTAGTTCCTCTCATGTCTGTGTGAGATTCAATAAATACTGCCACACCGTCTTTTAGAATAGGTAATAATCTTTCGTCGATAATTTTCATAGCACCATCATTTAATTCTGCGCTAGAGAAATCCCAATTGATAGGTAAAGGCGTATCATTTATTAATTCACAATCAACAGGTTTCCAAGAAGTTAATCCTCCTTTTTTTACTAAAATTTGTTTTGTTACAGATCTATATACTGCAGGAACAATAACTTCCTCAGTTCTTGCATCTCTTACAAGAACAGTTTTTGTGATTGTTTGATATTCTGGAGCTGTTTGAACAATTGTTGTCGTTGGTTTTTGAACCATTACTTTTCTTTTGTAAGATTTTCTAATTCCTGGAATTGGAACTTTTACTACGCTTGCATCGCTAATCAATTTCTCAACTGGCATGGTTTTAAATTCTGCAGGAAGTGGTTTATAGCACCAATATCGACAATCATTTGGATCATCTGATTGACAATCAGGTAATTTTTCGCTCATTTCCCAGGAAGCAGAAGCGCCTTTTGTTTCAACAGTTTCAAAACCTTGGTTAAAAATGGCATTCTTAACTTCTAATTTTGTACCATCTTCTTTCTCAAAATAGGTAATTTCTTGAGTTCCCCAAATTGCAGGAACTAATAAAATTTCTTCACCAGCTTCTTTGATAAGAACTTGTTCTGTAATGGTTTTATATTCTGCAGGATACGTTACAATCTTTTTGTATTCAGGAGAAACAGGAACTTGAACAGATTCATTTTTCCATATATCAGGGGTTTTACATCTAACATAACATTTTCCTGGTTCTGGATTTTCTGGTAAATCTTGACCAAAAGCAACAGCTCCAAAAGCAAGAAAAGTTGTAAAAAGTAATATTTTTTTCATATTGTCAATAATCGTTAATAAATCTTTTTTATGTGATTAAAATCGATTCAAATGTACTAAAAACATTTATAAATCAGAATCTAAATGTATTAATTATAGTGTTTCGTTGAACAAAGTTTTTATGATTCCGTCAGAAAGTCCAATTTTTGGGACGTATATTTTTTTTGCGCCACTCCATTTCATTGCTGAAAGATAAATTTTAGTTGCAGGAATGATAACATCTGCTCTATCAGGGTTTAAGCTTAGTTGTGAAATTCTATCTTCATAAGACATTTGTTTTAAGAATTGGTATTGAGCATTTAAGTAAACCAATGAAATTGGTTTTCCTTCCATCAAACCAGACATTTTAAAAAGTTTGTTGATATTTCCACCAGAACCTATAAGTGAAATTCGTTTTAGATTCTGAGTATTTTTCTTTATCCAACGTTCAACGCTTTCAAAAATTTCTTTATTTTCTAATTTGCTATTATTTAGCAATCTCACAGTTCCCATATTAAAGGATTTTGAAATCAAAATTTTTTCTTCTGAGAAAATCGTAAATTCGGTACTACCACCCCCAACATCTACATATAAATAGGAATCTGTTCCTTTGATAAGTTCTTTTAAATCAGTTGATGAAATAATTGATGCCTCTTCTTTGCCACCAATAATGGAAATTTTCACACCAGTTTCTTCAAATACTTTTTTTACGACTTCTTCACCGTTCAAAGCTTCTCTCATGGCTGATGTGGCACAAGCCTTATAACGCTCAACTTTATGAACTTTCATGAGTAGTTTAAAAGCTTCCATAGCATCAACCATTCTTGAAATATTTTCTTCACTGATGATTCCACTCACAAAAGCGTCTGCTCCCAAACGAATAGGAACTCTAATCAAAGCTGATTTTTTAAATATCGGCTCTTTTCCTACTTGGACAATAACGTTTGATACTAATAATCTGATAGCGTTAGATCCAATATCTATGGCTCCGTATTTTTTAATTTCTATCAATCTATCTGTGATTTTTTGGAAATTCGGTTAAGAAGGTTTTTCCTTTTTTGACGTCTTTCCAATGTTTGTCTTGAAATTGAATCCCTATTACTCCACAAGTTGGTACATGAGCAATAGGAATATCTCCATATTTGTTTACAAAAGTATTAATGCCATGATCATGACTAAAAATAATAGCCGAACTGTAGCCATCATCTAATGCTTTTACAGTTTTTACTAAATAACCATCACTAAAACTATATAATTGACGACTTTTTACCAATCCAGAAATAGGATATTGAAAATTTTCGCAAAAAATTAATGCTGTATGAAGTGCCCTGTTTGCACTACTTGAAATAAAAATGCCTGGTCTTTCAATTTCGCTTGATAAGAATTTTGAAATTAAATGAGCATCTTTAATACCACTTTTTTTCAATGGACGGTCTATATCATCAATTCCTTTATAGTCCCAAGAAGATTTTGCGTGTCTAACAATAAATAATGTTTTCATTAAAGTTTAATCGTTCAAGCTGTAAATATAAAATTTATGGTGCTAATCTTTCTATTTTCCAAGAAAAATCTTCTATTAATGTATATCGTATTCTATCATGCATTCTATTAGGCCTTCCTTGCCAAAATTCAATTGAAATGGGTTTGATTAGAAAACCTCCCCAATGTTTGGGTCTTGGGATTTCTAAATTTTTGAATTTTTTTTCAAAATCAGCCAATTTTTCGGCCAATTCTTTTTTAGATGATACTACGGAGCTTTGGTTTGATGCCCATGCGCCTAATTTACTTCCATCAGGTCTCGATTCAAAATATCCGTCAGATAAATTTTCTGACAATTTTTCGGCGTTTCCTTTGATGATGATTTGCTGTTCTAATGCTGGCCAAAAAAAAGACAAACAAACATTGTTGTTATTTAAAATTGCTTTTCCTTTTTCAGAATCATAATTTGTATAAAAAATAAATCCTTCCCAGGTATATTTTTTAAGCAAAACAATCCTGCTTTTTGGAAATCCATCAACACCAATAGTGGCAATTGTCATGGCATTTGTTTCTTCAACAGTTTCTGAATCATCAGCATTGATAAACCAAGATTGGAACAATTCCATTGGGTTTTCTGGGCAGTTTTCTTCGAGAAGTTCTTGTTTTTCGTAAGATTTTCTGTAGTTACTTAGGTCTTTTGACATTCTTTCTTTAATTGGATTGTAAAAATAAAAACGTTTTAATAAAAAAGAATCATTTTTTGAAAAAGATATAAAAAAAAGACTGTCACAATTGACAGTCTTTTTAATTTTAAAAATTCAATTTTTGATTATTTAAAAATAATTTTAGAAGTACCATAATTTGTTTTACCACTAGAAACTTTCAACAAATAAACGCCAGTTTTCACTTTAAAGTCAAATTCTAGTTCGTTTTTACCAGCAGTTAATTGTGCTTTTGATTTGTGGATTGTTTTTCCAGTAACATCAGTTAAAGTAACAGTTGCTTCTGTATCAGTTTTACTGAATAACAACACATTTACATTTCCTTTTGATGGATTTGGATACGTCATCAACTCGTTTTCAAAGGTTTCTTCTTTTTCAATGATTACTCCATTTGAACCTGCAACTTTCACAAATTTCACATCAGAAATTGTCAAATCCAATTCTTTTGTTTGCGCCTCAACAGGCAAGAATGTGAATGTTAATGTAGTTAAATCGTCAGCAACCATCTTGTCTTGAGTTCCTGTAGAAGAGAAAATATCAAATGGAACATAATATGTTTGTTCTTCTTTAGATAAATCAACCATCAATCTGTATTGTTTTTTCCAATCTTCGATAGATGATTTGATCAAACCTAATTCGATTAATCCATTTCCTTTTGCAGTGAATGACACATAATTATATTCAGTATAATTCGCTGATAAAGTTCCAGGTAATAACGATTTGTACACGGTTAAATAATCATATTCACTGGTTGCTTTGATTTCAACATTTCTGTTGATAGCAAGTTCGTCATCATTGTAAATTCTGTCAAAATTGTTTGACACAAAATAGTTTTGGATTTTGGTATATTTTGAATCAAAATCCAATCCCCAGTTACCATCTGCATGATAAAATGCGTCTTCAACTTCGCCATTTACTTTGATTAATCCATCATATTCATACGCATCTTTGATGTCAATTAAAACGATTTGTTCAGCTTTTGCATTGATAGGATTGTAACGTTGTTTTACATTTCCAGCAGTTTCAGAATATTTTTCTTCCATTTCAATTTCACCACCAATCGTTCCTTTGTCACTTCTTAATTTCAAC
>MNYM01000027.1 GCA_001873065.1 Flavobacteriaceae bacterium CG2_30_31_66
AGGTGATACAAATCTGTTCCAAAACTTTAAAGTATATTCTGTACCTGCGACCGCAGTGAATGGTTGTCGAAACTCATGATAATCATTTGGAAGATTTAGGTAATTATCGCCTGCATGCGCCGTTAGAGCTCCTGCATTGATACTAGTCCTAGTTGCGTTAGTTGACTTTACAGTCCAAGTAGCAATAGTATTATCAGCCCCTCCAGGCAATTTTCCGATAGCTTGACCCCCAGTTGCAGGATCAGTGTTTTCGAAATCTCCATTTACAAGGATATTTTGTCCAACCATAAAACCGGGCAAAATAAGTAGTAATAATAAAAGTGTAATTTTTTTCATTGTTGATTAATTTTAAGTTTATAAATTATTTGAGCCTAAATTAGAAAATATACTACTAAAATAATAGGGTTAAACTGACCAAAAAAGTGTGTAAATAGGTATTTTAATTATTAAAAATTACTTTTTTGGTAATTGTTTTATCTGTACTCTTAAATTTCACGAAATAACAACCTCTGACAAAAGAATTAGTTGGAATGATAGTAAGTAAGCCATCACTTTTTTTTGTAAAGATTTTTTTTCCGGAAGTATCAAAAATAGTTATCAAGTAGTCATTTTCGAATGATAAAATATGTAATGTCTCTTTTGCAGGATTTGGATACATTTTAAAATCGTCTTTGGTTTCATTTTCAATAAGACTAAGTGAAGCGGAGGGTTTATAAATGCGTACATAGTCCACCAACGCATCAGACAACAATCCAATAGGTTGACTTTGAAAATTACCATCACCAAAACTTGCGCCTACCGAAAGCCACAACCATTCTTTTACTTTTGGAACCAAATCATGGCCTAAACCAGGTTTTTTAGAAAATGGTAATGGATTGTTTGCTTGTGATGAGGTTACTTTTGCACCATCATAATAAATATCCATTGCGTTTTCTGTCCATAATAATCCAAAGGTATGAAACCCTTCATTGTGAATATTTGGCACATTAAAAGGAATCGTATGATTTTTTTTGTCAGCGCCATAACCATCATAATGCACTACAGCTTTGGTGGTATTGGTTGTCCAAGCAGATTCAAAAATATCTACTTCAGCACCATCAGCAGCAGAATTGTCTACATTTCCTTGATTGGCTCCTTGCAACCAAAAAGCAGTGTGATTTCCTTTGGCAGTTTTGGCAATTTTAATTCGCGCTTCTAAATAGCCATATTGCACTTCATACAATCCACGAGATTCTACAGAGCCACAACGCATGGTGGTATTATTGATTTTGGTAGCGCGCAAAACGAGTTGACCTTCATTGTTTAAAAATGCATTTTCGGCAATCCATCTCCAATCAGTGACCCCCAAATTTACTCTTGGAGCTCGTGTTTGTGTACTTACAGATTTGTACCATTTTGTTACATCTAATTCAGAACCGCTAAATTCGTCGCTAAATTCTAACACCCAATTTCCAGGAACGCCATTTGGTTGTGCGTTTGTTGGTGAAGTTGCGTCAACAAAAGTAGGTTTGTAATTTTTATCAATGACAGTTACATTGTCAATTCTTAAAGGTCTGTTGTTGTTTCCTTTGTAGAAAATAATGCGTGCTTGTGTAATACCTTCAGGAGCAGTAAACGAAATATTTGCTGTGTGCCAAACATCAGGAGTTGTGTTTAAAACGAGTGATGTTAAATCTGTTACGTCAGTTTCACCTATTTTTAAACGAACTGTCATGTTATAATTTCCAGTTCCAGAAACCCATCTATAATCAAAAGCAACATTATATGTTTTGCCAGATTCCATCACAAACACTTGTAATAAAGAGCCCTCACCATTATTTATATTGCCAACGTTTGAATTTATCAAATCATCATTTAAAACTTGATTGTTATACCCATTCCAATTATTTTTTCCGTTTTCAAAATTTCCATTAGTGATGAGATTTTGAGAGAAAATAGCTTGTGCAAAAATGACAATGATTAGAAAAAAGTTTGTTTTCATTTTTTTGGTTTTTTTGTATTTTATTGTTTCGTTCTTCGCTTTTCGTAATTCCTAATTTCTTATTCGTAATTATTTAACCTCAATCGCTCCCATATCTGGAAGACCAATAATATCGTTGCCAAGAATATCTTTTTTAACGGACAAACCATATATCAATCCAATACTATCATTTGCAAGTTTGGTGATATGAACTCCTTTGTTTATAATCAATTCTTTGTTTCTTGGGGTAAAATCTTCGGGTTGAAATCCTTTTTTGTTTCGAAATTGGGCATCTCCAAAAATGGGATTTTCGTCTTGTAAAGTTGATTCTTTTGGCCAACTAGAATTGCTTAAAAACAAATTATTTTTAAAAAACACGTCACTTACTTCCCAATTTCCTTCTTTTTCAGGATTGTATTGATCGCCTTTAACCATTTTTGAAGTTCCTTCAATATGAAAAATATTGTTGGCAATCAACACCCCTTTTGAAATTCGGTCAATGGCGATTTTGGCATCCAATTCACTTTTTACATACAAGGTATTGTTATAAAAATAACTGTTCACAGGACCAATTCTTTTTTTGCCACTATAACCACTCAACCAAAATAATTTTCCTTCTTGAAATGCGCCATTTTTGCCTTTCACTCGGTGACCATCATTCACACTGATGTTGTAACGATATGAACAATTGTGATTATTGCCTAGAATTTCTGCAAATCCACCAGCATTATTTGCACTGAAATTGTATTGCAACACAATGTTTTTGCAATTAAAATCAATGTGCGCACCCGCAGAATCTCCTGGGCCATTTGCGTTGGTAAACCTGTTTTTTTCTATTAAAATATTTTCAGAACCCCAAGTCCACAAACCACTTCCACGTCCCCATTTTCTTGCATCGTTGACGTTACCAGATTTATTGACGTTGTTGTTGAAAATATGCCCGTTTTTCGCGCCAGACATTTGAATTCCTGGACCACCAGTTTCAAATACTTGATTGTCGGATATTTCGAAATCAATAATTCCGTGATTTTGACCATTGGCTGTTAGTTTGATTCCTGTATGTGCTACATTTTCAACAACGGTTTTTGTCACTTTTATATTTTTCAAAACAGCTTCTTTGTTTCGAGTTATAAAACGAATTCCCCAACCATAATTTTGAGTTCCGTTGGCAGATTTGGTTTCTTTAGCCGATCTTGAAAATCCTTTTTGTTCGTAAAAAACATCTTTGACAATCAACTCATTTAAGTAAATATGTTCGTATGTTTTTGGATTAGAGGCTGTTACTAAAACACCACATCGCATTTGGTTTTTAAGCCCAATTTCCTGGTTTTGAGATGGATTTGCAGAAATTCGCATGTGAGAAATTTCGATAAAACTCGAGTTTTCTACTAAAATTCCATTCAATTCTTTTTCAGTTTTGATGGATGCTTTGTCATTTTTATACCTTGTTCCATACACAGAAACTATGATGGGTTTTTCTTTTGTGCCATTGATGTCTATCAATTCCAAACTTTCTGTAAATGTTTGATTGATTGCCAATAACAGTGAATCACCAGGATTGATTTTCAACGTTTTTATTTTTGATAATGACTTGAAAGGAGCATTTTTAGAGATTCCTGAATTTGCGTCATTTCCCAAAGTCGGATGAAAATAATACGTAGTTGTTTTTTGTTCTGAAAAGGAACAAAAAATTGCGAAGAGACTTAAAAATATGAATTTTTGCATGAGATTTTCTATTAGTATTTTTCTACATTTTTATAACGATCAGGATGTTTTTCGCTGTATTGTTTGTCTTCACCCAAACCATCAAAAATGGGTTTGATGTTTTTTGTATCCCAAACATCAAAGAGTTTTTTCAAATTTTTTGCTTTGATACTGTCGTTTAATGGTTTTCGTTCTGTACTATTTTTCTTAAGATTGAAAAGTAGCGGTGTTGATTCTTTGATACTCACCAATTTTAAATCGCCCTGGATGATTGCAAAAGATCCTTTGTCAAACATTTTCCAATACAAAGATTCATGAGGTGCTTCTTTTTTCTTTCCCGTCAAAAAAGGAATGAGATTCACACCATCAATATTGTTTTTTGGAGTTACTTTGGCTTGAGCTACAGCAGTCGCAAAAATATCTAACGAGATAATGGAATGCTCATAAACTTGCTTTGGAGGAATTGTTCCTGGCCATTGCATGGCAAAAGGAACCCGAATTCCACCTTCAAATAAACTTGATTTTCCTCCGCGTAAATCGCCATTATAAGAACCTTTTGACAAATCTCCTCCGTTATCGGACAAGAAAAAAACGATGGTATTTTTATCAATATTTAGTTCTTTCAATTTGTCTAATAACAAACCAACACCATCATCCACAGCACTAACCATGGCACAATACGTTCTTCTGTCTGTATTTTCGATGTTTTTGTAACGTGCTAAATATTTTTCTGGAGCTTGCAAAGGCGCATGAGGTGCATTGTAAGCCAAATATAAAAAGAAGGGTTTGTCAGTATTTTTTTCAACAAAATGAACAGCTTCTCTTGAAAAAGCATCTGTCAAATATTCAGTTTCGTTGATACGTGTATTGTTTCGTAAAATTTTTGTGTCATAGGCATCAAATTGTGCTTTTACCTCAGAGATGTCATTCAAGACCAATTGTTTTGGAAAATATTTATGCCCACCAGATAAAAATCCAAAAAATTCATCAAAACCCCTATTCAAAGGTCTGAAAGATGCGTGAACACCTAAATGCCATTTGCCAATTGCCATGTTTGTGTACCCTGTTTTTTTCAATGCTTCAGCCAACGTTTCTTCTGACAAAGGCAAGCCAATTGTGGCATCTTTTGGTGCAAAAAGCGGATTTCTGCTATGCCCAAATTGGTCTTGATATCTGCCAGTAATCAAGCCAGCTCTGCTTGGGCCACAAACTGCGTAAGAAGCATAGCCATTTTTAAAAACCACGCCATTATTGGCAATTCTATCAATATTTGGTGTGCGTAATTGTTTATTTCCATTGAAACTCACATCACCATAACCTTGATCGTCTGTTAAAATTATGATGATATTTGGTTTTTTGTTACCTTGAGCGAATGTTTTGATTGATAAAAAAGCGAGAAATAGAAAGTAGGGGAGTTGTAATATTTTCATGAAAATAACTTAAAATAATGAATTTCAAAAATAAGTGAAATGGTTTTTTTTTAGGGGTAATTATAGACCATAAAATGGTATAATGTGGTAAGAGTTTTTTGAACTAACAAAAACATTTAATGAAGTTGTCATAGAAAACATAATATAAATCCTATAAGTAACTGATGAAAATGTTTGCTAAAGTTACAAATTACTTATGGAAATTCTTTTGAGTAATAAATTGAAATCTTTTTTGTTTTAAAGAACGAGTGTTAAAACTTTTATATTAAAAGTATTTATTCTTTTAAAAGCAATATATTTGGAAACTTAAAATCACCGTTTTTTAATGAAATTTATATATTTCGTATATTGTTTTTTGATGATGATTCTTTTTTCAGTAAAAAGTTTTTCGCAAGAAACATTGCCCATTTATCAAGATTACTTGTCGGATAATGTTTATTTGGTGCACCCTGCTGCTGCTGGTATTGGAAATTCGAGTAAGTTGCGTTTTACTGCAAGACAACAATGGGCAGGAATTCCAAATGCTCCCGCACTTCAAACAGTCAGTTTTCATACTCGTTTCAACGAATATTCCAATGCTGGATATGGAGTAGTTTTATTCAATGACAAAAACGGATTTCACTCTCAATTAGGAGTTCAAGGAACGTATGCTTATCATTTGCCTTTGAGTGATGGCAGATTATTCAATCAATTGTCTTTTGGATTGGCGTTTACATTTGTCCAAAATCAATCAGACCAAAGAACTTTTACAGGAGATAGAGCCATTGCAGCCATTATTGAAAGCACCAGTTACTACAATGCAGATTTTAGTGTAGCTTATCATTTAGGAGGATTTTCATCTTATTTTACCGTAAAGAATTTATTTTTGACAGCAAAAAATAATTTGAATGTTCAAGAAACTTTAGATTTAAGAAATTATATTTTTTCTGCAGGATATTATTTTGGTGAAGAACTTTTTGTGCAATTTGAGCCTTCTATTATGTTGCAATTTAGAGAAAGTATAGGACAAAGAATTGCAGATGTAAATATCAAAGCCTATAAAAATATTTCACAAACACAACTTTGGGCAGCACTTTCTTACAGACAAAGTTTTGATTCAGATGCAATTCAAAACGCACGTTATGTATCACCAATTGTAGGAATCAATTACCAAAATTGGATGTTTTCATACACTTATACCAATCAAATGAATGAAACTGTCTTGACAAACTCTGGTTTTCATCAAGTTTCTGTGGGTGTAAATTTATGGACGAGGGAACAAAGAGCAGCAGCTTGTCCAAATATCAATTCATCTTTTGGCGGGTTCTAAAAATTGCGTTTTTTGATTTCGGTAAATGCTATTTGGTTTCCAACAAGCATCTCTAAAACTTTGATATTACTGTTCGAAAATAATTGATGTTTTCCTTTTTGAATAGACGTTTGTAACAAGTTATTTTTTTCTAAAATAGCTTTGGTTTGTTTGGCAACTGCCAATCCAGCATCGATGATTTGCATTTTTTCTCCCACAATTTTTCGGATTTGAGGAATTAAATAGGGATAATGTGTGCAACCTAAAACCAAACAATCTACATTCTCTTTCAGCATTGGGTTTAAATAGGATACCAATAAATGTGTCATTTCAGGAGAAATTATTTTTCCATTTTCAATTAAATCGACCAAGCCTTTTCCAATAGTTTCTATGATGGTAATTTTTTCTTTGAAAATGCTAGATGTGGATTCAAAAAGCTCGCTATTTAAGGTTCCTTTAGTGGCTAGAATTCCCACAACATTTGTTTTTGTAGAAAGCGCAGCAGGTTTTATGGCTGGTTCAATTCCGATAAAAGGCACATCATAATTTTGACGTAATGTTTTGACAGCATTCGTTGTGGCGGTATTGCAAGCGACCACGATAATTTTGCAATGTTGCTTTAAAAGAAATTCTGTGTTCTTAATAGCCAATTCAATGATTTCCTTTTTGGCTTTTTCTCCATAAGGTGCATTTTTACTATCTGCCAAATAAATGGTATTTTCATTGGGAAGGAGCGTCACAATTTCTTTCCAAATAGAAGTGCCACCAACACCAGAATCAAAAATACCAATAGGAAAGTTCGTTGAATGCATCATGATGTAAAAATAAAAAAACCTACTTAAAAAAGTAGGTTTTTGTAATGTTATAAAATGAATTTCTTAGAATCCTAATTTTGCTTTTACAGCAGCAAATAAATCTTCGCCTTTAGATACTAACAACCCTTTTCCAACAGAAGCATCAAAAACATACACAATTCCTTTTGCAGCAGCAACATCATCAATAGCTTTTTGGGCTTTTTCGATAATTGGATTTAAACCATCAGCTTGTTTTTTTTGCATATCTTGATAAGCAGTTTGTCTCAATTGCTCATATCTTTGATTTTCTTGTTGCACTTCTAAAGCTCTGGTTTCATTAATTTCTTTGGTCTGTGCATTTTGTTCAGCTTGATACTTTTTCATTTTAGCCTCTAACTTTTTACCCATTCCTTCAATTTCGTCTTGATAGGTTTTTCCTAATTTTTCGATATCAAGTTTCAATTTGTTAGTTTGTGGCATTTCAGCTACTAATTTTTCAAAGTCAATGTGACCGAATTTTTGTGCATTTGCAACACCACCCAAACCTAAAGTAAATACAGCAATTAATAGTAACGTTTTAAAATTTTTCATTCTTGTTTTAGTTTAATAATTATTCTTGATTTTTCTTGTTTTGTTCTTCTTCTTTTTTCTTTTTTAGCGCTTCTTGTTTTTCTCTCAAAATTTTACGTTGCTCTTCACGTTTTTTTGCTAAAGCTTCTTTTTTGTTTTCAATTTCTTTCTTTTTTGCATCAATTAATACTTTTTTCTCGTCTTCTTTTTTAGCTAACTCTTCTTTTTTTTCGGTAATTAATCCTTCTTTTTTATCAATTAACTGTTGTTGTTTTTCAGAGATTTCTTTGTCTGCTAAAGGATTTTTTTCATTTTTTTTATTTCGTTGATCTTTTTTTTCTTCAGACAATCTTGTCCTGTCTATGGTTGCTAAAACGAGGTCGCTAATATCGTATTTTTTATTGGAATATAGCATTACCAAATCACTAGATTTTTCGAAAACAAAATCATAATTTTTTCTTGAAGCAATACTTTGGATGGCATTATAAACCTGATCTTGAATGGGTTTTACCAATTGTTTACGCATCAAAAACATATCGCCATTAGGGCCAAAATACAAGGATTCTAATCTTCTTATTTCTTCTTGTTTTAAGGTAATTTCCTCTTCTTTTTCTTCAATTAAATCTTTTGTTAAGATGGCTTTCTCGTTTGCTAAATCAGTTTTCATAACCTCTATATGACGTGCTTGTTGGTCTAGGTTTGATTTCCATTTGGCAATTTTTGCATCTAACGTGTTTTGAGCTTTGATATATTCTGGAATATTTTCAAGAATGTACTCCATATCTATATAAGCTATTAACTGATTTCTTTGTGACCAAAAATTGGATACACTACATAAAAGAACGACGAATAAAAATATTTTTTTCATTTGTAAAATATATTTAGAAAAAACCATGCCAAAAAAACGAATCTATTTACAAATGTATTGTTTTCTTAGAATTGTCTTCCAATGATAAAATGTGTTTGCCAACCAGATTTTATTGTTTGCCCAGGTAAAGGATCAAATCCGTGAGCGAAGTCGATTCCTAATAACCCAAATGCAGGCATAAATATTCTTATCCCTAATCCTGCTGAACGTTTCAATTCAAACGGATTAAATGTTTTAAAATTGTCATAAGAATTACCAGCTTCTAAAAATCCTAAGGTATAAATGGAAGCAGATGGCGCATCAGTAATTGAATAGCGCAATTCTAATTGAAATTTATTGTAAATAGACCCTCCTTCAGCAGAAGAAAGTCTGTTATTTTCATATCCCCTTAAGCCTACAACTTCTCTTCCATCCAACTGAAAAACTGCAATTCCATCACCACCAACGTAATATCTTTCAAAAGGTGATAAACCAACTTTTGAGTTATAGTAGCCTAAATATCCCATTTCAGCATTGGTCATTAATACCAATTTATCAGTAAACGCAGTGTACCATTTTCCTTTGATACTTGCTTTATAATATTCTAACCATTTATAATTTTCAGCAATTTTAGCACTTTTTTCATCCGCTGATAAGTTTTCGTCAATGGTATAATTTCTGTTATTAACCAATGAATAAGGGAATGTTGCTTTCACACCAAACGTAAATTCTGATCCATAAGTTGGAAAAATCAAACTAGGTCCTGCTGAATTTCTACTGATAGTGGCACTGTAAGATAAATTATTCAAGTTTCCATTGCTCAAGATATTTTGTCCAACCCTAAAACCGTAATTGTTCAAATTAAACGCTTGATAACTGATAGATTGTGAAAGTTGAAAGAAATCATCTGGCCATTTTAAACGTTTTCCAAGTCCTACAGAAGCACCAACAATTCCTAAACTTTGACTTCTATCAACATCTCCTGTTTGAAAATTAAACTGATATTGATTGGATGAGTATACAGAAAAAGACAATGATTGTGGTTTTTTTCCACCCAACCAAGGTTCAGTAAATGAAAAACTATAGGTATTGAAAGTTCTACTAGATTGCAAACGCAAAGACAAACTTTGACCATCACCCATTGGAAGTGGTTTATAAGCATCTTTGTTAATAATATTTCTGATAGAAAAGTTGTTGAAAGATAATCCTAGTGTACCAATAAATGAGCCTCCACCATAACCACCTTGTAATTCTATTTGACTACCTCCTTTTTCAACTACTGTAAAATCGATATCAGCAGTTTTATTTTGGTAATCAGGAACTACATCAGGAGAAACATTTTGGTCAAAGAAACCCAATTGCCCAATTTCACGAATTGAACGGATAATGGCACTTCTACTGAATAAATCTCCTGGTTTTACGCGCAATTCTCTAAAAATTACGTGGTCATTTGTTTTGTCATTTCCAGTAACGGTTACTTTTCTGATGCGTGCTTTTTCATCTTCACGAATTCTGATTTCAACAGTAATTGAGTCATTTTCAACTTTAGTTTCAACAGCATTTACTTGCGAAAACAAGAAACCACTATCTTGATACATGGTTGACAAATCGTCAGAAGTTGGTGTTTGGTCTCCTTTTACTCTCTCTTTTAAAACTGCACCATTATACAGGTCTCCTTTTTCAATTCGCAACACAGCACGCAATTGTTCATCAGTATATTCTTTATTACCTACGAATATGATGTCTGCAAAGCGATATTGTTTTCCTTCTTCTAATTTGATATTTACATTGATGGTATTGTCATCATTCCAAGTGATGTTTTCGCTTAAAATTCGTGCATCTCTGAAACCAAGTCTACTATATTTATCTAAGATTTTCTCCAAGTCTTTTTGATAATCTTCTTCGATATATTTTGAAGCTTTCCAAAAACGACCAATCAATTTTTCTTTTGTTTTAGACATTGCTTTGCGGAGTTTTTTACCAGATATTTTTTCATTTCCAGTAAAAATGATGTCTTTTATTTTGATTCTTTCTCCTTTATCAATAAAAATATTCATGTTAACGATATTGATATCAGAGGTATCTTTTTGAGTATCAAGAGTTACTTTTGTTTTTAAGTATCCCTTGTCAGTATATTTTTTCGTGAAGTAATTTTTTGTGGTTACAAGCAAGTTGTCAGTAACCATAGCTCCTAATTTTAACTCGGCATCTTTGATAAGTTCTTTTGCTTTTGAATTTT
Source organism: Flavobacteriaceae bacterium CG2_30_31_66 (assembly GCA_001873065.1). Taxonomy (GTDB): domain Bacteria; phylum Bacteroidota; class Bacteroidia; order Flavobacteriales; family Flavobacteriaceae; genus Polaribacter. The sequence continues at coordinate 10,833 of MNYM01000027.1, forward strand.
TGATTCCATTGATTTTTACTTCGTTTAATTGAGGCAATTCTTGAACATCAAATTCTAGATATACATTTTCTCCATCTACTTTTACCAAATACACGTCAACGTTGCTAAATTGCTTGCTTTCGTACAATTTTTTGATAGCACTTGTTAATTTATCACCGGGCAGTTTTATTAATTGTCCATTGACAAGTCCTGTAAAGACTTTGACAGTTTCTTCACTAAATTTTTTCAATCCAGTAACAGTAATGCCTCCTAAAATATATTCTTTACCAATTTCATAAGTAACTTTTTGGTCTTTGATAATAGTATCTTTTTGGACAATAGTAATTGAGTCATTCTTTATTTGTGCAGATGCTCTTAAAGTAAAAATTAGTGCAAAAAGCACTAATGACGCAGAAGTTAATTTCATAAAAAATTTATTCTGTAAGTTGTTCGCTAGTTTTTCCAAATCTTCTCTCTCTATTCTGATACTCTATGATGGCGTCATAGAAATGTTCTTGTCTAAAATCTGGCCAAAGTATATCTGTAAAATACAATTCGGCATATGCCATTTGCCACAATAAAAAATTACTAATGCGTTGTTCTCCACTAGTTCTTATCATTAAGTCAACATAGGGCAAATTAAATGTATATAAATGGTTATTTATAGTATTTTCATCAATTTTTTCTAAATCAAGCTCTTTATTAACAACTTTTTTAGAAATATTTTTAACGGCATTCACTATTTCTTCTCTTGAACCATAGCTTAAAGCGAAAGTTAAAATGATTTTGGTATTATTTTTAGTCTCTGAAATAACGTCATTTAAAACTTTTTGTGCTTTGTAAGGTAAACTTTCAATACATCCAATTGAGTTTACTTTTACACCATTTTTCATAAAATCTGGCAATTCTTTTTTTAAAGAATTAATCAGTAAACTCATCAAAGCATCTATTTCCATTTTTGGTCTTTTCCAATTTTCAGTTGAAAAAGCATATAAAGTTATTGCTTCAACGCCAACTTGTGAGGCTGCTTCTACAGATTCTCTCACTGCAGTCAAAGCATTTCTGTGGCCGAAAATACGATTCATTCCTTTACTTTTTGCCCATCTTCCATTTCCATCCATAATAATGGCAACGTGATGTGGCACTTTTTGTAAATCGATAAGTAGTTTTTTATCCATAGACTTACATTCCTTTTGTGTAACAAGCTGGTCTGCCAAAAGTGTAGAGTAATGAAACTCCTGTAAAAATGTACCAATCACTATTTGTACCTCCAATATCCAATCTTGGGATTTTTGAAGAAGTATAATCTAAATCGTCATTGAAAGTGTATCTAAATTTTGTTTCAAAAGCAATTGCCAATTTACCAACCAATTTTGATTTAATTCCCAATCCAAATGGTATTGCAAAAGCATTTTTTGATTTGTATAAAAACTGATTTGGAGTTGGTTCACTTACAATATAATTATAATTAAATGCTGCTAATTCAAGAAGAATATAAGGTGTCCAAGTTTTGTCATCAGATGACAAATCATATTCGTAAAAGTTATATTCAAGTCCTACTGCCAATTCGTGTATCGTATTTTTAAATTCTAAACCTCTTGCTCTTTTTAAATCAGTATCTGCATCTAAATCACTTGCTTGAATTGGCAAGTAACTGTAGGTTGCTCTAAGCGCAATTTTTGGATTCCAATTGTATTTAAAAACAAGACCACCAGCTATTTTGTTGGGGTAAATATAACTTGTTCTTCCAATATCTCCAACATAATTTGAGCCCCCAATAGCAATACCAGCTTCATACACTTGTCCGTGTAAAATGCTAGAAAAAATTAGTAAACTAAATAAAATTATACTGTTTTTCATCTTTAAAAATGCCCGCAAATATAGGTATTTCAATTTGCTTTATAAAGTTAATATTAGTCTTTTTTGAATAACTACTATTTTGGGTTTTTATTGTAGATTGATGCTCAAAGGTGGGTTTCATTTCTTGTGTCTTCTCCCCACAATAATTTGGTACGCAAGGTTTGTAAAAAAGATTGATTATTAGGTATAATCGTTTTGATGGTAAATGGTGCCTTTTCAATAAAAATCTCGGTATTTTTAGGGACAGTTGTGATGCGTGAATCTAAAGAAATTAAAAAATCTTTCTCACGTGAATCAATACTCAATTGAATGTTTGTTTCATCACTAATAACCATAGGTCTTGCATTCAAATTGTGAGGTGCAATGGGCGTAATGACAAGGTTTTTAGAATCAGGAGAAATTACAGGGCCATTGCAACTCAAAGAATATCCTGTTGATCCTGTTGGGGTTGCGATAATCAAACCGTCAGCCCAATAATTGGTTAAATACTCAAAGTTTAAACTTGTTTTAATACCAATCATTGAAGTGGTATTTTTTCGTGCAATGGTAATTTCGTTTAAGGCGAAATTAAGCTCCGAAAATTCATCCGTTTGTGGAGTTATTTTTACTGATAAAACTGTTCGCTCTTGAATTCGATATTCGCCTTTTATCACAAGGTCAATACTTTCTTTGATGGTATCTTTATTGATGGTTGCCAAGAAACCCAATCTTCCAGTATTGATTCCCAAAATGGGAATATTTAGATTCCGAATATAGGTCACTGCCCTTAAAATGGTGCCATCTCCACCCAAAGTAAACATCACATCAAAAGTGCTATTCAAGTCATCAAAATTTGTAAATGTTTCATAATCCTTTTCTAAAACATTCTCTTTTTTAAGAAGTTCGTAAAATTTTTTTTCTATGAAACAATTACTTCCATTTTCATTGAGAATTTGAAGCAAAATTTGAATTTCCTTTTCAGCTGAAATAGAGTAAGATTGACCGTAAATAGCTACTTTTTTCATCACATTTCAAGATATTTTTGAAGATATTCTGACCTGTTTTTTAAATCTTCCAGATAAATATCGTTTTCATGAGTAGAAACTATTTCATAGTTATACCTTCGAAATGTGTGCATAATCTCATTGAGGTCATCAGAAATTATTTTTAAAGTAATTTGAACAAATTCGTTTGTCTTTTTTGAAACATAAGCACCTAAAAGTCTCCCGCCATTAGATTCTACAATTTGCGAAACCTCACACATAGAATAGTCATTTTCTGGTTTTTTGATAATCAAAGTTTCACTTTCTTCAATCATAAAAGGACTTGTAGAAAAAACGTCTAACACATCACGCAAATCATAATACCCAATATAATTTTTTTCTTCATTCAAAACAGGAATGATATTGGTATCATTATCAGCAAAAATTTTGAACAATTCTAAAACAGTTGCTTTTTCATCTGCAAAAAAAGAATTTAACAAATGCACATAAGCCACCAATTCTTCTTTTTTAAAATCTATATTTTGAATGTCATATTCAGCAAATGAACCCAATAATTTGCCATTTTCCGTCACAGGGAAGTGGGTAATTGGATGATTTTTAAATAACTCTTGAGCAAATTTAATACTGCTATTCAAACGCAATGGTTCAATCTCTTTTAGTATGTAATCGGTTATGTTCATTTTTTACGAAGATAGGATAAAATGATTTAATGAGTTATCTTTGCATGCTAAATTTTAGTTAATGACAAATTTAAGTGTGAATATCAACAAAATTGCAACTTTGCGCAATTCTAGAGGTGGAAATATCCCCAATTTATTGAATGTTGCGCAAGATATTGAACGTTTTGGAGCGCAAGGAATCACCATTCATCCAAGGCCTGATGAACGACATATTCGGTATCAAGATGCTAGAGATTTAAAAAATATTGTGACAACCGAATTTAACATTGAAGGAAATCCTGTAAAATCTTTTATGGATTTGGTGCTCGAAATAAAACCAACCCAAGTTACTTTAGTGCCTGATGCTGATGATGCAATCACTTCAACGGCCGGTTGGAATACCATAAAACACCACTCTTTTTTGAAAGAAGTGATTCAAGAATTGCATCAAAATCGCATTAGAACTTCTATTTTTATTGATACAAATGCTTCATTCATTGAAGCTGCTGCAAAAATTGGAACTGACCGAGTTGAATTATATACTGAACATTTTGCAGCTGAATTTGAAAAAGGAAATAAAGAAGCTGTAAAACCTTATACTGAAGCGGCAATTTTGGCGCATAAATTAGGATTGGGAATCAATGCAGGTCATGATTTAAACTTGAAAAATATTGAGTTTTTCAAACAAAATATTCCGAATTTAGACGAAGTTTCTATTGGTCACGCATTGATTGCTGAGAGTTTGTATTTGGGGTTTGAAAATGTTATTAATATGTATATTTACAGACTGCAATAACATGGAAATTTTATATTCAAATATTTCTGGAATTGGAAACCCATTACTCATTTTACATGGTTATTTTGGTATGGGTGATAATTGGAAAAGTATTGGAAATCAAATATCTAAAGATTTTGAGGTGCATTTAATCGACCAAAGAAATCATGGACGAAGTTTTCATTCTGAGGCATTTTCTTATGAATTGATGGTCGAAGATTTATACAACTATATACAGCATTATCAACTAAAAAAAGTTTTTTTGATGGGCCATTCTATGGGCGGAAAAACGGCAATGTTATTTGCAGTTACCTATCCTGAATTGATTGAAAAATTAATTATTGTTGATATTTCCCCAAGAGCTTATGCGCCTCATCATCAAGAAATTTTAGCGGCTTTAAATTCGGTTGATTTCAATATTCATAATTCAAGAAATTTGGTTGATGAGCAACTTGAAAAATTAATTCCCGAGTTTGGTGTTCGTCAATTTTTAATGAAAAATATTTTTTGGAAAGAAAAAGAGGTTTTGGCATTTAGATTCAATTTAGATTCGCTCACTAAAAACAATCAATTAATTGGAAAAGCATTGCCAATTGATACCAAATTCGAAAAAAAAACCTTGTTTTTAAAAGGAGAAAAATCAGGATATATTACTGAAGATGAAGCGCTAATTATCAATGTACATTTTCCCGAAAGTAAAATTGTAACCATCAAAAATGCAGGTCATTGGTTGCATGCCGAAAATCCAACACAGTTTTATAAAGAGGTTTTTGAGTTTTTAAAAATGTAAATTTATTTAAAAGTTTTTTTGGTTTAATGTATGTGTTTTGGTTCCCAAATCAACCTTAAAAACGTGCTCAATCGTTCATTTTCTCTGTTGATTGGAATACCTGTAACAATTCCAATCAATAAATTTTCTGCAATTCCTACTCTCATTTGAGGTCTTAAAGTCATTTCAAAGTTTTTTCTCTCAATAGTTTTATTAATTTCAACGCCAATAAAGTTTCTTGTCCCAGGAATCATATAATGAAAACTGGTATTGATATCAAAAAGAGTATGAAAATTATTGGTGTTAAAATTCTGTTCAATTCTTGGTCCCGTATAAATTAATGAATGAAAATTTGTACCCCAACGTTTTGCAATCACCAAAAAAGGATTGTACACATTTCCTCTAATAAATGGTTTTCCAAAATTGCTAAAATCAGACAATTCAAATTCGTTGATATAGCCAATTGCCATGGATGTTGCCATTTTTTCATTCACAAAAAACGACCACTGAACAGCAAGTTTGATGCTATTTAGTTGATTTGATGGCACAGACTCTAAGGATGTTTTACTGATAGGGGAATAAAAAGTAAAAGGCAATTCAACCTCTAAACCAAGTCTGTCAATTGGCGCCCATTCATATTCTATCAATGCTTCATAGGAATCAAATTTTAAATTATCAGTCAATCCCAATCCAATATTCCATTCTTTTTCGCCTTTTCTTGCACCCAAATCACGAATTAAATCGATATAAAGTGGTTCAGCATGCAGCACTTTGTCGGGATTTTTATGATTTTCAACTTGATGAATGTACAAGCTGTCTTTTTCTGAATTGGTAATTTGTGCGTTGTTATATTTTGATAATGCTAGCATCATAAGTAGCATTAATGATTTTTTTAGATTCATTTTTGAGTTATTTTTTGGTTAATAAAAGTTTTCTACTAGGGTTGTTTCGTAGAAGTTTGTTAATTATTTAAAAAAATAATTCAAATTTTTGGTGGAGGAGTGTCAAGCAAATGACGACCTTTTTCTATAAAAGAAGATTGGTTTGCAAAGAGCTGATTGTTTTTTTTAATAAATGTTTTTTTATTCTTGAAATCAATTTTTTCGTGAATAATGAAGTCAATTTTAGTATTTTTTTTCAACGTATGATCTTCTTTTTCGGCATCATCAAATTCTTCAAAAGCGTTTTCAAAGCCGAGAATTTTTTCAACAACCAACTCAATAATGGTTTCTTGGTCATTAAAAAAAACGTCTTCAATCATAAATTCATGATTGATATCATCAGTATCAATACTTACATTCAATAAATACAATCCCATAAATCCCCAAAGGATTTTTGAAAAAATACTATTTCTTATGAGAAAAAACATGCCACAAAAATAGTTTTTTTTAAAAAATAAAATGTTTAAAAAACCTTAAAAATTATTTTACTATTTAGTTGAATTTAATAAAAATCAGTTTTGGCACTCTAAATTGGTAATCCTTTTTAAATTAGCTCTTCAAATATTATCTTTGTAGCTTTAAAAAATGAAAATTTAAGAAAAATGAACCTACAAAACGCACAGCAACAAGTAAACGAATGGATTCAAAATCACGGAGTTCGTTATTTTAATGAATTGACAAATATGGCGCAATTAACCGAAGAAGTTGGCGAAGTTGCTAGAATTATTGCAAGACGTTATGGTGAGCAAAGTGAAAAAGAGTCAGACAAAAACAAAGATTTGGGTGAAGAATTGGCAGACGTTGTTTTTGTAGTTTTGTGTTTGGCAAACCAAACTGGCGTGAATTTGCAGGAGGCTTTTGAAAAAAAATTAGATTTAAAAACAAAACGTGATCACGATCGTCATCAAAACAATCTAAAATTACAACCATGAGTTTTTTAAAAAAATTACAACAACGCAAATTTTGGTCAAGTTTCTTTAAAATTGCCATTCCTTTTTTTATAATCGTAACTATTTTTTCATTGGCTTTAAATAGTTGGAGTGATATTTTTGCTGGAGATTTCGCAAAAGTTGCAGAAACTAATTTTAATAACGGAAAATGGCAAGTTTTTTTTGGGTATAAAATTGTGTTAAGTTTTTTTTATGGATTGTATGTTACCAATAAAAACATGAAATCATGAATTTAAAAAACATTAGTAAACGATTGAACATAAGCGTTATTGAAGAAGAGGAACTCATTATTTCTTTGCCTTTGGGGAAATATTTTTTGATGTTTATCCCAATATACTTTGTCTTTTTTGCTGTTTTTTACTGCGTTGCTACTTTGTTTTATGAGTTTGATTTCAATTTAAAATCTCTAATTATTCAAGCAGTTTTATTTACTTTTTCTATGCGAATTTTTTATTGTTTGCAAAAAAAAATTCAGCAACAATTTAAAAACAGGCATAATTAAAATTGTTTTTTTAATCGTTATTTTTTTTAATTAAGCTGAAAGTTATTTTCTGAAAGTTTGTCAAAGATTATTTCTGCTGTAACTTTGAACATTGAAAAATATAAAAATATTGCACAGTTTTAATTTCCATTTAATTATCAAATCCGCATGAACATTCAACTAGATTTCAATCAAAAACAGCGACAAATTTTTGAAAAAATTACCATTTCTGGTTCCAAAAGTGAGTCTAACAGATTGCTGATTTTGCAAAAATTATTTCCTGAAATTTCTATTGAAAATTTATCAGATTCTGATGATTCTATACACATGCAATATGCTTTATCAACTGAAATTGAATTGGTTGACATAGGTCATGCAGGAACAGCTATGCGTTTTTTAACTTCGTATTTTGCCACTACTGAAGGTAAAAAAGTGATTTTAACAGGTTCTGAAAGAATGCAAAACAGGCCTATCAAAATTTTGGTAGATGCCTTGCAAGATTTAGGAGCAAAAATAACCTATGAAGATAAAATTGGGTACCCACCATTGCGAATTTTGGGCACAAAAATTACGAAAGAAAAAGTACAAATTCATGGAAACGTAAGCAGTCAATACATTTCGTCTTTGTTATTAATTGCCTCAAAATTAGAGAAAGGTTTGACAATAGAATTGTTGGGCGAAATTACGTCCATCCCCTATATTGAAATGACGTTGAGTTTGTTGCATCAATTAGGAATTGAAACGAAATTCGAGGGAAATTTTATTCAAGTTTTTCCAAAAAAAGCGATTGAAAAACACCTAATTGTAGTGGAATCTGATTGGTCTTCAGCTAGTTATTTTTATTCAATTGTGGCATTATCTGAAATTGGAAGCGAAATTTCTTTAACAGCATACAAAAAAAATAGTTTGCAAGGAGATTCTTGTTTGGCGAAAATCTATCAACATTTTGGCGTGGAAACTGTTTTTCAAGACAATTCAATTACGCTGAAAAAAGTAAAAGAAAGTAGTTCAACTGTTTTGGAAATTGATTTAAAAAATGCTCCAGACATTGCACAAACCATTGCAGTTACTTGTTTTGCAGAAGGAATTGCCTGTAATTTATCAGGATTGCACACGCTAAAAATCAAAGAAACTGACAGATTAGAAGCTTTGCATGATGAATTGACCAAATTAGGTGCTACCATTTCTGTTTCTGATAAAAGTTTGCATTTGGAAAAATCGTCTAACATCCATAAAAATATTAAGATTAAGACCTATAATGACCACAGAATGGCTATGGCTTTTGCGCCATTAGCATTGAAAGTTCCTATCAAAATTTTGAATGCTGAAGTGGTTACAAAATCATATCAAAAATTTTGGGATGATATGCAACAAGTTGGAATTGAAGTAGATGAATTGGTTTAACGCTTGATGATTTTTATTTTTTCTAATAAAAGTTGCGTTTTCTCTGGTGAAACAGGAATTTGGCTTTTATCCTCTAAAGACAAACTTCCTCCATCTGATTTATTGAACAAAACTACTTGTTCTAAATTTACGATATAGGATTTGTGTACTCTTAAAAAACGGTTGTCATTACACAAAATATCTTCAAAATTTTTCAGATTTCTGCTTACTAAATTCTTTGTTCCATGATGGCAAAAAATTTCAGAATAAGCGCCTTCACCTTTTATGTAAGAAATTTTAGTAATGTTAATAAAAATCAAACTATTTCCAGAAGGAACAGCAATTTTTGTTAAGTTTTCTCTTGAAATATTTTCTTTTAAAACTTGAAAATTTTCAAACTTTTGGATGTTTTTTTCCAATCTTTTGATAGCATCAACCAATTGTGTTGGATTTATTGGTTTTAATAAATAATCAATTGCAGAAAATTTGAACGCTTGCAAGGCATATTCGTTATAAGCAGTCGTAAAAATGATGGAGAAATTGACTTCATTTTCATCAAAAAAATCTAATAATTCCAATCCACTATGTCCAGGCATTTCAATATCTAATAATATCAAATCAGGATTGTGTTTTCTGATAGCTTTCACACCTTCAGGAAGATTTTCGCAATCTGCAACAATTTTTACATTTGGACAATATTCCTGCATCAATAATGATAATGAGATTCTGGCTCTTTTTTCGTCGTCGATAATGATTGCTTTCATATTAATAAGTGATTGGAATTTCAAAAACAACAGTAGTTCCAATAGTTTGTTGGCTCAAATTTGTTTTATCAATAAACTGAATTGAAATATTTTTTTGATTGTATTGATTGAGTAAATTCACTCTATTTTGCGTGGCTTCAGAGGCAAAAGATTGATGGTTTTTGTTTTTTATGGCATTTAATTCGGCACTTTTTTGACGACCAATACCATTGTCATCAACACTAATTCTAATATGTTTATCGATTTTTTGAAAGTGAATGGTGACTAATTTTTTACCTTGTTTGTGCAATAATCCATGTTTTACGACATTTTCAACATAAGGTTGCAGCAACATTGTTGGAATTTTGATATTTTCGGCATCAATTTTTTTATCAACCAAAATTTGATATTCAAAATCTTCTTCAAAACGCGCTTTTTCAATGTCCAAATACAATCCAAGCGTTTTCACTTCTTCCGCAATTGAAATGGTTTCTTTTTCGGACATTTCTAAAATGGTTCGCGTTAAATTCGAAAATTTCGACAAATAATTTACGGCTTGTTTTTTATCATTTGACAAAATATAAGACTGAATCGTATTCAAAGCATTGTAGAAAAAATGCGGATTCATTTGCGATTTGATGGCTTTTAGTTTTGACTGATTTAGATTTTTTTCCAAATTCACTTTTTCTTACTGCAATAGATTTCTTTTTTCAATTTTTCTGATTTGTAAGTTATAAATCCAATAAATGAATCCCATAAAAATAGCAACAAATCCAATTATAAAAAATGGATGCAACCAAAATGGTTTTTTTATGGTGAACTGAATCGTTTGCAAATCAATTTTTGAATTGTTATCATTTATTGCCAACTGAATGTTGTATTTTCCTGGGGATAAAGAGGAAAGTTTTAGATTTTTATCACTAAAATCCAAAGTTTTCCAATCAGAATTATTGATTTTGTAAGAAACAGGATAACTTTCATTTGGAACAAATGCCAAAGTAGAAAAATTAATTTCTACATCATTTTGATCAGGATTTAGGGCTGTTACTTGATTCAATTCAATTCGTTTTCCATTGATTTGAATTTCATTGATAATTAAAGATGGTTTTGGAAAATTGTCAATTTCGTTCCTGTTTTTTATCACAATTCCTTTTGAAGTTGCAAAGAAGAGTTGATTATTTTTCAAAACAACATCAGTAACCTCAATATCATTACTTATTGAAAGTATTTTTTGTGTTTTTTGAGATTCAAAATCAAATTCATAAATGCTTTTTTCAGTAAATAAATAGCAAAATTGATTTCTAATAAAAAATCTACTAAACTTTTCTTTTGCAATAAAATCTGGTAAATTAAATTCAGAAATTTCATTATTAGAATTGATGGAATATAATTTTTCTGAGGTGGATAATCCAATAATTTTGTCTTTATATTTTTGAATTTTTATAAGAAAAACAGTTTGATTTTGATGCTTAATTTCTTTCGATTTTCCATCATTGGTAATGGCAATTAATCCATTATTAGTTGCGTAATAAATGGTATTATTTGTTGGGTTGTATTCTGTAGATTTTCCATTTGTATTTGTTAAAAGTAGTGATTGGTTAAATCCTGAAAAGGCTTCATTTTTATTTTTTTCAAAGATAAAATCCCAACTACTTTTCAAATTTTCATCCACATAAAAAATTCCTAAAAGTCCACTTGCGGCGAATGAAAAATATTTTTCATCTACTTTTTTGATGTCTTTTATAGCAATAGAATAGTTATTTATAATTTTATTATATTTATTTAAAATATTGAATTTAAAAGAGTTGAAAAAAATATTATTGGAAATAGTATCTACAAAAATTTGACTAATTGCGTGATTGCTTTTGCTTTGATGAATGATTTCGGTTTTTAGATTATCAATATTAAGTTTATAAATCAAATCTTTTTCTGAGCCAATATAAATTTCATTTTTAGTCAAAACTAAAGAAATTGGTTTTGGCTGTAAATCAATAAAATTATTTGAAAAATCTTTGATGAATAACACTCCTTTATTGAGCGTTGAAACCCAGTAATTGCTGTTTTTGTCTTTAAAAGCATAAGATATATTTTGATAAGAAAAGTATGATTTATGTTGATTGGAAACTAAATCTTTTTTATAAATTCCATTGGGTGTACAAACCCAAATAGCATTATCAATTATTGCAGTATTTTGGATAAAATCAGCTGAATTTGTCAATTTCGATTTTGAAAACAACCCATTTTCAAAACTATAAAAAACAGCTGATGATTTCGAATTGATGATGAGTTTTCGCCCCAATTTATTCATTATTGGAGTGACAATATTTTTATAAAAATTGTTTGGCAAATCGTGCTTTATAATAACATTTTCGCTTCCAAATTCATATAAAAAATCACCTAAAGCATAAAATTTTTCTGAAGTTGCATAACAAAATGAGATTTGTTTGTCCGAAATTTTATGTTTGTATTTTATGGTTAACGTTTTTAAATCATACACAAAAACGGCATTTGGTTGAATTAGAAAAAGCTCGTTCTTTATGATTCCAAATCTATAATAGCCAAGAGAAGTTTTTTGAGGCAAAGCTTTTATAATCCCTTTTTCAACATAATATAAAAAGCCATCAAAATTGGCATACCAAATTCTGCCAAAATCATCTTCTGCAATACATGAACCTGACTTTGAAGTTTGAAAATCAGCCGTAAATGTTTTGAAATAATTACCATCGTATTTGGTCAATCCTTTTCCAGTTGCAAACCACATAAAACCTTTGCTATCTTGAAAAATGTCATACACACTATTGGAAGGCAAACCTGAAGTTTTGTCAATAGTAAAATGATATGGATTTTGTGAGACACATATATAGGACAGCAATAAAAATATGAAGAATAAATTCCGCAATTGATTTTGATTTTCAACAAATGTAAGAAACTCACCTTGTAGTTGTATAAACCAGTTTACCAAACCACGTTTTTGATTAACGAAATATTATTTGGTAAACTGAAAATGAGGTTTGGTAAACCCAACTTCTTAAACATGAAGTTGCTAAAGTAATTTTGTGTAAATTTTTAAAATTATTTTTTATGAAAACAAAATTACTATTTCTGATGATTTTTATTAGCAATTTTGCTAACGCTCAAGTTTCTTTTGGAAATCCCTATGCAACAAATGTTACCAGCACTTCAGCTACATTAATGGTACTGTGAATTTAAACAACTCCTATCAAATTTCTTATCAAATAGCAACAAGTGAGGCAGCTATTAATTCTGGAGCGAATCAAGAGAGTTCGAATAAATTTGCAGGATTTTATAATCTTTCTTATAATCGATTAAATCTCCTTCCCGAAACAACTTATTATTTTAGATTTAGAGCACTTGCCTTTGGTGTTTATACCAATTCTGTAATTGGTTCATTTACAACTCCATCAAATAAACCAGAAGTGTTTTATTCACCTCCTTCTAACATTACTTCCAATGATGCAACTATTAATTATACTATTAATGCTAAAGGAAGTAACACAACATCAATTGTTCGTTATGGGTTATCAAACAATGCAACAACTAGTTCAATTACTGGATTTTCGGCAACAGGAACTACTAATACAGCTGGTAATACTGTACTTACTGGATTAACACCAAACACTGATTACTACTATCTTATCGAAGCTACCAACATGAATGGAACAAGTACAACTACAATAGGTACTTTTACTACAACATCATTAATACCTATAATTTCAAATATATCAACATCAGTTATTACAACTACAACAGCTACTATCAATTATACTTTAAATGCAAATGGAAATAATACTACTTCCCTTGTATATATTTTGGATGGAGGCATTATCACGGTTTCAGAAACAGGATTCCCTGCTGTAGGAAATACAAATACATCTGGAAATGTAATTTTTACTGGTTTAACTCCGGGCACAACATACACATATCAAATTGAAGCAACTAACAGTAATGGCACTTCTTATTCTTCAATTTTAAATTTTACCACAAACCCTGCTGAATCTAAAATTGCAGAATATAGTTTTGATAACACATATAATAATCTTTTAGGATCTGTTCCGTTTGCTTCAAATTCTGGAACTTCATTTACAACAGACAGACATGGTAATACGTCAGGTGCAATTAATATAAACAGTACAGGTTCAACAGCAACAATTACAGGATTACCTTATGGTAATGCTCCTCGTACTGTTTCTGTTTGGGTAAAAGTAAATGCATACAATTCTGCATTTCCATTTCATAATACAATATTCTCTTATGGAGCATTTAGTAATAGTAACGCTTTTGGGTTTTCTATAACTGATGGATTTACAATGGTTCTAGGCTATAATAATAATTATACGGCATTAAGTACAAACAATTTGGCTACATGGGACCATTATGTTTGTGCGTATGATGGAACTAATGCAAAAGTCTATAAAAACGGCATATTATTAGGTTCTCAAGCTATTGTATGGAATACAATTAACAATTCCGATGAATTCAGAATTGGAATTGGAGTTGGAGGAGAATTTTGGTTCAACGGCGCAATTGATGATTTAAAAATTTATAATTATGTATTGACAGACACGGAAATTTCAAACTTACATGCTAACAACACTTTATCATCATCAGATTACTCTCAAAAGAATCTAGAAGTAGCATTATACCCCAATCCTGTAAATGATATTTTAAATATTGAAACAGTATTAGAATTGCAATCAGTAGAAATTTACAATATTCAAGGTCAAAAAGTAAAAACATCAAATCAAAAACAACTCAATGTTTCTGATTTAGCTACAGGATTGTATTTAGTAAAAATTCAAGATTTCGAAAATAATTCAGCAATTAAAAAGATTGTGATTAAGTAAAAAGTGTTTTTAAACAAGGTGTTGCTTAGTGAAAAATTGGAAAATTAAAATAAACACCCAAACACTTGACAACGCCTGTTTTGAAATTGTATCTTTGTTGACTTTAATCAAAATAGTCGTATGAAATTATCACACTATGAATTTAAATTGCCTGATGAATTATTGGCAGAATATCCAGCAGAACACAGAGACGAATCTCGTTTGATGGTGCTGAACAGAAAAACACAAACTATTGAGCATAAATTATTTAAAGACATTATTGATTACTTTGAAGAGGGTGACGTCTTAATGTTAAACAACACCAAAGTTTTTCCTGCAAGAATGTATGGAAATAAAGAAAAAACGGGTGCAAAAATAGAAGTTTTTTTATTGAGAGAATTGAATGCTGAAAACAGACTGTGGGATGTTTTAGTAGATCCTGCAAGAAAAATCAGAATTGGAAACAAATTATTTTTTGGTGATGATGATAGTTTGGTTGCGGAAGTTATCGATAACACCACTTCTAGAGGAAGAACGTTGCGTTTTTTATTTGACGGATCTTATGAAGCTTTTAGAGAAAAACTAATAGAATTGGGCGAAACGCCACTTCCAAAATACATCAACAGAAAATTAACTCCTGAAGATGAAGAGCGTTACCAAACCATTTATGCAAAACACGAAGGCGCAGTTGCTGCTCCAACAGCAGGCTTGCATTTTTCAAAACATTTGATGAAACGTTTAGAAATCAAAGGAATAGAATTTGCAGAAATGACTTTGCATGTTGGTTTAGGAACTTTTAGTCCTGTTGAAGTAGAAGATTTATCTAAGCATAAAATGGATTCTGAGCAAATTATTATTACTGCAAATGCTGCCCAAAAAATCAATCAAGCAAAAAAAGAAAAAAGAAGAATTTGTGCAGTTGGAACTACTGTAATGAGAACTGTAGAGTCCTCAGTATCAGCTAATCACTTGCTAAATCCTTATGAAGGTTGGACCAATAAATTTATTTTTCCTCCGTATGATTTTAGCATTGCAGATTCTATGATTACCAATTTTCATACGCCAAAATCAACATTAATGATGATGACTGCAGCGTTTGCTGGATACGATTTTTTAATGAAAGCTTATAAAGAAGCAATCAAAGAAAAATATAGATTTTACTCTTACGGAGATGCCATGTTAATAATCTAATTATTTTAACATAAAAAAATAGAAACCGAAAACCTCACAGTAATGCTTGTGAGGTTTTGTATTTTTGCAGCCAATGGAAACTACAAAGAAAGATATTAGAGCACTCACAAAAGAACAATTACGCGATTTTTTTGAAAAAAATGGCGATAAAGCTTTTCGTGGAAATCAAGTGTATGATTGGCTTTGGAGTAAGTCTTTGCATTCTTTTGAAGACATGACCAATATTTCTAAACAAACGAGAGAAATGTTAGAAAACAATTTTGTTATCAATCATATCAAAGTAGATTCCATGCAAAAAAGCAAAGATGGGACTATCAAAAATGGTATTAAATTGCATGATGGTTTGGTGGTTGAATCGGTTTTAATTCCGACAAAAAAAAGAACAACAGCCTGTGTTTCAAGTCAAGTGGGTTGTAGTTTGGATTGTAAATTTTGCGCAACTGCTCGTTTAAAAAGAATGCGCAATTTGAATCCTGATGAAATTTATGATCAAGTAGTTGTAATTGACCAACAAAGTCAGTTATATCATCAAAAAAAACTCACCAATATTGTGTTTATGGGAATGGGAGAACCTTTGATGAATTACAATAATGTGTTAAAAGCTATTGAAAAAATCACATCTCCAGAAGGTTTAGGAATGTCTTCAAAACGAATTACGGTTTCTACTTCTGGTGTTCCAAAAATGATTAAAAAAATGGCTGATGATGAAGTTAAATTCAATTTAGCAGTTTCTTTACATTCTGCTATTGAGGAAGTTAGAACATCAATTATGCCATTTAATGAACATTTTCCATTGACTGATTTGCGCGAATCTTTGGAATATTGGTATGAAAAAAACAAACGAAAAATCACGTATGAATATGTTGTTTGGGAAGGAATTAATGACAGAAATGAAGATATCAAAGCCTTGATTGAATTTTGTAAATTTGTGCCTTGTAAAGTCAATTTGATTGAATACAATCCTATTGATGATGGGCAATTTCAGCAAGCAAGCTCTAGTGCTATCAACAATTATATTTCCAATTTGGAAATGTATGATATCACTGTAAATGTCAGAAAAAGCAGAGGAAAAGATATTGATGCAGCTTGTGGTCAATTGGCGAATAAATCGTAACTTTTTTTTAATTGATACTGTTTTTTAAATCTATCTGTTGTAATTTTTATTGTTTATTTTTGCGAGTCAGATGAAACCAGTAGAACTCATAAAACTTCCCATTAAAATGGAAATGGAACTCTTTGAAAAAAAATTCAAAGATTCCATGCAATCCAATGTACCACTTTTAAATAGAATTACGTATTACATTATTCGCAGAAAAGGAAAACAAATGCGACCAATGTTTGTTTTTTTGGTGGCAAAAATGGTTTCTGATGGTGGTTTTGAAGAACGAACTTATAGAGGAGCATCTGTAGTGGAATTGATTCACACTGCTACTTTAGTGCATGATGATGTAGTTGACGATAGCAATAGAAGACGTGGTTTTTTTTCGATAAATGCTCTTTGGAAAAACAAAATTGCGGTTTTGGTTGGTGATTTTTTATTGTCAAAAGGATTATTACTTTCGATTGATAATGGCGATTTTGACTTGCTTAAATTGATTTCAATTGCTGTTCGTGAAATGAGTGAAGGCGAATTATTACAGATTGAAAAAGCCAGAAAATTAGATATTTCCGAAGAAATTTATTTTGAAATTATTCGTCAAAAAACAGCGACTTTAATTGCAGCTTGTTGTGGAATTGGAGCTGCTTCTGTGGGTGCAAATGAAGAAACTGTGCAGCAAATGCGCAAATTTGGAGAATATATTGGCATCGCTTTTCAAATAAAAGATGATTTGTTTGATTATTCTGATGAAAAAATTGGAAAACCAACAGGCATTGACATCAAAGAGCAAAAAATGACGTTGCCATTAATTTACACTTTGAATACCTGCTCTCCAAAAGAAAAAGCGTGGATTATCAATTCTGTGAAAAAATACAACAGAGACAAAACTAGGGTAAAAGAAGTGATTGATTTTGTAAAAAATCATGGAGGAATTGAGTACACGATTTCTAAAATGAATGAGTACAAAAACAATGCATTAACAATTCTCGAAAACTTTCCTGATTCTGAGTATAAAAGTTCGCTTATAACGATGATTGATTACGTTGTTGAACGTAAAGTATAATCTAAATCGTTGCTTTTAAAGAGATTACAAAGTTTCTTCCAGGCGAAACAATTCCTGAGCTATAAGGTCTGTAGCGTTTGTCAGCCAAATTTTCAATACCAGATGAAAACAATAAATTTTCAGCAAATCTATAAGAAGTTTTTATATTCAATGTAAACCAAGAAGGCGAATAAGGATTGCCATTTTGGTCAATTGCATACATATAAGGTTTTGCAATTTCAGTTTCTGGCATGTTTTTAAAAGCAACTTCACCACTATAATTTGTATAAAATTGTGCTTTCAATTTATTCAAAGAATAAGTGATACGTGTACTTCCAAACCAAGGAGTTGCATGTCTTAATGGACTTTTTTCGCCATTATCCAATTCTTCTTCTCCTTTTTGATAGTTGAAATCTGATGAAAATCCAACGCCTTTTCCAAGATCAATTTCAAAACTTGTTTGATATCCATACACATTTGCTGAAGCTGCATTTTGAATTGCTTGCACATCACTCAATTCGCCATCATACATAATTTGAGTAAGTCCATTCAAGGTGAAATCTCTGCGAACCAAAGCGTTATTTAATAGAGTATAAAAACCTGTAAGTTCAATTTTTAGAAAATCACCAAAGGTTTTTGCAATTGAAATATCAGTATTGTAAGAATATTCAGCTTTTAAATTTGGATTTGGAACAACCACAATTCCAGGTTCAGAATCAAAAACTTTTCCAACATCATCCACATTTGGCGAACGAAAAGCAGAAGAAATATTTGTACTAAACAACCAACTTTTGTCAGGTCTATAAACCAAACCTACACTTCCAGAAAAAGCTGCATCATCAATCTTGGTTTCTGTAAATGGAAATGGATAAAAAGTAGTATCAAAAGTGGCGTCTAATTTGTAAAAATTATATCGCAAACCAGTTTGTAAAGTCCATTTTTTATCAAAATCAGTTTGATTAGAAACATAAAATCCTAAAGAAGACCAAGTTGCATTGGGATATCTGCTAGGGCCTTTTTGTGAGAAATTCGTACTAATATTTGTGTTTATTCCTGTTGAAGTTACCTCATTAAACACATATTCAGTTCCATAAATTAATTTGTTTCTTGAACTTAAAACTTTTGAAAAATCTAAATTGGTTGAATACGCAACTACTTTTTCAGTTCTTGTTTCTCTTTGAGTTGCGTTGAAATCTCTGCTAATTCTACTTTCTTCAAAATTTTGATGTGTAAGTCTCAAACTTACCTCGTCAAAAAAAGAATGTTTTGTTTTTTTTCGTATTTCAAGATTATTCATCAACCATTTTTGTGGGCCATATTTCCATTCTCCATAACGTGGATTTCCATTTCTGGTAATCAAATGCCTGTCATATCTATCAAAACTTGAGGTTTCTGAAAAGTGAAATCCATATTCAAGATTCCAGTTTTCATAAGGTTTAAAACGGATTTTTTGCATCAAATTTGTTTGTGTAAATCCATTAGGAATTTGGTTTTTAGGATTGCTATTTTCAATCACAACATCTTGATTGTTTTGTGTTTCTACATAAAAATTTCTTAAATATTCGTCAGGACCATTGCTTCCCATTAATAAATTTCCATAATTATGGTGGCTAATACTCGTTACAAATGCCCATTTTTTGAAGCCTACATTCACATCAGCATGAACAGTTTTTTCTCCATTTGCAGATGAAAATCGTGTAAAAGCGTTTCCAGAAATGGTGGTTTTGTCATCAAAAGACAATCTAGGACTCAGCGTTTTAAAACTCATCACAGCACCAATTGCATCACTTCCATAAATTACGGAACCTGGTCCAAAAACAATCTCCGTTTTTTCGATTGAAAACGGGTCTAAAGAGATTACATTTTGAATATTTCCAGCTCTAAAAATGGCATTATTCATACGAACGCCATCAATGGTATATAGCAATCTGTTGGTTGCAAAGCCTCTAATCATTGGACTTCCTCCTCCTTGTTGACTTTTTTGAACAAATACTTTTCCAGAAATTGTGAGTAAATCAGCGCCAGTTTGTGGATTTAATAATAGGATTTCGTTGTTAGAAATTATACTTACTTTTGTGGCGAGTTCTGATTTTTTTTGTTTCCATTTTGAGGCAGAAATCACAATTTCATTCATGTTCAAAATGCTGGGTTCCAACTCAATCACAAATTTATTTTTTTGAATTTCAGAATAACTTTTACGCTTTGTTTTAAAACCTAGAAATCTTATTTCTAGCTGTTCTGTGTTTTTAAATATTTGAATATCAACTTGTCCTTTTTCATCTGTGGTTACATAATTTTTTGTTTTTTGATGAAAAATAGTAACTTGTTCTAAAGCTTCTTTGGTTTCTTTATTGATAATCGTAACAACTTGAGATGTCGCTGAAAAACTTAAAAAAAGCAAAACAGTGAAGAGAAATATTTTTTTTGTCAATGTTATTTTTTTTGTTTACAGTAAAAAATAATTATATCAAAAATCATACCTTTTTATGAGATTTAAGTTTTAAAAAAAAAATTACAATGCTAATAATTCCTCTAAAAAATCTCTAGTATTTAACAATCTTGGCACTTTGTGCTGTCCACCCAATTTTCCATTCTTCTTTAACCATTCATAAAACAATCCTTCTTTTGCGACATTTATTTTGGGCAATGTCAACGTGATATTATTGTATCTTTTTGCTTCATAATCAGAGTTTATTGATTTTAAAGCATTGTCTAACAGCTCAGTAAAGTATAAAAGATTTGATGGATGTTCTTTAAATTCTATCATCCATTCGTGACCACCACTATTTTTTCCTTCCATAAAAATTGGTGCAACTGTATAATCTACGATAGTTGATTGTGTTTTTTCGCAAGCTAATTTCAGGGCATCTTCTGCGTTTTCGATGTTCAATTCTTCACCAAAAACATTTATATAATGCCTTGTTCTTCCTGTGATTTTTATCCTGTAAGGTTCTAAAGAAGTAAATTTTACGGTATCACCAATGTGATAGCGCCACAAACCTCCATTTGTACTTATAATCATTCCATAATCCACCTCTTTTTTAACTTCTGATAATGGAATCGCTTTAGAACTTTCTCCTTTATATTCGGTCATTGGAATAAATTCATAGAAAATTCCGTAATCCAACATTAGTAATAATTCTTTTGAATTGTTTTGATCTTGAATGGCAAAAAATCCTTCAGAAGCATTATACGTTTCATAATATTTGAAGTCTTTTTTTGGAATCAATTTTTTGAATTGTTCTCGATATGGATTGAAATTTACGCCTCCATGAAAATATACTTCTAAATTTGGCCAAACTTCCAAGATATTTTCTTTGCCAGTTTTATCCAAAACACGATTTAATAAAACCAACATCCAACTTGGCACGCCCACCAAACTTGTGATATCTTCAAAGATTGTTTCTTCAATAATGGCTTCTAATTTTGTTTCCCATTCAGCCATTAAAGCAGTTTCTTGTTTGGGTGCTGAACTAAAATCTGCCCAAAAAGGCAAATTTTCGGTAAGAATTGCAGATAAATCTCCAAAATAGGAATTGTTATCTTCATAAATTGCGGAACTTCCTCCTAATTTCAAGCCCTTTCCAGTAAACAACTGACTTTCCTCGTTGTTGGTAATGTATAAACAAAGCATGTCTTTGCCTGCTTTTAGGTGGCAAAATTCCAAAGCTTCGTTGCTAACAGGGATAAATTTACTTTTTGCATTGGTAGTTCCACTCGATTTTGCAAACCATTTTATTGGTGTTGGCCAAAACAAATTTTGTTCTCCTTTTCTGCAACGCTCTATTAAGGGAGCAATACTTTCATATTTTTGAATGGGTACTTTTTCGGCAAAATCTTTATAATTTCTGATGTCGCTAAAATGATATTCTTTACCAAATTCGGTTCTTTTTGCAGTTGTTACTAGTTTCATTAGTAATTCTTCTTGCACATCAATAGGATATTTTAAAAACAATGCAATTTGATGGATTCGTTTTTTTAAAAACCATGAAATTATAGAATTAACGAAGTAGAAAGCCATGAATTAGTTGGTGTTTTTTGTAGTTTTGTAAAAAGTTAAAAATACTAAATTTTAAGGATGCAATATCAAGGAGTTTTAAAAAAAATGAAAACTGAAAATTTAGATGAAATTCAGTATTATTTAGATATGAAATCTGATTTTTTACACATGAATCAATTGTTAAATTCCACAATATCAATAACATTTTTAAAATATGAATGCTTGCAATGTCATTTAGAAAAACCAATTTACAGACAAGGTTTTTGTAAATCTTGTTTTTTTGATACCCCAAGTGCAGGAGATTGGATACTAAAACCTGAGTTGAGCAGAGCGCATTTAGGCATTGAAGATCGTAATTTGGAATATGAAAAATCCGTTCAGTTGCAACCACATATTGTGTATTTGGCAAATTCGAGTAACGTGAAAGTTGGGGTTACCAGAAGACAGCAAATTCCTACAAGATGGATCGATCAAGGTGCACATGAAGCCCTTGAAATAGTAGAAGTTCCGAACAGATTTTTAGCAGGAATTACAGAAGTTGCTTTGAAAGAGCATGTTGCAGATAAAACCAACTGGCGAAAAATGCTACAAAATGATTGCAAAGACGAGGATTTGGTTTTGTGGAGAGATCAATTAAAAAAATACATTCCAAGTGAAGTATTGCCTTACTTTATTAACAATAATCGAGAAACACAGATTCAATTTCCGGTGTTAAAATATCCAAAAAAACCAAAAAGTTTAGCACTTGAAAAAGAAAAAACGTACACAGGAAAATTGGTTGGAATTAAGGGACAATATTTAATTTTTGAAGACGAAACCGTTTTTAATATCAGAGGAAGTGAAGGTTTGGTGGTTGAGATTGATTTTTAAATTACACTAGTTCACCTTAAAAGTTAATTTAAATAGGTGTATCAACTATTTATCAAAATTTATATCCACATAGCTTTTTTATTCATAGAAGCTTCGCTTTACATAACAGATTCTATGTTTAAAATTTATTTCTAAGCAATTATTTTAATTGAAATAGAGACTTTGAATCTCTGTGTTCTATGAAGTTTTAATTGCAAACCAATGATTTAAAATTTTATTTTTATTATTTCGCCAACTTTTCCAACACCATTTCTACACCAAAATCATCATTACTTTCGGTAATATAATCAGCAATTTTTTTGATGTCCTCGTGAGCGTTTTTCATGGCAAAACTCATTCCTGCTTCTTGCATCATCTCTATATCATTGTGATAATCACCAAAAACCAAGGTTTCTTGTTTTGTAACATTCAAAAGTTTTTGTACAGCTTTCAAAGCATTCCCTTTGTTGGCTTTTTCGTCAGAAACGTCTAACCAATGTGCGCCTGAAACTTTCAATAAAACCTCATTTTTAAAGTCTTGAACAATAGGTAAAATGTATTTTTCTGAGGAATCAAAATGATAAATGGCAATCTTAAAAACAGGAATATTTTTTGCAATTTCCGTCAAATCAGCTACTTTTTGAAAACTGTGATAATATTCTTGAAAAAGTGTAATAAAACGTTCGTCTTTGCTTTCGATAAAGGCAGTATTATCACAACAAAGCACCATGTTTGCACCTGAAATTCCTCTTAAAATTGGTATTAGTTTTTGAACTTTTTCAGGATTCAAAAAGTAGGAGCGTAGCATTTCATCACCCTTTTTTAAAACACCTCCATTTTCTGCAATTACATAAATATCATTTTTTATGGATGCTAATTTTGAAACGATGCTATTGTGCTGTCTGCCACTTGCCGCACAAAAATGAATATTGTTTTCTTGAAGTTTTTGAAATAATTTAAAAAAGCGATTACTTACCTGTCCTTCTGAATTCAGCAAAGTACCATCCATATCAGAAACCACTAATTTTATGTTGGAAAAATTCATAAATTATTTGCTTGAATCTCTGATTACCAAATCAGTTTTGATGATTTTTGTTGTGATTTCAGTGTGTTTATTTTCCAATCTATCAATCAAAATTTTTGCACAAGTTTCCCCCATTTGTTCTCCATGTTGACTTATGGTGGTCATTTTTGGACTTGAATGTCTTGCTAAAATTCCGTTTGAAAAAGCAATTACAGAAATGTCTTTTGGAATTTCATAGCCTAATTTTAAACTTGTTTTCATACAAGCAATTGCAGCTGATTCACCAGTTGTAATAACACTGTCTAATTTATTTTTTTTCAGAAAAGGTAATAAGATTTCTTCATATTTTTTATAATCGTCATCAAAAATATTGATTACAAAATCCTTATTATAGGGTAATCCAACATTTTCTAACCCTTTTTTGTACCCTAAAAATCGTTCTTGACCTATATGTAAATTACTCAAAGTAGAAACAAAACCAATTTTTTTATGACCCGTTTTATGCAAATGTTCAACTGTATTCAAAGCGCCATTAAAGTCATCAGTAATGATTTTATCACATTCAATTGTTGGCGCAACTCTGTCAAACATTACAATTGGAATCCCGTTTTCAATGGTTTCCTGAAAGTGATTGAAGTCTTTTTTTATTTCAGTTTCTTTAGCCATTGAAAGGATAAAACCGTCAATACTTCCATTGGAAAGCATTTCAATAATTTCCAGTTCTTTGTCGTAAGATTCGTTTGAAATACAGGTAATTACTTTATAACCACGTTCCAAAGCGGTTTTTTCAATGCCTTTAAAAACTTGTGCAAAAAAGTATTTTAACATTGTTGGAAGGATAATTCCAATCGTTTTTGTACTTCTGTTTTTTAAACTTAGAGCGTTAAAATTGGGTTTGTAATTATTTTCTTTAGCATATTTCTGAATTTTTTCTTTGGTAGCATCGCTAATTTCATAGCTATCATTCAACGCTTTTGAAACCGTAGAAATAGAAACATTAAATTTCTTGGCAATGTCCTTAATAGTCAGTTTATTCATAAGAAAAATTTTAACACGAAGATATAAAAATATACGTAGCTATTTTATTAATAAATAATTAACATATCATTTTTTTTGTGATATGTTTTTTAATTTCATAAATAATGTAAGAATATAACAAAACATATTCTAAAGCAATGAGCCACAAATTCTCTTTTGAAAGAGAGTTTGTGTAGGCTTGATAACTCAAAATCACTACAAATGTCCAAATAATTGGAAATTTATATTTAGTGAAAACGCCTAATAACAAAGGAGTTGCCACATACCAAGGATGAACTGTGCTTGAAAAAAAATAATAAAAACTGATGCCAAAAATCATGGAAACAATAAGCTTTTTAAACGATTTATTATTTTTGAATATTGCCAAAGTCGCAATAAAAATAATCGTGCAGATGGCTGTTATTTTCCCTATAATTGCGATTTCGTTATATCCTCTGAATAAATATCCAATTTCTCTGAAAAGGTAATAAAAACTGGCATTAAACTCAAAAGTAGTAAACCATAAACCTACTGTTTTTGAATAATTTACTATAAAATTTTGTGATAAAAACGGTGAAAATAAAAGTACTGTAGTGGTAAAAATTACAATGTAAAAAAAGATGAGTTTTACAAAATCGATAGTTTTGAATCTTGAAAGAAAATAAATTTTAAAATTTAATTTGGTTGAATTTTTAGTTTTTTTGAAATTTTGAAATATTAATGGTAAAAACAACAAGGGAATCAGTTTTACTGAAACTGCGAGACCCATAAAAATCCCTGCGAAAAACCATTTTTGTTGATGCAAATGATTTAAACCAATTATCAAAAACAACAACATCACTGGTTCAAAATGCAGATTTCCAGTCATTTCAATGATGATAAATGGATTTAAAACATACCAAAAAATATTTTTTACAGGCAATTCTACCCTTTCTAACAATTTTTTTCCGTAGTAAAGAATCCCAATATCAGCTAAAATAATGATGATTCTAAAAATTATAATACTGCCAAAGATTGATTTGTTTGAAAAAAAAGCAGTAATAAAAAAACAAAATTGAAGAATTGGGGGATAATTTGTGAAATGACTTCCATTTAAAATGCCCATTCCCTCGTACAAAGTTTTGGCTTCATTTATGGGGCTTACACTTTGTTTAATAAAATTTTCTGGAATTGAAAGATAAGGATTGTAACCTTCAAGTAACATTCTTCCATCCCAGATAAATCTGTAAAAATCTTGTGATAAATTGGGCGTTGCAAAGAGAAATATCAATCTAAAAAAGATTGAAATCAATGCTAAATTTTTAAATGAAAGGTCGTTTTTTTTTGTTAGAAAATAAAAACTTCCGAATAGAAATGACCAACAAAAAAGAAGCTCAAGGAATTTAGTTCTCTCTAAAAAATAAGCAACATAAACATAAAAAAGAGTACTTAAAATAACAGTAAATACTTTTTTATACTTTCCAATTAAGGACATTATGCTTTTGAAAAAATAGATTTAAAAAATACGTATGAGTACCCTACAAACAGCATAAAATGAAAAGGAAATAATCCAAAATCGCCACCTTGATCACCGACAATAAAAGCGCTATACATTCCAAACACAAAATAAAGCGCTAATATTCCTTCCAAAATTACGTGAACAGATGGTCTTTTCTTAATGTATTTGTTATTTTTCCAGCCATCTTTTAAGGTTGTAATATTGAATTTTGGGGTTCTTACAAATTCACTTTTTTTGCCAAAATGACCTTCTAAAACTGCAATTGTGTTGTGTAAAGAAAATCCCATTGCAATTGAGAAGAACGTTAAAAAAGCACCTATATAAATGATAAAATTTTTAAACCCACCACCATAAATATTTTTATACATGAACCAATAACAAACAAAAAATATCAGTGAACTTACCACAAAAAAGCTCATTGTGTAAAAGTAAGGTTTTAAATGTGCATATTCATTTTTAATATATAACATTGGAATACTTAATACCGAAACAAGGAAAATACAAGTAAACATTGTACTGTTTAGTAAGTGTAAAACACTGTGTATTTTAGTTTTAAAAGAACTATTTTTATTTAATAAAATTCTTTTAATCATTTTTTGAAAATTCTCTGCACCACCTTTGTTCCAGCGAAATTGTTGAGATCTTGCAGCGCTAATAACTACTGGAAGTTCAGCTGGAGTTTCAACTTTTTCTAAGTATTTGAATTTCCAATTTCTAAATTGTGCTCTATAACTTAAATCTAAATCTTCGGTCAAAGTATCACCTTCCCAGTTTCCAGCGTCATAAATGCACTCTTTTCTCCAAACACCTGCAGTTCCATTAAAATTAATAAAATGTCCTTTGCTATTTCTTCCAACTTGTTCTAGCGAAAAATGAGCATCTAAGGCAAAAGCTTGAATTTTGGTTAAAGTTGAATAATTGCGGTTGATGTGACTCCATTTCGTTTGGACAACTCCGAGTTTTGCGTCTTTGAAAAAAGGAATTGTTTGATATAACCAGTCTGATTTTGGTAAAAAATCGGCGTCAAAGATGGCAATAAATTCACCTTTTGCTGTTTTTAAACCTTCTTTTAATGCTCCAGCTTTAAAACCTTGTCTATTGGTTCTTCTTATATGTTGAATATCAATTCCTAAATCTTGAATTTTTTTTACTTCTTCAGCAGTGGTTTCAACAGACTCATCAGTTGAATCGTCTAAGACCTGTATTTCAAGTTTGTCTTTTGGATAGTTGATTTTTGAAATATTTTTCAACAAACGCTCCATTACATACAATTCGTTAAAAACGGGTAATTGAATCGTCACATAAGGAATCTCTTCGGGATTATTGAAATCAAACTTTGGCGAATCATCAACTTTATCTCTATATTTTAGATAGTTGAAGAGTAGGTTTAATTGCGCAAGTGCATACATAAAAATAAGCACTAAGCAAATCGTGTAAATAGTAATAATAATATATTCTAAAACCATTATTTAAAACTATATTTAAAAACCAAACCTAGAATTTTAGCCCCTGCAAAGATACTACCTTTTACAGTTCCTGAAACTTTTGAAACACCTATTCTATTTCTATATTTTATTGGAATTTCTGTATAACTCATTTTTCGTTTTAATACTTTTAACTGCATTTCAACTGTCCAACCATAGGTTTTATCGCTCATATTTAGCGCTAGTAATTTTTCATATTTTATGGCTCTAAAAGGTCCTAAATCTGTAAATTTTGAATTAAAAAAAAATTTCATTAAAGAGGTTGCTAACCAGTTACCAAAAATTTGTTGAGGTGTCATTGAGCCTTGTTCACGCAAGTTTTTCAAGCGAGCTCCAACAACAAAATCGATATTTTCTTGAATAATTGGTTGAATAATTTCAGATAATTGTTCTGGAAAGTCAGAATAATCACCATCTAAAAAAACAACAATAGAAGGTTTATTATTTTGATTTTCAATATAATTTATTCCTTTCAAACATGCAAAACCATACCCTTTTTTTGTTTCATGTAAAACTGTTGCTCCAGCATTTTTTGCATTTTTAGCAGTTTCATCAGTCGAATTATTATTCACAACAATGATTTCCTCAACCATTTTAGGAAGGTCTTTGATGACTTTTACAATTGAGTTTTGTTCGTTAAAAGCTGGAATTATTACCTTTATTAGGGGTTTCATTAAATTATAACTGTTCAATCAAATTATTCTCCTCTTTAGGTATTAAAATCTGACTTTTATCTGATTTTTACTCCTTAAAATTTTCGGATGTAAAAGTATTAATATTTTTGTCAAATATTTAACAAACAGATTAATTTTTTTAACAAAGTATTTTGCTTTAAGATTTAGTTTATGAAACATTATTTTTGAGCTTTGTCAAATTAAATTGACTATTTATTCAATAGTTTCATAAGGTCAACATCGTTTCCAAGTAGAATTTCAGTAGGGTTAATTCTTCCTTTTTCTAAACCATTTTCTAATTTTAATACTCCTCTTGGACAAACTGCGCTGCAAATTCCGCAACCTACACAGCTTGAACGAACAATATTTTCACCCTTTTGTGCATAAGCTCTTACATCAATTCCTTGTTCGCAATAGGTGGAACAATTGCCACATGAAATACATTGCCCACCATTCGTAGTGATTCTAAACCTTGATTTGAAACGTTGCACAAATCCTAAATAAGCAGCTAAAGGACAACCAAATCTACACCAAACTCTGTTCCCAAAAATTGGGTAAAATCCAGTTCCAATAACTCCCGCAAACCAAGCACCAATTAGAAAACTATAGGTGTCTTTAATCCATTGTGATTTGATTCCTAATAAAGATGAAGTTCCTGAAAAATAACAATATAGGGTAACAACCGTCATCAAAATTGAGAAAAGTAATACAGAGTGGATTAGCCATCTTTCTAGTTTCCAAGCATTTAAACTTTTATTAGAATGTTGTCTGTAAGGATCTCCCAATGTTTCAGCCAAACCTCCACAACCACAAACCCAAGAACAGTACCAACGTTTTCCGAAAAAATAGACCATTACAGGAACTATAATAAGTGTTAAAATGATTCCCCAAACCAAAATAAAAATTCCTATAGCACCACTATTTTGTAAATTTTTAAGGTTCCATTCAAAGAAAAAATCGTAATCTAAAGGAAAAGCACTTTTAAAATCATAACCTGGCATATTTAAACTTGTCATGATTTCTGGAATTAAAAATGCGAAAATAATTTGAAAAAATATCACTGAAGTTGTTCTTACAATTTGGTATTTGTTATGACGATATTTGATATACATTCTTACGCCCATTACCAACATAATTGTACAATATAAAAAGCCATACACAAACCACTGACTGGCATTTCCTCCATTCAAAGCTTTGCTGATTGGATCAAAAATAAACGTCCAATTCACCACATAATCTGGCATAAAATAGAGTAATAAATAAAAAGTTACCAAATAAATCAATACTAACCAAGCAATAAATCCCCTATTTGTGGCAGATTCATGATATATTCCATCATTTTTGATGCCTGGTTTTCCCAATAAAATGGCATTTGGAAGAATAAATAACAATGCCCCAAAAATTCCCAATCCAAAAGTCAACCACCAAGCCAATGTTGGTTGGTCTTTAAAAAAACCTTTGCCAGCTTTTTTAGCAATTTCAAAACTTAGATTGTGTGGTTTTCCAGAGATTTTATATTGAAATTCTTCGCTTTTTTTAGCCCAATTTTTTTCTGTACTGTATTTTGAAATCAATGCGTTATGATAGTTATTTGAGATTTCAAAAGCAGCTCTCACTTTGCTTGAAAATTCAAGTATTGATAATTTTTCATCAGTAACAATTGACTTTAACAATTCCTCTTTTATGCGTTCACTTTTGTAGCCTTTTTCAGAAACATAGCTGTCTAATTCTTGTTGGGTAAAGTTGAAATAGCCAGAAAAAATAGCACTTGTAAAAACTGAAAATCCAACTAAGAAAATTCCTAAACCTATTTGTTTTATTACTTTCATTTTATTATAATTTGCTAAAAATACGTTTCCAACTTTTCTTTTTCACTTGAATATTTCTATCCATTTCTTGATTGAATTTAGCTACAATTTCGGCTTCGTGAGTTTTATAAAATTCAGGATCAAAATTGGCATCTGCTAAAAATTCCAAAACGTGTTCTACTGATTTTTTTTCAGAAAGCCATTTGTCAAAAATTTCATGGCGCATTCGAATCCCGAAAGTATTTATTCCTAAAAATTCAAATGAAATTTTATCAAAAGCAATCGTTATACATTTGTTTTCTGAGGGATGTTGCCATTGAAAATGCCATTCATTTTCGCTCTTATTTTTTTCACTAAAAACCCAACCATAAGTTTGGTATTCAATGTCTAAAAATTTGGCAGAATTGAACCAATGTCCTGGTTTGTATTCCGTTTTATTACCGCAAATAGTTTGTGCTACAGTTTCGCCCATCATTCTTCCTGTGTACCAAACTGCTTCAACAGGTCTTCTTTGTCCAATTGCTTTTTTTTGTTCGGCACAATCTCCAATGGCATAGACATTTTTGATATTGGTTTCTAAAAAACGATTTACTAAAACACCTCTATGAATCTCGATATTACTTTCATTTAAAAAATCGATATTTGGTGAAACTCCGGCAGTTAAACCAACGACATTACAGGGAATTTCTTCGCCAGTTTCTTCAATAATTATTGATTTTACAAGTCCATTTTCATCAGCAATAATTTCTTTTAAATTGTTGTTTAAGCGCAAATCAATGTGATGTTCTAAAATATGATTGTTAATCATTTCCGATTCTTGATTTGGCAAAACACCATTCCAAAAACTGCTTTCTCGCACCAAAAATGTGACTGGAATTTTTCTGCTTCGCAGCATTTCTGCCATTTCAATACCAATCAAACCACCTCCAACAATCACAGCTCTTTGACACACTTTAGTATTTGGTGCGTATTTTTCCAAACTTTCCAAATCTTGTTTGTGATACAATCCCATTACTCCTTTTAAATCTTGCCCTTTCCAATCAAATTTATTTGGTTTTGAACCAGTTGCAATGATTAATTTGTCATAAGAAATGATAGTCTGGTCTTTTAAAACAAGTTTCTTTTTGTCTGTATCAACTTTAGTGACAATTCCTTCTATAAGATTCATGTTATTCTTTTTCCAAAACCAATTTTCATAAGGTTGTGTATGTTCAAATTTTAGATGTCCCATATATACATACATCAGCGCTGTTCTTGAAAAAAAATATTTGGATTCTCCAGAAATAATAGTGATTTTTTTGTCAGATTTTTTTCTGATATGCCTTGCAGCAGTAACACCTGCAATGCCATTTCCAATAATAACAATGTGTTCCATAGTTTGTTGGTTGATATCGGTTTTGTCGAAATTAAAGATAAGAACTTAATTTGGGAACTCAATTTAGAATTAATTTAAATTGAAAATTCGATTGTATTTTTAACAAATTAAGGTGAATCAGATATAAGATTTAAAATGTACTTTAGTGGGTAATATGAGAAAAATTTTATGTTTAGGAATATTTTTATGCGTTCACTTTTTTACTAGTTGTCAACACAAAAAAATCAATGGCGTTAGTTTTGTAGCTTCAAGAGATGCTATCAATCAAAGACATATTCAGCCAGTTATTGAGGTGAATAGCAATTATGTTGCCTTAATGCCATTTGGATTTATCCGTGATTTAGCCTCTCCAACAATCACTTTCAACAGTCAAAGACAATGGTTTGGAGAAACTGAAAAAGGATTGATTCAGTATGCAGTTGAGTTCAAAAATAATAATATCAAGATTATGGTAAAACCCCAAATTTGGGTTTGGCGTGGTGAATTTACAGGTTTGATAGAAATGAATTCTGAAGAAAATTGGAAAACATTAGAAAATTCCTATCAAGATTTTATCTTAACATTTGCTAAATCAGCTGCAAAAATAAATGCAGATATTTTATGTATTGGAACAGAATTGGAAAAGTTTGTATTGAATAGACCTGAGTTTTGGCAACAACTTATTCAAAAAATCAAGATGATTTTCAAAGGAAAACTTACCTATGCAGCCAATTGGGATGAATATAAAAAACTCACTTTTTGGCATCAGTTGGATTTTATTGGAGTGGATGCGTACTTTCCAGTATCAGAAAAACAAACTCCAACAGTTGCCGATTTTGAAAATGGTTGGAAACCACATAAAATTGAAATTATAGCCGTACAGAAAAAATTTCAAAAACCTATTTTATTTACAGAATATGGTTATAGAAGTGTTCATTTTAATGGAAAACAGCCTTGGAAAGTAGATGAAATTCATGGAAATGTTAACTTAAAAGCACAAGCGAATGGATTGCAAGCCATTCACAATCAGTTTTGGAAAGAAGAATGGTTTGCAGGCGGTTTTTTATGGAAATGGTATTACAATCATGAAAATGAAGGTGGCAAAAATAACAATCGTTTTACACCACAAAACAAACCAGCTCAAAAATTACTCAAAAATTTGCAAGAAAAATAATTTTAAGAATATGACAAATGTCTTATTTTTAACGAACTAAAGAACTTAAATTTGTTTTTTAAAAACAAAACTCATGAAAAAAATCATTGTTCCTGTCGATTTTTCAGAACATTCTGAATATGCGTTAAAAACCGCTGCAATGTTGGCAAAAAAAAATGACGCAACTATTTATGCACTTCACATGTTAGATATGCAAGAAATGTCATTAACAGAAAGTGAAGTTTATTTGTATGAAAAAACTGCTTTTTTTTTAAAATTAGCAGAGAATAAATTCTTCGATTTTCTAAAAAAGCAGTATTTAGAAAATATAAAAGTGGTTCCAATTGTCAAGCATTATAAGGTTTTTAAAGAAATCAATTCAGTTGCAGAAGAAGTACAAGCCGATTTGATTATTATGGGATCACACGGTGCAAGTGGCGTAAAAGAGTTTTTTATTGGTTCTAATACCGAAAAAGTAATAAGACACGCAACTATCCCAGTTTTGGTCATCAAAAATGAAATGGTGAATATTGATTTTAATGACATTGTTGTTGCCACTGATTTTTCTGAAGAGAGCATTCCTGCTTTTAGAAAATTGTTAAAAACATTGGATTTTTTGAATGCAAAAAAACACATTGTGTATGTAAATACGCCTTTTGATGCTTTTAAAACTACTCCAGAAATAGACGCTTTAGCTAATGATTTTTTTATAAATTTAGAGGGAAATACTGATAGAAAAATCAACCTAAATATTATTTGTGCAAGAACAATAATGCAAGGAATTTTAGATTTTTCAAATACAGCAGGTGCTGATTTAATTGCAGTCATTTCAACTGGCAGAAAAGGAATTTCTCATTTTTTGGAGGGAAGCGTTGCTGAAGATGTTACCAACCATTCGACATTGCCAATTATTTCTTTTAAAATATAGATCCTCTATAAAAAGAGTTTTTAAGAAAAAAAACAATTTGTTTTTAATGCTTATGAACGCTAACCAACCATAAGATGAGAGAGAGTTATTTTGTAAAAAGGGAACCTTAAAAATAGAAGTTTCCCTTTTTTTTACATTAAAATTTAATCTTTATTTTACTAAGTAACTATTGAATTTTTTTCAAAAAAAGTTAGTTTTGCTAAAAACAATATTTCATGCGAACTTTTGCTATTGGCGATATTCATGGGGGTTTAAAAGCCTTATTGCAAGTTTTAAATAAAATTGAAATTACCGAAAAAGATTCCCTAATTTTTATGGGAGATTATGTGGATGGTTGGAGTGAATCTGCACAAGTTGTTCAATTTTTAATGGAACTATCAAAAAAATTTAACTGTGTTTTTATCAAAGGGAATCATGATGTTTGGTGCGAAGATTGGTTAAAAAACGGAAATGTAAATGCTTCTTGGTATTTACATGGAGGTAAAGAAACGATGGATAGTTATGAAGGTTTTTGCAAAGAAGATAAAAAGAAACATCTCCAATTTTTTGAAAACTTGCCTTTATTTCACATTGATGCTAAGAATAGATTGTTTTTACACGCAGGTTTTACGTCTTTATATGGTGTAGAGAGAGAAATCGATGTCTCCTATTTTTATACTGACAGATCATTTTGGGAAATGGTGTTGGCTTTAGATAAAAATATCCCCAAAACCTCTCTTTTCTACCCAAAAAGATTGCAATTGTATGACGAAATTTATATAGGTCACACACCAACCACCAATTACAATGAACCTTTGCCAATGAACATTGCAAATGTTTGGAATATTGATACAGGAGCCGCTTTCAAAGGAAAAATTACAGCCATCAATATTGATTCAAAAACAATTTTTCAAAGCGAAAATTTACCTTTTTTATATCCAAATGAAAAAGGGAGGAATAAATCATAGAAATGTTGAAGGGTTTTTATTGTTTAAGGGTTTACATTTTAAAAAAGAATCCAAAATTTTAAATTTTCGCAATAAATTGGACGCAATAAAACCCAATCTTGTTGATAAACATCACCAAATTGTTGATTACTTCTACCTCCCGAGCATTTTACACCCCCTGAAAGTCATTTTGCACTGCCTTTCATGCAATTTCCACCCCCGACAACGCAATTTCCACTATCTTACATTGGTTTTCTACCCCCAACATTTTAATTTACACCACCCCCAAAGCAACTTTGAACGCCCTAAGTGGGTTTTGGGAAAAAGTTGATGGATTATGAACTCCCTGAAGCTAGTGTTACAGAACATTTTTGGGTTTTTTTGGGAGTGAATTAGGATTTTGGGGATATTAAGAATGGTCTTGGCGCTAAAGAAAGTGCTATTTTTAGTTATTTAATAGCAATATCCGTAAAAGAAACTAAGCATAGATTGATATTGATTGATCATACTGTTAAAACTATTACTCTTTCAATGCAATTAATGGGTGAGTATTGTATGTTACCAAATCCTGAATCTACTGAAGATTTTGTAAGAATACATTCAGTTTTTTATGAAAATTTGAATGTAATAAGTAGTAAATCTTTCATTAAAAAAACTACAGAAACCTGAAAAAGCTTTTAAAGAAAAATTAGATATAAAAAATATTTTGACTTTGTTTATTCTCAAATATATTTAAAATCAAGAGTCAATTGAAAAAAGCTTAACTGATTATTTATCAAAAAAGATAAAAGATAAATGGTAAGTTTTTTGAAAAAAGTAAATTAAATCCAATTTATAAAATCCCACTTTTGAGTGGGATTTTATGTTTAATAATTCATAAAAATATTGAAGCAAAAAGAAATTTCACTATTTTCGTTTTATGAATCAAAAAGACAAACAATTAGCAGACAGAATTTACCTGATTCTTGCAGCACTTTTTATAGCATCGTTAGTAACCTCAAACCTTATTTTTCAAAAATTCTTTTATTGGTATCCCTTCAATATGGAAGTGTATGGCGTAAAATTTTTTGAGGTTTCTGTGGGTTTATTACCTTATCCATTGACGTTTTTAATCACCGATATTTTATCAGAAATTTATGGAAAACGCAAGGCGAACGAAGTGGTTATTGCCGGCATTTTCGCATCTTTTTTCTCTTTATTAATCATTTATGTTTCCAAAGAAGTGCCTGCAACTCCTTGGTCGCAAGTCAATGACAAGACGTTTATCAATGTTTTTGGGGCAGCACCTTTGGCGGTTTTAGCATCTATGATGGCATATTTGTTTGCACAGTTTATTGATATTCGAGTTTATCATTTTTGGAAAGATTTTACGAAAGGAAAACATTTGTGGTTAAGAAATAATTTTTCCACTTTTTCATCACAATTCATTGATACTGCTACCGTTTTGATACTGTTATGTTCGTTCGGT
The DNA here is from genome assembly GCA_001873065.1 of Flavobacteriaceae bacterium CG2_30_31_66. Taxonomy (GTDB): domain Bacteria; phylum Bacteroidota; class Bacteroidia; order Flavobacteriales; family Flavobacteriaceae; genus Polaribacter. The sequence goes on from MNYM01000027.1 coordinate 46,715, forward strand.
ATTATCAATTGGGATAAATTTTGGGGACTGATAATTAGTGGTGTCATTTTCAAATTTATCATTGCTTTGTTAGACACACCATTTTTGTATTTGGCAGTATATTATTTCAAGAAACGATTCAGTCTAAAAATAAATGAAGAAATTTTAGATTGATTTTTGTAATCAAACAAAAAAATGAACGTCTAAAAAAATCAAAATGATTTTTTAAATGATAAAAACACTGTAAAAAGCAAATATATATTTTAAATTATATTTGTGCTTTATGAATAAAATATACTCAAAATAGGAGAAAATGTCAAAAAATTATTATGATGCGGCCGATTTAAGAAAATTCGGAAAAATCTCAGAATGGAATGAAGAATTAGGAGCTAAATTTTTCGATTATTATCGAAAAGTTTTTGAAGAAGGTGCATTGACTGCTCGTGAAAAATCCCTAATTGCATTAGCTGTGGCGCATACTGAACAATGTCCTTATTGCATTGACGCTTATACAAAAGACGGTTTGCAAAAAGGCATCACCAAAGAGGAAATGATGGAAGCCATTCATGTGGGTGCAGCTATCAAAAGTGGCGCAACATTGGTGCATGGTGTTCAAATGATGAATATTGTGAATAAATTGGAGATGTAAATTACTTACGAATTAGAAATTACGAATTGAATGAAGAAATCGCTTAAAGCACGAAATAACGACATCGCTAATACGCAAAGACAACTTGAAATTTTATCAAACGGAATTTTTAAAAAAGGAGATTTACCCACTTTTGCTGAGAAAATAAGCGAAACCAAACAGTTTCCTTTACGTCCCAAAAAATTGGAAATTTTACAAATCAATTTGGGCTATATGTGCAACCAAGTTTGTGAACATTGTCATGTGGATGCAGGTCCAGATCGCAACGAAATCATGACTTTAGAAACCATGCAACAATGTTTGAAAGTCATCAAAATGACGGCAGCTCATACACTTGATTTAACAGGTGGCGCTCCAGAAATGAACCCAAATTTTAGATGGTTTGTAGAAGAAGCCTCCAAAGTTGGTATCAAAGATTTTATTGTGCGCTCAAATTTAACCATCATCAAAGCCAATAAAAAATATCATGATTTGCCCGAGTTTTTTAAAAAACACAAAGTGCATGTAGTTTCTTCTTTGCCACATTATACCAAAGGAAAAACGGATAAACAAAGAGGTGATGGTGTTTTTGACAAATCAATCGCAGCTTTAAAATCCTTGAATGAAGTGGGTTATGGAATGCAAAACTCTGATTTAAAACTAGACTTGGTTTATAATCCTTCAGGGGCTTTTTTGCCAGGAAATCAGCAAGCCTTAGAGCAAGATTTTAAAAAAGCATTGAAAACCGATTTTGACATCAGTTTTCACAATTTGTTTGCGATTACGAATTTGCCCATCAGTCGTTTTTTAGATTATTTGATTGCTTCCGAAAATTATGAAGATTATATGACCGCTTTGGTGGATGCTTATAATCCAGCTGCAGTAGCGAATGTAATGTGTACCAATACCATTTCTGTAAGTTGGGATGGATTTTTGTACGATTGCGATTTCAATCAAATGTTGAATTTGAAAGTAGCCAGTAAGATTCAGCACATTTCATACTATCAAGAAGAATTATTACAAAATAGAAACATCGTCATCAACCAACATTGTTATGGCTGTACTGCTGGAGCAGGAAGCAGTTGTCAAGGAGTTGTAGCTTAAAAATCCTGCAAGGTGTTTCCGAAGAATGAGGATTCCTTGTAGGTGTTAAAAAAATAAAAAAAAATACCTTCAAGGTTTTTGAAACCTTGCGGGAAAAATAAAATAAAAAATATGAGTTATTTAGAAACGACCAAAAATGTCTATAAAGAAGCAGCATTAACGCCAGATGTTGGTTTGTGTTGTACCACCAATCCAATTTGGGAATTGCCAGGATTGAAAATTCCCAAAATCATGCAAGAAATGAATTATGGCTGTGGCTCAACAGTGCATGCAAGAGATTTGACAAACAACCCAAAAATTTTATATGTTGGAGTTGGAGGAGGCATGGAATTGTTGCAGTTTGCCTATTTTTCAAGACAAAAAAGTGGTGTGATTGGCGTTGATGTAGTTGATGAAATGTTGGAAGCTTCTCGTAAAAATTTTATAGAAGCTGAAAAACAAAACCCTTGGTTTCAATCGGATTTTGTGGATTTGCGTTTTGGCGATGCTATGAATTTGCCTGTTGAAGATAATTCTATTGATGTGGCTGCGCAAAACTGTTTGTTCAATATTTTTAAAGAAGACGATTTGCAACAAGCCATTTCTGAAATGTATCGTGTTTTAAAACCACATGGACGTTTGGTGATGAGCGATCCAACTTGCGAACAAGAAATGAATGACGAACTCAGAAATGACGAACGTTTGCGAGCTTTGTGTTTGAGTGGAAGTTTGTCAATCGCCAATTATGTAAAAGCTTTGACAGATGCTGGTTTTGGAACTATCGAAATCAGGGCTAGAAAACCATACCGAATTTTAGATCCAAAAAACTATCCAACTCACGAATTGATTTATATTGAATCCATTGAAGTGGCTGCCATCAAAGACCCAATGCCTATTGATGGACCTTGCATTTTCACAGGAAAAGCCGCTATTTATTATGGTGATGAGGATTATTTTGATGATACATTAGGGCATGTTTTATTTAAAAATCAGCCATTGGCAATTTGTGATAAAACTGCAAAAGCCTTGACTGATTTGGGAAGAAATGATATTTTTATTTCAAATTCAACCTTTCATTATGATGGTGGAGGGTGTTGTTAAAAAAAAGTTTTTAGTTATTAATGTTTAGTCTTTAGCTTGATTTTCAATGAAATATAATTTGCTTCTTTTTCTATTCATAAGTTCAGTTCCTTTTTTGGGACAAGAAAAGTTGAACAAGTTACTAAATACATGGAATACCAGAAATGTTCCGTATATTTCAGCGGAAGGTCTAAAAATGACCAAAGAAAAAACCATTATTTTAGATGCTAGAGAAGAAAGTGAATACCAAGTTAGTCATTTAAAAAATGCCATTTTTGTAGGTTACAATTCTTTCAATTTAAAAGGAACACTTGCCAAACTTCCTAAAGACAAATCCGAAAAAATTGTGGTGTATTGTTCATTGGGAATTCGTTCAGAAACCATTGCACACAAATTAATTCAAAACGGATTTACCAATGTTTATAATTTATATGGAGGTATTTTCGAATGGAAAAACAAGGATTTTCAAATAGTTGACACACTCGAAAATCCAACAGAAAAAGTACACACTTTCAACAAAAATTGGGGCAAATGGTTGCATAAAGGCATCAAAGTATATGACTAAAAATTGTATTCTAATTTTTACGAGAAATCCTGAATTAGGAAAAGTAAAAACACGTTTGGCAAAAACCATTGGCGATGAAAAAGCATTGAAAATTTATCAATTTTTATTGAAAAAAACGCAGGAAGTTGCTCAAAAAGTGTCATCAGACAAAGTCGTTTTTTACTCTGAAAAAATAACCGAGAATGATAATTGGAACCCAGAAATATTTCAAAAGTACCTTCAAGTAGAGGGAGATTTAGGGGTGAAAATGCAACATGCTTTTAAACAATCTTTTGAAAAAGGATATGAAAAAGTAGCAATTATTGGTAGTGATTTATTCGATTTGACTCCAGAAATAATTCAAGAAGCTTTTCATGCTTTGGAAACTCATGAAGTGGTGATTGGTCCTGCAAAAGATGGAGGGTATTATTTATTAGGAATGAAAAAACTTTATCAATCAGTTTTTGAAAATAAAAATTGGGGAACAGCTACTGTACTCAAAGAAACTTTGGAAGATTTGACAAATAAAAAAGTTTTTTTATTGGAAGAATTGAATGATGTGGATGTTTTTGAAGACATTGAATTTCATCCTGCATTTCAGCAATTTTTTGACTAATTTTGGAAACAAATTTCGCAATTATGAAAACCAAACAACTTCAAGAAACTATCGATTTTTTAACAAAAAACGGATTTTCAAATCCTGAAGTTGGCATTGTTTTAGGTACAGGTTTGGGAAAATTAGTTCGTGAAATTGATATCGAAAAAGAAATTGCGTATGCAGAAATTCCAAATTTTCCAGTGGCAACTGTCGAATTTCATTCTGGGAAATTAATTTACGGGACATTGTCAGGAAAAAAAGTAATAGTCATGTCTGGCAGATTTCATTTGTATGAAGGCTATAATTCTTGGGAAGTTACATACGGAATCAGAACATTGCATGGTTTAGGAATCAAAAATTTATTGATTTCAAATGCAGCAGGAGCTATCAATTTGACCTATAAAAAAGGAGATTTAATGCTGATTGAAGATCATATCAATTTGCAGGGAAGTTCGCCTTTGGCATTCAAAGGAGCCAATTCTTTTGGAAATATTTTTGTGGATTTATTAGAACCATATTCAAAAAATATCAATCAGAAAATCAAAAAAATAGCGAAAGAAAACAACATTTTATTGCATGAAGGAATTTATGCAGCTGTTTTAGGACCGCAATTGGAAACCAGAGCAGAATACAGAATGTTGCAAATTTTAGAAGCAGATGCAGTTGGCATGAGTACAATTCCTGAAGTGATTGTAGCAAAACAATTGAATTTGCCTTGTGCAGCCATTTCTGTGTTGACAGATGAATGTGATCCAAAAAATTTACAACCTGTCAACATTGCCGAAATTATTGCCATTGCTGGTGAAGCTGAACCAAAAATGATTGCTCTTTTTAAAGGAGTCATTGAGGTTTTGTAGAGTAAAAAAATTAACATTTCCTAAAATTTAGAATTTCTAAAAACAACGTATTTTTGTATCAGTCAAAAAAGGTTTCAACTTCATGGAAAAATACCTAGAAATCATCAAAAATTCATACACAGGTTATTGGAATTACATCCAAAAATCAGTGTTGATGGAACTCAATTGGGAGAACTATTTTTATGGGTTGATATTGATTTCA
>MNYM01000038.1 GCA_001873065.1 Flavobacteriaceae bacterium CG2_30_31_66
CCAAATGACCATCTTGCGTTTTGTAAAAGGTAATACCTCCAATAGTACCTTTCAATTTAATAATGCTATTCTGTCTAGCCATAATTTCTAAAAATTTAATTCAACATTTGGTTTGCATTCGCAAACCTCTCACGACTCCATCATTTTAAATTTTGTTGCAACAGTTTTAAATGATCATCACAAAGATTACATCAACTTATGCGTAAGAAAAAGGGAGTACCATACAATATGTCCAAAATCGACACAAGTGTCTAAAATCACCACAAAAACAACCTAATATCATTAAATAAATAATAATTAAATTGCGAAAGATTTTCTGCCACTCATAGAGTAGTCAAAGTCAATTCAAAAGTATAGATGAAGTATGAGAATTAATATGCATAGGGTTTGCATCTACCCTAAAGATATACAGCTCATAACAGGGAAAAGTTATCGTCAAAGTGCAAGATTAATGCAAAAGATTAAAGATGAACTTAATAAGCCTGCAAATGAGTTCTTAACAATTGAAGAGTTCTGTACATATACAGGAATAAAATATGAACAAGTAACTCACTTGATTTTTGGTTAAAATTGAAATTTACTTTAATCAATTTTTAATCAAGAAAACTAAAATAACTACATAAAGAACTAGTTCAATTTTTAGTATTAATCCTTTAATAATTAAAGAATTATCATTATATTTGACTACTTTGAATTTAGAATAATAGTAACCTTAATAGTAGAGGTGTCAGTAGAGGAGTCACTAAATTTAAATACTTTGGAAAGTATTTATTTTATTGATGTTTTTTGTAGTAAACAAATCCCTTTCTCTCTGCCAGTAAACATAAAAAAGGTAACAAAACCCATTAAATTCAAAGATTTAGTGGGTTTTTTAATTTAAAATATTATTGAAAAAAGTGACTCCAGAAGGATTCGAACCTTCAACCGTCAGAGCCGAAATCTGATATTCTATCCAGTTGAACTATGGAGCCAAATGTTTTATGCCAAATGTTTTTTTACCAAATCTGCAATAATTTTTCCGTCAGCTTTGCCAGAGAGTTCCTTTGAAACAACTCCCATCACCTTTCCCATATCTTGCATTCCTTTTGCTCCCAAATTAGCAATCGTTTCCAAAATTACATTAGAAATTTGGTTTTCCGAAGGCGCTTCAGGTAAAAATTGTTCTAAAACTGCTATTTCTCCTAATTCAGGAGTTGCTAAATCTTCTCTTCCTTGTTTTAGATAAATTGCAACACTATCTTTTCTTTGTTTTACTTGCTTCTGAATAATTTTTATCTCTTGATCTGCTGTCAATTCTTCTTGCGCCCCCGTTTCGGTTTTAGCTAGCAAAAAAGCAGATTTTACCGCTCTTAAAGCCTGCAAGGCAATCGTGTCTTTTGCTTTCATTGCCTCTTTCATTTTTTCCATTACTTGTAATTGCAAATTCATAAATAGTAAATTAAAGATTTTTTATTGTTTTCAGTTTCCTTAAATATAAAACATTCTTGTTATAATCAATAAAGGCTTTTCCTTGGTGTAAAATATCTGCACCAATGATTCCATGAACTTCATTAGCATTGTGTTGTAGAAGCGCTGTGTTTACATGCGACAAATTAAATAAAACCAAATGACAATTTTTAGTTTTCCAATTGCCAATTTTCAAAAAATTATCCGCAGATTCTTGTGTTTCCATATCAATGGCACCTGCACCTGCAGCTTTGGTATCACTTAGTTTGGCATCCAACTTAAAAAACTCAATCAAATCCATTCCGACACAAGAATTTGATGCCCCAGTATCTAAAATAAAACGTCCTCTTACATCATTGATTTTAGCTTTTAATTCAAGATGATTTGTAGCGATATTTTTTAATTTTATTCTGATATAGTTTTCTTTTTCTAATATTTTTCGAATTTTTTTCATACAAGTATTTTACTCGAACCAAAAATACAATTTATTCAATACAGAAAAAAACCAACCGAGATTATAATTTAATTTAATTCTAAATATGATAATAACAATTTCATAATTTGAAATGTTAATCTAATTTTATAATTTAGTTGAAAATTATAAACATGAAAACAACTACAAGATTAGAGCAAGCACTTATTAAATTATACAATGCTTATCACCATAATTTATTGAATCCTGAGGATTGTAAAGCATGCGCAGTTGGAAATATTTTAGACAATCACGATAGTTGGAAACACCTTACTGAAGGTCATGGTTCATTAAAATTAAGTTATGTTGGAAGGGTTCATGAAAACCTTGGAAGAAAATTTAACGGTTATTCTCCCTCAGAAATATTACAAATTGAAAAAGTATTTTTAGATGCATGCGGATTTTCGACTCCTTTGTGCCATTACAATAAAAGACCTATAAATCCGACTTCAAAAGATGTTTTATTTGATGGATTATCGGCAGTTATTGAATTGCTTTGTAAGTTTGATAACATAAAAAACGTGATGGATTTCTCTAAGCTTTTTGAACAAGAAAATGGGGAACCCGTTTATCATTTAGAAACCTTTTTAGGATAAAAAAAAAACGGTTTTTAGGAAATCTAAAACCGTTTTTTTATTTATTTATAATTTAAAGTATTATCCACCAAAATCATCAAAACGAATATTTTCGTCCGAGATTCCAAAATCTTCACCCATTTTTTGAACTGCTTTATTCATCAAAGGTGGTCCACAAAAATACAACTCAATATCTTCAGGAGAATCATGTTTGCTGAGGTAATTATCAATAACGCAATTATGAATAAAACCAACAAAACCGTCACCTTCTTCATCATTGATATCTTTTTTTACCTTCCAATTATCTTCTGGCATTGGCTCTGATAATGCCAAATAAAATTTAAAATTTGTAAAATCTTTTTCTAAAGATTTAAAATGATCAATATAGAATAACTCTCTTTTAGAACGCCCTCCATACCAATAAGTTACTTTTCTGCCAGTTTTTAAAGTTTTGAAAAGATGATATAAGTGTGAACGCATTGGAGCCATTCCTGCACCACCACCAACATATAACATCTCAGCATCTGATTCATTAATAAAGAATTCTCCATAAGGACCAGAAATGGTTACTTTATCTCCAGGTTTTTGAGCAAAAATATACGAAGAAGCGACTCCTGGATTTACATCCATCCAACCACCTTTCGCTCTGTCAAATGGTGGTGTTGCAATACGAACATTCAACATAATTTCTCTTCCTTCGGCAGGAAATGAAGCCATTGAATACGCACGCTCAACAATCTCATTATTTTTCATAACTAAAGCCCACAACTTGAATTTATCCCATTCAGCTTGAAATTTATCAGGCGTTTCGTGTTCTTCTGGATGTGCGGTGATATCGATGTCTGAGTATTTTACTTCACAAGGAGGAATCTCAATTTGGATATAACCACCTGCTTTGTACCCCATTTCTTCAGGAATTTCTACCACAAATTCTTTAATAAATGAAGCAACATTATAATTTCTAACAACAGTTCCTTGCCATTTTTTGATACCAAAAACCTCCTCAGGAATGGTAATATTCATGTCTTGCTTAACTTTTACTTGACAGGCTAGACGAATACCTTCCTTTAATTCTTTTTTTGTAAAATGTGGGGTTTCTGTAGGTAATGCTTCTCCTCCACCTTCTAAAACATGACATTCACATTGAAGACAAGACCCACCACCACCACAAGCTGATGGTAAAAATATTTTTTCATTTCCTAAGGTGGTAAGTAGTGAACTTCCTGAAGAAACCTCTAGTTTTCTCTCTCCATTAATTGTGATAATTACTGGACCAGAAGGCGATAATTTTTGTTTTACATATAATAACAATGCAACCAATAATAGTGTTATTAATAAAAATGCTGTTACTGTTGCAAAAATAGTTCCTGTTGTACCTGCTACTAATATCATGCTGCTATTCGTTTAATGTTGTGTTTTTAGCTACTACCTCTTTAGTTTCTGAATTTTTGATGATTTTTTTCTCAATTTTAGCTTCTACTTTTGGTAACTCTTTTGGTTTTTCATCTCCTCCAGTCAACATTCCACCAAAACTCATGAAGCCTATTGCCATCAAACCTGTGATAATAAAAGTAATTCCTAAACCTCTCAAAGCAGGTGGAACACTCGAATATCTGATTTTTTCACGAATCGCTGCAATCGCTAATATCGCTAAAAACCATCCAATTCCTGAACCAACTCCATAAGTTAAAGCCAATCCTAAGGTTGGAATTTCACGAGATTGCATAAACAAACTTCCCCCTAAAATCGCACAGTTTACAGCAATTAATGGCAAGAAAATACCTAATGAATTGTATAATGAAGGTGAAAATTTTTCGACAATTATTTCTACCAACTGAACCATTGTTGCTATTGTTGCTATAAACATGATGAATGACAAGAAACTCAAATCATAAACTGCATATTCAGGACCCAACCAACCAAGAGCTCCTTCTTTTAAAATATACTGATCAAGTAACCAATTCAAAGGAACTGTCACTGCAAGAACGAAAATAACTGCAGCTCCTAATCCAACAGCAGTGGCTATTTTTTTTGAAACAGCAAGGTAAGAACACATCCCAAGGAATGTCGCAAAAACCATATTGTCTATAAATATTGATTTAAAAAATAATTCTATATGTTCCATAATTTTTAGTTTTTAGTTGTTAGTTGTTAGTTGTTAGTTATTGATAAAAAAACAAGAACTAATAACTATGAACCTATGACTATTTAATTTTCTTCTATTAATACTTTATTTCTTGAACGTTGAATCCAAATAATAATTCCTAAAACGATTAATGCCATTGGTGATAACAACATAAATCCGTTATTTTCATAACCAATTGCATACAAACCCGTTTTTTCGATTGGATCCCCTAGAACTTTGAAACCTAATAGGGTTCCTGAACCCAATAATTCTCTAAAGAAACCAACGATTACTAATATTAAACCGTAACCAGCAGCGTTTCCAATGCCATCGAGGAAAGATTTCCAAGGACCGTTTCCAAGGGCAAATGCTTCAAAACGTCCCATAATGATACAATTCGTGATGATTAATCCTACAAAAACTGACAGGGTTTTACTCAGCTCATAGCTAAATGCTTTCAAGATTAAATCAACAATAATTACCAAAGCAGCCACTACAACAAGTTGCACAATAATTCTAATTTTAGAAGGTATTATATTTCTTAACAAAGAAATCGCAACATTTCCAAGGGCAAGAACTGCCATTACAGAAAGAGCCATAACTATTGATGCTTTTAACTCTGCAGTTATTGCCAATGCAGAACAAATACCTAAAACTTGAACTGTAATTGGGTTGTTATCTGTTAACGGATCTGTTAATAAACCTGCGTCTTTTTTTGATAAAAGTGCCATAAATTAATTTTTTAGTGATTTAAAATAAGGAACATATAGTTGTAGGTCAGATTTTATCATTGCCGAAACTCCATTACCCGTAATGGTTGCACCTGCAATGGCATCTACCTTATAATCCGATTTCCTTTCGTTTTTTGGATCATTGTTTCCTTTGGCTACTGTGACACCTTTGAATTCTCCTTCATCAGTAAGTAAATGTTCCCCATGAAAATCATCCATAAAAAATCGTTGTTTAATGTTTGCACCTAAACCTGGTGTTTCTCCTTTGTGATCAAAATAAGCTCCTTGGATAATCATGTTTTCATCCATAGCAACATATCCCCAAATGGCATCCCAAAGACCTTTGCCATAAATTGGTGCTACATAGAGGATTTTGCCATCTTTTTCGCCAACAAATAGTGGAAGTTTTCTTTCTTTACCCTCTTTTGCAAAGGTTTGTTGTTGTTTAACATCAATCAAATAAGCATTTGCATCTTCTGTAATATTATCTCCTTGAATAACAATTTGCTTTTTGATGTATTTCTCAAATTTTTTGCCTGCAACTGCTGATGAAATAAAATTTGCATTAGATTCATCATTATCATTTACACCCAAAGCATATAAAATGTTTTGTTGTTTTTCAACCCGTTTATTTTCATCTATATTTGGTTTAAGTGACGAGGCAAAGAATGCCAATACTGATCCTACAACCAATACCATAATTACGGCAAAAACTAAGGTATATAGATTATTATCTGTTTTTTTACTCATAACTAGGCAGTTTTAAGTTTAGTACGGTTTAATCTTTTCTTGACATTTCCCTGAACCACATAATGGTCGATTGTTGGTGCAAAAACATTCATTAATAAAATAGCTAAGAAAACGCCTTCAGGATATGCAGGGTTAAAAACTCGAATCATAATTGACATAAAACCAATTAAGAAACCGTAAATCCATTTTCCTTTATTTGTTTGTGAAGCTGTTACAGGATCGGTTGCCATAAAAACAGCACCAAATGCCAAACCACCAATCATTAGATGCTCATACCAAGCTGTGTGCATCAGTCCATAAAATTTGCTTGATGAAGTGATGATATCAGCAGCCACAATTTGATTAAAAATCAAACCCATTACTGCTGCACCCATAAAGGTTGAAACAATAATTCTCCAACTTCCAATTTTAGTAAAAATCAAAAATGCAGCGCCTATAAGAATTAAAAACGTTGATGTTTCTCCCACGGAACCTGGAATAAAACCCATGAATTTATCCCAATTAGAATAAATAACTTCTTGATTTTGAGCATAACTTCCTAAAATAGTTTCTCCTGAAATTGCATCAGCAGTTCCTGCTCGATTCACAGCATCATAAACCCAAACTTTATCTCCAGACATCCAAGTTGGATATGCGAAAAATAAAAAAGCTCTGATCGTCAAAGCAGGATTTAAAATATTCATTCCTGTGCCGCCAAAAACTTCTTTTCCAATGATAACTCCAAAAATAACTGCTATTGACAACATCCAAAGTGGGGTATCAATTGGGACAATTAATGGCACTAACATTCCTGTTACCAGGTATCCTTCTTCTACTTCATGACCTTTGATAATCGCAAAAATAAATTCAACTCCAAGACCAACTCCATAAGAAACAATAACCAATGGTAGTACTTTTATAATTCCAATCCAGAAATTATCAAAAGTGAAAAAATTTGTTAAGACATTGTCTCTTAAAGAACTGTCTATTGCCGCATAATGCTGATAACCAGCATTAAACATTCCAAATAACAAACACGGAATCAACGCCAAAATCACCATATTCATGGTTCTTTTTAAATCATCCGCAGCTTTGATGTGCGTTCCTCCATGAGTCACATCATTTGGCATGTATAAAAAGGTATGGATTGCATTAAATGCAGGAGCCATTTTAGTTCCTTTATACTTTTCTTTTAAATTGTGTAAATTTTGTTTTAAGCTCATAATAAATTATCCTAATTCTTGTCTCATTAAATCTAAACCTTCGCGAATTATTTTTTGGTGTGGTTGTTTAGAAACACAAATAAATTCGGTCAAAGCGAAATCTTCGGGTGCTACTTCATAGCCTCCTAATGCTTCCATTTCATCTAAATCTTTATACATAAATGCTTTTAATAATTGCATTGGATAAATATCTAATGGAAACACTTGCTCATAAGAACCAGTTACCACAAAAGCTCTGTGTTCGCCATTTGTGTTGGTGGTTAAATCATATTTTTTATTTGGGTTTAACCAAGAAAATGTAAATGCTCTTGAAGTTGAAACTTTATCAAAAACAGGTTTGTTCCATCCAAAAAACTCATAATCATTTCCTTCTGGAATAGCTGTAATTTGATTGTCATAATAACCAATAAAATCATTTTGGGTAACTTGTGTTCCGGTTAACACATTTCCACTGATAATTCTTGTATTGTCGTTTATCAAATTATTTTTTGTAATATCAGCAATTGAAGCACCTATAATTGCAGAAACATAGTGAGGTTTTGAAAACTTAGAGCCGGTTAAAGCTACAATTCGTGTTGCATTGAAATTTCCTGTCAAAAACAATTCACCAATAATTATCATGTCTTGAGGTGTCAAAACCCAAACAACTTCTCCTTTATTAATCGGATTAATTTTAGAGATTTGTGTACCAACATTTCCAGAAGGATGTGGTCCTGAAACTTTGTGCAATTCAATTCCTAGTATTTTTGTAAAGGGAGTATTTGAATTTACACCAACTGAGACATGAATTTTCCCAGAAGTCAGTTTTGAAATTGCGGTGATTGCCGTTTGCAGTTCATTTTCTTTGCCAGCCAAAGTATAATCAAAATCCGCAGCTAACGGAGCACTTGCATACGCAGAGATGAAAATTGCTTTTGGTGTTTGATTTGGATTAGCAATAATGTCAAATGGACGCTGTTTGATAAATGGCCAACAACCAGAACTAAATAAATGGTTTTTTACTTGTTCAGCAGACATTTTTGAAACGTCTTTTTTACCAAAATCTTGGTATTCTTGTTTTCCATCAGCAGCAATTTTAACCGCTAAAATTTTTCTTCTTGCACCACGAATTACCTCAACAACTTTTCCAGAAACAGGACTTGGAAATAAAATTCGTTCATCGTCTTTTGAATAAAAAATCGTTTCACCAGCTTTTACTGAAGCGCCTTCTCTGGCAATAAGTTTGGGGATAATTCCGTGGAAATCTTCTGGTTTTATTGCATAAACACTACTTAAAGAAGATTGAGTAGTGGTCTTTTCTGCAACACCAACAAGCTTGATATCTAAGCCTTTTTTGATACGAATGTCTTTTGACATAGTAAATTGGAATTTTAGTTAACTAAAAAAATCATGCAAATTTAATTGTTTGTGAATCATTTTTAAATAATTTTAGACTTAAATTATCCTAAAATTATTATTTATAATTATTCTAAATAAATAGATTTACGAAATCGATTTTATTTTTGTAACTTGGTTCAAAATTTGAAATATCAAAAAATTGAACACTATTTTTGTAAAATGATAAAAAAAATTTCTTCCTTTTTCTGTCTATTTTTTTTGATGGTAAGCTTCCACTCTCAAAATATCAAATCAATTCAATTAAGGTCTTTTAATGAAAATAATTTTTCGGCAATTGTTCCTTTGGGAACTGTATTAGAATTGTCTTTTGATGATTTGGATAATGACAACAAAGAATATCAGTATAAAATCCAACACATGACTCATGATTGGCAACCAAGTAGATTGCTATCAAGTCAATATATTGATGGTTTTGACCAAAATAATATTAATAACCTTACAAATTCTTTCAATACTTTTCAAAGTTACACACATTATGAAGTGAGAATTCCGAATCCAAATACTGTGATTACCAAAAGTGGCAATTATCTTGTGTCTATTTTTGATGAAGATGATGAAATCATTTTTACAAGAAGATTTGTACTGTATGAAAACGAAGTTACGGTTGGTGTAAATGTTTCGAGAAGTAGAAACACAAAAGCATTGCAAACGCAACAAACCGTTGAATTCGTGGTTAATCATCCAAAATTGCGTATCAATAATCCTTCTCAAGAAGTAAATATTGTTGTTCTAAAAAACGAAAATTGGAACGAAAATATTTCAGGAATTCAGCCTACTTTTTTTCATCAAAATGCATTACGCTATTCTTATAACAATACCATGAATTTTTGGGGTGGAAATGAATATCTAAATTTCGATTCAAAGTCTATTAGAAATAAAAGTTTGAATGTGGTAAAAATTGAAATGAAAGATATTTTTCATCATTATTTATATCCATATTCTTATGAACCAAATTTAAAATACAATTACAATCCCGATATCAATGGCCAATTTATCATCAGGACTTTAGAAGCAAATGACCCAAAAACAGAGGCAGATTATGCCATGATGCATTTTTCTTTGATGGCTGATGAACCTTTTTATAACAAGGAAGTCTATGTTTATGGCGCTTTCAATAATTTTGAAATTGAGAAGGAAAACAAACTTTATTACAACGATAATACGAAGAGCTATTTTGGAAATATTTTACTTAAACAAGGTTTTTACAACTACAGTTTTGTGACTGTTGACGAGAAAAATAGCATTGATAAAAACGAAATTATGGGTTCGTTTTTTGAGACTGAAAATCAATATAAAGTATTGGTTTATTTCAAAGCTTTTGGAGCATTATACGACAGAGTTGTTGGAGTTGGAAACGGATTTTTTAACCAAAATAAGTAATCTAAAATATTCTTGTTTTTTTAAACAAAAAAGTTACATTTACAATTATGGTAGAAAAAGTTACAAAAGGGATAAAAATTTCTGTAAAAACTAATTTTAACGGGTCAAGTTACAGAAATAATAGGTTATACCACATTTTTGCTTACTACATCACCATCGAAAATAATTCTTCACAAACCGTTCAACTAAAAGACCGTTTTTGGAAAATATACGATTCATTAAACGATGTTGAAATTGTCACTGGTGAGGGTGTTATTGGACAAACTCCAATTTTAGAACCAAATGAAACATTTTCCTACAATTCTGGTTGCTTTTTAGAATCAACTATGGGTGCAATGAAAGGATATTATACCATGATTGATATTCATTCCTTCGAAGAATTTAAAGTGTTTATCCCAACATTTCAACTTATAACTCCAATATTATTAAACTGATTAACAGGAAAAAAGCGGGTTTAAAAATTCTTGATGCTGCATGTTTAAACTGCGGACACCCTTTTAGCTGACATGAAAATTTTTGTCCAGAATGTGGTCAAGAAAACAAAGGAAGTAAGATTACTTTCAAAAATTTTATACATGAGTTTTTTAATGGTTTTTTCAATTTTGACGCAAAATTTTGGCGCACATTGATTCCCCTTTTAATCAATCCTGGAAAAGTTTCTAAGGACTATATTAATGGAAAAAGACAACGTTACACAAACCCATTCCGTTTTTATTTAGCGGTTTCAATCATCTTTTTTTTATTGGTTGGATTATCTAAAACGAAAGAGAGATTTGAGGAATTATCAAAAAATTCTAAAACTATTATCTCAAAAAACAATGGTAATGAAAAAGCTGCTAATCCTAATTTAATAGAAAAACAGAAAAAAGATTCTATTATAAAATTGGTCAATACTGAATTAAATAAATCTGTAATCCCCATTCCTGAAGAAGCGAAAACGCAAATAATAAATAAGATTAAAAAAGATTCTACAAAATTAACGATTGAATTTAATCCTGGTGATAAGAACACAAATTCCGATACAAATACACGTTTAAAAAAATTTTATAAATTTCATAAAAAAAATCTAGAAATTTCTATAGATGATTCTTTGGACTCATTGAAAATTGAGAAAAATTTTATAAATCGATTTTTATTTTCGAGAGCAAAATTAATCCATTCCTACTTTAAAGACAAAGAAAGTAGAGAGCGATTTTTATTACAAATTCTTTATTATGGTTCGGTAGCTATCTTTCTACTTTTGCCTTTTTTTGCACTTTTTCTAAAACTTTTTTATGTGAGGAGAAAATTCACTTATGTTGATCATTTGATTTTTGTATTTCATGAACAAACAGTTTTTTTTATGCTATTTACCATCTTTACACTTTTAGAAATTTTCGGATTAAATCCCGCTCTTTGGATTTTTAACATCCTATTTCTATTGTATTTGTTTTTATCGATGAAAAATTTTTATCAGCAAGGATGTCTTAAAACTTTTGTAAAATTTATTTTAGTGAACCTGAGCTTTATTATTGTTACTTCAATGGGAATTACATTGCTATTTATATTTTCATTCGCACTTGCTTAAAACTTTGGCAATACAATAAAATAGTCCATTTTTATAATCACAACCTATTTTTAAATAGGAAAAAGATGAATAAAATTGTACCTTTGAATGTAAATTTTTATTAAAACTTAAATACAAACAACATGAGTAGAGGATTTTTTAACGTTCCAACACCAATCAACGAACCTGTAAAAGGATATGCTCCTGGCTCTCCTGAAAGAGAAGAGTTATTGGCAACTTATAAAAAAATGATTGCCAATAAGATTGATGTTCCGATGCATATTTATGGAAGAGAAATCAGAACTGGAAATACTAAAAATATCACACCTCCTCATGATCATCAACACATTGTTGGACAATATCACGTTGCAGAAAAAAAACATGTTGAAGAAGCAATTGCAACTGCTTTGGCAGCAAGACAAGCGTGGTCAAACGCAAGTTGGATGGAACGTGCTTCTATTTTTTTGAAAGCAGCTGAACTGTTAGCAGGACCTTACAGAGCAAAAATGAATGCAGCAACCATGATTGCACAGTCTAAAAACGTGCATCAAGCTGAAATTGATGCCTCTTGTGAAATGATTGATTTTTTCCGTTTCAACGTGCAATACATGACTGATATTTTTAAAGATCAACCTGCATCTGCCCCTGGTATTTGGAACAGAGTTGAGTACAGACCTTTGGAAGGATTTGTGTATGCAATTACGCCTTTTAATTTTACATCCATTGCTGCGAATTTATGTGCAGCACCAGCTTTGATGGGAAATGTGGTCGTTTGGAAACCTTCTGATCATCAAGCCTATTCTGCGCAAGTTATTGTAGATTTGTTCAAAGAAGCTGGTTTGCCTGATGGCGTTATCAATGTGATTTATGGTGATCCTGTAATGATTACGGATACTATTTTGGCTTCTCCTGATTTTGCTGGATTGCATTTTACTGGGTCAACAACTATTTTCAAGAATTTGTGGAAACAAATTGGAACGAATATTCACACGTATAAAACCTATCCAAGAATTGTAGGTGAAACTGGTGGAAAAGATTTTATTTGGGCGCACAATTCTGCAAATCCATTGCAAGTGGCAACTGCCATTACAAGAGGTGCTTTTGAATATCAAGGTCAAAAATGCTCTGCTGCTTCAAGAGCGTATATTCCATATTCTCTTTGGGAGGATGTAAAAAAACACTTGATTGCGCAAACCAATGAAATGAAAATGGGTTCGCCTGAAGATCCTTCAAACTTTGTAAATGCGGTAATTCATGAAGGTTCGTTTGATAAAATTGCGAGTTATATTGACGCAGCAAAAACAGCTACTGATGCTGAAATTATCATTGGTGGAAATTATGACAAATCAAAAGGATATTTTATTGAACCTACTGTAATTGTTGCAAAATCGCCTACTTATAAAACAATGACTACTGAATTATTTGGACCTGTAATTAGCATTTATATTTATGAAGATGCAGACTGGGAACACTCCTTAAAATTGGTTGATGAATCTACTGAATATGCCTTGACAGGAGCTATTTTCTCAAAAGATAGATACATTGTTGAAAAAGCATCTAAAGCATTAGAAAATGCTGCTGGAAACTTTTATATCAATGACAAACCAACAGGAGCAGTTGTGGGACAACAACCTTTTGGAGGCGCAAGAGCTTCAGGAACCAATGACAAAGCTGGCTCTGCGCAAAATTTATTACGTTGGACATCAGTAAGATTGATCAAAGAAACCTTTGTAACGCCTGAAGATTATAAATATCCTTTTTTGGAATAGAAAAAATAAGCATAAAAAAAGCCTTATAAATAATTTTATAAGGCTTTTTTTAGATACAATATTGAGCTATTCCACCATCAATTTTCTAGTGGTTTGTTTAGCACCATTTTTAATTTTCACCAAATACAATCCTGAAGAAAGTTGGTTAAATTCAATTTTTTGTGAAAAATAAGAGCTTGTATTTTTAAAGCTTTTTTGCTCAATAAATCTTCCTGTAATGTCAAACAATTGAATCTCAATATCATTGGATTCAACTGTATCAAACTGAACTTGAAAAGAACCTTTTGTAGGATTTGGAAATAAATTAAAATTTCCAAAAGTCACATCTTTTATGGAAGCTGTATTGTCAACAATTACAGTATAGTCTTCAGTTTCTCCCCATTCTGTTAAGTGATCAGCATCACAAGCGCCATCACCAAAACCATCAGTTGGGTCATCATATTCAATGATAACACGCATTCTGGTACTGCCAAATTTTGCGGTATTTGGTACTGTAATAGTTCCTGTTGCAGTACCCACACTTCCTGAAATTGTTCCTAAAGAATACCTTTCTGTGGCATTGTCAAATACAAAATCTTGATTCCAATCCATAAAAACATACACATGGTCTTGATATCCATCAGGATTTAAAGTTACAGAAACTTGATGCGAATCACCTCTTTTTACATTCGTAGCAATAGCCGTAAAATCTTCATAACCACCTGATGTATTATTGCCTGAATTGTTATTGATGGTATTGAAAGTTACATTAGAAATGTATTCTTTACCTCCAACCTCATCTGTAAAAGTAGAGGTACAATAAGCTGGATTGATGGTCTTAAATGAAAATGGATTTGAAAAAGTACCCTCTCCACAAGTATTTTTTGGTTTTACTCTCCAAAAATATTGGGATGTTCCTAATAAATTTGTGGATGTATAAGAATTGGTAGTTACATTTCCTGAGGAAACTATGTTGTTAAAATTGACGTCTGAAGCAATTTGAACATCATAGGAAGTGGCATTTGCATCTGCAACCCATTGCAACTGTTGACTCAGGGAAACTTCAGTGGTATTATTTTGTGGAGAACTTAAGGTAGTTTTACCAAAAATAGCGGAAGTAATTTTAAGAGTTACATTCAACGTTTTATTAATGGTGTTACTATTTCCTGCAACCGCAATCGTATAATCTTGTGCTGCAACTCCATTTAAATTAGAAACTGTCATTATCACATTTCCATCAGCATTGATGGTATTTGGGCTAAAACTTACCCTTACACCAGTAGGTTGACCAGTTGCAGAAAGAGAAACTGTTTCAGAAAATCCATTTACAAAATCAAAATTTAATGTAAAGTTTACTGACTGATTTCCTGTATTACAAGCTGCTTGAGTTCCATTGAAATCCGTCATTACAAAGGTGGGAACAGTAGATTTAATTTCAAAATTTACAGGACTTATATTGTAGAAAATATTATCTGCAGCTTCTACTATAATTCTAGCGGATTTTGTTGCATTGTCAGGAATTACAATAGTTTCTGAACCATCATTAGGTGTATCTGATTTCAAAACAATTGGAAAAGTCAAACCTCCATCTGTTGATAGTTTGATATTTACTGTTTGACAATTGATAGGAGCAACATTTGTTGACCCAACATTCCAAGTTACAGTTTGTGTAGTTCCTGTATTGTAGGTTACAAAAGAGGTTTGTGAAGTTACTGAAAATGGAGAGGAATCAACTACATTTACTTTCATATCATCTCTTGCCAAACCAGCCCCACCAGCATTATTATCTCTTACAGTAAACGAAAAGTTCAATTCTCTAGCCACAGATGAAATTCGTTCCCAAGTGCTACCTGTACTTCCATTTCCTGCAATTACGGTTGATATATCAGGAAAATATCTTGTAGGTGACATTTTCGATGGTAAAGATCGAAACATAGGTCCTGAAGTATTTGTGGCTGATGGTGGCATAAAACCAACTTCCTTGTCCAATTGCTCCCAATTATAGGTTAATGATTGTAAGCCATTAGCATCTGTGGCAATTCCTGTCAACTTGAATGGCGTTGATGTTGGGATGGAATAATCAGCACCTGCATTGGCAGTGGGTGCAGCGTTGTTGGTATTGGTTAAAACAGCACAATTTCCAGTGGTCGAAATGATATTCCACATTTCTGCAATGCTTACAGCATGAAAATAATCATCACTTTGATTTTGTACATTGGGAGCGCAAATTCCTGCATATCCCATTACGGTAGAAGCACTTCCTGGTTCAACAGCAGAGGAATTATTTCGATTGCAATTGTTATTTTGTGTGTGATTTGCGCCAAATTGATGACCCATTTCATGAATCACAAAATCAATATCATAGGCATCTCCAACAGGTGAAGCTCTTCCTGTAACGCCTCTTCCTTTTTGTCCTGTTCTACAAACAACTCCCAACCCAGCCAAACCATCTCCTCCAACACTAAAAATGTGCCCAATATCATAATTGGCATTGCCAATAATATTGTCACATTTAGATTGTACTTCATCAATCATGATATCAGGATCTCCATCTGTGATTCCGTCGGTATTTTTATCTAAAAAAATAAGCTGGTCATTGTTGCTCACCAACACCATTTTTACAGATAAATCCTTTTCAAAAACACCATTTACACGAGTCATGGAAGTATTCATTGCTGATAAAACTGCGGCTTTTTTTTCTTGATCTGTTGCTGTAGTTGGTATATTTTGCTGATTTGGACTTAAATGAAAATCCGCATATTCTCCACTGCACACCAATGCCAATCTATACGTTCGCAATTTTCCATCATTGGGGGTTTTTGCAAATTCTATAGGAGAAAATTGCGTTTTTGAAGTGGTTTCCTCCACCATACATTTAAAATCTTCATCCTCAGGAGACAAACTACTTCTTTTATAAACCAAATAAGACTTGTTATCTTTCGTATATGGGTCAATATAAACCGTTTCTTGAGTTCCTGAAAAAATCACCGCATGAAAACCGTCTGTACCCAAACTGATTTTTGCTACGGATGTCTTATCATCAATTCCTTGTGCTGAGAAAGATTTGATTTCTGGAAATTTTTGCTGCAATACAGGTTCAAAATTGGAGGTTTCTCCGATGGAAAAACGCTTCATTTGACCATTTGCATCAGGCAATTCAATAATTTGCTCTATGGATTTCGTTCTTTTACCAATCGAATTTTTAAAAAAATCGATATTTAAGTTAACTAATTTATAGGCTCTGGGAAGATGTTCTTTTTCGTATAATTGCTCTTTAGTTGGAGTATATTCTGATCTTTTTAGCTCATTCCATAGTGATTGAGAATTCGATGAAAAAACTACAAATAAAAAAAACACAATAAGTATGTAGGGATATTTTAGTTTCATTCAGATAAATTAATTCGTATTTGACCACCAAATATAGGAAATTATTTAACTTTGCAAGCAAACTATGAATAGACAAATACTTTTTGAAGATTTAGGTTTAAAAAACTACAAAGAAGTTTGGGAGTATCAAACTGATTTGCTACAAAAAATTGTTGCTGTAAAAACTGAAAACCGCCAAAATCAACTTCAAAAAAGCACACAAAATCATTTCCTTTTTGTAGAACATCCTCACGTTTATACGTTGGGAAAAAGTGGAGATTTGAGCAATCTTTTGCTCAATGAGCAACAATTACAAGAAAAAGGTGCTACTTTTTATAAAATAAATCGGGGTGGAGATATTACCTATCATGGACCGGGACAAATTGTGGGTTATCCTATTTTGGATTTAGAAAATTTTTTTACGGATATCCACAAATACCTACGTTTATTGGAAGAAACCATCATTTTGACCCTCGCAGATTTTGGTTTAAAAGGGGAAAGAAGTGCAGGTGAAACTGGAGTTTGGTTGGATGTTGGAACGCCATTCGCACGAAAAATTTGTGCCATGGGAATTCGCTCTTCACGTTGGGTAACCATGCACGGTTTTGCCTTGAACGCAAATGTTGATTTGGGTTATTTTGACAACATCATTCCTTGTGGTATTCGTGGAAAAGCAGTCACTTCTATGGAGGTTGAATTGGGGAAAAAAGTAAACATTCCAGAAGTCAAATCAATGATAATAAAATACTTTGTGCAAATTTTTGAAGTTGAGAAATTTATCAACATTTAAATTTCAACTTATTATTCAAATTTCAAATATCGAACTAGGAATAATAAGTTGAAAAGTAGTAT
Source organism: Flavobacteriaceae bacterium CG2_30_31_66 (assembly GCA_001873065.1). Lineage (GTDB taxonomy): Bacteria > Bacteroidota > Bacteroidia > Flavobacteriales > Flavobacteriaceae > Polaribacter. Next base: position 17,592 of record MNYM01000038.1, read on the forward strand.
TTTCTATTGTTTCTTCACCCCTACTTCATGCTCTAAAACAATTTTTTCGTTTCTATATTTACAACAAGGACTCACAGCATTATAATTTTCTTCAGCTGCAATCAACTTTTTGTCTTTGCTTAAAATAATATCATGACCTACAGCCAAGATACTTTTTTGAATAGTCGCAATGTTTGTTTTGCTCTCATCTAAAATCAAATTTAGTTGGTGTGATTTCACATCCCAAAACGCAAATTTCACTCCCGATGTTTTCAAAGAAGCTGTTTCAATACGCTTTTTACACATGCCACAAACGCCATCAACATACATAGTAACTTTGGCGTTTTTATCTTTTTTAACTTCTTGAGATTGAATAGTCACTCCCAAAAAAAGGAAACTAAATACTAAAATGATGTTTTTCATAATTATTGATTATTTTTAAGTGTTATTTAATTTTAAATCGTAAACCCGTATACAAAGCGCGTCCAAAAATAGGTGCATATACAATGGTTGTGTCAAAACTTGAACCAAAAGGATCATCACTACCCAAGATAGGATTTTTTTGTTGCACATTTGTCAAATTTTCTCCTCCAATATACATTTCAAATTTATCAGAAAAAACTCTGGTGATTTGTGAGTTTAACAATTGATAAGGTGCAGAAAATTCAGGCAATTGATATTGAACAGGGTTTGAATTGGTGGCTGGCAATCGCTGTTTTCCAATGTTATTAAAAGTGACATCAAAACGCCATTGTTTTTCGTTTTCCAATTCAGTTTCATAACTAAGATTTGCAAAAAAACGGTTTTGAGGCTGGATTGGTTTTTGCAATTTGCCGCTTTTATAAGTAGTTGCAATGTCAAAGTATTTATAGGCAGCTCTAAAATCTAAATTTTTAGCCAAATTATAGGTTGCTTCTAACTGAAAACTATTGGCAACGCTTTTTCCATTCAAATCATAGAAAGAAATTGCTTGTGGATTTTCCCAATCAACCACTACTTGATTGCTAAAATCGGTTCTATAATAATCAAACGTGATGTCTCCTTTATGATTCAGCAGTGTGAACTTTTGCAAGAACGAAATTCCGTAATTCCAAGCAATCTCAGGATTCAATCCGTAGATATTTCCGTTGTTATTTTCGATATTAATTTGTCTTGAACTCGCAAACAATTGTTGGTTTTCAGCAAAGATATTCGCACTTCTTTTTCCTCTTCCAAAAGATGCTTTGAACACAGCATCCTCCCAAAGATTATAACGCAAATGCAAACGTGGTGTGATGAAATTTCCCAATAAATTATGTGAATCAACACGCAAACCAGCTACCAAACTAAAATCATCTAAATTGTCAAAAGTGTATTCAAAGAAAGCACCTAAAGAAGTTTCTTTCCTATCAAAATCGAATATATTTACAAACTCATCATAATTGTCGTGTGTAAAAGACAAACCAGTTTTAAACTTATTGCGAGTATCGCCAATAATCGAATTGAACAACAAATTCGAATACACACTTTGATGCTGAATATCATAAAAATTCAAACCAAAATACGAGTTTTGTTGATGACTACTGTAAGCAATTTGAAAACCAAAACTTTGAAAAGGCATTTCAGGAAAAACATATCCTAATTTTGCAGAAGTTTCAAAACGTTTCGTGTCGATTTCACTTCCCCAAAAATCGGTAGTTTCTTTGTGAATTTTGGGATTGAACTGCAATTCGCCTGTTTGTTTTTCATCATTCATAAAACGTATGTTTATGAAACTCACCCACCCATTTTCAGCATCCGTAAACTGCCATCGATTCAACACATTGAGTTGTTTTGAAATTGGATTGTCTAAAAAATTATCGTCATTAGTATCGAATTTTTGACCTGAATAATTTCCATGAACATAAAATCCAGTATGCCATTTTTCAGATACTTTCTTATTGAAATGAGTATTCAATTCAAAACGTCCCATTTGGGAAGCAAACATATTCAAAAAGAACGAATTGTCGGTAGCAGGTTTTACCAATTCCGTGTTAATTTGTCCAGAAATACTCTCAAAACCATTCACAACACTTCCTGCACCTTTGGTAATTTGAATACTTTCCACCCAAGTTCCTGGTGTAAAAGTGAGTCCAAAAACCTGACTTGCACCTCTCACAGATGGGATATTTTCTTGCGTAATCAACAAATACGGACTTGTCAATCCTAACATTCTGATTTGTCTTGTGCCTGTCAAAGCATCAGAAAAACTGACGTCAATGGAGGGATTTGTTTCAAAACTTTCTGCCAAATTACAACAAGCAGCTTTCAGCAATTCAGCACTACTTACTGTAAAAACATTGGTTGCTGTGAATAGCGATTTTTGAATTGTTTTCTTTTTACTTTTGATGGTAATTTCATCCAAATCTCTTTCTGGAGTCAAAAAATGGTGAATAGGCGTTACACTAGTGATTGTTAAAGTATCTGATTTAAAACCAACATAATTCACCACTAACTTTTTGTATTCAGATTTGTAAGCAATTTCAAACCAACCTTTTTCGTTGGTAATTGCACTGATATTGGTTGCGAGCCAATGAACACTTGCGCCTTCAATGCCTAGTTTGTCTTTTGGATTGTTTTTGTCCATAATCATTCCCTTAAACGTTGTTTGAGAATAAAGTAATATGGGAGTTAAAAACAGGAATAAACTGTAGATATATTTTTTCATTTATTTGTATAATTAATAATGTATTAACGTGTTTTTAAAAACTTCAAAATGAAGTTTTTGACGAATCAATACTTAAAAATCAAATGATAAATGTTTGGTAAAGTGCTTGGTAATCTTTGGAAATATCAGGAGGAGAAAAATCTTTGTATAAAAGATTTTTAATTGTTTTCTCAACAAAAAGCGATGAATAAGAAGTTACAAGTGCAGCTACAAATTGTTGTTTTTCAGGATTAAAATCAGCCAATGAAAATTGCTGTAATTCGTCTTGACCTTTTATGTGATGGATTTCATCTTTGCAACAATTTTTCTTCTGGGTTTTGGCGACTTTTTCCAAGTCCATTCCGCAATCTGCTGCATCACCAGTGAAAGAAACATCCATTAAAAACTCTCCACAAAAATGTTTTTCAACCGTAAAAGAAAAGGTTGAAAACAGCACTAAAAAAGCAAGTGCGAATGAAGATATTTTTATTGATAATTGTTTCATAATTAATCACAAAATTACAACATTCTTAAAATTACGCACTAGAAATCGGTTTTTTGTTTTGTTAAAATTATTTTAAATCAGTTGTTAGTAAATCACATCGATTATTCAAACTGAATTCAATGTGACAAGCAAAGCATTTATTTGATTCAGAATTAGCGATAAATAAGGCCTCAAAAATTATTTTTTAGATAGTTTGTAAACTCTCCGAAAAAAGTATTATCCTAGTTTTTAGTCACTGTTTATTTTCTGATTTCAAGCATTTCAATATTATTATTCTTTCCGTTTCTATCAATCGTTGGCAAGAAACAGCTCTCTTGTTTTTTTCGATGAATTTTGTTTCAGCTAAAAAAAATTTTAACTGTTTGTCTGTTGACTTTAAATCTGAGTACTAACTTGAAAATATGCACAACCTTTCATAATTTTTTTTATAAATCCAAAACCCCGCGTTTTTCTCGCTAAACAATCAATTTTCTATTAAATTATCTAATAACAACATCGAGCCGGTTTAATTTTGAAATCTTTCATTTATTTTTATTTTAAATAAACCAACGATTCTGATTTTTCTATCAGTTCGCCAATTGGTTCGGCATAAAGTCCCTTACTTTTTAAAATGTAGACCACTTTTTGGGCAGCCACTTTTTTGACAGCAATCAATAGTCCTCCACTAGTTTGCGGGTCGCATAAAATTAGTCTTTGTCTTTCATCTTCGATATTAAGTTTGTAACCATAACTATTCCAGTTTCTTATCGTTCCTCCAGGAATACACTTTTTATCTATATAGGTATTAATTTCTTTAAAAACAGGTACTTTACTATAGTTAATAATAGCTGAAACATTGCTACCTTCACATACTTCAAGTAAATGTCCCATGAGTCCAAATCCAGTTACATCAGTTAATGCGGTTACTTCTTCAAGCGCTGATAGTTCTAATCCAACATCATTTAAAATAATCATCGAATTTACAGCAATGTCTTTATGTTCCTCTTCTAAAAGCCCTTTTTTTTGTGCGGTAGCTATGATGCCCACTCCCAAAGGTTTCGTTAAAAAAAGCACACTTCCTGACTGTGCATGATCATTACGTTTTAAATTCGGAATCATAACTGACCCTGTAACCGCTAGTCCAAAAATAGGCTCTGGATTGTCGATACTATGACCACCTGCAATCATTATTCCTGCATCAGCGCAAGCCATTCTACCTCCTTCCATTACCTGAGCAGCCACATCGGGGGCTAACTTGTCAATGGGCCATCCCAATATTGCAATCGCCATTAATGGTTTTCCTCCCATAGCATACACATCGCTCAAAGCATTAGTTGCGGCAATCCTACCAAAGGTGAAAGGGTCATCTACAATAGGTAAGAAAAAATCAGTAGTGCTGATGATTCCTATACCATTTCCCATATCATAAACTGCAGCATCATCTCTAGTATCATTACCAACTAAAAGGCAACTATCTTCTGTTTTTGGACTTTTTGATTCTAATATGGTTGATAAAACCTTTGGTGATAATTTGCAACCGCAACCTGCACCGTGACTAAAACTTGTTAGTTTTATACCTTCTTTCATTTTCTTTAGTTAAATAAGTTTATTAAAAAATTGGCTGTTTCTTCAGGATTAACAGTGGGGATTTTAAATTTTAGAATTTTAGAATTTTCGCGTTTTTGCAATCCCTTTAAGTAGTATTTGTCATAATAAACAAGGGTAATCTCTACTACTTTTTTATAATTTCTCATTTCAAGTTCTTCTTTAGCAAATTTTGCATTATCATATCCAAGCCTTTTGGTGATTCGACCAATAGCATCTGCTAATTTATCATGGCTAAAACTTGCGTAATTGGCAACAAGGTGTTTTGCTCTTTCCTCTAAAGGAACTTCTAAAAAATAAACTGGCATTTCTTTCATTTTATTATAAAATGCCTCCGGAATCGCAACATTACCAATCAATCTACTTTCATCTTCAACCCAGGTAGGTAACTTGGGATTAAGGCTTTGAACTTCATAAAAAAGATTGTTTTCAAATTGTTCAGTTGTAGGTTGTGGTGGAAGGTTTATCCCGCCAAAAGCAGACCCTCTGTGACTAGCCAATCCTTCTAAATCTATAACTTGTTGTCCTTTCTTTTTTAAAGAATGTAGTATTTCAGTTTTACCAGTGCCAGTATATCCACCTAGAATTTTAAAATTAAAGGGGTGCTCAAAAAATTGAAGCACATAATTACGGAATGCTTTGTACCCCTTTTCAATGACATAAACTTTTGTAAAACCATTCTCGACAAGATGATCAGCGAAAGCATTGCTTCTCATTCCTCCTCGCCAGCAGTGTATTGCAACCTCTTTGTTAGGTGCAATTTCGAAAGATTTAGTAATAAATTGACTTAGTTTGGGTTTTACGTACTCAAACCCAATTTCAATAGCTTTCTCTTTTGACTCTTTTTTATAAGCAGTTCCAACCACTGCTCGTTCTTCATCAGTAAATAATTCAAGATTAGTAGCATTTGGAATATGTCCTTTAGCAAACTCTCCAGGAGATCTGACATCAATAAGTGGGATGTGTCTTAAATTTTGATAGTAGAAATCTATGGAAATGATTTTTTTCATTACAAAGTTATTATAAGTCTGCAAAGTTACATTTATTATAGAAAGCAAACTTCAATTTTTATTCTAGTAAGCTTGGATATGCAAATAAAAATGTCTTACATAAAGCGTATTATAGCCCAAGTTATTTTTAAAACAAATTAAAACATTTCAATATTTTGCTTCGTTCAAAATAAATTTTTAGCAATTTTATTTGGTAGAATAACAATAAAAAAATTGTTTTTAAAATCATATTTTTTTTTATTTGTAACTAGTGGCGGTGTTTTGACATTAATTTAGCTTATGAAAACAAAATAAAAACCCACGAGGATTTTTAGCTAGACTGGAACTAAGCAATTAAATATATATTTGTTGGGAAACCATTTTTTATTCAAACAATTTTTTTTCGTTTTTGATTTCTCTTTTTCCATCTTCTGTGAAATATATTGTTTTACATGAGGGGTAAAATAAACTGCATTTAATAATCTGTCTCATAGATCAACATTTGATACAAAAACCTTCTTTTTTCTTTTCCATCCGTTTTTTTTCACTTTTCAGCCCAATCTTTTGTTATTCCATCAAATACATGTCTTGAATCCGTAAAAACTTGAATATTGGATTTGGTTTTTAATTGTTCAAGTCCAAAAATAACTTGCATTAATTCCATTCGGTTGTTGGTAGTTAATTTATACCCTTTAAAAAATTCCTTACATATTCAATAATACGATAATATTACGCCAAAACCGGCTTTTCTAGGATTTGGTTCAGCACCCCTCCTTCAAAAAAGAGTTTAATATCTGGAATTTTAGTCCATTCTTTCATAGGTTTTGGTATCAGTTTGCCAACTAATTTGTGCAAGCAATTTTACATCAATTTTCGACAATTTAAAACTTAACTTTTAGTTTTGTTAAATTAATTATTTTTCAAAAAGCTAGCTTACAAGTCACAATAAATATTGAGAGGATAATTGAGAATCGCAAATTTTCTGAATGGTGATTTATCAGATTTACAATTCTCGTAAACAAAAAAAGATTTATTTTTAAATAAGATTTTTTGAAAATTACTATTTTCTTATTGGTAAGTTCTGAATCAAATCGATATATAAATTCACTTGCTTTTTCAACTCTTTGCGCTCGTAAATGGCATCTAAAAAACCATGTTCTAGCACAAATTCTGAACGCTGAAAACCTTCTGGCAATTCTTTTCCTGTGGTGTCTTTAACAACTCTTGGACCAGCAAAAGCAATCAAAGCATTAGGTTCTGCAATATTGATATCTCCTAACATGGCATACGAAGCTGTGGTTCCACCTGTTGTTGGATCAGTACACAAAGAAATATACGGAATTTTAGCATCAGCCAATTGTGCTAATTTTGCTGAGGTTTTTACCAATTGCATCAACGAAAGCGAGGCCTCCATCATTCTAGCACCTCCTGATTTTGAAACCATCAAAAAAGGAATTTTATGTTCGATAGAATAGTTGATTGCTCTGGCAATTTTCTCACCAACTACTGAGCCCATTGAACCACCAATAAAGGTAAAATCCATAGCTGCGACTACCAAATCTTTACCAAGTGATTTACCAACAGCTGTTCTGACAGCGTCTTTTAACTTAGTTTTTGCTTGGGCTTCTTTTAAACGATCTGGGTATTTTTGAGTATCCTCAAATTTTAATGGGTCTTTTGAAGTCAGGTTTTCGTTTAATTCTGTGAATGTATTGTTATCAAAAAACAATTCAAAGTATTCTTTACTGCCAATTCGCACATGATATCCATCTTCAGGACTTACGTACAAATTCTTTTTTAACTCTTCAGTATCAATAATTTTACCGCTCGGAGTTTTATACCAAAGTCCTTTGGGTGTGTCTTTTTTATCTTCAGTAGCTGTTTGAATTCCTTTATCTTTTCGTTTAAACCAAGCACTCATAAGAATCTTTATTTAAAGTTATTGTTTGTTTTACAAAAACACTTTCACAGTGAATTCGAATGACAAATGTAAAAGATTTTTTGTTGACGGTTAAACTTACTTCACAAAAAAAGCATCTTAAATGATTTTAAGATACTTTTTTGAAAATGTTGAATTCTTGTTTTATAAAGTATTCACGTTATTTAAGTCTGAAAATGCTTGCTTTAAACGTGTTTTAAAAGTTTCTTCTCCTAAACGCAACCATTTTCTTGGATCGTAATGTTTTTTATTTGGCTGCTCTGCTCCTTCAGGATTTCCAATTTGTGATGCCAAATAGGGAGCCATTTTTTGCATATAATCTCTGATGCCTTCTGTGAAAGCAAATTGTAAATCGGTATCAATATTCATTTTGATTACTCCATATCCAATAGCTTCTCTAATTTCTTCAACAGTTGACCCTGAACCTCCATGAAATACAAAATCAATGGTGTTCTCAGGAACATTGTAATTTTTGGTTAAGTATTCTTGTGAATTGCGTAAGATTTTTGGTGTTAATTTCACATTTCCTGGTTTATAAACGCCATGAACGTTACCAAAAGCAGCAGCAATGGTGAACTGTGGAGAAACTTTCAATAATTCTTCATAAGCGTAAGCAACTTCTGCAGGTTGTGTGTATAATTTTGATGAATCAACATCTGAGTTATCAACGCCATCTTCTTCACCACCAGTAATTCCTAACTCGATTTCGAGAGTCATACCCATTTTGCTCATTCTAGTCAAGTATTCTTTGCAGATTTCGATATTTTCTTTGATGGGTTCTTCTGACAAATCAATCATGTGAGAGCTGAATAATGGTTTGCCAGTTTGAGCGAAATGTTTTTCAGAAGCATCTAGCAATCCGTCAATCCAGGGCAATAAACTTTTTGCACAGTGGTCTGTATGTAAAATTACAGTGACGCCATAAGCAACAGCCAATTCGTGGATGTGTTTTGCACCGGCAATTCCCCCAACAATAGCAGCTTTTTGATTTTCGTTGGATAATCCTTTTCCTGCATTAAATTGTGCTCCTCCATTAGAAAATTGAATGATAACGGGGGCATTTAATTCTTTTGCAGTTTCCAAAACAGCATTGATAGTACTTGATCCAATAACGTTTACGGCAGGAATTGCAAATCCTTTTTCTTTGGCAAGTTTAAAAATTGCTTGAACTTCTTTTCCTGTGGCAACTCCAGGTTTGATTGTATGACTCATGATTTTTTTATTGATGTTATGTTTCAAAAGTAATAAAAATATAGCGTTTTATAGCTGAAAACTTGGTTTAAAATAACGAAAACGATATCTTTTAGAATGGATAGTTGATTCCGATATTATAAACTGCATTTGCAAAATTATAATTTTTAAACCATTTATTGTCATTTAAATAAGGTTCATAGGTTTTAAAACCGACATCAAAACGAAAGATTAAAAAATTAAAATCCAATCGCGCTCCAAAACCAGTTCCTACTGCAATGTTTTTGAGTGATGATAAATTCTTAAATTTTGAATCATCATCCACAAAACTGGAATTGGAAATATCCCAAATATTTCCTGCATCCATAAAAATAGCCCCTTTTAACATGCTAAAAACATCAAAACGATATTCAGCACTTGTCAAGAATTTAAAACTTCCAGTATTGTATTCCAAACCTGTGTTTCTTCTTCCAGGGCCTAATTCATAGGTTTGCCAAGCTCTAATGTCGTTTGAACCTCCAGCAAAATAACTTCTGATAAATGGAATATCAGAATTGTCATAGGTGATAATTGCGCCCAAAAGTCCTCTGAGTGCAAAAACGCTGTTGTTGCCAACATCCCAAAATTTCTTGTATTCAATATCCGTTTTAAAATATTGTGCCAATGGAATATTTAAAAAAGTTTTTTTGTTGTTGCTATTTCTTTTATTGGAAAGAAGACCAAGAATATTTCCAGAATTTGAAACTCTGACCTTAAAAAATGAAAAGTTCTTGTCCTTGAAATCTGATTGATTGTTGAACGTAAAAGAATAAGCAATCACTGGAATCAAGAAATCAGAAGTAACAATATTATAGCGATTTAGAATATTCAGAACGGTGTTGTATTCAGTAGGATTAGACGCTTGAAACGCTGCATCGACTTCAACTGTTTTCATGAAATTGAGAGTTGCTTGGTATTTGGTTGCATCTGTTGGCAAATCATCTGCAACTCCGGGATAAATTTGGGCAATGTCATTTAATCTTGAAAACTCTGAGCTATAAATATCAAAAAAACTATCAACGTTTAGGTTTTTTACGTATTGCGTATTTAAAACCTCTAATTGAATGGTTTTCTTGGTGTTAAATTGCCATCTATAATCGGTCATGAAAGAAAATGTTTGCCTGTCCAATCCAATATTTTTTTGAAAACTTGACCCAATTGAAAAATAAGTTCTTGGTGACATTTCTTTGGGAACCAATTTTCCAAGTCCAAAAGGTGCTACAAATCTTGGCATTTCTATAGAGACATCAGCTCCCAATTCCCAACCAGGACCATTATTTGAATTGAACCACGAACCTAAAACTGACATTTTTAACAATTCTGCACCTCTAAAAGCATTCCTATTGGTGATGGAAAACTTAGCAGAAGTTCCAATATTTCTGATGTTCGAATGGGTAATTTCTGTTTCAAGACCCATGTTGTACTTTTCCATAGGCGTTAAAAAAACATCCATTTTTAAATCGCCATTTGTTTCAGAAAGTGGGGTGAATTGTAAACTTGTAGATTTAAAATTTTGCAAAGATTTTAGATGATTTCTGGTCAGATTTCTCAAGGTGTCTTTATAAACTTCTCCGGGTTTTAGAAAAATAGACTGTGACAAGTACTTTGGATTGAATTTTATTTTATCAGAAGCCATAAAGTTGATTCCTTTATAGGTAGTAGAATCCTTGATTTCTTCATTTCTTTTTATGTAAGAATAATCTGTATGAACAGTTACCTCCTTGATTGTATGAACTTTATATGGTTTTTCTTTGTAACTTCCATCTTCTTCTGATAATCTATTGGAGGAAATTAGAAAATCAACATTAGTTTTGTAATCTGTTCTTGTTGAATCTACATAAAAACCCAAAGCAGCCTCAGAAAAATGAAAAATACCACTATTTCTATACAATTTCACAATGCTACTTGCTTCAGCTCTGAAATTTTGGTCTTTGTATTGACTTCCTGATTTTAAAAAACTTTCGTGTTTTGAATTTTTATAAATAGAATCCAAGGCTTTTGAAGCAATTTTCACAGTGATTGTATCTAAAATCGTTGGATTTCCTCTGGTAATATAATACGTTACATACGCTTTTTTATCGTTATTTCTTTGGACGACAGTATCTACTTTCGATTCAAAAAAACCCTGTGTTTTATAATATGCCCATAAATTATCTGCTGTTTTTTTGGTTTTTTGTTCATTTAAAATCTCAGGAGCATCATTTTTTAAATACCAATTATTCAAATTAATAAATGAATTTGCATAGGCAATACTTTGTTTTTCAGAAAAAATACTTTTAACAAATCGATACGATTTTGGGTTTTTCTGAGCCCATTCTGCAACTGTTTTTGGCTTATTTGGATTTCCTAAATTATAGAAATACAATCCCAAAGGCAATGTCAACAAGCGAGTGTTGGGTTTTTGAAGAATGTATTTTTCTAAATTTCCACTTTTAGATTTTACACTATCAATAAAAATAATGTTTTCTTTAAGCATGAATTCACCATCTGTAACATGTTTGGTTGAATTACATGAGGCAAAAAAGATGACCAATAAAATATAGTAATAGCGTTTTTTCATTATTTTAGCAACTGAAACCATGTCAAAAATAACATATTTCATCGGTTTATTTTTATTTACAATCAATTAATGAGCATCTCAAAAAATCAATTAAAAATCATCACTAGTTTATCTCAAAAAAAATACCGAATTCAGCATCAATTATTTATTGCTGAGGGTGTAAAAGTGGTGCATGAATTGCTGCATTCTTCGTTTGAATTGGAGTCAATTTTTGCGACTGAGGATTTTGTTTGTGATGATTTTGACGACAAATTAATTCGGATTTCAGAAACCGATTTAAAAAAAATCAGTTTCCTGAAAACACCCAACAAAGTGGTGGCATTGTTTAAAATTCCAGTAAAAAAATCAATTCAAAAAAATGGCTTGATTGTGGTTTTGGATGGTATTAATGACCCAGGAAATTTAGGAACGATTATTCGTCTTTGCGATTGGTTTGGTATTTCGCAATTGATTTGCTCTACAGATACTGTGGATTGTTTCAATCCAAAAGTGGTGCAAGCAAGCATGGGTTCGTTAACGAGAATTTCAATTGACTATTTAGACTTGGAACCCTATTTAACACAAACCAAATTACCCATATTCATGGCAGACATGAAAGGTGAAAATGTGTATCAAAAAAATCTTCCAAAAGAAGCTATTTTATTGATGGGAAATGAGGCAAATGGCGTTTCGCCAGCCATAAAAAAATATGCAAATCAGGTAATTTCTATTCCTAGATTTGGAGAGATTCAACAAACTGAAAGTTTGAACGTGGCCACTGCAACTGCTATTTTGTTGAGCGAATTTAAAAGAGTGCAATGAGTTTTTTTACCTACAAGGTTTTAAAAACCTTGTAGGAGGGATTATTCAAAAGCAAAAGTTAAGAAAACACCACGAGTTCCCATAAAATTTATTGGAGAAGTCCATTGACTGTTCGGATTATCATCGTATTTCACTTCATTATTTATAGCAAAAACGCCACGAATAGAAGGTGAAAATTTAAAGAAATATAGATAAATATCAATTCCAACACCTACTTCATACATGAAATTATGGGTTTTCATTCGAAATTCTCCCGAAGAATTGTCATCTTGATTAGCTTCATTACTTGAAAAATTGTAATCATAAGAAATTCCACCTAACACATAAGGACGAATATTTTTATAACGATCAGTACTAAATTTTAGCAACACAGGAACATGCAAATACGTAGATCCAATTTCGCGAACGCTGTCTCTTGGATTCACCAAATGATTGAAATAAATCTTTTTAGAATTGGTTACCAAACCAGGTTCAAACCGTAAATTTAGATTTTTGTGAAAGCGCAAATCTGCAATCAAACCAACATTAAATCCGGCTGAAGGAGAAACTGTAATATCAGCATTTGCAATCGAACTATTTCTTAGATTGAGTTTGAAATCATTTTGATTCAAACCCAAATAAAACCCATAATGTAGTTTTCTTTGATCAAAAGTAGGAAGGTTTTCAACACGTTCTCTTTGCGCAAAAACCACTACTGAAATCAAGAAAAAGAACCCTAAAAAAATCTTATTTTTCACCATATTTATTTTCGAGCTGTATAAATTGTTGCCACACCAAAAGTTACAGGCAAATGCGTTACATCATTAAACCCATTTTTTCTCAAAATATTGTTAAACGCCTCACCAAAAGGAAAAGAATTTGCAGATTCTGACAAATAAGAATAGGCAACTTTGTCTTTTGAAAACAATTTTCCAACGATTGGAAGGAATACGTTTGTGAAAATTTTATAGCCTTGTTTAAAAGGAAATTTTGTTGGATTGGAAGTTTCTAAAATTACCAAAACACCTGTTGGTTTTAAAACTCGGGCAATTTCTCTAATACCTTTGTCAAGATTTGCAAAATTTCTCACACCAAATGAAACAGTAATTGCATCAAAAGTATTATTTTCGAAAGGCATTTCTTCTGAATCGCCTTCAATCATTTCGATTTTGTCGGACAAATTGGCTTTGTTGATTTTTTGTTTTCCCACATCAAGCATTCCTACTGAAATATCAAGACCTGTAATTTTATCAGGATTGAGAGTTGCCATCATCAACGCCAAATCTCCGGTACCAGTAGCAATGTCAAGAATTTCTTTTGGATTGTTTCTGCTGACGATTTCCACTACTTTTTTACGCCATTTTATATCAATTCCCAGAGAAATCACCCTGTTTAATCCATCATAATTTCCTGAAATGGCATCAAACATTTGGGTAACTTGTTCTTTTTTTCCTACTGATGAATTTTTATATGGTTTGATAATTTCAGACATTGATACTATTTTTATCCGTTAATTGCCACAACTTGATTGATGTGATTTGGAAGCATTTCTTTTAATAAATTTTCAATGCCATTTTTCAAAGTAGCCGTTGATGAAGGACAACCACTGCAAGCACCTTGCAACACAACACTCACTACTTTATTGGTTTCGTCATAAGAACGAAAAGCGATATTTCCACCATCACTAGCCACAGCAGGTTTGATATATTCCTCCAAGATATCGACAATTTGAGCAGGTATTCCTTCTAATTTTAACACTGGAATTTCATTTTTTTCAGTTGATGAGATTTTTTGAGTCGGAATTTCTTTAAAAACAGGTTTTCCCGCAGCCAAATATTCACGGATAAAACTTCTCATTTCTGCAAAAATTTCGTTCCATTCAACCATATTATATTTCGTAATTGAGATATAATTGTCAGAAATAAATACTTCTTTTACGAAAGGAAAAGAAAAAATAGCAAGTGCCAAAGGTGAAGATTTGCTTGCTTCATCAATATTTTTATATTCAACATCAATTTCTGTCAATGATTTATTGATACCAAATTTCATCACAGATGGATTTGGAGTTACTTCAGCATATACTTCAAATGCTTCTTTTTTTGCAGATACATTTTCTTCGTTTACAACTACATTTCCTTCATTGATATAATTTTCGATTTGCTCACGAACTTCTTCTTGAACATCACTCCAATCAACAATATCATAACGTTGAATGGCAATAAAATTTGGGGTGATAAACACTTTCTTAACGAAAGGAAGATAAAACAATTGTTGTGCCAAAGACGATTTTTTTGCCTCGTCAATATTGGCATATTCATAACTTCCAGCATTGATTAATGAGACATTGCTATTGAATTTTATAATTGTTTCGTTTGATGAATTTTGTATGGTAATAATCGTCTTTTGCATAATTTTCAAATAAGTCGCAAAATTACGGCAAAAAACTCAATTGCAACAAAAAAGACCTTGCATGTTTTGGTGCAAGGTCTTTTTTAAAGCGTTAAAATTTCTATAAATTAATAGAAACTGTTGCTGAAAATATTCTGTTATCTAGCGTTAAATTCGTTGGATTTACATTGAATCCTGAATAAAAATTATAGGCAGCAGTTCTGTTACTATTTCTGTAAGAAAAGTCTAATTTGAAACTTCCGAAATTGTATCCTGCACCTAAAGAATATTCTTTAAAATCATCAGAATCAATAGCAAAAGCTCCAGGACTTTGTTCAAAACGATATCCACCTCTGATACTAAATTTATCAAAACGCCATTCAGTTCCTAATGAAAAATTGTGAGTATTTACATAATCATTCTGAAAAGCAAGGTTTTCTTGAGAAAAATCGGCTCCAGAAAGTTTGGTTCTTGTATAATTCATGTTTGTATAATCAAAACTCAACAAACCACTAGTGCCAAAAATAAATGCAGTACTTGCTATTAATTTGCTTGGTGTTTTTAGTCTATAAATCAATGATTGTGTTGGAAAATATCCACCAGAAGTATTGTCATAAATTACACTTTGATTTTCACTTACTGCAATTTCTGTATCTCCGAAAAATCCATCATTATTTACGATATTGCTATCTTCAATAATTTCTGAAAACCAAGTTGGTGTTTGGTAAGACACCCCAAAACGAAAACTTTGATTTAATTTATAAATAAAACCAGCATTTATTGAAAAACCTGTTCCTGCAGTAAAATTTTCTTGGTATAAATTGGCATCCAATTCATTGCCATTTGCATCGCTATTAAACTCGGTAAGATTTGAACGTTGATTGAAATTTAAGTCATAAAAATTCAGTCCTAAACCCACATGAAGTTTATTTTGATACACAGAAGAAAACGCAATATTAAATTCGTTTAATTGACCACCATAAGTAGTGTTAAAACGCTGTTCATCAGCGATATTATAGAGCAAAGTTGGATTGTTTATATCCAATGGAAAATCTTGAAAAGTTGCTACGCCACTATTTCCTTGAGCAAAAAAACCATCATTAAAATCTTTGGTAATTCTATAATTGAAACCCATTGCAAATTTTTCCCAGTCACCTGCGTAAGAACTGTCAAAAACCAACACAGCTCCTGCTTGCGAAAAGTTGATAAATTGGTCTTGAGTGATTAATTTGTTACCATAATAATTGGAAGTGATATCAGAACTTCTAGCATTGAAACTACCAGAAAACAAACTGTTATTGAAAACTGAAATTCCTGCTGGATTGATATTTATACTCGAAATATCTCCCCCTAAAGCCCCAAAAGCACCACCCATTGCATTAAAACGCGCAGTTCCATTATTGTCATTTTGAGAGAAAAGAATTCCTAAATCCTGATATCCTAGAGATTGACCGTTTGAAGCAAAAATAGTTAGAAAAATCAACGTTATTGCAAAAAAATATTTCATGTTTTTTAAACTTTTATCTTTTTAAAATTAAAAATTAATTTCCTCTTCTTCCGTTAGTTGAAGATCTTCCATTAGAAGATGATCTTGTTGTGTTTCCACTGTTGGAATTCGTTGAAGTTGACCTTCTGATGGTAGAATTATTATTCGAATCAGTGTTGTTTCTTCTTGAATAGTTGTTATTATTAATAGTTCTATTATTATTTGTGTTATTTTCTCTAATTGTTGAACTTCTTCTAATTGGATTGTTTGAAGAACTTCTTCTTATTGTATTCGAATTTTGAGTGTTGTAGTAAGCATCTCTCCTATTCGTTGTTGATCTATTTCTTGTGAAATTGTCAACATCTCTTCGTCCATAAGCATTGTTTGTGCTTCTTCTTCCGTAAGTGTTATTTCTGTTATACCCATAGTTATACCAACCATTATTACCATAAAAGTAAGGATTGTAAAATCCGCCATTCCAACCCCAATAATTAGCATAAGGATTCCAGTAAGGATTTCCATAAGCCCAATTATTCCATCCCCAGTTATTCCAACCCCAATTGTTCCAACCCCAATTATTCCAACCCCAATTATTCCAACCCCAAACACCAAAACCATTTCCAACCCAATAAGGATCGTTCATTAAGTTTACGTTTACAATAACATTGTTATCTTCATAACCCCAAGGTTCGTTTTGGTTATAATTATCATTGCCATTGTTGGGAAAATTATTGTTTGAGCTGTAAGAATTTATATCTGTAAAAATATCATTATTATCAATACTTTCAAGACTATCTAGTTTTTTTGAAAAGTAATTATCTTCATAATTTTTACGATTATTTCTTTCAACAATGACTACTTGTCTTTTTTCAACGTTTCGAGAATTGTCATAAATTCCATCTTCATTATACACACTTTGATATGTGCCACAAGAAACTAATATCAAATTAGTAGTTGCAAAAACCAAAAAAGAAGGCAAACTTAATATTTTATTTCGTAGTTTCATGATATTGGATTTTATATAAATGTAACGATTAAAAAATAATTTTTGCAGTAAAAAGACTAATTTATAGTAGTTTTGTATCCGTTTTAAAATAGCGTTTTAAACAAAAATTATACAACTAAAATTAACAATATTTGTGCCAAAGTAAAGAATATGAGCAAGAATTTAACAAAAAGAACCCAAGATTACTCAAAATGGTATAATGAATTGGTAGTCAAAGCTGATTTGGCAGAAAACTCATCAGTTAGAGGCTGTATGGTTATCAAACCTTATGGATATGCCATTTGGGAAAATATGCAAGCTGCATTGGATAAAATGTTTAAAGAAACAGGACATCAAAACGCTTATTTTCCTTTGTTTGTTCCAAAAAGCCTGTTTGAAGCCGAAGAAAAAAATGCAGAAGGTTTTGCCAAGGAATGTGCAGTTGTCACCCATTATCGATTGCAAAATGATCCAGACAGACCAGGAAAATTACGAGTTGATCCTGATGCAAAACTCGAAGAAGAATTGATAGTTAGACCCACTTCTGAAGCGATTATTTGGAGCACCTATAAGGGATGGATTCAATCTTACAGAGACTTGCCATTATTAATCAATCAATGGGCAAATGTAGTGAGATGGGAAATGCGAACTCGGTTGTTTTTAAGAACATCCGAATTTTTATGGCAAGAAGGTCACACAGCGCATGCTACTAAAAGTGAAGCAATTGCAGAAGCACGACAAATGCAAACAGTTTATGCGACTTTTGCGGAAGAATTTATGGCTATGCCAGTAATTAAAGGCGTAAAATCTGACAGCGAGCGTTTTGCAGGCGCAGAAGACACCTATACTATTGAGGCTTTAATGCAAGATGGAAAAGCATTGCAAGCTGGAACAAGTCATTTTCTAGGGCAAAATTTTGCACAAGCTTTTGATGTAAAGTTCACTACCAAAGAAGGAAAACAAGAATATGTTTGGGCAACTTCTTGGGGCGTCTCCACACGTTTGATTGGTGGTTTGATTATGACACATTCAGATGATTTCGGATTGGTTTTGCCTCCAAAATTAGCACCAATCCAAGTGGTGATTGTACCTATATATAAAGGAGAAGAAGAATTGGTTTTATTGTCAGAAAAAATCAATATGATTGTAAAAACATTGCGTTCAAAAGGAATTTCAGTAAAATATGATGACAGAGACACTTTAAGACCGGGTGCTAAATTCGCAGAATATGAATTAAAAGGAGTTCCAGTTAGGATAGCCATGGGAAGTCGTGATTTGCAAAATAACACTGTTGAAGTTGCAAGAAGAGATACTTTAAAAAAAGAAAATATTTCTCAAGATATTTTGATTGATTTTGTCGTTGAATTGTTAGAAAAAATTCAAAATAATTTATTTAAAAGCGCTTTAGATTTTAGAAATAATCAAATTACAGAAGTAAATTCATTTGAAGAGTTCAAAAATGTGATTGAAAATAAAGGTGGATTTATTGCTGCTCATTGGGATGGAACACCCGAAACCGAAGAAAAAATAAAAGAATTGACAAAAGCCACGATTAGATGTATTCCAAATGACGTGAAAGAAGAGGCTGGAACTTGCGTTTTTAGTGGGAAAGCATCTGCAAAAAGAGTGCTATTTGCGAAAGCATATTAATTTTTTAAAATTTTTTAAAAAATAATTGTAGGATTTTAAAAACGTTGTATATTTGCATCCGCAATTGAGGGATATGAAATTGTGATGGTCCGTTCGTCTAGGGGTTAGGACGCCAGGTTTTCATCCTGGTAACACGGGTTCGATTCCCGTACGGACTACAAAGTTTTAAATAAGAACTAAGAAAACAAAAATATGGCAAATCATAAGTCAGCATTAAAAAGAATCAGAAGTAACGAAGCTAAAAAGTTACGTAACAAATATCAACATAAAACAGCTAGAAATGCTGTGAGAGATTTGCGTATTTTAGAAGATAAAACTGAAGCTGAAGGAAAATTAGTAAACGTTATTTCAATGCTAGATAAATTGGCTAAGAAAAATATCATTCATAAAAATAAAGCTGCAAATTTAAAATCTAAATTAATGAAGCACGTAGCTGCTTTGTAATTCTTTTTTAATTTTATTAATATAAAAGCTCTGAAAATTCAGAGCTTTTTTTTTGTTGTATTTTTTAATTCATGCTATTTTAAATTGAAAAATCAATGACGTCTAATTAATTCTCTAAATCATTAATTCCTTGTTGCAGTAACAATTACCAGTCATAATTTTTATGAGCATCTAATCTTATAAAAATGAATAATAAAATCGTAAATCCCCATAATGATGAACCTCCATAGCTAAAAAAAGGTAGCGGAATTCCAACAGTTGGGAGTAGTCCAACAACCATTCCTATATTTACAGTTACATGGAAAAAAAGTATTGAAGCTACCCCATATCCATAAATCCTGCCAAATTTATTGGCATGTGTTTCAGAAAGGTAAATGATTCTTGCAATCATCAACATAAATATAATAATTACTAATGCACTTCCCAAAAAACCCCATTCTTCACCAACAGTACTAAAAATATAGTCAGTGTGTTGTTCTGGGACAAAATTACCTCGGGTAATATCACCGTTTAAAAAACCTTTTCCAAAAAATCCACCAGAGCTAATCGTTAATTCCGATTGATAAGAGTTATATCCAATATTTTTTGTGTCTATTTTCATTCCAAGTAAAACCTCAAAACGATCTCTGTGATGTTGTTTAAAAACATTTTCATAAACGAATCCTGTACCATAAATGAATAAACCAACCATTAAATAGGTGATTAAAATTTTATGCCAATTGAATCTAATCAATCTTTTTCCTCCTTTAAAAATCAAATAAATCACTATTAGAGTTAAAATAGAAAATAGCCAAATAAGCATAATTTCTGTTCCAAATAAAATTGTGAGTATAAATAATGAGATACTTAAAACCCCAAATATTATATAATTTAGCGTTAATCCTTCTCTATTCAGAACAAGAAAAAACGACAGATAAATCAAAGCAGACCCAGGGTCTGGTTGAAGAATAATTAAAATTGCAGGAAAAAAAACTACAA
Organism: Flavobacteriaceae bacterium CG2_30_31_66; assembly: GCA_001873065.1. GTDB lineage: Bacteria > Bacteroidota > Bacteroidia > Flavobacteriales > Flavobacteriaceae > Polaribacter. The sequence continues at coordinate 37,754 of MNYM01000038.1, forward strand.
TAAAAGCCTTTATTTGATTCTTGACTAGCTTTAGGTTGTACTGTCTATCACTTAACAATTTTGCTATTGCAAGAGATGTAAAAGCTTTCACAAACTCGGCAGGTTGCAAACTCATTGAACCAAAATTAAACCATGCTTTTGCACCATTTATTTCTTTTCCAAAAGGGAATAAAAGCAACAATAAAACTATTGCAATCAAATAAAAAATACTCGCATATCGCTCATAAAACTTTGAATTAAAAAACAAAATAAAGACGATTAAAGGAATACTTAATCCAACCCAAAGTAATTGCTTCCCATATTTGGTTGTAAAATCGAATATTTGAGTATCTTCATCTGTTTTTGAGGTAGCGTAAATATTGAGCCATCCAAACCCTACAAAAATAACATAAAAAAAGACAAGAATCCAATCAATTCCCGCAAAAATATTATTCTTTTCTTGACGCAATTTTTTGTTTTTTAGGCTTATATAAATTATAAATATCTTGTAAACTCATGTTAAGAATTGTTTTTTCTCTATGTTTATTTTCTTCTGAGATACTTCCGTTTAAGTATTTTTCAATAATCAAACTTGTTATTGGAGCAGCAATTGTAGAGCCATAACCACCATTTTCAACAAAAACAGCCAAGGCAATTTTTGGATTTTCTTTGGGTGCAAATGCTACCAAAATAGAATGATCTACTAATTGTTGTTTGTAGCCATTTATTCTCACAAAGTTTTCTGAAGTTCCGGTTTTACCACAAATTTCAATGCCATTCACTTGACTCCATCTTCCTGTTCCTGTTTTAAAAACTTCGTGCATTGCTTCAACAACTGGCTCAAAATATTCGCTGTTTACGGTAGTTTGTTTTTTAATGATGAAATCTGGATTTTTAATTGGTTTTAAATCGATTTTTTTAACAACATGTGGTGTATAAAAAAAACCTCTGTTTGCGATGGCAGCAGTAAAGTTTGCCAATTGAATAGGCGTTGTTGCTATTTCTCCTTGTCCAATAGCATTAGAAATATTCGTAGAAGCACTCCATCTATGTTTATAAAGGTCATCATAATATTTCCCATCTGGTATCATTCCAGGAGAACCAGAAGGCAAGTCAACACCAAGATAACTTCCTAATCCAAAGCTAGTTATGTGTTTATTCCAATTATCTAAACCCTGACTAGGTTTTCTCTTCTTCTCGATAATTTTTTTATAGGTATTTGAAAAATAACTATTGCAAGACCTTGCAATTGCAGTTTTTAAAGCAATTGGTGAGTCAAAAATTCCACAGTGACATTTCATAAAATTGTTGGCTTTATTTCCATATCTATAACCTCCATAACATCTAAAAGTAGTTTCGGTGGTGATTACTTTTTCCTGTAATGCAATCAATGCATTCATCATTTTAAAGGGCGAACCAGGAGGATAAGATGCCAATAAAGCCCTGTCATAAGTTGGCTTTTCTGGGTTGTTAGGATCCATCAAAATTGTGGAGTTTTTTGAACGATCTCTTCCTACCAACATATTTGGATCATAAGAAGGAGAGGTAACGAGTGCTAAAATTTCGCCAGTAGAAGGTTCTATTGCGACAATTCCACCACGTTTTCCGTTCATTAATTGTTGTGCATATAATTGCAACTCTATATCAATTGTTAACGTTAAATCTTTCCCACTTTCAGGTAGCGTATCCATCAGTCCATTTTTGTAGGAACCTGTAACCTTATTAAAACGGTTTCTATTAAAATATTTTTTTCCTTTTACACCTCTTAAAAGCGTTTCATATTGTCTTTCAACCCCTTCTTTTCCTTCTAACTCTCCTTGTTCATAATCATTGCTGTTTCTTGCTTTTTCTTCATTTACTTCACCAATATATCCCAAAACATTGGCTGCTGCATTAATTGGATAATCTCTAATAATTCTTTTTTGAATATAAAATCCGTTGTATTTATGCAATTTTTCTTGTAAGTAAGCAAAGTCTTCTTTTGCCAGTTGTTTTAAAAAAACTGACGGTAAGTAGGGAGCATAATTTTCAGCTCTTTTAAATCGTATAATAAAACCCTCTTTTTCTATTTTTAAAAGTTTACAAAATTCAATTGTATCTAATACTTTTACCTGATTTGGTTGCACCATTACGTCATAAGAAACCTGATTTGCCACCAAGAGACGCCCATTTCGATCGTAAATATAACCACGCTCAGGATAGTCATATTGAATTTTTATTGAAGCATTTCTGACGGGATCAAAAGCAACCCCTTTAACAATTTGTAACTGAAAAAGTCTTCCAAGAAGAATAATTCCTACAAGGGAAATTAAAAAATAGAGTAAAAAACTTTTTTGCATTATTCGTTTTCTGTAAAAATAGTAGTTCCTATAAAATATAAAACTAGTGTAAAAATACTCGAAAAAAATGTATTAGTCAGTACATTAAATAAATTATAAAAGCTAAAGTTTATTAGCAAAAAAAATAACAAGTGATGAATAACTGTAAGCGATACAACATAGTTAAATCTTTTTCCAAAAGATTCAGATTGAAGTTTAAAAAATGGATAATCAAGCGCTAATTTTCTGAAATAAACCTTTACGAAAAATAATCTTAAATAAGCAATAAAAGTGATTGCGAAAGCGTGAACACCACCCGTATCTGAAAAAAAATCAATAAGTAATCCCAATAAAAAAGAAAAAAATAATAGCTGAATCTTATTTTCTTTTAAAGGATATAAAAAAACGAATATAATATATAAATAAGGATTTATGGAACCAAACAACAAAATATTATTCAGCACAAAAACTTGTAAAAATAACAAGAAGAAAAATAAAAAAAATAGCCTAAAGGGTTTATTCATTCTCTAAATTTTCTAATTTTCTAATCTCATCTCTTTCAAAATTTTTAATTACATATACTACACCAAGATTGCTCATATCATTAAAAAGAGTTATGGTAACTCTGTTATCAGCTGAGTTTCCTCTATTTATTTTTGAGACTCTTCCTATAAAAATTCCTTCAGGAAAAATCGCTGATTTTCCTCCGGTTTCGATAGTATCACCAATTCTCAGGGGTGCTTGTCTAGGAATATCAAGCAATTGAACTGTTTTATAATCACTTCCATCCCAATCCAAAGAGCCAAAATAGTTGGTATTTCTTAGTCGTGCGTTGATTCGGCTATTTCTATTTAAAATTGACTGAACTCTGGCATATTTATTATTGGTATAATCAATGATTCCAACAATTCCATTGCTATTCACAACTGCCATTTCTTTGTCAATTCCTTGATTTTTTCCAATATCTAAAGTCAAAAAATTAAACTCTTTGTCAAAATTATTATTGATGACTTTACCAGCTGTAAAGGTATATTTTTGAAAATATTTTACAGTATCAACCACTGTAGAGTCTTTGATTATTACTGCTAAATTTCTTTTTTCTAGCAGATTTTTTAATCGCACATTTTCGGCAACTAAAATTTCAATTTCAGATTTTAATCGAAAATAAGCCGTTATTTTTGATTTCTGAGAATATAAACCAGCTACTAATGAATTTGTAGAATTAACAAATTTACTCTTATGAAAACTAAGATTTGTAATTGTAAGACCAAATGCTAAACATTCTAACAATATGAAAAACAAAAAATATTTAAACCGCTGAATAAAAAAAATCAGTTGTTGCATTGTTAGAATTTAAAGGCTAGTTCATCAGTACATTTTTGTACTTTATAAGTTCTTTTAAAGCCACTCCTGTTCCACGAACAACAGCTCTTAATGGATCTTCAGTAACATATACTGGCAAATCTGTTTTGCGAGATAATCGCTTGTCTAAACCTCTCAACATTGAACCTCCTCCAGCTAAATAAATACCTGTATTATAGATATCTGCTGCCAATTCTGGTGGCGTTTTTGATAACGTTTCCATCACAGCATCTTCGATTCTAAGGATTGATTTGTCTAATGCTTTAGCAATTTCACGAAACGAAATTTTAACTTGTTTTGGTTTTCCACTCAACAAATCTCTTCCTTGAACCAACATTTCCTCTGGTGGAGTATCCAAATCTTCTGTAGCTGCACCCACTTGAATTTTTATTTTTTCGGCAGTGGTTTCCCCTACATGAAGATTGTGTTGAGTTCTCATATAATACATGATATCGTTGGTAAATAAATCCCCTGCAACTTTTACTGATTGATCACAAACGATACCTCCCAAAGCAATCACTGCTATTTCTGTAGTTCCTCCACCAATATCAATAATCATGTTTCCTTTTGGTTCCATAATATCAATCCCAACCCCAATTGCTGCTGCTATTGGCTCATAAATTAAATAAATTTCTTTAGCGTTCATGTGTTTTGCAGAATCCCTTACGGCACGTTTTTCAACTTCTGTAATTCCTGATGGAATGCAAATCACCATTCGCAGAGCTGGTGGAAATAATTTCTTCTTGATTGAAGGGATTTGTTTTACAAATTCTTTAATCATCTCTTCAGATGCTTGAAAATCAGCAATTACCCCATCTTTCAATGGACGAATAGTTTTAATGTTTTCGTGGGTTTTTCCTTGCATCAAGCTTGCTTCATGACCAATAGCAATTATTTTACCCGTAATTCTATTTCTTGCTACGATTGATGGACTGTCAATAACTACTTTACCATTGTGAATGATTAATGTGTTTGCAGTTCCCAAATCAATGGCAATATCTTCAGTCATGAAATCGAAAAAACCCATAAATATGTTTGTTATTTTAAATAATGTGTATTTTCACAAAACTACTAAATAAAATCTGTTTAGTGCATTAATTTTTTTAATGTTTAAAATGTCTTGTTCCTGTAGTTACCATAGACACTTTGTGAGCATTGCAATAATCAATACTCAATTGATCTTTAATAGAACCTCCGGGTTGTATCACACTTTTGATACCTGCTTTGTCAGCAATCTCCACACAATCTGGAAAAGGAAAAAATGCATCACTTGCCATGACTGAACCGTTCAAATCAAATCCGAAGTTTTTTGCTTTTTCAATGGCTTGGTTTAGCGCATCAACTCTGCTTGTTTGTCCAGTTCCACTTGCCAAAAGTTGCTTGTTTTTCACCAAAACAATCGTATTTGATTTTGTATTTTTACATAACTTTGACGCAAATAACAAATCTTCAATTTCAGATTCAGATGGTTTTTTGAGGGTTACATAATTAAAATGTTCTTCAACATCCGTAATAAAATCTTTATCTTGAACCAAAAGTCCATTCAATGAAGTTCTAACCAATTGCGTTGGTAATTTGACCTCTTTTTGAACTAAAATGATTCTGTTTTTCTTTGATTTTATTATTTCCAATGCATCATCAGTGTAATTTGGAGCAATCACCACTTCACAAAATAAATCATTGATTTCTTGAGCTGTTGCGGCATCAATAGTGGTATTTGCAATTAAAATTCCGCCAAAGGCAGAGACTGGATCTCCTGCTAAAGCATCAACATAGGCTTCTTTTAAGGTTTTTCTTTGCGCAAATCCACAAGCATTGTTGTGTTTTAAAATAGCAAAAGTGGGTGCTTCTCCTTTAAATTCTAACATCAAATTAACGGCAGCATCAACATCTAACAAATTGTTATAACTCAATTCTTTTCCATGGATTTTATCAAACATAGAATCTAAATCTCCAAAGAAATATCCTTTTTGATGTGGATTTTCTCCATAACGCAACACTTGCGATTTTTGCTCGCTTATTTTAAAAACAACTTCATCTTCATTAAAATAATTGAAAATTGCAGTGTCATAATGTGATGAAATATTGAATGATTTTGTTGCAAACTTTTTTCTTTGAGCTAAAGTTGTGACACCCTTATTTTCGGAAATAATTTGTAAAAACTCTTCATATTGCTCCATTGATGAAACAATAAAAGTGTCTTTAAAGTTTTTTGCAGCTGCTCTAATTAATGAAATGCCTCCAATATCAATTTTCTCAACAATTTCATCTTCGGAAGCTCCTGAAGCAACTGTTTTTTCAAAGGGATATAAATCGACAATTACCAGATCAATCTGCGGAATTTCATACGCTGTCATTTCAGCAATATCGCCTTTGTGGTCTTGTCTATTGAGAATTCCACCAAAAATTTTTGGGTGCAAAGTTTTTACTCTTCCTCCTAAAATGGAAGGATATGAAGTGACATCTTCAACCGGAATTACATCAATTCCTAGTTCGTTGATGAATTTTTCTGTGCCTCCTGTAGAATAAATTATAACGTTTAATTCGTTTAATTTTTCTACAATTGGTGCCAATCCATCTTTATGGAAAACTGAAATTAAGGCAGATTTGATTTGTTTTGAAGTACTCATTTTTTATTTTATTAATTTTGCAAAATTACACAATCAAGCAATGAAACACAATAGAAGGTAGTATTAAATGATTCAAATAATTTACAATAAAAGTCATGAAAATAAAGTCGCTACTTTTTTACAAATAGATTCCAATAATTCCTCATCATTTTTCGAAAACGGATTTACGGTATGAGAATCAATGTCTAATTGACCAATATTTTTTCCTTCAACAAAAATAGGAATCACAATTTCTGATTTCACTTTCCAGCCGCAAGAAATATAATTGTCTTGAGCAGAAACATCTTGCACCACAAAATTTTGATTGCTCACGGCTACCTGACCACAAATTCCCTTTCCAAAAGGAATAATTGTATGTTCAGTTGGTTCGCCAGTAAATTGCGCTAACTTCAACTCATTTTTATCTCCATTTTTAAAATAAAAACCAACCCAATCATAATAGGAAATTTGATTTTCTAAAACATCACAAATGGCCTGAAGTTTTTCTTCTCTTTGTATTGTTGATGATATGATTGTATCAATTTCTTGTTGTAAATATTCAATGTTCATGGTTTTTAAAATTTTAGGCAAAAATAATTTAAATTATTTTAAAAATTTCTCTTAACAAATACACTATACATTTAAAGGTATGCAATTCAAGCTTAAAAAAATTAAGATTTTAAATCCTTAAACCTCCCTATAAACTTCTTCAAAAGGAATTCGAAGACGCTCACCATAAACACCTTCAGGTTTTCTAATGCCGCAAGAAACAATCATATTGATTTCTGCGCCAAAAGGCAAACCCAATAGATTTTTTACACGCCAAGTATCAGAACCTTCCATTGGACAAGTGTCATAATTGATTGCAGCCATTGAAATCATGAAGTTTTGAGCCGCCAAACCACAGGTTTTGTGCGCTACAATTCGCATGTCACTGTTGCGAACTTCTCTATAAATGGGTCTGAAAATTCCAACAATTGAAAAAATGATGTATTTTAAACATCCTAAAATTCCGAAAAAATCAGTGTAAGTAAAAGGAATGAGTTTTCCGTAATAATTTCTGGCAACTTTTTCTCTATTTTTTTGTTCAGATTTTGGATTGTTTGCGCCAAAAGTTTTATCGATAAAACCCAAATTTGCTTTGGCTCGTTTTTTCCATAAATCTTTTCGAGTTACAAAAACCACCAATTGTTGTGCTGTTTTCGCCGCATTTTGATTGAAACAAAAAGGTGCAATTTGGGCAATAATGTCTTTGGAAGTGATGTGATAAAATTCCCATAATTGCATATTACTACTATTTGGCGCCAAACTCGCTTGTTCTAAACATTTTCTAACAACATTTTTATCAATAGGTTTTTCTGCATCATACACTCTTACAGAACGTCTAAAATTAATCGCTTCTGAAACTGTTTTTTCTTGATTCATAACTGTTTAAGTTTAAAAAATTAATTCGTAATTCGTAATTTTTAATTCAAAATTCTCTTATTCATCACCCAAAACCATAAAGGAGGAAAAATTGCTAACAACATCATTCCTGGATAGCCTGTGGGCATTTGCGGACTTTCTGGCAAAGTTTTCAACAATTGATAATGCTTGCTACCATTATAATGATGGTCTGAATGTCGTGATAAATTGAACAATAAAATTTGTCCTATTTGATGATCGGAATTCCAAGAATGATTTCTTTTTACTTTTTCATACCTCCCATGTTCATTTTTAGTTCTCAACATTCCATAATGTTCAATATAATTGACAGTTTCTAACAAAATAATTCCTGAAACTGCAGCTCCAACAAAACACAGCATCACAAATTTTCCGAAGGTTAAAAAAATCAATAAAAGTAACAACACATTGCAAATCGTATAAATCACCATTCTGTTTTGAGGATGCAACCAATGACGATTTTCTTGACGCATTCTGTTGTTTTCCAATTTCCATGCTTCTGCATAACTTGAAAAATGTGATCGAATCCAGAAAGTAAATACAAGCTCGTTTTTCCTTGCAGTTGCTGCATCTTCTGGTGTTGCCACGTTGAAATGATGACCCCCATTGTGATAAGGTAAAAAGTGTGTGTTGAGTGAAGTAAACAGTAAAATCTCACCAATAAATTCGTCAAAACGATTGTTTCTGTGACCCAATTCATGTCCAACATTGATGCCGATAACACCACACATAATGCCCATTCCAAAGATTCTACCAAAGAATTCTGAGATCGTTAATGGTTCTTGAATGACATAAAAAAAGAAGATTAAAAACCCAATTTGAATAGGTAAAGTCAAGTATAAGAGATAGGTATATAATTTGTTTTCTTTTTCTTCTTGCTCTTCTTCTTTGGTAAAATTATTTTTATTTGGGCTGATAAAAAACTCCAAAAGAGGCACAAATCCGAAAAAAACAATTGCTGGTAAATGCGTAATCCAACCTTTATTTGTGAAAGAAATCCATACTACAAGAGGTAAAATCAGTATTGAAAAATATTTTAAAGCTTTCATAATCAATAAATAAAACGAAAGATACTAAATTAGTTGCATTCGTTCCAAATTACTTCATCAGGAGTTGGAGCAATTATTGAAATCAACTCTTTTGAGACGGGATGCACAAACTCAATTTTTCGGGCGTGTAAATGAATACTTGCATCTTTGTTTGTTCTGGAAAAACCATATTTAACATCACCTTTTATCGGAAAACCAATGGCTGCCAATTGAGAACGAATTTGATGATGTCTGCCAGTTTCTAGGTCGATTTCCAACAAAGAATAATTGTCAAATTTCTGTACAACTTTATAATGCAAAACCGCTTTTTTTGAACCTTCAACTTCTTTGCTATAAACCGCAGATTTATTGTTTACAGGATTTTTTTTTAGAAAATTAATCAAAGTTCCAGTTTCTTTTTCTGGATGATTTTTAACAACTGCCCAATACGTTTTTTGAATTTCCTTGTCACGCAACATTTTGTTCAATCTTTCTAAAGATTTCGAGGTTTTTGCAAAAATAATCACACCAGAAGTTGGCCTATCTAAACGATGCACAACACCCAAAAAAACATTCCCCTCTTTATGATATTTGTCTTTCAAATAATCTTTGACAACCTCACTTAAAGGCATATCGCCCGTTTTATCTCCTTGTGTAATATCTCCAGCTCGTTTATTGACAATGATGATATGATTGTCCTCGTAAAGGACTAATAAGTTATTTTTAGTGGAATGCATGGAGATTATTTTAACTCTTTTTCCATATTTTTATTGATGTTGTCAATAAAATCTAAAAATTCTTTTTTGCCCAAACCAGTTTCTGATGAAGTGATAAATGAAGTTGGCAAAGGTTCCCAAAAATTCAATAATTCTTTTTTATAGGAGGTGATTTGCTTGTCGAGTTTTGCACTGCTCAACTTATCCGATTTTGTAAAAGCAATACAAAAAGGAACTTGAATTTCACCTAAAAACTGCATGAATTCCAAGTCAATTTTTTGTGGATCGTGTCTAGAATCAATCAACACAAAAGTGCAAAGCAATTGTTCTCGTTCTCTAAAATAATTTTCGATGAAATATTGAAAAATGGTACGCTTTTTTTTAGAAGTCTGAGCATATCCATACCCTGGTAAATCCACCAAAAACCATTCATCGTTTATTTTAAAATGATTAATCAGTTGTGTTTTTCCAGGTTTTCCTGATGTTTTCGCCAAATCTTTGCGTTCCATGAGCATGTTAATCAACGACGATTTTCCAACATTCGAACGCCCAATAAAGGCATATTCAGGAATTCGTTCTTTTGGAGCATTGATTACATTGCTATTGCTCATCACAAATTCTGCAGATTTTATTTTCATGATAGCAAGTTTTAAGCTACTATTTTTTGTAAAGCTATATTTTTCTTGAGATTAACCACTCATGCAGAAACTTATTGAATTGTTCTGGTTGTTCCATCATTGCGGCATGACCACATTTGTCAATCCAAAATAAATCAGCATTTGGCAATAATTTTTTAAAATCTTCGGCAACTTCTGGTGGTGTCACTGCATCTTGTTTACCCCAAATAATACAAGTTGGTTGGGTCATTTTTGGTAAATCGTTGGCCATATTGTGACGAATTGCACTTTTTGCAATTGCCAAAGTTTTCAAAACGGTAGCTCTATTGTTTACAATTTCATAAACGCCATCAACCATTTCTTTGGTTGCCACAGCAGGATCATAAAAAACTGCCCTTGCTTTTTGCTCAATATATTCATAGTTTCCTCTTTTTGGAAAACTATCTCCCATGGCTTTTTCATACAACCCAGAACTTCCTGTCAGCACCAAGGCAGTCACTTTCTCTGGAAATTGTTTTGTGAAATAAAGACCTATGTGACCCCCTAATGAATTTCCTAAAAGAATAGCACTATCAATCTTCTTATAAGTCATAAAAGATTTTAAAAATAATGTTAAATTTTTAACATTCGTTTTTAAAAGAGGCAATGTGTAAAGAGGTAACTCAGGAATTAAAACTTTATAACCATTGTTTGAAAAATAATTAAAAGTTGCTTCAAAATTGCTTAATGCTCCCATTAATCCGTGTAAAACAATGATTGCAGGACCTTCTCCAGCTTCTACGTATGTAAACTTTCCTTCCGTTTTTAACTTATCAGTCATTGAGATTCGTTTGGTTTCAATTTTCGCAAATGTAGTTTTTTTTTATTAGATACAAACAGTTTTCAAATTTCAATGAACAAGGTTTTCAACAGGTATAATTTCCTTTAAAATAGAGCAAAGTATAAATATTTATTAACAATGTGGTAAAAAGTGGTAAAAAGTGGTAAAATTTATCTATTTTTGAAACTAAATTCATTTTATAGGTGATACATTTCATAGGAACATACGAATGCAAGGCTGAAGCTAAAGGAAGAGTGATGATTTCATCCGCTTTCAAAAAGCAATTAATGCCTTTTTCTGAAGATGGTTTTGTGATTAAAAGAGCTGTTTTTCAACCTTGTTTGGAACTGTACACAATGAATGAATGGAATTTGATGATGGAAAAAATCGGTAAATTGAATCAGTTTGTAAAGAAAAATAACGATTTTATTAGACGATTTACTGCGGGTGTAAAAGTCGTTGAAATGGATGCAACTGGAAGAATTTTGATTCCTAAAGAATTGTGTGATTTTGCGAATATCAAAAAAGATGTTGTGATGGCGTCTTCAGTGAATATCATTGAGATTTGGGACAAAATCAATTATGAAAAAGCGATTGATGAAACTGCCCAAGATTTTGCAAATTTGGCTGAAGAAGTAATGGGAAATAAAACTACAGATGAGCTATCATAATCCAGTTTTACTGCTAGAAAGTGTCAATGCGTTGGCCATCAAGAAAGATGGTATTTACGTTGATGTTACTTTTGGTGGTGGTGGTCATTCCAAAGAAATCCTAAATCAATTGGGTGAAAATGGAAAATTGTTCGCTTTTGATCAAGATGCAGATGCTTTGCAAAATACGATTGATGATTCAAGATTTATATTGATTGCAGAAAATTTTAGATTTATTTCAAGGTATTTACGTTTTCATGGTATCAAAAAAGTAGATGGAATTTTGGCTGATTTAGGCGTTTCTTCTCATCAATTTGATGAGGCTTCAAGAGGTTTTTCAACACGTTTTGACGGCGATTTGGACATGAGAATGAACCAAAAATCAAAAATTTCGGCAAAGGAAGTTATTAACAAATATTCAGAAGAAAAATTGGCTGAAATATTGTTTTTGTATGGAGAATTAAGAAACTCTAAAAACATCGCAAAAACGATTGTTGAGGAGCGTCAAAAAGAAAAAATCGAAACAAGTTTTCAGCTAAAAAAAATATTGGAAAAATATTTACCAAAAGCTGTTGAACATAAAATATTGGCTCAAATTTATCAATCTTTCCGGATTGAAGTGAATGAAGAATTAGAATCTTTAAAAGAATTTTTAAATCAAACCCCTAATTTACTAAACAAAAACGGACGATTAAGCATCATTTCTTATCATTCTTTAGAAGATAGATTGGTGAAAAGATTTATCATTTCTGGAATGTTTTCGGGCGAACCAGAAAAAGATGTTTTCGGAAATTCAAACATTCCGTTAAAAAAAGTGGGACAATTAATTGTGCCATCCAAAGAAGAAATCAAACAAAATAACAGGGCAAGAAGTGCAAAATTAAGAATTGCAACTTTGAATAAATAAGTCTAAAATGAGTAATAAAAATTTGTACGATTTTTTGAGAGGAAGTTTTTTGACAGATGAGTCGGCTTTTAAAAATTGGCGTATTATCATTTTTGTAGTAGCACTGGTATTAATTATGATTTCGAGTGCACACAGAGCTGACAAAAAAGTGATAAAAATATCCGAATTAAATAAAAGAAAACGAGAATTAAGAGCAGAATACATCGATACAGAAACCATTTTAATGCAAATAAAAATGGAATCTAACATCAGAGAAAGAGCTATAGAAATTGGTTTAAAACCCTCAGAAACACCTCCAAAAAAGATAATAGTAACTCAAAAAAAATAACATAAGTGTCAATTCAAAAAAAGAGCTTATTAACAAAATTCTATTTGATAGCTATTTTTATGGCCATTTTTTTTGTGGCAATTATTTATAAACTTATTGATATTCAATTTATTGAAGGTGAAAAATACAAAGCATTGGCCACTGAATTAACGATTAGACAAGATACAGTTTATGCCAACAAAGGAAATATTTATGCGGTTGACGGAAACTTGTTGGCTACTTCAATGTCTAAATTCACTATTAGGATGGATGTTGTTGCTGTTGAAGAAATTGAATTTGAGAAAAATGTTGTTGCCTTGTCAAAAGAATTATCAAAAATGCTAGGCAAATCTGCCGCTCATTATTTATTAAAGTTAAAAGCGGCAAAAAAATCAAAAAACAGGTATTTGTTGATTGCAAGAAATATTGGCTACAATGATTACTTGGTGATGAAAGAATTTCCGATTTTCAAATTGGGCGTTTATAAAGGCGGATTTATAGCTGAACAAAAAACATTTCGAGCCCACCCAATAGGAAAAATTGCCGAAAGAACAATTGGTTATGATGATTTTCGTGGTGAAGCAGGAATCGAAGGGGCATTTGCCGATTTTATGCAGGGTGAAAACGGATTGCGTTGGAAACAAAAAATAGCTAAAAATCAATGGAAACCTATTTCTGATGTCAACGAAAAAGAACCTATTGATGGTCATGATGTAATTACAACAATTGATGTAAATATTCAGGATATTACACACCATGCTTTGCAGGCTCAACTCGAAAAATTAAATGCAAATCATGGTTGTGCAGTAGTTATGGAAACCAAAACTGGTGAAGTCAGAGCAATTTCTAACCTCGGAAAATCATCGGAAGGAACTTATTTCGAGAAAAGAAATTATGCTATTTGGGAAAGTCATGAACCTGGTTCAACGTTCAAATTGGCAAGTTTGATGGCCGCTTTAGACGACAAAGTTATTGACACCTCAACAGTAGTTGATACAGGAAATGGAATAATGTTCATCAACGGCTCAAAAATAGAAGATTCAAAAAGAGGTGGTTATGGAAAAATTTCAGCAGCTAGGGTTTTTGAGGCTTCATCTAATGTTGGAATTGTAAAGTTAATTAGAGAACATTATGACAATAATCCTCAGAAATTTTATGATAAAATCGAAAAATACGGATTTACAAAACCTATTGGCTTTCAGATAAAAGGGGAAGGAATGCCTTATGTTCCCAATCCAAATGATAAAAATCGTTGGAATAAAATTTCACTAGAATGGATGTCTTGGGGTTATGGAATTTCAATTACGCCAATGCAAACATTGATGTTTTATAACGCAGTTGCCAATAATGGAATCATGGTGAAACCTCATTTTGTTAGAGAATTAAGAAGGCAAAACAAAACAGTAAAAGTATTCAATACTGAAATTGTAAATCCAAAAATAGCATCTGATGAAACCCTGAAAAAGCTAAAAAAAGTGATGCAAAATGTAGTCGTGAAAGGAACTGCACATAATATTTATTCACCCAATTTTTCAATGGCAGGCAAAACAGGTACTGCAAAAAAATATATTTCAGCTCATAAAGATGAAAATGGTGAGCATGTAAGTGGCCATTATTCTAAAGAGCGTTATGTAGCTTCATTTGTTGGGTTTTTTCCAGTAGAAAATCCAAAGTATTCGTGCATAGTAGTAGTTCACGAACCAGATAAAAGTAAGGGATATTATGGAGCAACAGTTGCCGCGCCAATTTTTAAGGAAATTGCTCAAAAAATTTACACCACGACTCCCATTGATCATCAGTCTGTGAATGATTTTGTGGCGTTTTCATCTATTGATAATGAATATAAAAATTATCAAAAAATGCTAAAATCAAACCATGATTTGGTACCAAATGTTGAAGGCATGGCAGGAATGGACGCTGTTTCGTTGCTTGAAAATATTGGTTTGAAAGTAAAAATATCTGGAATTGGAAAAGTAAAAAATCAGTCTATCAAGAGTGGCGAAAAATTAATCAAAGGAAATACCATCAATTTAAAATTATTATAAACTGAAAAATTTAAAGGACATATTGTATAAAGTTGCCATCAAAGAAATCTTTGGCGTGACTGATTTGTCTATAAATCAGTTAATTTTCGATTCAAGAAATGTTAAAAAAAATGACGTTTTTATCGCTTTAAAAGGCGTTTCTGTTGATGGGCATCTGTACATTGAAAAAGCGATTTCTTTGGGTGCAATTGCTATTATTTGCGAAGATATTCCGTCAGAAAAAAAGGAAAATTGTACGTATGTAAAAGTTGAAGACTCTCAAGTTGCGTTGGCAATCATGGCAGCAAATTTTTATGAAAATCCTTCTTCAAAATTAGCACTTGTGGGCGTAACAGGCACCAATGGAAAAACAACAGTTGCGTCACTTTTATATCAATTATTTAAAAAAGCAGGATACAAAGTTGGGCTATTATCAACCGTAAAGATTTTGGTTGATGAAACTGAATTTAAAGCAACACACACCACTCCAGATTCTGTTTCTATCAATTTTTATTTATCGAAAATGGTGAATGATGAGGTTGATTATTGTTTTATGGAGGTGAGTTCGCACGGAATTCATCAAAAAAGAACGGAAGGATTAGCTTTTGCAGGAGGAATTTTTACCAACTTAACTCATGATCATTTAGATTATCACAAAACATTTGCGAATTATAGAGATGTAAAAAAATCTTTTTTTGACTCATTGCCAAAAACAGCTTTTGCTTTGACAAATATCGATGATAAAAATGGTCAAGTAATGTTGCAAAACACACAAGCCATCAAAAAAACCTATGCTTTAAAAACGTTGGCAGATTTTAAAGCAAAAATTCTTGAAAAACAATTTTCAGGAACCTTAATAAATATCAATGGAACTGAAGTTTGGACCAAATTAATTGGTGAATTCAATACCTATAATTTAGTAGCAATTGCAGCAACAGCTGAATTATTAGGATTAGAAAAATTAGAAATTCTAACAATTTTAAGTCAGTTAGAAAGTGTGAGCGGTCGTTTTCAATATGTCGTTTCTGAAAATCAAGTGATTGCAATTATTGATTATGCGCACACACCTGATGCACTAAAAAACGTTTTAGAAACCATTAATGACATCAGAACCGGAAATGAAAAAGTGATAACTGTAGTTGGTTGTGGGGGTGATAGAGATGTAACCAAAAGACCAAAAATGGCACACATTGCATCTCAATTAAGTACCCAAGCAATTTTTACTGCTGACAATCCAAGATCTGAAAATCCACAAACAATTATTGATGAAATGGAAGTTGGGGTTTCATCAGAAAATTATAAAAAAACACTCTCAGTTTTAGATAGAAAACAAGCTATCAAAACAGCTTGCAAATTCGCAAAACAAGGAGACATCATATTAATCGCTGGAAAAGGGCATGAAAACTATCAAGAAGTCAATGGAATTCGCTCTTATTTTGATGATTTAGAAGAGATAACAAATTGTTTTAATCAACTAAAAAAGAACTAAAATGTTATATTATTTATTCCAATATTTAGATAGTCAATTTAATATTCCTGGTGCAGGTGTTTTTCAATTCATCACTTTTAGAGCTGCAGCAGCGTTCATTTTATCTTTATTGATTTCTGCAATCTATGGAAAAAGAATCATCAACTTTTTGAGAAAACAACAAGTTGGAGAAACCATTAGAGATTTAGGATTAGAAGGTCAGCAACAAAAATCTGGAACACCCACAATGGGGGGAATTATCATCATTTTTGCAACGTTAATTCCTGTTATTTTATTAGCAAAATTGGACAATATTTACGTGATTTTGTTGCTGGTGACCACACTTTGGATGGGTTTTATTGGTTTTTTAGATGATTATATCAAAGTTTTTAAAAAGAATAAAGAAGGATTAAAAGGAAAGTTTAAAGTTTTAGGACAAATTGGTTTAGGACTTTTTGTAGGCTTCATGTTATATTTTAATAACAATATTACCATCAAAGAAAAATTACCTATTTCTCAACAAATTCAAATTGAAAATGGGAAAAGAGTCGTTTTTGGAGAAGCACATAAATCAACCAAAACAACAGTTCCTTTTTTAAAAAATAATGAATTAGATTATGCAGATGCTTTGCGTTTTTTAGGAGATGATTTTAAAGAGTTTGGTTGGATTATATTTATTTTTATTACTGTTTTTATAGTTACAGGCATTTCAAATGGTGCCAATTTAACTGATGGAATAGATGGTTTAGCTGCAGGGTCATCAGCCATTATTGTCATCACTCTAGCCATTTTTGCGTGGGTTTCTGGGAATATTATTTTCGCAGATTATTTGGATGTGATGTACATTCCAAATTCGGGAGAAATGACCGTTTTTATCCTTGCATTTGCAGGAGCTTTGATTGGATTTTTGTGGTACAATACCTATCCAGCACAAGTTTTTATGGGTGATACTGGGAGTCTAACAATTGGTGGAATTATTGCTGTGATTGCAATTGCTGTTCGAAAAGAATTGTTGCTTCCTGTTTTGGCTGGTATTTTTGTGATTGAAAATCTTTCTGTAATCATGCAAGTTTCTTGGTTTAAATACACCAGAAAAAAGTTTGGTGAAGGAAGACGCATTTTCAAAATGTCACCTTTACATCATCATTATCAAAAATTGCAATATCATGAAAGTAAGATTGTAGTTCGTTTTTGGATTGTAGGAATTTTATTAGCGGTTTTTTCAATAGTAACTTTAAAATTAAGATAATTTGAAAAGATTGGTGGTCTTAGGGGGAGGAGAAAGTGGCGTTGGAACGGCAATTTTAGGAAAGCAAAAAAGCTATGATGTTTTTGTATCTGACAGTCAAAAAATTGCTGATAAATACAAAAAAGTTCTTTTACATCACGAAATTGATTTTGAAGAAAATCAACATACAGAAAACAAAATTTTTACAGCAGATGTGGTCATAAAAAGTCCCGGGATTCCTGACAAAGTTTTAATAGTGAAAAAACTAATTGAAAGAGGAATTTCAGTGGTCTCGGAAATTGAATTCGCTGCTCAATTTACCAATGCAACTATCGTCGGAATAACAGGCTCAAATGGAAAAACAACCACAACAATGCTCACGAATCATATCCTGAAAAAAGCAGGATTGAATGTTGCTATGGGCGGAAATATCGGAAAAAGTTTTGCACAATTGGTTGCCGAAAATGGCTTTGAAAATTACGTGTTAGAGTTGAGTAGTTTTCAATTGGATGGTATTGAAAAATTTAACAGTCATATAGCAATTTTAACAAATATTACTCCTGATCACTTAGACAGATATGAAAATGATTTTAACAAATATATAGCTTCGAAATTTAGAATTATAAAAAACCAAACAGCAAATGATTATTTTATTTATGACGCTGATAATGAAACGATTAATAATTGGCTTCAAACAAACAAACCGAAAGCAACATTGGTTCCATTTTCGATAGAAAAAGAACTCGAATTTGGAGCATATATAAAAGACAATACATTAACAACCAACATACAAAAAGAGATTTTTACCATGCCATTAACAAGTCTATCATTGAAAGGAAAACACAACACAAAAAATGCGATGGCTGCAACAATGGCAGCACAGTTATTAAAAGTAAGAAAACAATTTATTAAAGAAAGTTTAGAGGATTTTGAGGGAGTTGAACATCGCTTAGAATTTGTCGCAAAAATAAAAGAAGTGGATTATATCAATGACTCAAAAGCTACCAATATAAATTCGGTTTATTACGCACTAGAATGTATGAACAAAACAACAGTTTGGATTGTTGGTGGCGTTGATAAAGGAAATGATTATAGTGAATTATTGGCTTTGGTAAGAGAAAAGGTACGTGCTATTGTTTGTTTAGGAATTGATAATGAAAAGATTATAAACACTTTTGGTGACTTTGTTGACACGATTGTAGAAACTGCTGGTGCAGAAGAGGCTGTGAAGGTTGCACAGAAATTATCAGAAAAAGGTGATGTTGTTTTATTGTCTCCTGCTTGTGCAAGTTTTGATTTGTTCGAAAATTATGAAGATAGAGGCAATCAATTTAAAAATGCTGTCAAAAATTTATAAAAAAAAAATTTTGAAAACCATATTTAAACACATACAAGGAGATAAAGGCATTTGGGCAATCGTTGCGATTTTGGCAATTTGCTCGTTTATGCCCGTGTATAGTGCCAGTACAAATTTGGTTTATGTCATCGGAAAAGGATCAACTTTGGGACATTTATTAAAACACATCATGTTGTTAATGATGGGTTTTGCAATCATTTATGGTGTTCATAAAATTCCTTATAGATATTTTTCTGCAGGATCAGTATTGATGTTACCGATAGTTATACTGCTCTTAATCTACACTTTATCTCAAGGAACCACTATTGATGGATCAAATGCAAGCAGGTGGATTCAAATTCCAATTGTAGGAATTGGTTTTCAAACTTCCACTTTAGCTGGTTTGATTTTGATGGTTTATGTAGCAAGATATTTGGCGAAAAAAAAAGAAAAAGAAATCATTTTTAAAGAAAGTATTTTTCAACTTTGGTTGCCAATTGCATTGGTTTTAGTATTGATTTTACCTGCTAATTTCTCTACAACAGCTATTATTTTTGTAATGATTTTAATGTTGTGTTTTGTGGGTGGATATCCTATCAAACACTTGGGAATTATTGTTGGAATTGGCATGATTTCAATGGTATTTTTTTTACTCATTGCAAAAGCTTTTCCTGATGTAATGCCAAACAGGGTGCAAACTTGGCAAAGTCGAATTGAAAATTTTTCCAATAAAAATGGCAAAGAGGCATATCAAGTAGAAAAAGCAAAAATTGCGATTGCAACTGGAGGATTATTTGGAGTTGGCCCTGGAAAAAGTGTGCAAAAAAACTTTTTACCTCAATCAACTTCCGATTTTATTTTTGCAATTATTGCCGAAGAATATGGTTTGATTGGTGGCGTTTTTGTACTGTTTACTTATTTTCTATTATTCTTTCGATTTTTTGTGGTCATCAGAAAAACGACTACCATTTTCGGAACTTTATTAGTGGTTGGCGTAGGAATTCCAATTATTTTTCAGGCGTTTATAAACATGGCAGTTGCCACAAGTTTATTTCCTGTTACAGGACAAACTTTGCCATTAATAAGTAGTGGAGGAACTTCAATTTGGATGACATGTTTCGCAATTGGAATGATTTTAAGCGTAAGCGCTTCAAAAGAAGCTTCTGAAGAAGATATTTTAGATGATAATCCCTTAGATATTTTAAATGAAACCGTTTAATATTTTAATTTCTGGAGGTGGTACAGGAGGTCACATTTATCCTGCAATTGCGATTGCAAATGAGATAAAAGTGCGTTTTCCTGATGCAAATTTTTTATTTGTGGGAGCCAAAGATAAAATGGAAATGGAAAAAATTCCACAAGCAGGTTTCGAAATAAAAGGTCTTTGGATTTCAGGAATTCAAAGAAAACAATTAGCAAGCAATCTTTCATTTCCTTTCAAGTTGATGAGCAGTTTGTGGAGAGCAAAAAGAATTATTGACACTTTTAAACCTGATATTGCGATTGGAACTGGTGGGTTCGCAAGCGGACCAACATTGATTATGGCCAACAGAAAAGGAATTCCAACGTTAATTCAAGAACAAAATTCATTTCCCGGAATTACCAACAAATATCTTGCAAAAAAAGCAACAAAAATTTGTGTGGCTTATGACAATCTAGAACGCTTTTTTCCTGCTTCAAAAATTATAAAAACTGGCAATCCAGTGCGTCAAGATTTATTAACAATCCATACAAAAGTGAGCGAATCTCTTCATTTTTTTCAATTAGACACCTCAAAAAAAACAGTTTTGGTCCTGGGAGGAAGTTTGGGCGCAAGAAAAATAAATCAATTGGTTGAAATGAATTTAGCATTTTTTAAAAAACAAAACATACAATTGATTTGGCAATGTGGAAAACTGTATTTTGATGAATTTAAAAAATATAACTCGCCCGAAGATGTGCAAGTTCATCAATTTATAAACAGAATGGACTTGGCTTATGCTGCTTCAAATATCATAATTTCAAGGTCTGGTGCAAGTTCAGTCTCAGAATTGTGCATTGTAGGAAAACCTGTAATTTTCATTCCATCACCAAATGTGGCAGAAGATCATCAAACCAAAAATGCCAAATCAATTGCTGATAAACATGGGGCAATTTTGTTGAAAGAAGAAGATTTAGGGACATTTCAAATTGTTTTTGAAACACTTTTGAAAGACAAAGGAAAACAGGAACATTTGTCAGAAAACATCAAAGAATTAGCATTGCCAACAGCAACAACTGATATTGTAAACGAAATTGAAAAACTCATAAAAAGATGAATATAAACAGCATACATAACGTTTTCTTTGTTGGAATTGGTGGCATTGGCATGAGTGCCATTGCCAGATATTTTGTAGCACTGGGAAAAAATGTGGCTGGATATGACAGAACACCTTCACAAATTACAACTGATTTAGAAGCTTTGGGTGTCGAAATCCATTTTGATGATGATAGTAAAAACATTCCAATTTCGTTTTTAAATAAAGAAAAAACATTGGTGATTTTTACGCCAGCGATTCCAAACAATCAATCTGAACTAGTTTATTTTGAAGAAAATAATTTCAATGTTTTGAAAAGAGCAAAAGTTTTGGGAATGATTTCAAAAAATACTTTTTGCTTAGCTGTTGCAGGGACTCATGGTAAAACAACTACTTCTGCCATTTTAGGTCACATAATGACGAAAGTCAATGCGACTTCATTTTTAGGTGGAATTTCAGAAAATTACGATTCGAATTTATTGTTGGGCGAAGACAAAATTTGCGTGGTTGAAGCAGATGAATTTGACCGTTCTTTCCTTCAATTACATCCCAATATTGCTTGCATAACTTCAATGGACGCTGATCATTTGGATATTTATAAAGAAGTTACGGCTTTGCAAGAATCGTTTGTTGCGTTTTCTCAACAAGTTTCTGAAACTTTGATTTTTGCGAAAGGACTGCCTTTAAATGGACTCACATATGCCGTAAATGAAAGAGCAGATTATATGGCTTTCAATCTGAAAATTGACAGTGGAAAATATATCTTTGATGTAAAAACTCCAATTTCTGAAATTGAAAACATTGAATTCCATTTGCCCGGTAAACACAACGTAATGAATGCTTTAGCAGCCCTAGCAATGGCTGATGTTTTTGGGATTTCGTTGGATGAAATCAAAGATAGTTTAAGAACTTTTAAAGGCGTAAAAAGACGTTTTACATACAAGATTAAAACACCTGATTTTGTTTTGATTGATGATTATGCACATCATCCAACAGAAATTTCCGCAGTTGAAAATGCTATTAGAGAAATGTATCCGTTAGAAAAAGTAATGGTTGTTTTTCAACCACATTTATTTACCAGAACTAGAGATTTTGCAGATGATTTTGCAGCATCACTCTCAAAATTTGATGAAATATTATTGTTAGATATTTATCCTGCTAGAGAATTGCCAATTCCAGGAATTGATGCTACTTGGTTGTTGAATAAAATTGAAAATAAAAACAAAAAATTGACGCACAAAAAAACACTTTTAAAAGACATTCAACAGTCTTCTTCTAAAGTTGTTGCTATGTTAGGAGCTGGAGATATTGGAGTGATGATTACAGATGTTACAAATCAAATTTTAAATTCATCCAAAAATGAGATTTAAAAAATTTTTAAAATACCTACTTTTTTTGTGCTTGATAATAAGTGTTGGCTTTTTATATAGTTTTTCGACTACTAGAAATCAACAAAAAAAAATACAAGAAATTGATATCAAAATACAAGAAGGAACAAGTGATTTTTTAAATCAATCAATGGTTAATAAATTGTTAATACAAAATAATGAAACCGTAAAAAACCTAGCGAAATCTAGTTTAAATTTATACGGTTTGGAAAGATACATTTCTAAAAACCCATACATAGAAAAGGTTTCTGTTTTTTTGACCATTCATGGAGAATTAAAAACAGTGGTGAAACAGCGCACAGCAATAGCAAGAATTGTTGATAAAGATAGTTCTTATTATGTTGATAAACAAGGCATAAAGATCCCATTATCGGATCATTTTTCTGCTAGAGTTATGCTAGTTTCTGGGGCAGAAAAAGAGTACGAAATAAAAGAATTAATGCCATTAATACGCATTATATTGGAGGATAATTTTTTGCAAAAAGAGATTGTTGGTATTGAGAAATTAGAGGATGGTGAAGTGCAATTTGCGATAAGAAGTGGAGATTATAAAATTGATTTTGGGAATTTAACCGAAATTGATACGAAGTTTAAAAAGTTAAAAGCGTTTTATAACAACACATTTAGGGATAAAACGATTCAAAATTATAAAATTATAAATGTAAAATATCACAACCAAGTTGTGTGCACAAAATAAATCAGGATGGGAAACAATAAAATAGCTGTTGGTTTAGACATTGGTACTACCAAAATTGTTGCCATGATCGGTCGTAAAAATGAATACGGCAAAATTGAAGTTATTGGTACTGGAAAAGCAAAAAGTTTGGGTGTAAAAAGAGGTGTTGTTAGCAACATCACCCAAACAATACAATCTATTCAACAAGCGGTTGAAGAGGCTGAAGGCATTTCAGGAATGAAGATTGAAAATGTTGTTGTTGGAATTGCAGGACAACATATTCGCAGTTTGCATCACAGTGATTATATCACTAGAGAAAATGCTGATGAAGTAATTAACGATGATGATATTGAAAATCTTGTAAATCAAGTTCATAAATTGGTGATGCTTCCTGGGGAAGAAATCATTCATGTGTTGCCGCAAGAATTTAAAGTAGATTCTCAAGCTGACATTAAAGAGCCAAGAGGAATGTATGGTGGTCGTTTAGAGGCAAATTTTCATGTGGTAGTGGGTCAAGTTTCATCTATCAGAAATATTGGAAGATGTGTAAAAAGTGCAGGTTTAAACTTGAGTCAAATAACTTTAGAACCTTTAGCATCAGCTTCAGCAGTATTGAGTAACGAAGAAAAAGAAGCAGGTGTGGCATTGATTGATATTGGGGGTGGAACAACAGATTTAGCAATTTTCAAAGACGGAATTATAAGACACACAGCAGTAATTCCTTTTGGAGGTAATGTAATTACAGAAGATATAAAAGAAGGTTGTTCAATTATCGAAAAACAAGCAGAATTACTAAAAATAAAATTTGGCTCGGCTTGGCCGGGAGAAAATAAAGAAACAGAAATCGTTTCAATTCCTGGATTAAGAGGCAGAGAGCCCAAAGAAATTTCGCTAAAAAATCTTTCTAAAATTATTCATGCGAGAGTGCAAGAGATCATAGAATATGTATTTCTTGAGATAAAAAATTACGGACACGAAACCACCAAAGGAAAATTAATCGCAGGAATTGTATTGACTGGTGGTGGTGCTCAATTGAAACATCTGAGACAATTAGTTGAATATATCACAGGAATGGATGTGAGAATTGGCTATCCAAATGAACATTTGGCTGGTGAATCTGATGATGCATTATCAAGTCCTGCTTACGCAACTGCTATTGGTTTGCTGTATGAAGGTTTAAAAGTAGCTACCTCTGAACCCATTGTAGAGGTAGTAATTAAACCCGTTCTTGAAAAAACATCAATTACAACCACAACAGTTGCTCCTGAAAATATTCCTGAAACACCAACCGAAACAAAAGCACAGGAAAATCCAAAACCAAGAATGAAGAATTTTTTAGAAAAATTCACAGATAAAATTAAAGATTTTTTAGACAACGCAGAATAAGCCTAACTATAAAAATTTCAAAAAAAATCAACAATTAAAACTAAAAGTAAATACGTTATTATGAGCGCAGAATTTGATAACATTTTATTTGACATGCCTAAAACACAGTCAAACACCATCAAAGTAATTGGTGTTGGCGGTGGTGGAAGTAATGCTGTAAACCACATGTTTACCCAAAACATTAAAGGAGTAGACTTTGTAATCTGTAATACAGATTCACAAGCACTTGAGAACAGTCCTGTCCCAAATAAAATACAACTGGGAGCCAATTTAACCTCAGGGTTAGGTGCAGGTGCAAATCCAGAAATTGGAGCACAAGCAGCAAAAGAAAGCATTGCAGAAATTCAAGATATGTTAAATACCCAAACAAAAATGGTATTTATCACAGCAGGAATGGGTGGTGGAACAGGAACAGGTGCTGCTCCAATCATCGCTAAAATTGCGAAAGACATGGATATTTTGACAGTAGGAATTGTTACGATGCCATTCGAATTTGAAGGTAGAATGCGCACAAATCAAGCTCAAATCGGGATTGATCAATTGCGAAAAAATGTGGATTCGTTAATTGTTATCAATAATAACAAGCTGCGTGAAGTGTATGGAAATCTTGGTTTTAAAGCTGGTTTTTCAAAAGCCGATGAAGTATTATCAACTGCATCAAGAGGAATTGCAGAAGTAATAACGCATCATTACAAGCAAAATATTGATTTACACGATGCAAAGACTGTGCTATCAAATAGCGGAACGGCCATAATGGGCTCTGCTAAAGAAGAAGGAAAAAACAGGGCAAAAAATGCCATCATAAAAGCATTAGATTCCCCATTACTAAACGACAATAAAATTACTGGCGCCAAAAATGTATTGTTGTTGATTGTTTCTGGAACATCAGAAGTTACAATAGATGAAATTGGAGAAATCAATGAACACATTCAATCAGAAGCTGGTTATGACGCAAATATTATTATGGGTATTGGAGAAGATGATGAATTAGGAGAATCAATTGCAATTACGATTGTTGCGACTGGATTTGCACCCGATCAACAAAGTTCAATTACAAATACCGAAGCAAAAAAAATTATCCACATTTTGGAGGATGAACAAAAAGCGACTTATAATTTTGGCGAAACTACAATCATCAAAACTCCTGCTTTAAACGAACCAAATATTTCAGTAAATAATAACAAAATAACGTATGTTCTAGATGATGATTTTGAAAATCATTCAACAAAATCAGACTTAATTCAAACTTCTAAAATCATTGCCGAAACCGAGGTTTTGTATGAAGAAATTGAATTAGAAAATAATAATGATGATGATTTTATTATTAAAGAAATTCCAAAAAAAGAAATTGTTGCAGAAAAACAAAACACTCAAATTCAGGCAGATTTAATATTTGATTTACCACTAAACTCTTTCACAGAAATTAAGTCAGAACAAGAAGTTGTAAAACAGTCAGAAACAAAGAGAAATATCCATGAAATTGAAGTTTTGGGTGCTCAAGAAATCTCATTTAAAAGATATGTTTTAGAAGATTTTGATGTAAAACCAACTATTTCCAAAAGCTCAAATATTACTCCAATAAAAGTGGTTGAAGATGATGATTTGAGATTTACTTTAAAAACATACAAAACCCAAGATATCAATCAAATTGAAACAGAAAGCGAAGAAATTTCACCTTTGAGTTTAACTATCAATGAATTGGTAAAAAAAGCTGACGATAGAAGGAACAAAATGAAAAGTTTTAACCACAAATTTAATGACCAATTAAACAAAAATATTGACGAAATTGAACGTCAACCAGCCTATTTAAGAAATGGTTTAGACATAGGAATAAATACATCTGTAAGCAAAAATGAAACTACTTTGAAAAAAGACAACAACGATTTAAGTTTAAAATCAAATAACTCTTTTTTGCACGATAATGTGGATTAAAACTCCCAAACAAATTAAAATTAAAAAAATCACATCTTTTCCGATGTGATTTTTTTTGTTTAAAATTCAAAAAAAAACTCATTGTCACCTAAGAGATTTTTTAAATATTGATTTTAGGAATCGCTAGTTAACAACCATTTTGATTCTTTTAATAGCTTCTCTAATCTGACTTTCTGATGCTGCATAAGACAATCTAATGCAATTAGCAGCACCAAAAGCTTCACCACTTACAGTAGCAACATTCGCTTTTTCTAATAAAAACATTGAGAAATCACCTGCATTTTGAATTTGATATCCATCTATTATTTTTCCAAAAAAAGCAGAAACATCAGGAAAAACATAAAATGCACCTTCAGGAACATTTACTTTGAATCCGTCAATTTCTCTTAACAAACCAACCATAATATCTCTACGTGTTTTAAACTCGTCAACCATGTATTGTATTTTTTCAACAGGTGCTAAAACGGCAGTAATAGCAGCTCTTTGTGCAATACAATTAGTTCCGGAGGTGATTTGTCCTTGCATTTTCGTACATGCTTTTGCAATCCATTCTGGAGCGCCAATATAACCAATTCTCCAACCTGTCATAGCAAATGCTTTTGCCAAACCATTTACTGTAATTGTTCTGTCGTACATATTTTCAATCGCGGCAAAACTGAATGGTTTCTCACCATAATTGATGTGTTCATAAATTTCATCTGACAAGATAAATATTCGTGGATATTTTTCTAAGACCGCAGCAAATGCTCTATATTCTTGTTCTGTATAAATTATTCCACTTGGATTATTTGGCGAATTAAAAAACACCATTTTTGTTTTTGGTGTAATAACATCTTCTAATTGCTGAGGCGTTATTTTAAAATTCGTTTCAATTGTTGAGGGAACTTCAATAGAAGTGGCTTCACACAAAGTTGCAATTGCTGAATAGCTTACCCAATAGGGTGTTGGTAAAATAATTTCATCACCTGGATTCAATAAAACTTGTGAAACATTTGCGATTGATTGTTTTGCTCCTGTTGAAACAACAACTTGATTTGGTTTGTAAATT
Source organism: Flavobacteriaceae bacterium CG2_30_31_66 (assembly GCA_001873065.1). Lineage (GTDB taxonomy): Bacteria > Bacteroidota > Bacteroidia > Flavobacteriales > Flavobacteriaceae > Polaribacter. Next base: position 65,272 of record MNYM01000038.1, read on the forward strand.
AAGTTATTATCTCGCTTAAACTTTACGCAAATTGCTTCTTTTAAATCCATATAACCATCAACTGGTGAATAAGAATTGTAATTTTGATGAATGGCTTCAATAGCTGCATCTTTGATAAAATCAGGAGTGTTGAAATCTGGTTCGCCCAAACTTAATCCTATAATATCTTTTCCTTCTGCTCTTAATTCTCTTGCCTTAGCGGCCATTGCTAATGTTTCAGAAACAGGCAAACTGTTAATTCTGTCCGATAATGGATGTGACATTTTTCTAAAAAACTTTAATTTGATTATGCTAATTCTGGATTTTTCCCTAAAACTCCTAAGTGTTTAAAATGCTCAATAATGGCTTTGCGCATGGTTTCATACTCATTATAGGGCAAATTAAATTCCTTTGCAGTTTCTTTGACAATTGTAGCCAATTTGTCATAATGAACATGAGAAATGTGTGGAAAAATATGATGTTCAACTTGATGATTTAATCCTCCAGTATAAAAATTTACCAACCAATTGCTAGGTGCAAAGTTAGAAGTTGTATATAATTGATGAATTGCCCAAGTGTGTTCTAAATTTCCGTCCTTATCAGGAATTGGCATGGTTGTATTTGGAACAATATGTGCCAATTGAAATACCAAACTCAAAATCATTCCTGCTGTATAATGCATCACAAAAAAGCCAATCAACACTTTCCACCAAGCAATTTCTAAAACTGCGATAGGCAACACAATCCAAAGTGAATAATAAATCAGTTTTGAAATCACCAATTTAGTCCACTCAGTTGCTGGATTTGGAAAATCTCCATACGAAAGTTTGCGTTTCAAATAATTGTGCATCTGCTTAATATCAGTGGTTATAGCCCAATTAATTGTCAATAATCCGTATAAAAAAATAGAATAATATTTTTGAATTTTGTGAATTTTTAACCATCTAGAATGTTGAGAAAAACGGATAATCCTTCCAGCATCAATATCTTCATCATGATCTTTAACGTTGGTAAAAGTATGATGCAAAACATTGTGTTGCACTTTCCAATTATATACGTTCCCAGCCAAAATATAAATGCTACTTCCCATCAATTTATTCACCCATTTTTTGCTCGAAAAAGATTCGTGATTGCTATCATGCATCACATTCATGCCAACTCCTGCCATTCCAATTCCAGTGACAATCATCAATAAAATCATTGTCCATTGTGGCATTGAAACCGTTAATACTATTATAAAAGGAACTAAGAAAAGCATAAACATGATGATTGCTTTGCTGTATAATTTCCAGTTTCCAGTTCTTTTTAAATTGTTTTCTTTAAAATAATCGTTTACTCTTTTATTTAAAGTTCTGAAAAATTTTGCGTTGTCTACTCTTGAAAAGTTTATAGTACTCATTAAAAAAATTTAAGTTACAAAAATAAGGTTTTTGAAATATCTATGACTAAAAAACGAACAAATTTCTTAGGAATTGTTTTTAAATATTAACTATTTTTGCTTACCAAACTTTTTTATGGAAATCATTCAAAAATATTTTACAGATTTAACTGATAATCAACAATATCAGTTTGATAAATTGCAAGAGTTATACCAAGATTGGAATCTTAAAATCAATGTTGTTTCTAGAAAAGATATTGACGAATTGTATTTGCGTCATGTGTTGCACTCGCTAGGAATTGCAAAAGTGATGAATTTTCAACCCAATGCAAAAGTGATGGATGTTGGTACAGGTGGTGGATTTCCTGGAATTCCATTAGCGATTTTATTTCCAAAAACGCATTTTCATTTGGTAGATGCTATTGGAAAAAAAATAAAAGTTGTAGATGAAGTCCTTGCAGGTTTGGGATTGAAAAACGTAAAAACTTCCAATTGCAGAGTTGAAGAAGTAAAAGATACCTATGATTTTATAGTGAGTAGAGCAGTAGCCCAAATGGAAACTTTTGTTCATTGGACAAAAGGAAAAATTGCAAAAAAGCAAAACCATGAACTTAAAAATGGTATTTTATATTTAAAAGGAGGAGATTTAACAGAAGAATTGCAAAAATATACGTCAGCTACGATTTACGATTTAACCAATTATTTTGACGAACCTTTTTTTGAAACAAAAAAAGTTGTGCATTTGCCTGTTAAATTCAAAGGATAATAAATTTTATATCAATCCAAAATAAGCAATCGCTATTCCAATAAGCAAACCTACAATTACAGAAAATAACAGTAAAATTAGCAAACCTGCTAAAAAACGAAGTAATTTTAAAATATTTTTTCCTAAAGAAAGTTCATAAAGTTTACCAAAAGCAAACATGTAAAAAATAATATACAAAAAAATACTGTAGGTATAAATTGAAGGATGTATTGCTAATGCTAGAAAAAATAAAATCAAGGAAAGGAAAATGGTATAACCAAAAAAATAGGCATTGATGATGACATGTTCCCCAAAATTGTGTGGTTTCCAATAGGTCCATTTACTCAAAAGGGCATAAAACAAAATAAATATAAAAGACAATAAATTGTAATAACGGAGCATAAAACCCATCATGCCATCCATAAATTTTAATTGCATTTGAGCTCCTTTCTTTTCAATTTCTAGTTTTTGAATTTCTTTTTCAGAAAGTCCTTCTAATTTAGAAATATCCAAAGAGGCTTTTTCTTTATAAGTTGCTATTTGGCTTGCATTAATCTCAGAATTCACTCTTTTAAAATCTTCTTCAAAATAATTAAAAACCAACAAAGAAATTGCTGCACCCACTGCCAAAAAAGCAAAAGGATTCATGTAACGATTGCGAATGCCGCTTAAAAATTCATCAACAACTTTGTGAGGTTCAAGCGCAACTTTTCTCAGGGTTAAAAAGAATTTACTATCAAACCCAAATACATTTATAAAAACCTCAACAAGTAAAGCTTTAAAGGTTATTCTTCTAGTCACCACTTTTGCACCACAATTGCTACAAAAATGAGCATCAATTTCTAAATTATGATTACAATTTTTACAATTCATAACAACTAAAAAGAATAATAAGTTAATTGAATCGTAAATATAAAAAATGTTTTGATGTAAAATACCTCCTATTTAAAAATCCTTCTATCAAATGGAAAATCAGCAGTTTGTATGATTTTAATTTTTTTAAAATCTTTATGATATGGATTCAATAAATAATTAAAATCTCCCTGAACAACTGCTGATGGAACTTTTAATATGCAATAATCTCTTGAATCAATAAAAGAATCTCCCATTTTTTGAGTTGTACTGTTTGGAGGATGATGATTCCAGTTTTCAGGAAGTAATTTAAAGTCGATTTCTTTAATTTTTAATGAATCAGGAATTTGGATTGTTATCATCACAAAATCTTTTGGTAACGTTGCCAATGATAAATGAACTAAAATTTCAGACATTGCTAAAGCTCTACTTTCGGCTGTGTAAATGATTTCAGTTCCTTTGGAATTCCACCTATTTCCAGATTTTGAAGCGCCTTTTCCACTCAATTCTTCAACATATTTTTTTTTCGATAGTCTAAAAACTTTCATTATGCAAAAACACCTTGATCTATTCTGTTAAGCTCATCCATAACCAATTCTTTACCATAAGAATCTTTTAAAAGTTCGGCTGGTTTTAAATTTCCTAAAGCAAAAGAAGGCGTATTTAACCAAAGATAAAATTGCTCAATAGTATCAAAAACCTCCAATCCAAAATTGGTAACTTCTGCTAGTTCAATAATTTTTTCTGTATGGATTGGTTTGAAAAGATAATTTTCAATAGCACTATTTCTTTGCAACGTTTTTTTGGAAACATTCAAATAATCAGCCCAATCATCTTCTGTAAATGGGGTAATTTCTTTTATTTTTAGGAATAAGTCATAAGGCAATCCTTGTCTTATAGTATTGATAATTAGCATTTTATTTTTAAAAAAATCAGCATAAGAAGTTTTATCACTATTTATTATAAATAGTGATGAGCTAGTTTTTTTACGGGCATAAACGCTTATGGCTTCGTTGATGTTATTGAAGTTTTTTTCTGATGCTTCTTGATATTTATTTTTCATATTTTTACAATTGTCCACAAATATAAGACATTTGTCTTATTTTTACTATTTTATTTTCTTTTTTCTATTGTTTATGATTTTAATTAAAAAAAGAACCACATTTCTGTGATTCTTTGTTAAAGTATTTTAAATCTTAAGTTTAAACGATTTCTACAAACAGCCCTTCATCGGTTTTTGTAACAGTTGCAAGCTTGTTTTTTGTAAGATGTTTTAGGGTTTTATCCCATTTTTTATTAGACAATCCTGATTGAATTTTTAAGTCGTTCAATTCAATTTTTTCTGCTTTAGTAATCATTTCTAAAACAGCTTTTTCCTCAGCATCCAATTCTACAGAAATCGCTCTTTTTTCAGGTCGCATTTGAGGGAAAAATAACACTTCTTGAATGGATTGGTTGTTCGTTAAAAACATAATCAATCTGTCCATCCCAATTCCCATTCCTGCAGTTGGTGGCATTCCATATTCTAAGGAACGTAAAAAATCATAATCAATAAATTGAGTAGCTTCATCATCGCCTTTTTCAGCCAATTTTAATTGATGTTCAAAGCGTTCGCGTTGATCAATTGGATCGTTTAATTCTGAATAGGCATTCGCAATTTCTTTTCCACAAACCATCAATTCAAAACGTTCTGTTAACTCAGGATTTGTTCTGTGTTCTTTGCATAAAGGCGACATTTCTTTTGGATAATCAGTAATAAAAGTTGGCTGAATGTAATTTCCTTCGCATTTTTCACCAAAAATTTCATCAATCAATTTTCCTTTTCCCATAGTTTCATCCACAGCAATTCCCATTGATTTTGCAGCGATTCTAATTTCTTCTTCTGATTTATTAGTGATGTCAAATCCTGTAAATTCTTTAATAGCATCAGTCATGCTTACTCTTTTATAAGGTGCTTTAAAGTCAATTTTATGCTCCCCAAAAGTAGTTTCAGTTTTTCCATTTACTGCGAGTGCACAATGCTCTAATAATTGCTCGCAAAAATCCATCATCCAATTGTAATCTTTGTACGAAACATAGATTTCCATTGCTGTAAATTCAGGATTATGAGTTCTGTCCATTCCTTCATTTCTAAAGTTTTTTGAAAACTCATACACACCATCAAAACCACCAACAATCAATCTTTTCAGATACAATTCGTTTGCAATTCGCATATACAAAGGAATGTCTAACGAATTGTGATGTGTGATAAAAGGTCTTGCAGCTGCACCTCCAGGAATGGGTTGTAAAACAGGCGTTTCTACTTCAAAATATCCAGCTTCATTAAAAAATGAACGCATGGCATTGAACAATTTGGTGCGTTTTACAAATACTTCTTTTACATGCGGATTTACTACCAAATCTGCATAACGTTGTCTGTAACGTAATTCTGGGTCGTTAAATTCATCGTAGGTATTTCCATCAGAATCCGTTTTTGGCAATGGCAATGGTCTTAATGCTTTGCTAAGCAATTTAAATTCTTTTACCATTACTGTTTTTTCACCAACTTTTGTGGTGAATAATGTTCCCGTAATTCCAATAAAATCGCCAATATCAAGTAATTTTTTATACACTTCGTTGTACATGGTTTTGTCTTCACCAGCACAAATTTCATCGCGATTAAAATATACTTGAATTTTACCTTCAGCATCTTGAAGTTCAGCAAACGAGGCATTTCCTTGAATTCTTCTCGACATTAATCTACCTGCAATTACTACCTTTTTCTTTTCTGAAAAATCCTGTTTTATAGCTCTTGAAGTAGCATCTAATGGAAATAAATCTGCAGGATAAGGATTGATGCCTAAAGTGCGTAATTTTGCTAATTTTTCTCTACGTACAACTTCTTGTTCTGATAATTGCATTGGGTTTGTAAATTTTCTGAGTTTTTATAAAGGTTGCAAAGATACAATCTAAAGCATTAATTCACAATGAAGAAAAGGATTAAAAATAGCATTGAAGTTGGTAAATTATTAAAAACAAATTATATTTGCATTTGTTGTTGTTTGAAACAACAAGTTGTGTTGTTTTAGCACTTTCGTAAAAAGTGCTTAGGTTTTGTTAGCCAACGGAAAGCTTCCCTAATTTGGGACGCTTTTTTTGTTTTAAAAGGATTCATAATATTCATTTACATTCATTTTTAAGATTAATTAATTTTTATATTTGCCTTAAAATCAAAAAGAATGAAAAAAATACTCTCCTTATTTTCACTATTGATGCTCTTTTCATGTAGTAAAAAATTGTTCAATGAAAAGTGGACAAAAGAAAAAGCACCAATAGATTTCAGAGCCAAATTTGAAACCACTAAAGGCGATTTTGAAATATATGCCAAAAGAGAGTGGTCTCCTCAAGGGGTTGACAGGTTGTACTCGTTAATTAAAAATGGATTTTATACTGATATCGCAATTTTTAGAGTTGTGCCGAATTTTGTAGCACAATTTGGGATACATAATGATTCAATAATCAATAGCAAATGGGACAAATATGGTGTAGATGATGAGCCTGTTTTGGTAAAAAATGATTCAATGACAGTTTCTTTTGCTAGAGGAGGTGTAAAAACCAGAACTACACAAATTTTTATCAACTTGAAAAATAATAATCGTTTGGACGAACTTGATTATGATAGCGTAAAAGGTTTTCCCGTAATAGCAAAAGTCACCAAAGGTGCAGAAAATGTGTTGAATTTTTATGATAAATATGGAGACAAATTGGGTTATCAACAAGATTCTATCCAGAAATATGGAAATAAATTTATTAAAAAAAATTATCCAAAAATTGATTTTATCATCAAAGCAACTCTACTTAAAAAATAAAAAAACCAAAAAAAATCACTGAAATTCATCAGTGATTTTTATTTTTAATTCTATTTTTAAATGATTTATTGAATCCTGAAAATCACTTTTCTAGCAAGTGGTCTAGCTTCTTTACCAACACTTGCATCAACTCCACCTCCAGCATAAGACAATCTACCTGAATTTATACCTGCAGCAACCAACATGTCATATACCTTTTTAGCTCTTTTGGCAGAGAGAGATTTATTGAGATTTTCGGAGCCAGTTTCATCAGCATAACCAATAATAGCGGCATTTACAGAGGGATTATCTAACATAAATTGTCTCAAATAATTGATTGAATTTAATGAACCTTCTTGAATCGTAGTTTTATTTACTTCAAAATATACATTTTCATATCCTCTGTTTAAAAGTTCTTTAATAAAATCTACATTAGAATCAATAATGTTTCCATCCTGAGAAATTTTTTCCCCTTTTTTTACATATCTTTCATCCAATTCAGTAATAATCAACTCATTTGTAAACACAAATTCCTTATTTTTCAATTTTTCAATCTGAACTTCAGCGCTATCTAAACGTTTTTTTAGAATTTCTAATTCAGAAACAATTTTATCATCTATAATTTCTTCTGAAGTAAAATCAGCATGTTGTTTTTTCTTTCCAATGGCAATATTTACACCAAGAGAAGTGTTGAACATGCTTACATTTGTCTCTCTTGATGTAGGATTTGGACCGCCATCAATACTATTTCCTTGACCAAAATGAATGATTGAAGAAAAATCAGCAAAAAGCGAAATTTTATCATTGATTTTGAACTGTGGTGTTAATCCTACTAGTAAATTCACCATACCATCACCACCATTTACAGTTGGCTCAAGAGTATTTAAACTGGAAAAACCTCCACCTGTATGAAACAATAAATTAATTCGTTTTGACCAAGAATTGAAATTTAAAACGTTTCCAATATTTACAATTCCTTCAATTGTAGCTCTGTAGTAATTCGAAGAAAATGGTGTTGTCCCTTTTGACTCATTAAATTTACTAAAGCCTAGATCAATTCTCAATCCAAATTTATTATTGAGCATATAACGAACACCAAAATTTCCTTGCCCTAAAGGACTTGCAAAATAATCAGCAGACAATGGGACTCCAATTGTATGAACCCCAGCACCTAAATCAATAGACCACTTATTGTAGTCTTGACCAGTAGCATTGTTTGATATCAAAACCAACAATCCAACTAAAAAAATTGTTTTTAAAAATTTCATCCCCTTTATTTTTTAAGAAATACAAATTTAACACTATTTTTAATAATTAATCAAAATATTTTTTGGGCAGATTTTACTCAAAAATAACTCATCCTTTTTTAAACTCACAAAGGCTTATTTTACCCATAACTCTGAAAAAAAATGGTAAAAATAAGGAATTGTTTCAATGCCCTTTAAGTAATTCCAAACCCCAAAATGTTCGTTAGGAGAATGAATTGCATCAGAATCTAAACCAAATCCCATTAAAATAGTCTTACTTTGTAACTCTTTTTCAAAAAGTGCTACAATTGGAATACTTCCACCACTCCTTTGAGGAATTGGTGTTTTTCCAAAACTTTTTTCATAGGCTTTACTTGCTGCAAGATATTCAATCGTATCAATTGGCGTCACATATCCTTGACCTCCATGATGTGCTCTTACGATTACTTTTACTGATTTTGGAGCAATTTTTTCAAAATGATTTATAAAAAGTTCCGTGATTTTATTCCAATCTTGGTTTGGAACCAAACGCATCGAAATTTTTGCAAATGCCTTGCTGGCAATCACTGTTTTTGCGCCTTCACCCATATAACCACCCCAAATTCCGTTGACGTCTAATGTGGGTCTTATTGAATTTCGTTCGTTTGTTGTGAACCCTTTTTCACCGTAAACATCTTCAATATTCAACGCCCTTTTGTAATTTTCAAGTGAAAAAGGTGCTTTTGACATTTCATTTCTTTCATCTTTTGATAATTCTTGAACATCATCATAAAAATTGGGAATGGTAATAATATTATTTTCATCATGCAACGAGGCTATCATTTTTGTTAGAATATTGATAGGATTGGCAACTGCACCACCATACAATCCTGAATGTAAATCTCTATTTGGTCCAATGACCTCTACTTCCACATAACTCAACCCACGCAAACCAGTTGTTATAGAAGGAATCTCATTGGAAATCATTCCAGTATCAGAAATAAGAATTACATCATTGGCTAGTTTTTCTTTATTTCTAGGAACAAACCATGACAAACTTTTTGAGCCAATTTCCTCTTCGCCTTCAATCATAAACTTCACATTGCAAGGTAAATTTTTCTCGGCAATCATGTATTCAAACGCTTTGACGTGCATGTACATTTGCCCTTTGTCATCACAAGCTCCTCTTGCAAAAATTGCACCCTCTGGATGAGTTTTAGTGTTTTTGATTATTGGCTCAAAAGGAGGAGATTCCCAAAGATTAATAGGATCTGCTGGTTGCACATCATAATGTCCATACACTAAAACTGTTGGTAAATTATTATCGATGATTTTTTCTCCATAAATAATTGGATTACCCGGGGTTTCGCAAAGTTCTACACAATCACAACCTGCTTTTTTTAGACTTTCTAAAACGAAATCTGCGGTAAGCAAAACATCTTTTTTGTATTCAGAATCAGCACTAATTGATGGAATTTTTAGAAGTTCAATTAATTCTTCTACAAATCTATTTTTATGGTTTTCTATATATGATTTTATAGTATTCATTAGTTAATTTTTATTCAATCCCAAAATTATAAAAATAATATTGAACTGCTTTGTAGTTTGTGATGTTTGTTTATCTTTGCAATCCAAAATGCAGGCGTGGTGGAATTGGTAGACACGCTAGACTTAGGATCTAGTGCCGCGAGGTGTGAGAGTTCGAGTCTCTCCGCCTGTACAAAGTAAAAGCATCTCCCTTGAGATGCTTTTACTTTTTTTTAACTACTTAAAATGGTAAATATTATTCTTCTTATAATTCATTCCCATTTTAAAAACCACTTATTCTTAAAAATTTACCACTTATTTACATGTAACATCAGATACTTACCTGGAACAATTTTTCTATTTTTTACCATTTTGTTGAACTACCTTTATGGTGTTAATAATTAATAAATCCAATTTAAAAAGTACCCCTAACAACCCCAAACCCCCTAAGTAGAGAAAATCCTCTTGAATTTACCCCTAAAATTCTAGAGGATTTTTTTTGAGATCTATCCATCTATCCATCTATCCAAATGTTTCTAATTCTCTTAAAAACTTGAAATTCTTATTGATTTTTCTTTTAAAATCTTTTTCATCTCTTTTCATCTTTTCAAAATCCACTTATACCAATTTCTCTTTACACTTATTCTTCTCAGCTTGCAACTGCTAACCCAAGACAATTTTAATGAATTCAACCTCTTTTTTGTTCTAACTTTGTGGAATAAAATGTTACGAATTAATTTTTAACCCCCAAAAAATTAGAAATCATGACCTCAGCTGACTGGAGAAAAGAAGGAAAGTTTATCAACATCGAAGACAAAAAATTATTTGTTATTGATACAGATCCTTTACAAACTAAAAAAGAAACTTTAATAATATTACATGGTTATCCCCTAACCTCTTTTGATTTTCATGCAATTATCCCTTTATTAAGTGAATATTATAGAGTGGTTACTCACGATCATTTAGGTTTTGGTTTTTCTGACGAACCAAGTAATTTAAATTATTCTATCATTGAAGATGCCAACGTAACTCTTAAACTTTGGAATAAATTGAATTTAAAAAATTTTAAAATCATTGCAGCTGATTATGGCGTGATGATTACCAAAGAAATCTTGTCTAGACCAAGTTCTGAATTGGATCATTTACATATCATAAGTGTGGTAGCCTCTCAAAATAACACCAATAAATTATATGCAAATTTGAAAGCAATTGACTATTTATTCAAAAATAAACACTTGCCAAAATATAAAGAAGTATTGGCGGGTTATGCAAACAAAGATTTTTTAAAAGGTCAAGAAGAGGGAATTCACGATATTAAATACCAACAAGACAGCAAAGTACATTCTATTTGGGAAAATTTCAATACTATCGAAAAACAAAAAGAAATTTTAATGCTGAGCAATTATACTGAAGAAATGTTTTTATACTGGCATAGATGGATGCATACTTTGAAAACCACTGATATCCAAATTAGTTTTCTTTGGCGAAGAGATGATATTTCTAACATGAGTGATATTTTACTTCACCTAGCTACTTTTAGCAAAGAAAATATTAAAATCGTTGAAAACAAAAACTGTTATTTGATTGATGAAAATCCAAAAAACTGGACTTTGATGATTTTTGAACAACTTGATAAAATTACACATCACGTTTTGAAAAAACAATATTTCGCTTACTAATTAAAAAACTTAATAAATAATAGGGTGTTTCATAACACGTTAGTTTGGTTGTATCCCATAAACACAATTCGTTTATGGGATACTTATTTTTATAAAAAATGTTCTTTAAAGGCTAAAATTATCTATATCTGAAATTAAAAATCCTGATTTTTATTCAGGATTTTTAAATTAAGAAAATAAAATTGAGATGGTTATTATCCTTTTACAGGAACTGAAACTACTGTCTTTGCCCATCCAAGAAACATGGTTGCACTGTTTTCTTTACCTTCAAAAACGATTGAAAACTCTTCAATCAATTCATCAGATTTTGAAACGTTACCAGTTACTCTCAAAACATCATCCTTTTCATCGTAAAAATAGGAGCCCCAGACATTTTTTTGACTGCTTAAAATAATAGTCCAATCTTCATCCGAAGGAATTGTAAATAAAGTATAGGTTCCTGGAGCTACTTCTTTTCCTCCAAAATTCACTTTTTTATAAAAAGTAATTTCTGCAGCTTCATTGGCTCCTGTTCTCCAAACTTTTCCATTTGGCGCTAATTTATCCAAAGCTCTTCCCTTTAATTGCGGACGACTATAGATAACTTTTACCAATTTGTTAGCATCTCTCCAATTTGAAGGAAATGAAGCAGCATCCATAGGACTTGCATCTAATTTTGGAAATTTTTGTGCTGAAATTTCTGTAGTGGCTGTTGCTAATATTGCTAAAAAAGCAATCAATAAAATTGATTTTTTCATGTGTTAATAGATTTATTTTTGTGAATTTATTTTTTTCAAAGCTAAAAAACCTTTGTGACCTGATATAATAATTTTCTGTTAAGATTTAATGACAAGAACAGTCCGTGACACAATTTTTTGATTTTTTGGACTTAAAAAAATATTTTTTTATTAAAAATACAACTGCCACAATTAATAAAATATAGACTAAGATTCGTTGCATCAACTTAAAATTTTAAAGGTTATTAATGAAGAAACATACGCCAAAACCCCCATTCCAATCAATTGAATCAAAGGCCATTTCCAAGTTTTTGTCTCTTTTTTTACAATTGCTAAAGTTGCCATACATTGCATTGCAAAGGCATAAAATATCAACAATGACATGCCAACAGGAAAGGTAAATATTTTTTCGCCAGTGTCAGGATTTACCTCTGAAGCCATTTTTTGTTTGATGGTTGTTGTATTTTCATCATTAGCTTCTACACTATAAATGGTTGCCAATGTTCCTACAAAAACTTCGCGAGCTGCAAACGAGGTAACCAAAGCAATACCAATTTTCCAATCGAAACCCAATGGTTTTATAACAGGTTCAATCGTTTTTCCTAACATTCCGATATAAGAATTTTCTAATTCGAATGAAGCTACTTTTTTACTCATTTCTTCGGGTGAAATATCTCGATTTACTTCTTTCTTTGAGACAATCTCGGAAGCATTTTTATAGTCAGATGATCCATTTGAAGCCAAAAACCACAATACAATTGACAAGGCTAAGATAATTTTTCCTGCACCAAAAACGAAGGCTTTTGTTTTTTCAAAAACTTCAAAAAACACATTTTTTAATGAAGGTAATTTGTAATTGGGCATTTCAATCAAAAAGAATGATTTTGAATTGATATCCAATGTTTTATGTAAAATAAAAGCTGCCAATATAGCCATTCCAAATCCCAATCCATACAAGGAAAGCAAGACCAATCCTTGTAAATTTAGCAATCCCAAAATTTTAGTATCAGGAATGATTAAGGCAATTAAAATGGCATAAACTGGCAATCTTGCAGAACATGTTGTGAATGGTACAACCAAAATCGTAATCAATCTTTCTTTCCAATTTGAAATAGTTCTTGTTGCCATAATTGCAGGAATTGCACAAGCTGTTCCAGAAATTAATGGAATAATACTTTTGCCATTCATACCAAATCTACGCATAATTTTATCCATCAAAAAAACAACGCGACTCATATAACCAGTTTCTTCCAAAATGGCAACAAACAAAAATAAAATAGCAATTTGAGGGATAAAAATAATAACGCCTCCAACACCGGGAATAATGCCATCAGTCAATAAATCTGTGAAAACTCCTGCTGGAAGTAACGATTTTGTAACTTGAGCTAGTTGTGCAAAAAACCCATCAATCAAATCCATTGGCAGTGATGCCCAATCAAATATTGATTGAAAGATTACCATTAAAATCAAAAAGAAAAAAACATATCCAAAAACTTTATGCGTAAATATTTTATCCAATTTACTACGAATATCACTCGCTTTTGATTTGTCGACAATATAGGTTTTTTTGAGAATCTTATTGATTTCTTGATAACGATAAATAGTTTCTTTGTGCTGGTACTTTTTGAGTTTAGAAATGTCTTTTTTAAACGCTAAAAGCGCCTGTTTTTCTGCTGAGGTTACCGTTTCAGGAAAATTATTTTGAGTAATCATCAACCACAATTCGTATAAAGAATGGCTTGGACTGATTTCTTTGAGTTTTGCAAAATAATCAGGATCAATTTTATGATTGATGCCGCACAAAGGTGAAGCTTTCGCAGCCACATGACAACGAATAATGGCTTCTTTTACTTCTTTTATTCCTTGATTTTTTTTTGCACTAATCAAAATAACTTCGGTATTGAGTTCTTTTTTTAATGCAGACAAATCAATCGAAATTCCTTTTTTTCCCATTTGGTCAGCCATATTGATTGCCAAAACTGTGGGTATTTCTAAATCTTTTATTTGTGAAAAAAGCAATAAATTTCTTTTCAAATTTTCCACATCAGCCACCACCAAAATCACATCAGGAGATTCTTTTATGTCTTTTTTTAGCAAGGTTTTCAACACAATTGTTTCGTCAATTGAAGTTGGATTGATGCTATACGTTCCAGGTAAATCAATAATAATGGCGCTTTGTGTTGCAGATAATTTGCTAATTCCTTCTTTTTTATCCACAGTAACACCTGGATAATTGCCTACTTTTTGATTTAAACCAGTTAGCTGATTAAAAAGCAAGGTTTTTCCAGTATTTGGATTTCCGATTAAAGCAACTTTTATAGGTTTATTTGCCATTGATTATTCGCTTTTAAGCACTTTGATTTGTGCTGCAGTTTCAATTCTGATTGCTAAATGACTTCCGTTTACACAAATATAAAGCGGATCTTTGAATGGCGCAATCTGCAATAATTGCACTTCTGCACCAGGCAAACAACCCATTTCTAACAATTTTAGGGGAATAAAATCCAAAGATTCTTCGGAAATATACCCAATTTCACCAATCTGTAACGTTGCTATTGTGCTCAAAATTTGATATAAAAAAGTCACGCAAAAGCGGGAATTAAGTTTGACACAAAGATAGGAGTTTAGAATGATTCTAAACAATTTATTGAGGCGATTTTTTTGTTAAATAAATACCATCAATCTTCATATTCAGCTTTCAACAAAACAACATCTTGTTTTAGCTTTTCCATATCATTTTTATCTGTTCCATCATAAAAACCACGAATTCTGCGCTCTTTATCAACCAAAATAAATTGTTCTGTGTGGATAAAATCGTCTTCTCCTCCATCACCATCTTCAATCACCGCAAAATAACTTTTCCTCGCCAATTCGTAAATGTGTTTTTTATCTCCTGTTGTTACGTTCCATTTTCCATCAATTACTCCTTTATCAATCGCATATTTTTTTAGAATTGGCACACTATCCATTTCTGGAGTTACAGAGTGTGACAAGAACATAATTTCAGCATCATTTTTATAATATTCCTGCAATTCATTCATATTATATGCCATTGCAATACAGATGTTTGTGCAACGTGTAAAGAAAAAATCAGCAATATAAATCTTGTTTTTATAATTGTTTTGAGTGATGATTTCTCCATTTTGATTGATAAGTGAAAAATCAGCAATTGTATGATCTTTGGTGATGTGTTTTACAGAAACATCCACCAAACTTGGATTGACATCTGCAGGACTGTAAATTTTCAATTTTTTATCCACTTTCAACAAATGATAAAAGACAGGAATGGCAATTGTAGAAAAAATTGCCAAAAAAATAAGCGTTGGAATTGATTTTTTAAAAAATTTGAGCTCCATAAAAATGATTTCTGATGCAAATTTACGACTTATAAAAACCGTAAAAAACCACAAATTGCAAAACTGTCCTAAAATCTTTGTTAAAATAAAAATGTAACGAAATAAGTTCTTTTGAAACTCTCTATAAAAACGTACATTTGTGCGTTTTTTAAATTTGATTTAACGCTGCATGGAAATACTTATCAAAGCATCTCAATTTATTTTAAGTTTATCTTTATTAATTGTTTTACACGAATTGGGACATTTTATTCCCGCAAAATTGTTTAAAACCCGAGTAGAAAAATTCTATTTATTTTTTGATTATAAGTTTTCGCTTTTCAAGAAAAAAATAGGAGAAACTGTCTATGGAATTGGTTGGATTCCTCTAGGTGGTTATGTAAAAATCTCAGGAATGATTGATGAAAGCATGGATACTGAGCAGATGAAACAACCTGCACAACCTTGGGAATTTCGTTCAAAACCAGCTTGGCAACGTTTGATTATCATGTTGGGCGGGGTTTTTGTGAATTTTGTGTTGGGTATTTTTATTTATATCTGTTTGATGTGGGCTTATGGTGAAAATTATTTACCAAACGAAAATGTAAAAGACGGAGTTTGGGTTCAGGATTCATTAGCAATTAATTTAGGATTGCAAACTGGAGACAAAATCTTAGCTGTTGATGGAGAAAAGGTGAAAAAATTCCAAGATTTATCATTGGAATTTATCAACGGAAATAAATACACCATTGAAAGAAATGGAGAAGTAGTTGAGAAAGAAATTCCACAAAACTTTATTTCACAATTGGTTGATCGTGGAAAAGATGCAGGTCCTTTTTTATATCCAAGATATCCATTTGTAATTGCGGGAATTTCTGAGAATTCACCAAATAAAGACGCAGATTTACAAGCCAAAGATATTGTTACTGCCATCAACGGAACTCCATTAACTTATTTTGATGAAGCTCAAGGCGAATTGAATAAATATAAAAATCAAGCCATATCTATCACTGTAAAAAGAGGTTCTGAAACTAAAGAAATTGAATTAAAAGTAACCGAAGATGGGAAATTAGGAGTTGCTTTAGGGACGCTTTCATTTGGTGATTTAGAGAAACTTGGTTATTATAAATTGGAAACAATTGAATATTCATTTTTAGAGGCCATTCCTGCTGGATTTACAAAATCTTGGAAAACATTAACTGATTATGTAAAACAATTAAAAAAAATATTCAATCCCAGCACAGGAGCTTACAAAGGTTTGGGTGGTTTTATTTCTATTGGAAGTATCTTTCCTGATGAATGGAGTGCTCAATCTTTCTGGAATATTACTGCATTTTTATCCATCATGCTTGGTTTTATGAACTTATTGCCAATTCCAGCTTTGGATGGTGGTCACGTAGTTTTCACACTTTGGGAAATGATTACTGGAAAAAAACCTGGAGATAAATTCCTAGAATATGCTCAAATCACTGGATTTATTTTATTGATTGCCTTGTTACTATTTGCGAATGGAAACGACGTTATGAGATTGTTTAAATAGCAACATCCTACTTTATAAAATTAAAAAAGGCACTCGAATAGAGCGCCTTTTCTGTTAGATTTTAAAAGACCTATTGATTAATGCAAACCAAGTATAAAATGTGTTACACTTGTCGCAAGAATAACTTTTCGTACCTGGTAAAAATCTCAAAAGACCTTTTCTACGCAATCTGTGCCTAGACACACATTTGCATCTTGGACAGTTTTTCATAAAATTTTTTTGTTTAGATACGACGAATGTAAAACATCTAAAAGAAAGAAAAAAATAGTAACCAATTAATTAAAGATTATTTAATACCGATAGAAAGTAATTCACTTTTCAGTAATTTAAACTAGGTAAAAATCATTTATTATTAGTATTAAAATTCGTTTTACGCCGTTTTTGAAGATTATAACTAAAAAAATCAGTTATAGAAGTTATTTTTTCCATTTATGACGATAAATACGTTCGATAACTTTCTAAAAGCTATTTATTTTTTTGACAGCATACTCATTTTTCCAATCAATCCATTTTTGTCCTCTGATACGTCTCATTATATTGTCAATATTTCGCATGATAAAAATATTGTAAATCGCTTTTAAAAAATTTTTTGGTTTGTGCGCAATTGAACGCAAACTCATTGAAAAACCTGGAGTGATGTATTTCATATAATGCCAATAACCTTCAGGAATGTAGAGAACATTTCCATGCTCTAAATTTGTGATAAATCCTGTAGCTTTTTTCAATGCAGGCCATTTTTCAAAATCTGGGTTGGAAAAATCAATATTTTCACTTGTGATTAAAGAAAACGGGGTTTTATATAAAAAGTCATTTTGTTGTTGGTCAAATAAAATAACTTCCTTTTTTCCGTGAAAATGAAAGTGAAAAATATTTGCCAAATCAATGTCATAATGCATAAAAGTATAAGAATCTTTTCCTCCGAAAAACAACATTGGGAGACCTTTCATCAATCTCAAACCAAAATCAGGATAATAAAAATCGTATTGTAGAATTGGCACTTCTTTTAAAATATTCCAAAGAAAAATACGGAATTTTGTTGGTTCATTTTCAAGTAAATCAATATAATCAGCCATTTTCATTTTGGCATGAGGCTCATTAAAACCATCTTGATAATTTACAGGTCTGTCATCATATAAAGGTACGATTTTTTCACCTGCAACTTTTTTCATATATGACAAATTCCATTTGGTAAACGCAGGCCAATCTTCAATAAAACGCTCAATAACGACTGGTTTTTGAGGCTTAAAATACTGTTTTAAAAAATCTTTTTTTGTAATAGTTGCAACTCTTTCTACATGCAATAAATTCATATCAATAAGTAATCAAAATAACTTTACAAAGTTAAGAAATTGTTATGAAATTCATAAAATTACTAATTACAAAATTACATGTGAAATCTCAACCCAAAAAGAACATTACTTCTAGGCATTGGCACAAAACCTGATTCAATATAACCAGTTCCAAAAATATTATTTGCGGTAAAAGTAACATCAAACATTTTTAAATTTAAAATTACTGATGTGTCCCAAACATTATAACTTTGACCTGTAATTCGTTCTGCGTGTTTATAAATGATATTTTGCGTCATGTTTTTGAGGATTTTACTGGTAAATCTAGTTGTAAAATGATGCTTCAATGTGTTTAAAGAATATCTTGATAAGTCTTTGTTTTGGTCTAAAATATCATCTTTCAAAAACGAATAACCAATTGCAAATGTTTGATAAATTCCCAAAATTTTAAAATTATAATTTGCATCAAGCTCAAAACCTTGTGTATTTACTTTGGTAATATTATTAGCTGAAAAAACACTTTGAGAGGTGTTTGGTCTAATATAATCAATCAAATTTGTTGCATCTCTATTGAAAAATGCCATGCTTCCTGAAAAATTTTCACGATTGAATTTCACTCCAATTTCTTGAGAAAATGCCTCTTCTGGTTGCAAATTCTGATTTCCAATCGTAACAGGGTCTCTGTAATACAAATCTGTATATGTAGGAATTCTGTAGGTTGTTCCCAAATTTCCATAGATTTTTACAGCCTCTGAAACTTGATATCCCATATCAACTCCTGGAAATGCATGAAATTTAAAATCAGAAAAATACGTAATGGCAACTCCTGGTGTGATGTCTAATTTAGCATCCAACAGTTGAAAACGATGTTCTAAAAATACATTTGCCATCATTCTGTGATGTTCTCCCAAATTATTACTACTAATAGAAACTCTTGAAACATCAATTCCAAAACCTGTAATTCCGACATTGGAAGTGTAAGAAGCATTTGTTTCAACACCCACTTTATTGGTGATGTGTAAATTTCTATAAAATTCAGGATTGTTTCTTCGCAATAAAAAAATATCTTGACCACGTCTCCAATAAACTCTAGGTTTTATTTTGAATTTTTCGGTTTGAAATGTGGTTGAAACACCCATTAAACTGTTTTGAGTTTCTTCATATTCGTTAAAAGTTGGATTGGTTGTGTAGAAATTTTCAGCTCCGAATTTTTTATCAAAAAACGTTGCAATCATTTCAATAGGTTGCTTATTTTTATTGAAAACCCCTTTTAAAAAATAATTATAATTATTATAATCTGAATTATTTCGATAGCCATCAGAAGTCAAAGCGCCTGCATGAACTATCAAAGATGAATTTGAAAACTCTTTTCCAAGCGTTACAGAACCATTGAATTGCCCAAATGAACCTGTTTCAGCATTGATAGAAATTGGGGCATTCAACTTTTTTTTAGTTACAATATTGATGGCTCCTGAAAAGGCATTTTGCCCAAAAACCCTCGCTGCAGAACCTTTGATAATTTCAATTCGTTCAATCACTTCAATAGGTAAAGCTGCATTTAAAGTGTGATGACCTGTTTGTGCATCATCCATTTTAATACCGTCGATCAACAATAACGTTTGGTCAAAACCTCCTCCTCTAATATATAAATCTGCTTGTGCACCTCCAGTTCCTCTTCTTCTAATATCCACTCCAGCAACTTGTTGCAACAAATCTGCTACATTGGTTGCTGCCCTATTTTTAATAATTTCAGCATTGATAATAATCATCGTTCTAGAATCTTTTTTGAAAGGCAATTCAATTCTTGTAGACGTAATAATCACTTCTTTTAAAGTATCTCTCTTTGAGTTTTCGTCTTGTGCTTGAGATGAAATTATACTCAACAATAAAAATCCTGCAAAAAAACTTTTAACTTTCATAAATGATGATTTAATAAACGAGGCAAAAGTCGTAATTTTCCGGACGATAAAACTCGTCCCGTTTTAAAATGAATACTAGTCCGGATTTTGATTTTTTTTCACAATTGATTCTTTTAGATAAAAGCGTATCAAATCCTTTATATATTCAGGTTTCTCAGCAAATTATCAATGCCATTCAACGCAATTATTTTGCAAAAGGCACTATACTTCCTGGGACACGATTATTATCAAAACTTCTAAAAGTTCACAGAAATACTGCAGTTGCTATTTACAATGAATTGGCATCACAAGGTTGGGTTGAAATCGTACCAAATAAAGGCACTTTTGTGTTGGAAATAGCTCAGAAAAATACAAAAATAAAAGCAAGTTCTCAAAAAATAAATGAGGCAAATACCTATGCTAATTTTACAGGATTTCCGTTTCAAAAATCATTTCATTTATCGCCAACAGAACATTTTTCAAATGCTCAATATGTGATTAACGAGGGAAAACCAGACCTTCGCTTGCATCCTGTAAATGAGTTTAACAGATGGTTTAGCGCTGCAATGAAACGAAAAACGTTGCCAAAAAAATGGAATAAAAAAACAGGAGCTTCTTTTTCTGTATTTCAAACGCAACTTTGTAATTATCTAAATGCCACAAGAGGTTTTCGAATTTTACCAGAAAATATCTTGAATACACGAAGTACAGAAATGAGTTTATACATTGTTTCTCAATTACTTATCAAAAAAAATGAGTTGGTTTTGGTTGGAAATTTAAGTAATTATGCCTCCAATATGATTTTTCAAGAAGCTGGCGCTATTATCAAAACAATTCCCGTAGATGCAGAAGGTTTAGATATTGCATTTATCAAAAAAAACTTTGAAAATCAGCCAATTAGATGCGTTTATATATGTGCAAACAGAGATTATCCAACAACCGTAAAATTGAGTGCTGAACGTCGCTTGCAGTTGCTAGAACTTGCAAAAGAGTTTGGTTTTGCCATCATTGAAGATGATTACGATTATGATTTTCAGTTTGAAGGAAATGCTATATTGCCATTGGCAAGTGCAGATGCCAATGGAATGGTTATTTATTTAGGAAAATTAGGACAATCGTTATTTCCAAGTTTTCAAACAGGATTTGTGGTTGCTCCTGAAAATTTGATTTCTGAAGCAAAAAATTATTTACAAT
The DNA here is from genome assembly GCA_001873065.1 of Flavobacteriaceae bacterium CG2_30_31_66. Taxonomy (GTDB): domain Bacteria; phylum Bacteroidota; class Bacteroidia; order Flavobacteriales; family Flavobacteriaceae; genus Polaribacter. The sequence continues at coordinate 86,454 of MNYM01000038.1, forward strand.
TGTTAGATAAACAAGGTGATTTGATACAGGAGCAAATGCTTTCAGAGTTGATTCATGAAGGTGAAATACATCGTTTAATGAAAAAAAACAGTGTTGTGTATAAAAAAAGACAAGAAGTTTTCTGTAAACATTTAGAAACCTATTTTAAAAACATCATTTCTTGGGAAAAACCTTTAGGTGGTTTGGCTATTTGGTTGCAATTTCCATCAAAAATTCCATTGTTACAACTTGCGGAAGAAGCTGAAAAACAAGATCTCTTTCTTCCAAAAACAATTTTGTATCAAGATAAAATTACTTGTGCAATTCGATTTGGATTTGGACATTTAAACGAAGAGGAAATTGAAATTGTTGTAAAAAAATTGAAAGATGCGTATGAGATGGTTTTAAAAAAATAATTTTTGATTGAACTTCCTTTTTTATTTCGTTTCGCTTTTTGGTATCTTTACAAAGTTATTTTTTATCAATGAATATTTCAAAAAATCTTGTTTTTTTTACTCCAAAACCTTCCACTTCAGAGGGCGCTTTTTTATTAGATACAGGAATTTCTGCTGGTTTTCCTATTCCCGCAGATGATTTTGAAGCCACCAAAGTTTCATTGGATGAAGAACTTATCAAAAATAAAAATGCTACTTTTTTTGCCAAAGTAAAAGGTCAATCTATGATTGGTGCTGGACTTAACAACGACGATTTGTTGGTCATTGACAGAAGTTTAGAACCTGAAAATAATAAAATTGCTGTGTGTTTTATTGACGGAGATTTTACGGTAAAAAGACTAAAAGTGAATGAAAATGGCATTTGGTTGCAACCCGAAAATCCAAATTATCCTATTATAAAAATAACTGAAGACAATGATTTTATGATTTGGGGGATTGTCACCAATGTGATTAAGAAAGTGTGATTTTAAATCTGTTTTCTAATTTTTAAAATTCATTATTCATAAAAAACGCTGAACTTTCGTTCAGCGTTTTCTGTTTTTTAATAAGAAATCATTAATTTTTCAAAGGCTTTTCACGATTCATTTCAATCATATCAACATCCATATTTTCAACGCCTAAAAGATGTTTGCTGAAATAATCTGCATTCATCCAAAAGAAATATTCTCTTTCTGTAAAGCCATGTCTACTTCCAGGAAATAACATAAAATCAAAACGTTTGTTGGCTTTTATAAACGCACTTACCATACGAATGGTGCCTGTTGGATGCACATTATTATCAACATCACCAGTTGCTAATAAAATTTTTCCTTTTAAATTTTGTGCTAATGTTTGATTTTTGTCAATCAAATATTTGTATTTGATAGTTCCCTTGTCATCAGCTTCTTCTTTGATTCCATGATGGGTTTCACTCCACCAACTATTATAAACTGTATTATCGTGATTTCCTGCAGATGAAATCGCTACTTTAAAGAAATCAGGATATACTAACATGGCTGCTGTTGACATAAATCCACCTCCAGAATGTCCGAAAATCCCTACTTTTTCAATGTCGATAAAATCGTGTTTATCAGCCAATTGTTCAGCTACATATTTTTTATCTGCCAACCCATAATCTCTCAAATTTCCGTAACCAAACGTGTGATACCATTTAGAACGATCAGGATGTCCTCCTCTATTTCCAAGCGTAATTACAATAAAACCAACTTGCGCTAATCTATCAGTTCTGTCCATTCCAACTGAAAACGATTTGTTTACAGCTTCTGTTTGTGGTCCTGGATATACATATTCAATGATTGGATATTTTTTGATAGAATCAAAATCATAAGGTTTGTACATTACTCCATAAATATCTGTAATTCCGTCATCAGCTTTCACTTTGAATGGTTCTGGAAATTGATATCCAGCAGCAAATAATTGCGATAAATCTGCTTCTTCTAATTTCATTACCAATTTTCCATTAGCATCTCTCAATTCAGATTTTGGAACGGTATTTACTTTGGAAAAATTACTAACAAAATACTGATTTGAATCTGCAATTTCAATGCTCGAATTGAAATCTCCAGGATTTAATGCTGTTAATCCTGAACCATTTAAGTTGATTTTATACAGATGCAAATAATAAGGATCTTCGTTTGTTGGAATTCCATTTGCTGAAAAATATAAGGTGCGCGATTTTTCATCAATTCCTTCAAAAGAATCTACGTGAAAAGGGGCGTTTGTAACTTGATTTTTTAAATTTCCATTAGAATCGTATAAATAAAAATGTCCCCAACCATCATTTTCAGCCCAAAATAAGATTTCTTGTTCGTTATTGAACAATACAATCGATTTTCCTCGACTTTCAATATACACATTTGAGTGTTCTTTGATGATTGTTTTCACTTCGCCAGTTGCAATATCAGCCACATGAACATCCAATCTTTTGCGATCTCTACTCACCGTATTGAAATAAATTTTTCCTTTTTTTGACAATAATAAAGTAGGATTGTGTTCATCACTTCTTGATGATTTTTTTCTTGGAAATCTATAAATATCTATGGATTGTTGCGTAGTAGAATCTAACTTAATTTCCATTTTGGATTTGCTAGCCATATCAAAAACAGCCATTTCATTTTTATAAAATTCTTGCTCTCCAGCCATGTGATATTTATAGGTTTCAAGCTCAGGTCTGCCCGTTTTTGTAGCATGAATTACCCATAAATCTTCAATATGTCTTGAATCTGTTCTTGTTGTCACGAATTTTTTTGAATCATGTGTCCAAAATCCTCCCAAATATTTTCGATCATCTTTTTCTTTGATTTTTTCTTTATCTGTTTTTCCATAAGAACCTCCACCGTAACCAAAATTCTCAACTCCATCTTTTGTCCATTGATTTTGAACAATGGTGGTATCTTTTTCATCTTTAACCGCTTTTAGAAAATTTGCTTTGTCCATCCAAAAGATGTTGTTGTGTTTAGAAAACAACACAATTGAACTATCAGGAGCAATATTTGCCCAATTTTTCCATTTTTCTTCTGGTGTTTTTTCGTTGTCTAAAACTTTCAAGCCATTTCCTCCTAAAGTATATTCAAAATGATATATTTTCTTTTCTTTTTTTGGAGTTCCTTTCTTCTTTTTATCCTCTTTTTTTGAATCATCTTTCTTAGTGTCTTCTTCTTTAGCATCTACTTCTTCATTGGAAGTTACTCTAAAACGAATGGCTTTTTCGTCCTTGGTAAAAGTGAAACTAAAACGAGGCAAATGCTTGGCTTCATAAGGATCTTTAGTGATTTCTGATAACCATTTTGCCATTTTTACATTGTTAAAAAGTGATGTTTTGGTTTTTTTGTCAGCATCAACCAAATAATATTTTGAGCCTTCAGAAGCGGTTTTGTATTGATACCAAAAACGATTTCCGTTTTGAAGCCAATTTGGATTTACAGTGGTTGAATGCACCATTTTTGCAATATTTTCAGGCGAAAATCTTGAGGCAAGTCTGTAATTTGGTTTGGGAGTTTCTTGCGCAATAACAAACGTTGTAAAAAGCAGGCAAAGAAAAGATAGAAAATAATTTTTCATGAAGGAGAAATGTATTTGAATTAGAATTAAAAAAGTTAAATTTCTTTAAAAGGATTTACATGACAAACTATTACCCCTTTTTTGTTAAAATTTTAACAATTTCTTTAATTTAAATTTCTCCTTTCAATAAAAAATCGTTTTAAAATTTGAGAACAGTCGTTTTCTAAAATTCCACCCAAAACAATTGTTTTAGGATGTAATGTAGTTTTTAAATGAAGAAATCCTCTTTCAGGTTCAGAAGCTCCGTACACAATTTTGCCAATCTGAGTCCAATAACTTGCTCCCGCACACATTTGGCAAGGCTCTAAAGTGACATATAAAATACAGTCTTTTAAATACTTACCTCCTAAAAAATCAGCTGCTGCAGTGAACGCCTGCATTTCTGCATGAGCAGTAACATCGTTCAAAGTTTCTGTTAAATTGTGCGCTTTTGCAATAATTTGATTGTTGAAAACGATGATGGCACCAACAGGAACTTCGCCTTTATCAAAAGCAATTTCAGCTTCTTGCAAGGCTTTTTTCATAAAATAAACATCATCAAATGGTTGAATCATTTTTTCTAAAATAAAAAGTAATATTACAAAAATTGAAATTGTATTTTTGCACTGTTTTGGAAAACTTATTAAAAAACATATCAAATCCTGTTGATGTAAGAAAATTACATGCTTCTCAATTGCCAATTTTGGCAGCGGAATTGCGTGAATTTATTATAGATATTGTTGCCACCAAAGAAGGCCATTTAGGCGCAAGTTTGGGTGTTGTTGAACTTACAATTGCCTTGCATTATTTGTTTGATACACCTAATGATTTATTAGTTTGGGATGTTGGCCATCAAGCTTATGGGCACAAAATCCTTACAGGAAGAAAAGATATTTTTTTTACCAATAGACAATTTGGTGGCATTTCAGGATTTCCATCAAGAAAAGAAAGTGAATTTGATGCTTTTGGCGTAGGACATTCTTCAACTTCTATTTCTGCAATTTTAGGAATGGCAATTGCATCTTCTTTAAAAGGAGCCTCAGAAAAACATCACATTGCAGTGATTGGTGATGCATCCATTGCAAGTGGAATGGCGTTTGAAGCATTGAATCATGCAGGAGTTTGTGATGCCAATATTTTGATAATTTTGAATGATAATGCTATTGGAATTGATCCTTCTGTGGGCGCTTTGAAAGAATATTTGACTAAAGTAAAAACAGATAAAAAACTCGCAGCTCAAAATAATATTATCAAAGCTTTGAATTTTGATTATTCTGGTCCAATTGATGGTCATGATTTGCCAAAATTATTGTCAGAAATTACCAGATTAAAAGCCGTAAAAGGCCCAAAATTTTTACATGTGATTACCACAAAAGGAAAAGGTTTACAAAGAGCTGAAGAAGACCAAGTAACGTATCATGCACCTGGAAAATTCGATAAAATTTCAGGCGAACGCATTCCAAAAGAAAAAAGTGTGTTTACAAAATACCAAGATGTTTTTGGAAAAACATTGGTTGAATTGGCTACCAAAAACGATAAAATAGTGGCAATTACGCCAGCAATGTTATCAGGAAGCTCCTTGAATTTGATGCTAAAAAATTTTCCAAAACGCACTTTTGATGTTGGAATTGCTGAGCAACATGCAGTGACTTTGGCTGCAGGAATGGCAACTCAAGGGTTGATTCCTTTTTGCGCCATTTACTCGACATTTTTACAACGTGCTTATGATCAAGTGATTCATGATGTGGCTTTGCAAAATTTGCCTGTTGTTTTTTGTTTGGACAGAGCAGGTTTGGTTGGTGAAGATGGTGCTACACATCATGGAGTTTTTGATATTGCCTATTTACGTTGCATTCCAAATCTTATTATTGCTGTTCCTAGCAATGAAATAGAATTGCGAAACCTATTATTTACCGCTCAAAAAGGCTTGAAAAATCCGATTGCCATTCGGTATCCTAGAGGATTTGGTGCAATTATGGATTGGGAAAAACCATTTTCAGAGATTGAGATTGGAAAAGGAATTTGTTTGCAAAAAGGCACAAAAATAGCTGTTCTATCAATAGGAACTATGAGTTCAATTATAGAGCAATCTTTCGAATTTATTAACAATAAAGACGAAATTTCTCATTATGATATGCGCTTTGTAAAACCTTTGGATGAAGCATTATTACATGATATTTTCAGAAATCACGAAAAAATAATCACCATTGAAGATGGCGTCATTTCTGGTGGATTTGGAAGTGCAGTGTTGGAATTTGCAGCAAAATATCATTACAAAAAAGAGGTCAAAATTTTAGGAATTCCTGATTCATTTATTGAGCATGGAAGTGTTTGTGAATTGCAAAATGCTTTGGGTTTGAATCCAAAAAGCGTCTCAAAATACTATAATTGATTGCATAAAAAAGCCGTCAAAAGACGGCTCAGTGTTTATCTTGGTGTTGTTTCAAAATAATTTTTTTGCTTGATTTTATACAATTCATATTGTTGTTTCCCTGACTTTTTAAATGAAATTACAATTTCATTTGATTGTATTTCAAAAGGAATCTTTTCATCTGTCCTTTCTCCATCTTTCGGCAAAATAATACTTGCTTGATAGTTAACGGAATCTTTGACTTTTAAAACAGCATATTTTTCTTTGAAATAAATGCCTAATAATTCTATATCTCTGAGCTCATCAGGATTGGCAAATTCTAGAGTAACCAATGCAAAACTATTTCCCTCTCGAATTGCAGCAGGCGTAACTTTGTAAAAAGCTTCAAAAGTGAACCTTGAAGTATTTTTAAGTAGAAATTTGTTGCTATTACAGCCTGTCATAATAAAAATTATTATAAGGAATAGATTTTTCATCAAGATTTAATTTTTGACAAATTTTCTAGAAATTAATTTTTTATTTTCTGAAAGTTGCACAAAATAAACGCCTCTTTTCAATCTTGAAACATCGATGGTTTTTTCTTTCAAAAATCCTTTCTCAACCTGACTTCCTTTTATATCAGAAATCACATATTTTGTTTCATTGCTTAAAGCTATTTGATTGCTTGCAAACTTCAATTCGAAAATAGTTGGGTTTGGATACATCACTATTTGAACTTTATTATTGGCAAAATCATCTGTAGAAAGTGTTGAACCAATTGTAGTTTCATACATGCCATTTCCATGCGTTCCTACCAATAATTTATGATCAGAATGTCTGTAAACCAATCCGCTAACAACCGCAAAACCTATGGTATTTGGTGCTTCTAAAATCCAATCTTGATTTACAGGATCAGTTGAACTATACAAACCTCTTGCTGTCCCCACAAAGTATCTCAATTGACCGTTGTTCTCAGTAATTGCAGCAGATCTTATAGAGTGGGCACTTAAATTGCGCTCCACTTCTATCCAAGTTGGAATTGGAGCTGTTGCGTTGATTGTTAAAAAAATACTTTTTACATTATAATTTGAATAAGTAACCATGATAATATCAGGATTTGTTGGATGAAGAACGATATCTGAGGTATATTGACCATCACCGTCTTCAATAACAGGTGGTGTTATTTTGATAGCACTGTTGATATTTTGAACATTTTTAGGATCTTTTAATTTATAGATACTTCCTGACGAACCCCCAATATAGAGGAAACTAGTGTTTGCATTATAAACTCCTTTTGAAGTTTCAAAAGCTGTAATCTCTTCACCAAATAGAAATAGACTCCCAAGATCAGTCCATGTGGTGGTTGAAACATTTAAAGCATCATTTGTTCTTAACACTTTACCCTTACTTGCGTAATAAATCGTGTTTGGATTTTCTACATCCATGTGAAAATACGTCACAAATCCACTTGGATAATTCTCATTTGTAGTGGTATTTTTTGGGGTTATATTTTTTGTCAAATTATCCCCATTTCCAGCAAACATTGACCCACTTTGTGTAGATGCATAAACTCTTAAAGTGCTTGGTCCAGTTCGTGTAACTGCAACAGAAGCCCCGTCTCCACCAAAATAATCTCTCATGGTTGTGAGGTCATTTATTTGAAATTCATTTGGATCACTATAGCTTGCACTCAAACCTCCGACCGTAGTTCCATTATCTTGCGCACCTCCAATAACAAAATCACTACCAGCTTCATGTAACATGTTCACGTGATAATATTGATACGTTTGATAATTATTATTAAGATTTACCCAAGCAACATTAGCGGCAGTTACGTTTAGCGTTTTATGAACTCCTCCATCAGTACCAGTATATAAAATATTACTATTATTCATATCAAATTTAATGGTGTGTATATCTGCATGATGATCTACACCTCCAAAATTATAGGAGCCGTATGATTGATTGTTAGGATATCCACCAATTCTTCTTTCAAACATTACATCTGTAGTAATATTATTAATTTTATAAATATTAGTTCCTCCAATAACTACAAAATTTTGATTGTCTGGTTTTACTGAAATTACCAAATCATAGCCGCCTTGGATAGAAAAAGGATCATTTCCAGCACTGTCTTTTGCAACTCCATCCTCATCAGGTAATTTGTTTGAATAGTTTATCCAAGTTGATGTTGCAGCATTGTATTGCCATAAATCTGCTTCAATTTGAGGGCTTGAAGGAGGATCATTCTCTTTCCCATTATTGTAAAGTGCATACACAATATTTTCATTAGAGGGCGCAATTGCCAACGTAATCCTTCCTTGTGCATTCCAACTAGCTGGAGTTGTATTTTTAGCAATTTGAGTCCAAGAACCAGTTCCTGTTAAAGATGTCCAAACTCCTCCATTTTCCAGTTCGCCTTGAATAGCTGCATACACTCTTCCTGTTGGTGTGATTTCTAGATCAGTCCATCCTACATTTCCACCTGGAATCGACAATTCGTCAAAAATATTTACGCCGTTAAATTTTAAAATAGCTCCTGTTGCCGCTATGAATAGTTCTCCTGTTGTTGGATGTACCTGCAAATCTATGACGTAGTCTAAGTAACTATCAAAAGTAGTGTAAGAGTTGTTGTTTACTGTTGCGGGTATCTGATTCCAAGTCATACCATTATCAGTCGATTTCCAAATTCCATGACCTCTGTAAGCGGAACCAAGTGAAGCACTGTTTCCTGCCCATTCTCCAGTTCCATAATACCAGATATTCTGAAAACCAGGTCTTGGATCTTGCGCAATTGCGGTCACATTGTGAATTTCATCATTTGGGGAAACTTTTACCCAAGATTGTCCACCATTTGTAGTTCTAAACACTCCACTACTAACACCACCAGCCAAAAAAGTATTTCCTGAGACATCAGCAATATCTTGAGCAAAGGCTCTTGTTCTTCCACCTAAATTAGTAGGACCTCTACTAATAAAAGTATTGGTATTTTTACTCTGATACATCAACGCATTCTCTTTTGCGATTAATGAGTTTTCAAATTCTAATATTTTTTGATCTCTAGGAATTTCTCCGGTTGCAGGATCTTTTTGCATATTTAAATCGTGAAGAAATCTCTCAAAAGTAGCTTGTCTTTTTTCTTCTAATGTTTTCTTTTTCTTAATAAAATTGAAACTTTCTTCTTGATTTGAATCATTTTTGTCTTTTTGACAAGATGATACAATTATTAAAAAGCACAGAAAGAGGTGTTGTAATATTTTTTTCATGGTGGTTTTTGAAGAATTAATTTTTTAAATTTTTGCTAAAAATAAGGAATATACTTTTCAATTAAATACTATTTCCTGTTAATTTTTTGTGTATACTAATAGCAAAACCATCAGACATTCCAGACACATAGCTGCAAATACTCATGATTCTTTGATATAAAGTGGCTGATTTCACTTGATATTCTTCAGGTAACAGCCTCAATATCAATGAATCAAAATTAGATGGAGTTCCATTATAATGATTGTTTACTGCATTGATAAAAACATCTAACATGTCTGCAATAATTCTGTAGCCAGCAACTTCTTTTTCCACAACTTCTTTACTTTGGTATATTTTTGAAACACTAATTTTGATAATGTCGTTAATTTGTGCTTCGTATTTACACCTGTCAAGTAATGAGCGTTCAAAATCTCCTGCCAATATTTTTTCTTCATTTGCCAGAAAAATAGCTACTGCTTCATTGATTAAAACGCCAATTGACAGGGCTCGCAAATAACTTACTCTATCTTTTTTATGCTGTAATGAATGGTATTTTTTGATGTCAATAGTGTCTTTTACCAATTTTATTTGATATTCCAACGCGAATTCTTCTTCAATCAAACCCAAATTGATGCCGTCTTCAAAATCAATAATGGTATAGCAAATGTCATCTGCAGCTTCTACCAAATACGCTAAAGGATGTCTGAAAAAAGAAACATTTTCTGTTGATTTTTTTGTCATTCCTAAATCAGTAACGACTTCTAAAAAGGCTTCCTTTTCTGATTGAAAAAATCCGTATTTTTTATCTACAATGTGATTTGTTGGTTTTTTGGGCAAACTTTCTTTGGGATATTTTAAGAATGCGCCCAAAGTTGCATAACTCAAACGCAAACCTCCAGAAATTCCTTCTCTAGATTCTGTCAAGATTTTAAAACCGTTGGCATTTCCTTCAAAATCTATCAAATCTTGGTATTCTTTTGCTGTTAATTGGTCTTTGTATTTTGCGCCATTTCCAGACTTAAAATATTCGCCAATCGCTTTTTCTCCTGAATGTCCAAAAGGCGGATTTCCAATGTCATGCATCACAGAAGCTGCTGCAACTATGGCTCCAAAATCGTTGAAAGTGTAGCCCAAATCAACCAAATTTAGATGACGTTCTAACAATACTTTTCCTACTCTTCTTCCTAAAGTTCTGCCAACTACAGACACTTCTAAACTATGCGTTAAACGCGTGTGTACAAAATCGGTTTCAGAAAGTGGAATTACCTGAGTTTTATCTTGCAAACTTCTAAATTCAGATGAAAATATAATTCTGTCAAAATCTACATCAAAGCCCAAACGTGTTTCGTCTTGGGCAATTCTTGCTCTTTTTTCAGTATCACCAAATCGTTTTAAAGAAAGGAGTTGTTCCCAGTTCATATTTTTGCTGAATTTAGTATTGTAGCTATTTTAAAATTTCGAAAATATAAAAAAGAGAAACAATACTGCTTCTCTTTTTTATTTCTTAAATATTGTTAATGGTTTTTAAACAAATTCAGAATGACAATTTTTCGTTCAGAAAAATTGTCATTTAAGATCCACACATTTCACAATCATCTGGTCCTGCATTTTTTGACGCTTCAACCATTGCTCTGAATTCTGCTGGAGACATTGGTTTTTCTACCAAAGCTTCCTCTTCTTTCTTTTCGATATTCAACGTGAATTGTTTTGCGTTCACGGCAGATTTTGTTCTCAAATAATACATCCCTGTTTTCAAACCAGATTTCCATCCATAGAAATGCATAGACGTTAATTTTCCATAATCTGGATCTTTCATAAACAAGTTTAACGACTGTGATTGATCAATAAAATAGCCTCTGTGACGTGCCATGTCAATGATGTCTTTCATGCTCATTTCCCAAACTGTTTTATACAATTCTCTGATATCTGCAGGAATTTTTTCAATATGTTGGATAGAACCATTTGCACGCATAATGTCTTCTTTCATGTCATTATCCCACAAATCTAAGGCTACCAAATCTTCTAATAAGTGTTTGTTCACCACAATAAATTCTCCTGACAATACTCTTCTTGTATAAATATTTGAAGTGTATGGTTCAAAAGCTTCATTGTTTCCAAGAATTTGCGAAGTTGAAGCTGTTGGCATTGGTGCTACTAACAACGAATTACGAACACCATGTTTCATCACTTGTTTGCGCAATTTTGCCCAATCCCAATTGCCACTCAATTCCTCGTCTTTAATTCCCCACATATTGTATTGGAATTCTCCTTCAGACATTGGTGAACCTTTAAATGAGGAATATGCACCTTTTGCTTTCGCAATTTCCATAGAAGATGTCACTGCTGCAAAATAAATGGTTTCAAAAATATCTTGGTTCAATTTTTTTGCTTCATCAGAAGTGAAAGGCAAACGCAATTGAATAAATGCATCTGCCAAACCTTGAATTCCTAGTCCAATCGGTCTGTGTCTAAAGTTTGAATTTTCAGCCTCTTTCACAGGATAATAGTTCATGTCTATTACTGTATCCAAATTTTTGGTTACTTTTTTAGTTACTTCAAACAGTTTTTTATGATTAAATATTTTCTTTCCATCTTCTGTTTCAGTCACAAACATTGGCAATGCAATTGAAGCCAAGTTACACACAGCAACTTCATCTTTTGCTGTGTATTCCATGATTTCTGTACACAAGTTTGATGAACGAATTGTTCCTAAATTCTTTTGATTTGTTTTGCGGTTTACAGCGTCTTTATATAACATATAAGGCGTTCCAGTCTCAATTTGAGATTCTAGAATTTTCTCCCACAATTCACGAGCTCTAATCGTTTTTCTGCCTTTTCCTGCAGTTTCATAACTGGTGTATAAACGCTCAAATTCTTCTCCATACGTATCATATAAATGCGGACATTCGTGAGGACACATCAACGTCCATTTGCCATCTTCTTGCACTCGTTCCATGAATAAATCTGAAATCCACATGGCATAAAACAAATCTCTTGCACGCATTTCTTCTTTTCCATGATTTTTCTTTAAATCTAAAAAATCAAAAATATCTGCATGCCAAGTTTCCATATAAATTGCAAAAGAACCTTTGCGTTTTCCTCCTCCTTGATCCACGTAACGTGCTGTGTCATTGAAAACTTTTAACATTGGCACAATTCCATTTGAGGTGCCATTGGTACCTGCAATATAACTTCCTGTAGCTCTGACATTGTGAATTGACAACCCAATTCCGCCTGCAGATTGAGAAATTTTAGCAGTTTGTTTTAAGGTATCGTAAATTCCTTCAATACTGTCGCTTTGCATTTGCAATAAAAAACAAGAAGACATTTGCGGTTTTGGAGTTCCTGCATTGAACAAGGTTGGAGTTGCATGTGTAAAATATTTTTTACTCATCAATTCATACGTCGCAATTGCTTCGTCAATATCATTTTTATGAATACCAATAGAAACTCTCATCAACATTTGTTGTGGACGTTCGACAATATGTCCATTTAATTTCAACAAATAAGAACGCTCTAACGTTTTAAAACCAAAATAATCGTAGTTAAAATCTCGGTTATAAATGATGGTTGAATCTAATTTTTGTGCATTTTCTTTGATAATTTCATAAACATCATCAGCAATCAAAGGTGATTTTGTTCCTGTGCGTGGATTTACATAATGGTATAAATCGTCCATAGTCTCTGAAAACGATTTTTTGGTATTTTTATGTAAATTAGAAACGGCTATTCTTGCAGCAAGTTTTGCATAATCAGGATGTGCAGTAGTCATAGTTGCAGAAATTTCTGCCGCTAAGTTGTCTAATTCAGAAGTAGTTACGCCATCATATAAACCCTCAATCACGCGCATTGCAACTTTTACTGGATCTACAATGATGTTCAATCCATAACACATTTTTTTAACTCTAGCTGTGATTTTGTCGAACATCACAGGTTCTTTTCTTCCGTCTCTTTTTACTACGAACATTTTTTTCCTGGTTTAAGTTTAGTTAGTCATTTATTTAGCTATCAAAGCATCCAATATTCTGGATGTTTTGATGTGATTTTTTTCTGAAAAACTTTCAGAATATAGTCACTTTATTGTTTGTTCGGAAACCGAATATTTAAAAATCAGAGTCGAAACTAATGCTTCCTGTTCCTCCTGATTTTACTCCTGCTTTTTGATATTCTGATACCCTTTTTTCAAAAAAATTGGTTTTTCCTTCTAGTGAAATCATTTCCATAAAATCGAATGGATTTGTAGAGTCATATACTCTATCACAACCAAATTCTATCAACAATCTATCAGTTACATATTCCAAATATTGGGTCATTAATTTGGCATTCATCCCAATCAAACTTACAGGCAAAGATTCTGTAATAAACTCACGTTCTATGGTTAAGGCATCAAGAATTATTTCTTTAATACGTTCTTGAGGTACTCTATTTACGATATGATTGTTGTGCAAATGCACTGCAAAATCACAATGCATGCCTTCATCCCTAGAAATTAATTCATTAGAAAACGTTAATCCTGGCAATAACCCTCTTTTCTTTAACCAGAAAATAGAGCAAAAAGCACCAGAAAAGAAAATTCCTTCAACTGCTGCAAATGCAATTAAACGTTCTGCAAAAGAATCAGATTCAATCCATTTTAACGCCCAATTTGCTTTCTTTTGAATCGCTGGAAAAACTTCAATCGCTCTAAACAATCTGTCTTTTTCAACTTCGTCTTTCACATAAGTATCAATCAACAAAGAATAGGTTTCAGAATGAATGTTTTCCATCATGATTTGAAATCCGTAAAAGAATTTTGCTTCAGAATATTGCACTTCGTTCACAAAGTTTTCTGCCAAGTTTTCGTTCACAATTCCGTCTGAAGCTGCAAAAAAAGCAAGAATATGCTTGATGAAATAACGTTCATCATCAGATAATTTGGTATTCCAATCAACGATATCAGCGTGTAAATCAATTTCTTCGGCAGTCCAAAAGCAAGCCTGTTGTTTTTTGTACCAATCCCATAAATCAGTATGTTGAATTGGGAATATTACAAATCGATTGTCATTAGGTTGTAAAATGGGTTCTATAAAGGACATGTATAGATATTTTTTGAATATTAAATATGATTATCAAATCGCTCAAAAACGAGAACTACAAAGATTGAAATTTTTATTACAAAATGAAAGCGATACTTATTCACAAATTGCTTGAAGTTTTTAACAAAATGAGAAAAAATAGATTTTTTATTAAAAATAATATTTTATCAATATGCTATTTTAGAGCAACTTAAAAAAAATATTTTTCGTAATCCTTTCATTATAGGGTGATTCAGAAAAAACACCTATTTTGAGAAAAAAATCTCTAAAGTTGGAATCCTTTTTTTTAAAAAAAATAAATATTTTACTATTATTTTTGGCGAACAGTAAAAACTAATGATTTTGTGCTTATCTTTGAATCATTATTAACATTTATTTATTTTAAAGTGAAAAACGGAACAGTAAAATTCTTCAATGAATCAAAAGGATTTGGATTTATTACAGAAGATGGATCAAAAACAGAACATTTCGTTCACGTATCTGGCTTAGTAGACGAAGTTAGAGAGGGCGATACAGTTGAATTTGAACTAAAAGAAGGTAGAAAAGGTTTAAACGCGGTTAACGTAAAAGTTATATAACTATTTAGAATTTTTTTACATTGCAACAAGTCGCTTAAAATTTTTTAAGCGACTTTTTTTTTGGCGTATTTTTGCGTAAAATTTTTTAATAATGAAAAATAGGTTTTCACTAATTGTAAACATTGCGATTATTTCATTGTATCTTATCTTTTTAGCAGGCGCATTTGTGAGAATGACAGGCTCAGGAATGGGTTGCCCTGATTGGCCTAAATGTTTTGGCTATTACATTCCGCCAACTTCTGAGGACGCAATCACTTGGAAACCCAATACTGTGTATCATAAAGGACTAATTATAATTAAAGATGAAGCCTTATTTGTTGCCGAAAAAGACATTAAAACCGCCAATGAATTTAACCCAAAAAACTGGAATGCTTATACTAAACACGATTATGCTGTGTTTAATAAATTCCATACATGGACAGAATACATCAACAGATTAGTTTCGGTTTTGGCTGGTTTTGTTTTTTTATTTTTGATATATGCTTCTACAAAATTTTGGAGAGAAAATAAGTCAATTACGTTGCTTTCATTTGGTGCATTTTTCTTAATGTTATTTGAAGCATGGCTAGGAAAAACAGTGGTTGACACCAATTTAACTCCAACAATTATTACCATTCACATGGTTGTTGGATTGATTATTATAGGACTTTTATTGCGATTGAAATTCATCATCTCCGAGAAAAGAAATTTTTACAAATTCGATTCTCTTTTCAACAAATTATTGATAATTTCTGTTATTTTTTCAGTGATTCAAGTTGCGATGGGAACACAAGTTCGCCAATTTATTGATGAACAAGTTAAGCTCTATGGATTTGAAAATAAAAACTATAGTTTGATGAATCCTAGTTTTAAATTTTATTTTCATAGATCGTTTACGATTGCAATTGTGTTGGTGAATTTTAGCATGTTCTACCTCAACCAAACAAGAAAATTAGGATACAAACTTATGAATTGGATAGTATTTCTAATTTTTTTAGAGTCCATCACAGGAATTTTAATGTACTATGCTGAAATTCCCATAGGAACACAAGCTGTTCATTTATTGTCGGGCGCCTTGTTATTTGGATTACAATTTTATTTGTGGCAGCAGAGCAGGAAAGTGGGTTGATAGTTTTTGGTTTTTTAGTAAAAATTAAACTTTTAAATTTAAAACTCTGAAACTTATAAACTTTTAAAACTTTTTATGGATGCGCATTTACCCAAACTTCACCATCTTCAAAGTGTTCTTTTTTCCAGATGGGGACTGTTTTTTTGAGTGAATCAATAGCGAATTCACATGCCAAAAATGCTGCTTTTCTGTGTTTGGCAGAAACTGCTATAATTACTGGGATTTCACCAATTTGCAACAATCCTTCTGCATGATGCATTGCAATTTTATGAATATCAAAATGTTGTAGAGCAGCATTTGCAATAAGCTCCATTTCTTTGATTGCCATGGGTTTATAAGTAGAAAAATCCAATTTAGAAACTGCTTTTCCTTCCGTATCATTGCGAACTGTTCCAATAAAAGTTACAATTCCACCACAAGTTGCATCTTCCACAAAATGAACACATTCCTGTAAATTGAGTTTTTCTGGTGTTATTTTGATGAATGTTAGTGACATAAAATGAATTCATTACTTTTCACAAAAATAGAGAAAGTTTTAGATTGTAGGATTGGTAGAAAGTTCGATTTTTAGACAATTGATGTTGTAACTTTGCGACTTTAATTTTTTTAAATCTTTAAACAAAAATAATGAAACTCATCTTTAGAATTATTGGAATATTAGAAGGAATTTCCTTTTTACTATTAATGTCTGTTGGATTGTACTTCAAATATGTATTGAATGACGCAAGTTATGTGAAATTATTGGGCATGCCTCATGGATTGCTATTTATGCTTTATCTGATTTTGGCATATCTCATCAAAAAAGAAATGAATTGGAGCAACAAAACACTCGCTATTGTTTTTTTAAGTGCAATAATTCCGTTTGGAACTTTTTATGTAGATATAAAATATCTTAGATAAAAAATGTTTACTTAATGAAGGATGGGATTTTACCCACCACTAACAGGTGGAATAATTGCCACAACATCTCCATTTTTCAGGGAAACCTCATCAGTTGCATAATTTTCATTAACAGCAATTGCGAAAGAATTGATGATTTTTAATTTGGGAAATTGCTTAATCAGCGCTTCTTTACAATCGTGTACAGTTGCTTTTTGTTCTAAGAGAAAAGAAATTTCAGTCGATTTGACCAAATCTGAACTGATTCCGAAAAAAAGTATTTTGATAGTCATCATTTATTGCAGTTTTTTCAGATTTAATTCAACAAATTTAATCGCAACAAAAATCCATCATTTTGAATGCCTGCATGATACGATTTTGCGTAATCAATTCTCAGCAAACGCCATTTTCCAAATCCAATATTGTCCAAACCAAGAGAAAATTCAGAATACGGTTTTTTATCAGCCATCATCATTGTTTTTGCACCAGCCACAAAATGAAAGTTCAACTTGTTTAATAACGGGAATTTTCCAAAGAAAAATCCTTTAAAATTATGTTCAAAATGAGCTTCTGCATACCTATCATTAGAGAAGAATTTATAATATTCCAAGAGATTAAAACTCATCAATTGGTTGTCTAAGGGAAATGTCAACTGATTTCCGTTTACTTGCAAATAATCCATAAAAGCAATGTCTTTTTGTTTTAAAAACGCACCAGCTCTTAGGTTGTATTTCATCAATCCATAATTTCCTGCTTTAACAATTTGCCGCACATTTGCCATCAAAACATCTGAATTTAATTCGTTATTACTCGCTCCAAAACGTTTAATATAGTTCACAGCAACTGTTGGAAACTTCTCATTTCCAATGTTGAATTTGCTATTTGGATACGATAAATATTTTTGTCCAAAAACGAACGTTGCGCCAACTTCTAGGGTTGCAATTGTGTGTTCAACAAATGCAGGATTGATAAAATCATCTGGACTTAGTGGATTATTGGAAGAGTAACCACCATTTTTGCCTGTTGCTGCAAATGAATAATTACTGTTGTTGAATAACGGTTTTCTGTTGGCATATTCTAAAGACGTTGACAGATAAATTCCGTTTTTGATTTCTTCAGTATATTTTACTTTCCCGAAAGATTTTTCGTAAATTTTAAAATAATTGAAACGATTTAACAGTGAACTAATGCTGTTGTTGAGCTTCAAAATGGGTTCTCGATCATTGAACTGTAGTGTTTCAATTCCGCCATCAATTCTGAGGGTAGGTCTTGAAAAATTATCCCACTTTTTGGCAAAAAACAATGTAGGTCTAATACGTTTTTCAGAAAAACCATAATTTACATTAATACCTGCATTCCACCATTTTCCTTTGTCGTTGATTTCTTCAAAATAGTTGAATCCAAGTCCAGTATAAAAACCTTGCACGGTGTTAAAACCTGTTTTGAACAAAGGTCCTTCATACGAAAAAGTGTGTTTTTTGAATGAATTTCGATGTGTATATCCTTTAAATGGCGAAAAGAAACCAAATTTGTTGCGTTTCTCATCCAAAGAATCTAAATATTTCTGGGATTTTCGGACAATGTTGATGCTGTCTTTCACTTTATAATCCTGCAATTCTTCGAAAGTAAGAGGCACTGGGCGCAAGTTGTTCCAAAAAATGGAGTCTTTTTCTGTGGCATCTTTTTCAAAAGACAAGACTTCGTTGCTAAAGCTAGCTTCTGTAAATTGTGGCGTAAAATCGTACTCAGAATATGCTGAAGAGAAACGCCCGTCAAATTTAAATCCAAAGAAATCTACCTTAAAATCAATGGTTTGACTGATGAGAATCCAAGCATCATTTTCGGGGGCATAATTGTAATTTTGTTTTAATGTCAACTTATCAACGGCAGGAATATTCACTTGAGCACCAGTAACTGTGACATCTGCACCATACAAAGCCCAATCGTCCTCAACAATATACAAAGCACCTTCAAAAACAGGATCGTTTTTCCGTTTAGGAAGCACATTGATTTTGTTGATGAGCTTGCCATTCTTGTCATAAAATGTTCCTACCAACTTAAAATTATAATACCCAAAAGCATTTGTTGAGATTGGAGAAACCAATTCGTTGCCAAATTCGATACTATTGTCATAAAAATTGATATTGGCATCCTCTGCCCTATTGAAACTGATACCATTATCACGTCCTGAAACTTTAGAGGCAATGATTTTTTCTTTAAAACGCTTAGGTTTTTTTTGGAATTTAATACTGGAAACTGTTTCGGAAAGATAAATGATGCCACTTCTGGTGGAATCCAATCCTCCGCCAAAATCGCCTAAAGTTTGCCCTAAAAATTTTTCAGGAGCATCTTTTATTTTATACAATCCACGAGAATAAAACTTTGCAGTATATTGCCCATACTTATCTGTGTTTTTGTCTTTATTATCAATCACATTTTTGATAATTTTATTAGCAGGATTGTCTTTGGTTGAGATAGAAATTTCATTTAGTTGGATATTTTCTTCTGTTAATTGCACATTCAACTCGTGCGGAAACGAATCAATAACAGCCGTTTTTTTCACAGTCTTATATCCTAGAAACTGGAAAACGATTGTATAAGTTCCCTTTTTGCTCAAATCAAGGATATAATTTCCGTTGTCATTAGAAGTCGTTCCGGTAACTGTATTGTCAAGATAAATACTCACAAACGAAAGTGGCTTATTTTGGGTATCAGTAACTGTACCTTTTACTTGACAAATCAACACAAATGAGCTTAAAAAGGTTGCAATAATGATAATTTTTTTCATAGAAAGTTTTCGTTACTTGACGCAAATTTAGTTTTTTTGTTACATACAGAGATTGTTTCTTCAATCCAAGAAATAGTTAAATTTTTTAATAGAACCTTAATACAATCTAATTTTTACAGTAAATGTGCAATGATTGTACGATTGATTTTGAACATAAAAAGGATAAAGTCTAAAAAAATTAGTAAAAATAAAAATGGTTATAGGTCAATTATAAACTTTCAAAAAAAATCCAAAAACTTACAATTGATAGTCAAATCATTATCAATAATAATTAACGTATTCTAATTATTTTCAATCAAAAATAAATCTTATATTTGCAACCTCAATGAAAAAAAGTTCATTGAACTGCATAAAAATCATTTAAATAATATTGGCATGTACTTAACAAAAGAAGTAAAAGAAAGTATCTTCGAAAAACACGGTAAATCTAAAAGTGATACTGGCTCAACAGAAGGACAAGTTGCGTTGTTTACGCACAGAATCAACCACTTAACTGAACACCTAAAAGCAAATCGTAAAGATTTTAATACAGAGCGTTCCTTGGTAATGTTGGTAGGAAAACGCAGAAGTTTATTAGATTATCTGAAGAAAAAAGATATCGAAAGATACCGTGCAATTATCAAAGAATTAAACATTAGAAAATAATGTACTAAAAAGAGGCACTGAAAATGTGCCTCTTTTTCATAAAAAATACTTACCCTTTGAGTTCAAATCTGTTTTTTTAGTACCTTAGAGGGCTTAAAATTAAAACAACATTCAAATAAAAAAATTCAAAAATAGTAACAGCATTTTTGAAATTCCATCGCAAACAACCACAACACAACAACAAACAAATTATTTAAAAAATTAGTAGTTAACATTTATGATTCCACAAGTATTTAGAGAGGTCATTGACCTTGGAGATGGAAGAACCATCTCATTAGAAACCGGTAAATTAGCGAAACAAGCGCACGGTTCAGTTGTTGTTCAAATGGGTAATGCCATGTTATTGTGTACTGTAGTATCCTCTTACAAAGAAAGCACTGTAGATTTTTTTCCTTTAACTGTTGATTATCGTGAGAAATTCGCCTCTGCAGGTCGTTTTCCTGGAGGATTTTTCAAAAGAGAAGCACGTCCTAGTGATGGTGAGGTATTGACAATGCGAATTGTTGATCGCGTTTTACGACCTCTTTTCCCATCAGATTATAGAACAGAAACGCAAGTAATGATTCAGTTAATGTCTCATGACGAAAATGTAATGCCTGACGCTTTAGCAGGATTAGCAGCTTCTGCAGCCATTCAATTGTCAGACATTCCTTTCGAGTGCCCAATTTCGGAAGTTCGTGTAGGAAGAATTAATGGCCAGCTAATCATCAATCCAAATCAAGAGCAATTAGAATTGTCAGATGTTGACATGGTTATTGGAGCATCAGAAGATTCTGTTATGATGGTTGAAGGTGAAATGAAAGAAATTTCAGAAGAAGAAATGGTTGAAGTGATTCGTTTTGCTCACGAAGCCATTAAAATCCAATGTAGAGCGCAAGTAAAATTGGCGGAAGCATTTGGAAAAAAAGAAACAAGAACTTACGAACCTGCCAAAAAAGACGAAACTATTGCAGAAAAAGTAAAAACACTTGCTTACGACAAAATCTATGCAATCGCAAAAGGCGCTCATAGTAAAAGAGATCGTAGTGAAGCATTTTCGGCAGTGAAAGATGAAGTAATGGCATCATTTACTGAGGAAGAATTAGCCGAAAATGGAGGCTTAATCAAAACTTATTTTTATAAAGTTGAAAAAGAAGCTGTCAGAGAATTGACATTGGCCGAAGGTTTGCGTTTGGATGGTAGAAAAACTACCGAAATTCGACCTATTTGGTGTGAAGTAGATTATTTACCGTCTGTTCACGGTTCATCTATTTTTTCTCGCGGAGAAACTCAAGCATTGGCAAGTGTTACATTAGGAACTTCAAGAGAAGCCAATCAAATAGACATGCCCTCTTTTCAAGGAGAAGAAAAATTCTATTTACATTATAATTTTCCACCATTCGCAACTGGAGAAGCAAATCCTTTAAGAGGGACTTCTCGAAGAGAAATTGGCCACGGAAACTTGGCACAACGTGCCTTAAAAAACATGATTCCTTCAGATTGTCCTTACACTATCAGAATTGTGTCTGAAGTGTTAGAATCAAATGGGTCTTCATCTATGGCAACAGTTTGTGCTGGCACGATGGCATTGATGGACGCAGGAATTCAAATGGTAAAACCAGTATCAGGAATTGCCATGGGATTGATTTCTGATGGAACTCGTTTTGCAGTATTGTCTGATATTTTGGGGGATGAAGATCATTTAGGTGATATGGACTTTAAAGTAACAGGCACTGAAGACGGAATTACTGCCTGCCAAATGGATATGAAAATCAAAGGAATGCCTTATGATGTGATTATCAAAGCTTTGAAACAAGCACGTGATGGACGTTTACACATTTTAGGGATTTTAACAGATACAATAGCAAAACCAAATCCTGAAGTAAAAGCGCATGCGCCAAAAATCATCACGAGAAATATTCCAAATAGTTTGATTGGTGCATTCATTGGTCCAGGTGGCAAACACATCCAAGAATTGCAAAAAGAAACTGGAACAACAATCGTAATCAACGAAGATCCAACTTCTGGAGAGGGAGTTATTGAGATTTTAGGTACAAGACCTGATGGTATTGATGCCGTTTTAAGACGTTTGGAATCAATGCAATTCAAACCAGTCGTTGGTAATGTCTATGAAGTGAAAGTGATTAAAATGCTCGATTTTGGTGCCGTAGTTGAATATACTGAAGCTCCAGGAAATGAAGTATTATTACACGTGAGCGAATTGGCGTGGGAACGTACTGAAAACGTGACTGATGTAGTAAACATGGGTGACGTTTTTGAAGTAAAATATTTTGGATTAGACCCTAAAACGCGCAAAGAGAAAGTGTCTCGTAAAGCAGTTTTACCAAAACCAGAAGGTTATGTAGCAAGACCGCCAAGAGATAATAGCGATCGTCCTCGTGATAATAATAGAGGTGACAATCGTGGACGTGACAATCGTGGACGTGATTCTCGTGATTCAAGAGATGATCGCAGACCAAGAGAACCAAGAAAAGAGTAGGTTTGCTAAAACTATAATTTTATTAAAAAAGCCGTCTGTAAAAAGATGGCTTTTTTTATTTAAAGTTTAAAAATTAAGATGCTGGTTATTGTTGCTACTGTTTTTCCTGAAAGGGTCTAAAAAACTTTTAAGTAAGTTTTTTATTTCTATATTTTTTCTGGAGATTTAATGGCTTTCAGGAAAAGGCCAGTTTTCTTTAATAATATATTTTAGCAATTTTCGAGGATATTGTCTGGAAAATTAATAAATCCAAAGTATTCTTTCAAATTAAAAAAGGGCTAAAAAACAACTTCCTTTAACCCTTCTTATAAACTATTGATATAATTACTTTCTTAACGGAATCGCAATATTGGGATAATCTGTAATCAAACCATCAACACCCATTTTCAATAAACGAATCATATCTTCTTTTTTATTGACTGTCCATGGAATTACTCTCATATTTTTTTGATGACAATATTCAACTTCTTTATCAGTCAGTAAAATAAAATAGGGACTGTATATTTTTGGAGTAAAACTAAGCATTTTTAAATTGGTTTCCATATCATTCTGAAAGGTTAAAAAAGCCAAATGATACTCAGGATAAGTCTTGTGAAGATATTCCAATACTCTTGGATCAAAACTTTGAATCACCACTCTTTCAATCGGGAGTTTTGATTTTTTGATGGTGGCTAGTACAAGGTCACAAAACTCATTTACGGCAGGTTGATATCCATTTTTTTTCTCTGTTGGAGTACTTTTGATTTCGATATTGTAAAGAATCTTTGAGTTTTTAAATTCCGCAAAATCAATCACTTCTGATAATAATGGTTTGTATGCTTTTACTTTTTCTTGCTCAGGAAAATTAGGATGACCAATCGCACCAACATCAAACTTTTTGATTGATTGATAGTCGTTTTTATAGAAATTAAACGCCAAACCACTCTCTTTTGAGATGGTATTTCCTTTGGCATCCAAAGTGATTTCGTGATTGAACCAAGGTTCGTGCGAAACCACCACCTTTTTATCTTTACTGATCACCACATCCAATTCAATGGTGTTTACGCCCAACTCAATTGCTTTTTTAAAAGCAGTCAAGGTGTTTTCAGGTTGCAAACCTCTTGCACCTCTGTGACCTTGCAATTCAAAATCGAATTGAGGTTGTTTTTTCAAAATAATTTCATCCATAAAATTCAATGTTTGTTGGTACACATTTTTCCAATCACGAGACCTTAAATCACAGGCAATGACATGATTGCTAGTTTCCGGAAAAGCTACTTTAACTTTTTTATCAGCAGTAGTTCCCAAAGCATCAAACATTTTTAGCATTGCAGGTACCGAAACTACTTGGTCTTGTTCTTGTTCGTTTTTATAATAGTAGCCCATAAAAACAGGTGCTTTCACTTTTGCAAATGTTTGGAGCGTCATTGTAGCAGTAAGCATTTTAATCAAAGCCACATAGCCATTAACATGATAAGAAGTTGACCAATACTTTGCTTCCTCTTCTCCTCTATTTTGTTTCATAATTTCGCTACCATTCATTTTGATAAATCCGGCTTTTCCTTCTGGTGAAAGAATGGCCGCAAATGCAGGATTTTTCAATCCTATAAAAGGAGAATACAATATCAATCCCACAATCGATTCATCTTCAGAAGCCAAATGCAAACTTAATGTGCCTCCTGTTGAAGTACTTACCAAAATAACTTGTTTGCCCAACATTTTTCCGATTTGCAAAGCTTCTTTTGCTGAGGCAATATAGTTTTCTGGTGTCAAATTTTTAAAACTGTCTTCTGTATTAATTCCGTGTTCTTCAAGTCGAGTCATGAAAACATTGGCATGGTATTTTTCAGATAGTTGGGTCATGATGGGTTCACCTTCTCTGTGACTTGCACCAAAACCATGCAAATAAACCAATACAATGTCTGTTTGTTTTTCTTTAAAACCTTTTGCCCAAATGATTTTAGCTTCGTTGTTTGGTTTTATATTTTCAACTCTACTTTCGGCGGTTTTTATGGCTTCTTCTAAGTTTGAAATTGTAGTTTGTTGGCTTAGAATTTGTCCTTGAATTGGTTGCAAAAGAGCAACTAAAAAGAGAATGATGGCGACTAATTTTTTCATCTGTGTGAGGTTTTATAATGATTGTGATATTAATTAATAATAATAGAAAAACTACATTAACTGAATTAATGTAGTTTTTTTTAAATGATTGTTATTATTTTTTAGAAATCTGCTTTTAACTGCATTCCGAAAAATCTTGGAGCACCTCCAATAAAAGTTGGAATTCCGAAAGCACCTCCAGTATTTCCTGCATCGATAATGTATTTTTTATCCATTACATTGTTCATAAAAAAGGTAACTTCATAATTCTTTTGAATGTCTAACCCCAATCTGAAATTGAATAAGCCATAAGAATCTTGAGAAATATTAGGCAAATTGCTTTCTTCAAAAAACACTTTTGATTTGTATGTATAGGTTGGTCTAAAGAAGAAATTCAAGTTTTCGTTCACTCTTTGATTGAAATTAAAACCTGCTGAAAAAGAATGTTTTGGGGTTAATCTGAAGGTATTTCCAGCTAATAATTGCGGATTTCCATTAGCATCAGTTTCATCAAAACTAGCATCAATATAACCATAGTTTGCAAAGAAACTACTGTTTTTAGTGAAAGCATATTGCGTTGCTAATTCCAAACCAAATGAACTTGCGTTTCCACTATCTTCTGGAATTGAAGTAAGATTTCCGTTTTCAAACTTTGTGATTGTAGTTTGAAAGTTCGAATAATCATACATGTAAGCATTCACATCAAACTGCAATCTGTTGTTCATGAATAAAGATTTCGCACCAACTTCATAAGACCAAACTGTTTCATCAGAAAGAATAGTTGTCGCAGTTGAGGTTACGTTGATTACATTTGGACGTCTTCCTTTAGAAGTTGTTGCAAATAAAGTGATGTTTTCGTTCATGTTATAATTTAATGCCAAACGTCCCACTGCTGATAAAAAGTTTTCGCTCGCATTGATTGTTCCATCGGTTGGAAGACTTAAAATATTAGAACCACTTCCAGGAGTTAAGAAAGCTAGGAAAGAAGTTTTTTCGATATTATCCGCTCTAAAACCAGCGTTAATGTTTTCCCAAGTTGCTCTTAATCCTAGTGTTACAGAAAATTTATCAGAAAAATCATACGAAGCATCTGCAAAAATATCTCCCGAATAGTTTTTACCGAAATTGCTAAAAGTTTCGCTGTTACTTGTTAATAAAGGCGCACCAGCCAAAGGACCCAATTGAGGGATATTAGGCAATGCAGGGAATAAAGTTGGCACACCATTGATAATCAATGCTTGTGGGCTTAACAATAAAACTGCCAAACTTCTTTCGTCA
Source organism: Flavobacteriaceae bacterium CG2_30_31_66 (assembly GCA_001873065.1). Taxonomy (GTDB): domain Bacteria; phylum Bacteroidota; class Bacteroidia; order Flavobacteriales; family Flavobacteriaceae; genus Polaribacter. The sequence continues at coordinate 112,429 of MNYM01000038.1, forward strand.
AAATACCAAGGCACCACTTGTGAACCATCCTCGAAAAAGAAATTCGCTCCAAAAAATCCTCTGAATTGATCTTTCGTATCAAAATTGAAACGAAATTCTTGACTAAATTGTTTTCCTTTTGCAATTTCTCTAAAATACAATGCAGGTGCTGCTGTTCCGTCAGCATCAAAAGCTTCATTTGAATCAAATTCACGATAGGCTGTTGTTGCAGTTATATCCCAAACATCATTAAAGCTGTGTTTTAAAATTCCTGTTATTCCATAAACTGTTCTATCAAGACCCAACTCTTCACCTCTTTCAAAGTCAGCAAAAGTATTTGGACTTAGATCACCTCCCAAGGGCGCAAATGAACCACTTTTAAATGAAGTTCCTGGAGGCGTATCTTGTTGCCAATTCGCAATCACATCCAAAGTTGTGTTATCAGAAATTAAATATTGTAAAGACGCTCTAAAAGCCACTGTTTCTTTTCCGTTTAAATCGCCTCCTGAACGATTTTCGATATACCCATCTCTGCGATTATAAATACCAGCAACTCTTAGAAATACTTTGTCTTTAGACAAAACCGTATTGGCATGACCTGTTGCTAAAAACTGATTGAAATTTCCATACCCAAGTTTCAATGACCCTGCATTTTCGTTTTTTGCTTTGTTTTGAATAATGTGCATAGCACCAATTTGTGCACCACGTCCGAATAATGTTCCTTGAGGACCTTTTAAAACTTCTACACGCTCTATATCAAATAATTCAACAACGGAACCTCTTGATTTACTGATTGAAACACCGTCTTGAAAAATAGAAACCCTAGGTTCAACTCTTGAGTCACCACTATCACTCGTAATTCCTCTTACTACGATTCCGGGGTTGTTGGCACTTTGAATTTGCACTTGAAAACCAGGTACAAATTCTGACAAGGCATCATATTCAAAAGTACCTTGATTATTGATAAAATCTGTTCCGTAAGAAGTAATGGCAATGGGTACTTCTTTGTTTTTTTGTTCTCTTTTTTGAGCAGAAACTACCACACCTTCTAAAAGATAAGAACTTTCTTCGAGAATAAAATTTTGGATAATTTCGCCTTTAGTAATCGTAATTTCTTTTGTGATGGTATTGTAACCCAAAAAAGAAACTTCGACTGTAAAAGATTTTTCCTCAGATAATTTTAATTCATAGTTACCATCAATATCTGAGGTTGTTCCTTTGTTTGAATTTTTTACAGAGATATTTGCGCCCATAATTGGCTCACCTTGTGTGGTTTTTACAGTTCCTTTTAGGATTGGTGTGTTTTGGCTATTAATTGTAATTACAATGAAAAAAGCTGCAATGGCTAATAAAAATTTAAACTTCATTTGTTTGTATTTGATGTTATTTTTAACTGCAAAATTATTTTGCTATTCACAAACAAATGTTACTTTAAAATTATTGTACAGTTACTTTACGCACACAAAAAAGACAAATACCCAATCAATATTTTACAAAATAATAATCCGTTTTCTTTTGAGAATGGTACATTAAAACACTATATGTCAATAATTGTAACTTTTATAATGTGGTTTAAAATCAATTATTTATAAACGTTTTCCATTCGAATGTAAATTTAATTTGATTCTAAATAAATATAATTCATGTATTGACTCTATTTTTCAAACAACTCTTTTCTATTTTCTTTCACAGATTGTTTGTATCTTTGATTATGCTTTAAAAATATTTTTTGTTATGAATGATTTGATGACTATTGCCCAAATTGTTGTGGCTGGTTCGGTAGCGTTTGTTTGGATTTTAAGAACACACAATGTAGTAAAAGAGTTTAATCAATTTGGATTGAGCATACTCGTGAGAAGTTTTGTGGGTTTTTCAAAAACAGTTTTAGCAACTTTGCTAATTGTAGGAATTTGGTTTCCTTCGTTAATTTTGTTTTCAGCTCTTTTAATGGGATTTTTTATGGTTGCCGCACAATATTTCCATTTTAAAGCAAACAATCCTGCGAAACAACGATTGCCATCACTCCTCTTATTATTATTGTGCGTTTTTATTGCACTTGTTGCCGCTAATATCATTTAAAATATGACATTTTACACAATTGGTGTCTTCGTTTCAAGTATTTCTTTTTTGATATATGTAACTTCCTATTTTACAAGACCACACATGAAAAGCGAATTCAAACGCTTTGATTTAGAAAAGTTAGGGTTGTTAACCATTATTTTGCAATTATTTGGTGCTGTTGGATTGCTCGTCGGTTTTTGGTTTTACAAACCTTTATTGATAATTTCTGCTGGAGGATTATCTTTGATGATGTTTCTTGGATTGATTGTCCGATTCAAATTAAAAGACAGTCTTTGGGTTTCATTACCTGCACTATTTTTTATGCTTCTGAACCTTTATATTTTTTGGATTGCCATTTCAAGGAATTCATAAAATAAAATCAACCATCAGTAAAAACACCTACCAACCCCTACTTCTCCTCATTAAAATATACCTTATAATACATCATTTTTTTCTCTTCATCATAGCCTCTTTCCAAGTATTCTGAAGCAGCATCAGGAGCATCAACATCGAGTTTGATGACAAAATGAGTGTCTAATTTGATTTCGGTTTTCAGTTTGTTTTTTTCTTTTTTTAAGACAACTTCTGAGATATTGAAATTGTTTCGAATCAACACATCATTCAATGTTTCAAAGTGTTTTTTATATTCTTCAAACAACTCCTTGTGTTTGTCATCTTCAAAAAGTTCGTCCTTAAATTGTTGATAATCCACAGATTCGTGTTCTTTAAAATAATCAACAGTGCTTGCCAAGAAATCTCCTTGCTTGTGTTTTCCAAATTCGGGTTTGATGACTTCTTCCGAAAACTCTTTGCACAGTTCTAAATAATTTTGTGTGTGCGAATTGAAATCATCTGCCAATTTTACACCTAAAAAATTCTTAATCCAATATTGTGCATCATAATTGTTGTTATCCACCGAAAAAACAATCGTTCCTTGGGTATCAGAAGTGTTTAAAATCAAACAGCCTTTGTCAATTTTTTTGGTCGAAATTCCTTTTTGAACAATCACATCATAACTGTTGGCATCATCTAAATAGGTTTGAAAAAAATCAACTTTGTTTTCAATTTTAAAAATCCCAATAGCTTCTGTCAACACATTATTGAATTCGATTCCTTCTACAAAAACAACAATCACATCACCTGTTTTTATTTGGGCAGAATTAGATTGTTCATACAGATGATTTACGATATTTTTTGAAAACTCTACAAACACGTTCTCATCAGCAAAAATAGCGGAACTGTAGTTATTTAACTCATTCAAACGCACATCTGCATGATGCGAAAATCGATAACTTTGCGTCACTGACCCAAAAGGTTTCAGCAAAAAACTTTTCATCAAATCATAACTTTCTTGGTCAAAACGAATCGTGTTTTCTGAAAAAACATTGTGTCCGCTATTGAATTTGTTCGCTACTTTATGAAGAATGCATTTGGTAATTTCTGCGCGCGTTTTTTGAATCATTTTTTGAGAATTTAAGGACGTAAAAGTACTAGAAGTTTTATGAATCTTAAGGAAAATAGCATATTTTTTGAATTCAAAAAAGGATTTACAATTCTAATTTTAATTGTTCAGGTAACAATTTAAAGGTTTTTCGATGATGAATGGTGGCACCAAATTCACGAATGGCATTTCTGTGTTCAATTGTTGGATATCCTTTGTTTTTGCTCCAAAAATACGCTGGAAATTCTTGATGAATTTTTTCCATATACTCATCTCTGTACGTTTTTGCCAAAATGGAAGCTGCTGCAATACTACGGTATTTTGAATCGCCTTTTACAATCGTTTGATGGGGAATTTCATGATATTTTCGAAATTTATTGCCATCAACAATGATAAATTCGGGAGTGATGTTGAGCGCATCAATGGCACGATGCATGGCTGTAATGGAGGCTTGCAACACATTGAGTTCGTCAACTTCATGTTGCATCACAAAAGAAACCCCAAAAGCCAACGCATTTTCTTCGATTATTGGACGCAATTCTTGTCGCTTTTTTTCCGACAATTGCTTGGAATCATTCAGAAAAGGATGTGAAAAATCAAGAGGCAATATCACTGCTGCAGCTACAACAGGACCCGCTAAGCAACCTCTGCCTGCTTCATCAGTGCCAACTTCTAAAGAAAAACCGCTAAAATTAATTGCTAACATTTTACAAATTAACAGATTTCGTCTAAATTAAAGATAATTATTTTCGTTTAATTATTTTACATTTGCCTTCTTGTACATTATGATGAACCCAAAAATAATTTTTCTTTTTTTATTTCTCATTTTCACGATACATGCAACCTATGCTCAACGAAAATTGGGTGGAAATGTAAATCGAGAAAACATCACTATTGGCGTGGATGGAAGAATTGATACGCTGTCAAACAATGGTTCAACAAAAGTAATTTTATCAGGGAAAACGAACTATACAGATTATAAAATTTTTTCTCACAAACGCGATACTGCTTTTATTGATACTACACTTTCTATCAAAAAAGAATATGCTTTTAATTACTTGCGAAAAGATAATTTTGAGTTATTGCCTTTTCATAATCAAGGACAAACGTTCAATAATCTAGGGTATAGTTTTAGCAACTTACATCGTTTTCCAGATCTTGGTTTTCGCGCAAAACAAGTGAGTTATTTGGAAATTGAAGACATCAAATATTATGAAGTTCCTACACCAACAACCGAAATTACTTACAAAACTGGTTTGCAACAAGGACAAGTGGTGGACGCCATTTTCACGCTAAATTTTTCAAAAAGATTGAATGTTTCCATGTCTTATAAAGGATTGCGTTCTTTAGGAGCATATAGAAGAGCATTGGTGAGTAATGGAAATTTTAGAGGCGCTTTTCATTATCGAACTCAAAAAAATCAATACGAAATAAGAGGTCATATTACTTCGCAAGACTTTTTTCATCATGAAAATGGAGGATTAACAGCCAGCGCAATGCAAAATTTCATTGAAGAAAACCCAAA
>MNYM01000025.1 GCA_001873065.1 Flavobacteriaceae bacterium CG2_30_31_66
CTTGGATTATCAAACCAATATTCCAGGGATTTATGCGATTGGCGATGTGAACACGTATCCAGGAAAATTAAAGTTGATTTTATGTGGTTTTCACGAAGCCACTTTGATGTGTCAAAGTGCCTATCAACGCATTTTTCCTAACAAAAAATATGTGATGAAATATACTACTGTTGGTGGTGTTGACGGATTTGATGGCACCAGAAAAGAAGCCCCAAAAGCCGTAATAAAATCGATTGATTAGCAAAATTTTTGTCAGGTTTCCCTAACTTTGCAACTTATCAGAAACAAAATAATGCAAGACATTCAATTAAAAATTACAGATAGAAATGGGGTAACTCACGAAGTTATTGCTCCCACAGACATGGCTATGAATTTAATGGAAGTCACTCGTTCTTATGAATTGGCAGAGGAGGGAACCATTGGGATTTGTGGAGGAATGGCAATGTGTGCCTCTTGTCAATGTTATGTGATTTCTGATCACGATTTACCACCAAAATCTGATGAGGAAGAGGCAATGTTGGCAGAAGCATTTTATGTAAAAGATAATAGCAGACTGGGTTGTCAAATTCAAATGACCCCAGAATTGGATGGATTGGAAGTCGAATTAGCACCTGAAGCTTAAAAAAAGATGAGAGAAACTACCATAATGAATACCGCAAAAGATTACAGCATGTGTTTAAGGGATGCTGTAGAAAATTTTACAAAAGAACTCATCAATGGTGTTTTTGACGAGCATTATCAATTGATTCATGGCGAAAATACGAAACAAAAATTTCTAAAAATTTTAGAAAGACTAGCAATTTCTGAAAGTGAAATTTTATGGAATGAATTTAAAAATTCATTTATGATTATCCGAAAAAAATTAGATTTAGATGCGCTTGCTGCGTTGAACAATGATCCAGCAGCAAAAAGTTTGGAAGAAATTTATTTGGCTTATCCTGGTTTTTATGCCATTGCAGTTTATCGTTTAAGTCATCAATTATTGCAATTAAACGTCCCTGTTTTACCAAGAATGATGAGCGAATTTGCGCACAGATATACAGGAACAGATATTCACGCAGGCGCAGAAATTGGAGAATCTTTTTTTATTGATCATGCAACAGGAATTGTCATTGGCGAAACTACCATCATCAAAAATAATGTGCAGATTTTTCAAGGAGTTACTTTGGGTGGATTGCAAGTAAAAAAAAGTTTGGCTTCTACCAAAAGACATCCAACCATTGAAAATAATGTCATCATTTATGCAAACGCCACTATTTTAGGTGGCAATGTGGTGATTGGAGAAAATTCAGTAATTGGTGCCAATGTTTGTATCAGAGAATCTATTCCAGAAAATTCTATTGTGACTGTTCAATACGAAAATAAAATATTTAAAAAAGAAAGATTATGAAGACAAAAAGCATCATTGATTTTATAGGAAACACTCCCTTAGTGGAGGTTCAAAATATTTTTAAAAAAGACGGAGTTACTTTGTTATTAAAATTAGAAGGAAATAATCCTGGCGGAAGTGTGAAAGATAGGGCAGCATATAACATGATTAATGAAGCTATCAATAAAAAAAATATCAAAAAAGGCGATACTTTAGTCGAAGCAACTAGCGGAAATACGGGCATTGCATTGGCATTGATGGCGAAAGTTTTGGGTGTAAATATGGTGTTGGTGATGCCTGAAAATTCAACGATTGAAAGAGTGCAAACCATGCGTGCCTATGGTGCAAAAGTAATTTTAACTCCAGCAGAATTGGGTATTGAGGGTTCACGTGATTATGCATTAAAATTAAAATACAAAAAAGGATATTACAGACTAAATCAATTCGACAATCCTGACAATTCGAAAGCACATTACAAAACAACAGGTCCTGAAATTTGGAGAGATACTGATGGTGAAGTTACGCATTTTGTGTCCTCTATGGGAACTACAGGAACCATTATGGGCGTTTCTGATTATCTTAAAGAAAAAAATAAAAACATCACCATTGTTGGTGTTCAGCCAGATAGTGATTCTAAAATTCCTGGAATCAGAAAATGGGGAGAAGAGTATATTCCTGCTATTTTTAACCGAAACAAGGTTGACGAAGTGTATGAAGTTACAGAAGCTGAAGCCAAAGCGATGACTCAAAGATTGGCAGTAGAAGAGGGAATTTTTGCAGGAATGAGCAGTGGAGGAAATGTTTTTTGTGCCCTTAAAGTTGCTGAAAAACTAGACAGTGGCGTGGTTGTCGCCATTATTTGTGATAGGGGTGATCGTTATTTATCCTCAACTTTATTTGATAAAGTCTGATTTTTAAAAACCAATAAATTCTACAAATAAAAAAATATTACGTTTCTTTGCAGTAAGTTCTAATACTTATTAAAAGTTATCACGAAAGGCAGAGGGATTAGACCCGTTGAAACCTTAGCAACCTCCTTTTTTAAAAAGAAAAGGTGCTACATTCTACAAGAAATTACTAATTTTAAATTGGTATTTACTTGACAGATAACAGCGAAATCTCACACTTTCCTGATGACAAATTGATAAAAAAACATCAAAAATGTCGAACATTTACAACGCTTTACAAGAGCGAATTTTAGTTTTAGATGGAGCAATGGGTACCATGCTTCAACAATATAAATTTACTGAAAGTGATTTTAGAGGCGAACGTTTCAAAAATTATCCAACTTCGTTGCAAGGCAATAATGATTTGCTTTCCATTACGCAACCTCATGCTATCAAAGCAGTTCATGCCCAATATTTTGAGGCGGGTGCTGATATTGTTGAAACCAATACTTTTTCTGGAACCACGATTGCCATGGCAGATTATCACATGGAAGATTTGGTGTATGAATTGAATTTTCAATCTGCAAAATTAGCACGTGAAATTGCTGATGAATTTACCGCAAAAGAACCTCACAAACCAAGATTTGTTGCGGGTTCTATTGGCCCAACCAACAAAACCGCAAGCATGTCTCCTGATGTGAATGACCCTGGTTTTAGAGCTGTTACTTTCAACGATTTGCGAATTGCCTATAAGCAACAAGTAGAAGCATTGTTGGATGGTGGAGTTGATTTATTATTAGTTGAAACCGTTTTTGATACTCTCAATGCAAAAGCAGCATTATTTGCGATTGAAGAAGTAAAAGACGACCGAAAAATTGAGGTCCCAATCATGTTGAGTGGCACTATTACTGATGCTTCTGGAAGAACACTTTCTGGACAAACAGCAGAGGCTTTTTTGATTTCGGTTTCTCATATTCCGCTATTATCTGTTGGATTTAATTGCGCGTTAGGAGCCAATTTATTGCAACCACATTTAGAAGCCATTGCCAATAAAACGGATTTTGCTATTTCTGCACATCCCAATGCTGGTTTGCCAAATGCATTTGGAGAATATGACGAAACTCCTGAAGAAATGGGCGAACAAATTGAGGAGTATTTAAAGAAAAATCTCATCAATATCATTGGTGGATGTTGTGGTACAACTCCTGAACATATCAGAATTATTGCGAATATAGCAGCGAAATATAAACCTAGAGTTCATCCTGCAAGGTTTTAAAACCTTTTAGGCATTTAATAAAATATGAAAATAAAACAAACACGCTTTCTAAATCTCTCAGGACTAGAACCACTAATCCTTAACGAAAACAGCAATTTTATCAATGTTGGTGAGCGTACAAACGTGGCTGGTTCTCGTCAGTTTTTACGATTGATTAAAGATGAAAAATTTGATGAAGCACTTGAAATTGCAAGACATCAAGTGGATGGTGGTGCACAAATTATCGACATCAATATGGATGATGGTTTGATTGATGGCAAAGAATCCATGATTCGTTTTCTAAATCTCATTGCTGCTGAACCAGATATTTGCAAAGTTCCCATTATGATTGACAGCTCAAAATGGGAAATTATCGAAGCTGGATTGCAAGTAGTTCAAGGAAAATGTGTGGTGAATTCCATTTCATTAAAAGAAGGTGAAGAAAAGTTTATTTGGGCAGCCACTCAAATCAAACGTTATGGAGCTGCAGTCATTGTGATGGCTTTTGACGAAGTTGGTCAGGCTGATAATTATGAAAGACGTATTGAAATTGCCAAACGTTCTTATGATATTTTAGTCAATAAAGTTCATTTTCCTTCTGAAGACATCATTTTCGATTTGAATATTTTTCCTGTAGCAACAGGAATGGATGAGCATAAATTGAATGCGCTCGATTTTATCAAAGCCACAAAATGGGTGAGAGAAAATCTGCCCAATGTTTCAGTAAGTGGAGGTGTTAGCAATGTGTCATTTTCGTTTCGTGGCAATGATTCTGTGCGCGAAGCCATGCATTCTGTGTTTTTATATCACGCCATTCAAGCTGGCATGAACATTGGAATTGTCAATCCAGCAATGTTGGAAGTATATGACGAAATTCCGAAAGATTTATTGGAACGAGTTGAAGATGTTATCCTCAATAAACGTGAAGATGCTACAGAACGTTTGCTTGATTTTGCTGAAACTGTCAAAGGAAAATCTGTCGAAAAAACTGCTGATTTGTCTTGGAGAGAAGGTGCATTGCAAGACAAAATTACGCATGCCTTGGTCAAAGGAATTGATGCTTTTATCATTGAAGACGTTGAACAAGCAAGACAAGAAGCTGCAAAACCCATTGATGTTATTGAAGGGAATTTAATGATTGGAATGAATGTGGTTGGAGATTTATTTGGCGCTGGAAAAATGTTTTTACCTCAAGTAGTAAAATCTGCAAGAGTCATGAAAAAAGCAGTAGGCTATTTAAATCCGTTTATTGAAGCTGAAAAAACAGACAAACAAGAACCTGTTGGAAAAATTTTGATGGCAACTGTGAAAGGGGATGTGCACGATATTGGAAAAAATATTGTGAGTGTGGTGTTGGCTTGTAATAACTACGAAATTGTTGATTTAGGCGTGATGGTTCCTCCAGAAAAAATCATTGAAACTGCCAAAAGAGAAAAAGTAGATGCCATTGGATTGAGTGGATTGATCACACCTTCTTTAGATGAAATGGTCTATTTAGCCAAAGAAATGGAACGTCAAAATTTTGAAGTGCCATTGTTAATTGGTGGTGCAACTACTTCAAAAGCGCACACAGCTGTAAAAATTGATACTCAATATAAAAATGCAGTAGTTCATGTGAATGATGCATCAAGAGCTGTGACTGTTGTGGGAGATTTGTTGAACAAGAAAACGTCACAAGAATATGTTGCCAATATCAAAAAAGAATATGATGTATTTAGAACACAGTTTTTAAAACGTGGCAAAGAAAAAAATTACATCTCTATTGAAGAAGCTCGAAAAAGAAAATATACAATTGATTGGAAAACGTCTCGAATTGTAAAACCCAAAGAACTCGGAATTCAAGTTTTTGAGCAATTGAGTTTGAAGGATTTAATGCCTTACATTGACTGGAGTCCGTTTTTTAGAAGTTGGGATTTGCATGGCAAGTTTCCTGATATTTTAAAAGACGAAATTGTAGGAAATCAAGCCACGGAATTGTACGAAGATGCACAAAAAATGCTCCAACAAATTGTGGCAAAACAGCAATTAAAACCCAAAGCTATTTTCGGATTGTTTGAAGCAAATTCCATTAATGATGATGATATTTCAGTCATGAAAAAAGGAAAAGAAATCGCTATTTTTAGAACATTACGTCAGCAATTATCAAAAAGAGAAGGCATTCCAAACATTGCTTTGGCTGATTTTATTGCTCCAAAAGACACAGAAAAAACCGATTATATTGGTACTTTTTGTGTGAGCATTTTTGGGGCTCAAGAATTGGCAGAAAGTTATAGAGCCCAAGAAGATGATTATAACGGAATTATGGTTCAAGCGATTGCAGATCGTTTTGCAGAAGCATTTGCGGAATATTTACATCATCAAATCCGAACAAAACATTGGGGATATGATGCTGATGAACAATTGACAAACAGCGATTTAATTCAAGAAAAATACAAAGGAATTCGTCCAGCACCTGGATATCCTGCGTGTCCAGATCATTTGGAAAAAGAAACCATTTGGCAATTGTTGGATGTGGGAAATCAAATTGGTGTAACGTTGACAGAAAGTTTGGCAATGTGGCCTGCAGCTTCCGTTTCTGGATATTATTTTGGAAATTCGGAAGCTAAGTATTTTGGATTGGGAAAAATTACAGACGATCAAGTATCTGATTATGCAAAAAGAAAAGGCATTTCAAAAGAAAAAGCAATAAAGTGGTTGTATCCTGCATTGGCAAATGAAAGCCCATCCTAACCTTCCCAAAGGGAAGGAACACTCTTGTGGAAAGATGATTGGAAAGAAAATTGAAAATATAAATAACTAAATTCTTATTTCGCCCGAGTAAGAATTCCCCCACTTGGGGGTTAGGGGGCATAGGCTTATGAAAATAACAGATCACATCAAAAATTCAAATGGGAAAACCTTGTTTTCCTTTGAAATTATTCCGCCAAAAAAAGGCAATAGCATTCAAGAATTATACAATAATATTGATCCATTAATGGAGTTCAATCCACCTTTTATTGATGTGACAACGTCAAGAGAAGAGTACATTTACATCAGTAAAGAGAATGGATTGTTAGAGCGAAAAATCACTAGAATGCGTCCAGGAACAGTGGGAATTTGTGCGGCAATCAAGCATAAATACAACGTAGATCCAGTACCTCATGTATTGTGTGGAGGTTTTACCAGAGAAGAAACAGAATACCTTTTGGTAGATTGTCATTATCTTGGAATTGACAATGTCATGGCGTTGAGAGGTGATGCCATGAGTCATCAAAAATATTTTGAACCTATAGAAGGTGGTCATGAATATGCGAGAGATCTGGTGGCACAAATCCGTGATTTAAATGCTGGAAAATATTTGAATGATGTTCAAGAAAGTACTGATAAAACTGATTTTTGTGTGGGTGTTGCTGGTTATCCTGAAAAACATTTAGAAGCGCCTTCATTGCAAACTGATTTAAAACGTTTGAAAGAAAAAGTTGATGCTGGCTCAGATTATATCGTAACTCAAATGTTTTTCGACAATAGTAAATACTTCGAATTTGTAGATGCAGCAAAAAATATGGGGATTCATATTCCTATAATTCCGGGAATAAAACCATTGGCTGTAAAACGACATTTGCAGTTGTTACCTCAAGTTTTCAGAATTGATTTGCCAGAAAGTTTAATCACTGAAGTAGAAAAATGTACTACAAATTCGCAGGTAAAAGAAGTTGGAATTGAATGGGCAATTCAACAATCCAAAGAATTACTAGCAGCTGGAGTGCCTGTTTTACACTACTATTCTATGGGAAAAAGCGATAATATTCGTGAAATTGCGGCGAAAGTATTTTAATTGTAAGAATAACTTCAATTGATAGACAAATAGTAAAAAGCAATTTTTTGAAATCTTCAAAGTAAATAAATTGTGTACTTTTGTGTTTAATTAATTGATTAATAAACTAAATTATATAAAATGGCATTAGAAATAACAGATGCAACTTTTGAAGAAGTTGTTTTAAAATCAGACAAACCAGTATTGGTGGATTTTTGGGCTGCTTGGTGTGGACCATGCAGAATGGTTGGGCCTATCGTTGACGAAATTCACGCAGAATACGAAGGAAAAGCAATCGTTGGAAAAGTAGATGTGGATGCAAATCAAGAGTTTGCAGCAAAATACGGTGTAAGAAATATTCCAACTGTCTTGATTTTCAAAAACGGCGAAGTTGTTGATAAACAAGTAGGTGTTGCTCCAAAAAATGTGTACATAAGCAAAATTGATGCTGCTTTATAGTAGTAATTAACAATTTATATATTGTATAAGGTTTGGCTAAAGTCAAACCTTTTTTTATTTTTAAATCGATTTTAAACCTCAATTTATAATCCATGTTTACAAAAAACTTCATAAAAAAATGCATCTTTCAGAAATTCAATATACAGAAATCAAAAACCTCGATTTGTTAGCAAAACAAGTAGTAGAGGGTTTTATTACAGGAATGCATAAAAGTCCGTTTCACGGATTTTCAGTAGAGTTTTCTGAGCATAAATTATACAACAAAGGTGAAAGTACACGTCATATTGATTGGAAATTATTTGCTAAAACAGAGAAGTTATATACAAAAAAATACGAAGAAGAAACCAATTTACGCTGTCATATTATTATTGATAATTCAGCATCCATGCACTTTCCGATTGTTAAAACACAAAAATTAGATTCTCTGAATAAAATTGGCTTTTCAGCAGTGGCAGCAGCCTGTTTGATGGAAATTTTAAAAAGACAAAGAGATGCAGTTGGATTGAGTATTTATTCAGATTCGTATGAATATTATGCCCCCGAAAAAGGGAGTGAACGTCATCGAAAAATGGTGTTGCATCAATTAGAGCAATTGTTAGAATCAACTTCAAAAACAACCACAGATACCTATAAATATTTACACGAAATTGCCGAAAAAATTCATAGACGTTCGCTTATTTTTTTATTTACAGATATGTTTCAGTCAAAGCAAGAAAATGAAAAGTTATTTGAGGCTTTACGTCATTTAAAATTCAATAAACATGAGGTTATTTTGTTTCATACTTTTGATGGGAAACTAGAATTGAACTTTGATTTTGACAATTCACCCAAAAAATTGATAGATGTTGAAACGGGTGAAGAGATTGATATTTATGCAGAAAATATACAAGAAAAATACAAAACTTTAGTAGATAATTACTTTAAAGAATTGAAAAATAAATGTTTACAATATAAAATAGATTATGTCCCAGTTGATATTCAAAAAGGATTTTTTTCGGTATTAACAAGCTATTTAATAAGCCGAAGAAATTTTTTATAAATTTCTTTGTCAGTAAGAAAAACAAGACTATATTTGCATCCGCTAACAAGAAATTCATAGCAACGGTTTGGTAGTTCAGTTGGTTAGAATACATGCCTGTCACGCATGGGGTCGCGGGTTCGAGTCCCGTCCAGACCGCAAAAACCTTAAAAGTGGAAAAACTTTTGAGGTTTTTTCTTTTTTAGAGATGGCTTATATTAATTTTCTTGAGTAGTTGGTTTTATCATTTTAGCCCAATTTATTAGCAAGTCGTTTTGCCAAATTATCAATCGCTTTTTCACCTGCCAATTCTGCAATCCATTTTTTGGGGATGCCATCAAAACCATACCATATTCCACAAAGCCCCCCAGTTACAGCCGCTGTTGTATCTGTGTCTTCGCCCAAATTCACGGCTCTCAAAACAGCATCTTTATAATTTTCAGTGGTGAGCAAGCACCAAATACTGGCTTCAAGTGTATGAATTACATAGCCACTGCTCAAAATTTCAGAAGCCTCTAATTTGTAGATGTTTCCTTTTAGCAAACGGTCAAAGAGGGCAATTTCACTTTTATTGATGGACAAAGTTTCCAAATGATTGGTTACTTCCGATTGTAGATTCCTATAAATCTCAAACGGATGCTGTTTCATCAATAGTTGTCTTGCAAACTCTAAATAATAAAAACAGGCAATTACTGAGCGAATATGTCCATGTGTGATGGACGAAACTTTTTTGCAAATTTCAAATCGTTCTGAAATGGGTTTTTGATAAAGATAGAAGAGGAGTGGCAAAATGCGCATCAACGAACCATTACCATTGGAATTGATGTCAAAACCACCTGCCAATTCAGCTCTTTCGCCTTTTGCAATGCGCTCAATAGCTTGCCTTGTTGCAAAACCGATGTCAAAAACTTCGCCTCTAGCAGTCCAATAGTTTTCGGTATACCAACTCACAAAATGTTGTCCAATGAGTTGTATATCAAAGTCTTTGGTCAATGCTTCTGCCAAGCAAAACGTCAATGAACTATCATCAGACCAAGTGCCAGCAGGTTGAAAATACGTGCCATCCGCTCTCATATTCGTTACTGAATTTTTGGCAAGTTGTTCTCGATTCATAAACTCTACAGGCACGCCCAAAGCATCACCCACAGCCACCCCAAAAAGAGCTCCTTTGATGGTATAAGTCAATGCTGCTTTTTTTGGATGCAATAGTTGTATCAACTGCTTTTGAATGTTGGAGATTTTCATTGGGTGTTTTGAGTGATTTTTTGATGTTTACACGTAGTTTTATGTAAACTTATTTCAGGACGAGACAGTTGTTTGTTAGCAATAAATTCAAAATTTTTGTGAGAAACAATAAATTTCTGCTCTTGGGTTTCTGTGAGTATATCAATTTCTTTTTCGCAATTCCATAGCAATAAAGAAATTCCAAAAAGTAGAATTCCAATTTTTAAAAGGGTAGTAATTTTGTTTTTTCTGTTTTTAATAATTGTTTAAATTTAAAATTAACTTCAATTTTGTTTTAAAAGTTGCCATTTTTATTTTCGTAATACTACTCTTTGATGAGCCTTATAAACCACAACGGTCAAGTATAAGCGTAGTGCAGAATTTCGGAGTAATTCACTGTCTGCCTACCTCAAAGGTTATTAAGAGCACAAATGCTCATTTTTAGCCACTAAACCCGCCATTTCATAAATATGCTGTGCATGTTGCACCACACAGTCAAACATACAAAAATAGTTGCATAAAAATCTACAGATTTTGTAAACTTAGAGTTGCAAGGAAAAAAAGACTCATCCCAAAAATGCTTTATCAAGTTCTTTTACAAGAATTGATACCCGAGCAGAATTACTATCGATTATTGGATAAATCCATAGACTTTCGTTTTTTGTATAAAGCTACAAAGTCTTATTATGGAGAAGAAAGATAGGAAAGTATTGATCTGGTAGTTTTTTTAAAAAAGTCTTAAAGTTCTAATTTTAAGGCTTTTTTTTATGTCTGAGCTAATCTTAAACTTTTTTTTAGTAATCGAATTAAAAAAGGCAATCATCTTTTTACGAAGTTTTTAACATCGATCTTTTCTAATGGATTATTGGTCTTTTCTACGGATACACAATGAACGTTTGAATTACTAATTTGCTTGTTGTAAAATTCCAACTTAATATTTTGATAAACAAGTGATACTTATTCACAATTTGCTCAATTCTTTTAACAATTTTGACATTTTCTATGTTTATCTTTAAAAATTTTAATTTTTTAATTTATTGATAAACAGTAATTAAAATACTAAAATCTTTGTAAACCATTTATTTTAAGGACTTCCTTAAAAAGTGCTTTTTTTGGAAGTTTATTCAAAAAAAATAAATTTTAGTAAGATAAGATGTTATGTTCATTGATAGTGTAAGTTTTGTTCAAATTCCAATCATAAGAAAATAAGCCTCCAAGGGTGTTCATCTTATTTTTATAAAAAAAGGTTAAAAATCTTTTTTACTGTTAAACAGTATTTTTGTTTTACGAAATTTGTAAAAAATTAAACAAACAAATTATGAAAATTTCTCCTTTTTATTATGTAGCAATCACCACAGTTTTACTTATTACGGTAACTATTATGGCTACTATGAATTTTCCTTTTAATTGGGTTTTCTATGTAACAATAATTGGTCAGCTTTTTGTATTGATTATGGTCTATAAAGTATTGAAAGACAAGTATTCAACAAATAAAACTTTTGATGATTTGTATGAAGATTATCCAGTAAATACCATCGAAATTCCTGTAAAAGATTTTAAATTTTCCCAAGAAAAATACAGGTAATCTTATTAGACACTTACAATTGTATAAAAATACATACCAGTACCTACCAGTATAATATTTTTTATATATTTGTGACATGAATCTCATGTCTTTAATTAGTGAATCTAAAGTTCCAAAATATAAACAGATTGTTTTTTCCATTGAAGAAGCGATTTCTGGAGGCACCCTAAAAAAGGACGATCAATTGCCTTCATTGAATGTCATCAAAGACCAATTTAAAGTGTCAAGAGACACTGTGTTAACGGCTTTCAATGAATTGAAAAATCGTGGAATTATCAATTCAGTAGTTGGCAAAGGCTATTATGTAGCGTCTGAAAACATTGCCATTCAGCAAAAAATATTCGTGCTTTTTGATGAATTGAATTCCTTCAAAGAGGATTTATACAACGCATTTCTCGAAAATTTAGGCAAGGACATTCAAGTAGAAATCTATTTTCATCATTTCAATTCGGAGGTATTTCATAAGTTGATTGCCAATAATGTAGGCAATTACAATTACTATGTGATTATGCCTGCGAATTTGCCAAATACTCAAAAAGCCATCAGCAGTTTGCCTGCGGACAAAGTCTATATTTTGGATCAAACCAATGAAGCGTTGCTGAGTTATCCTGCCATTTATCAAAATTTTGAAAAAAATGTGTATGAAGGTTTGTTGGCGGGTTTAGGGCATCTTAAAAAATACAAGAAATTGGTCTTGATCTATTCTCCTGATCAGCAACCAATTGGAATTTTAGATGGGTTTACTACGTTTTGTCAAGAAAAAGAAATTTCATACATCGTTATTGAATCCCTAAAAGATTGTATTCCAAGAAAAGGCGAAGTATATGTGGTGTTGGATGATAAAAACTTGATTCGAATCATCAAAAAAATTAAAGAACAATTTTTGCAAATAGCGCACGATGTGGGCATCATTTCCTACAATGACACCCTTTTAAAAGAAGTTGTGGCAGATGGCATCACCACTATTTCAACCGATTTTAGGTATATGGGTGCAAAATTGGCAGCAATGATTTTGGAAAACACCCACGAACACATAGAAAATCCAAGCAAATTAATTTTAAGAAAATCATTATAACGTGTACACAATCAAACAAGAAACCTCTCATTACAGTTCGTTTTTAATTTTAGAAAATGCTTCAAAAACTACGAAAGCAGTGATTTCATTACAAGAAGGAGCACGCATTGCTACATTGATCGTATCTAACAAAACCATCATCAAAGAATTGCCGAATTTCTCTTATGCTGATTCGTATGCAGCCTCTCTTTTGTTTCCTTTTGTAAGCAGAATCGAAAACGGTGTGTATGAATTTGATGGCAAAATGTATCAATTAGATTGCAATCAGGCGGGCATCAATGCGTTGCATGGATTGGTGTATAACAAAACATTTGTGGTTGTACATCAAAAAGTAACAGATTCCAATGCGGCTGTAACCTTGCTTTACACTGAACATAATCCACCAAAAGGATTTCCATTTCAGTATGCTTTGGAAGTAACCTATAAACTTTCAGAAAATAATTTGGAAATTGCTATCAAAGCAACCAATTTGGATACAACACCTTTTCCATTTACACTTGGTTGGCATCCGTATTTTTATACGGAACATTTGTCGGAAAGCGTGGTGAAATTCAACAGTCATCAACAAGTGGCTTTTGATGAAAAATTGATTACAAAAGAATTAATTCTGTTTACAAACGAAGGAGATTTTGCCATTGAAAACAAACAATTAGACGATTGTTTTGTAATGAATGATGCTGTTATCGAATTTGAAACCAACGAATATCAGCTAAAAATCACTTCAGATGCATCTCAAAATTACCTGCAAATGTACACGCCACCACATAGAACACTAATTGCGATTGAGCCTATGACTGGCATTTCAAATAGTTTTAATAATGGCATAGGTTTGCAAGTGCTAGCCCCTTCAAAAACCTATACCATCTCTTGGAATCTTACTATCAACTAAATAGCTACACATTATGAGCACGAAATTAATCAACGAAGTGAAATCAAGCTTCAAATCTACGTTCAAAAAAGACCCGTTACTCATTTTTTCGCCAGGCAGAATCAATATTATTGGCGAACATACTGATTATAATGGCGGATTTGTTTTTCCAGCAGCTGTGGACAAAGGGATTGCTGCTGCCATTCAAAAAAGTGATGCTGGGCATTCAACAGCCATTGCGTTGGATTTAGACAGCGCTATTGAATTTGAATTGGACAAACTAAAACCCTCCAAAGAAGGAAGTTGGGAAAACTATGTATTTGGTGTGGTTGCAGAAATCCAAAATAGAAATAAAGTGATTGGCGATTTCAATATTGTCCTGAAAGGAGATATTCCTGCAGGTTCTGGAATGTCATCTTCTGCAGCACTTGAAAATAGTGTGGTATTTGGTTTGAATGAATTGTTTGATTTGAGCTTGACCAAAACAGAAATGATTCTGATTTCGCAAAAAGCAGAGCACAATTATGTAGGGGTAAACTGTGGCATTATGGATCAATATGCCAGCATGTTTGGCATCAAAAACAATGCACTTTTGTTGGATTGTAGGACCATAGAATCAAAACCCTATGAAATTGATTTTAAAGACCACCAGTTGATGTTGATCAACACCAATGTAAAACACAGCTTGTCCGATAGTGCCTATAATGACAGACGTTCAGCGTGCGAAAGTGTTGCAGCATTGCTAAAAGTAGCTACATTAAGAGACGCTTCTGAAGAAGATTTGGAAAAAGTAATGGACAAAATTACTCCAGAAAATTACCAAAAAGCCTTGTATGTAATTCAGGAAATTGACCGCACACAAAAAGCAGCAAAAGCGATTGAAAACAATGATTTGGAAACCTTAGGAGCCTTGATTTATGCTTCACATAATGGCTTGCAACACCAATACAAAGTAAGTTGCGAAGAATTGGATTTCTTGGTGGCGCAAGCAAAAAAGAATAAAAAAGTGTTGGGTGCAAGAATGATGGGTGGTGGTTTTGGAGGTTGTACCATCAATTTAATTGCAAAATCCGAAGCAAAAGCTTTTGCAGATTCAGTAGCAATATCTTACAAAAATAAATTCAATAAAGAATGTTCTGTTTATTTTGTAGAACTCTCTGATGGAACACATATCGTACAATAATATTCAACGAATTAATCATGGAAAATACCAATTTACAAGACTACTCACATAAACGTCTTAACATTTTAACAGGAGAATGGGTTTTAGTATCTCCTCACAGAGCCAAAAGACCTTGGCAAGGTCAAAATGAAGAAATTTCGAAAGAAAAAAGACCTTCTTATGACGAATCTTGCTATTTGTGTGCAACAAATACAAGAGTTAACGGTGAAAAAAATCCAGATTATAAAGATGTTTTTGTTTTTACAAACGATTTTGCAGCACTTCAAAATGATTCGCCTTCGTTTACAGTAAATGATGGTTTATTCAAAGCACAAAGCGAAACGGGAATATGTAAAGTAATTTGTTTTAGTCCTGATCATTCTAAAAGTTTGGCAGAAATGTCTGTGGATGAAATTCAAAAAGTGGTGGTTGCTTGGCAAAATGAGTACACGATTTTGGGTTCAAATGAAAACATTAACTACGTACAAATTTTTGAAAACAAAGGCGCAGTAATGGGCTGTAGCAATCCACATCCACATGGACAAATTTGGAGTCAATCTACCTTGCCAAATGAAGTAGAAAAGAAAAATGTACAACAACGCAACTATTTTGCTTCGCATCAAAAAAGCTTGTTAGAAACCTATTTGAAGCAAGAATTGGAAGCCAAAGAACGCATCATTTTTGAGAATGATGACTTTGTGGTATTGATTCCTTTTTGGGCAGTGTGGCCTTTTGAGGCAATGATTGCGCCTAAAAAAGCACAAAAAAACATCGCCCAATTATCAGAATCTGGGGCTACCAATTTTGCGGAAGCCATTTCAGTCATTACAAGTACCTATGATAAATTATTCAATACCTCATTTCCGTATTCAAGTGGCATTCATCAAGCACCCACAAATGGCGAAGAAAATGCACATTGGCATTGGCACATGAGTTTTTATCCACCATTGTTACGAAGTGCCACAGTGAAGAAATTTATGGTTGGTTATGAGATGTTTGGTTCGCCACAAAGAGATATTACTGCCGAAATCGCAGCTAAAAAGTTAAGAGATTTACTGTAGAAAATCTAAAAACCAACTCGATTGATTGAAAATAATTCATTAATAAATCTAATTTTTTAAATATTTTGTTTGATTGATAAAATAAAACCAATTAATTAGACAATTTCTTAAAAATAAAAAAGTTTTTGAATATTATTTGTTCAGTCCGATTTAATCTTTAGATTTGTTCCGCAAATTTAAAATAATTAAAATGTTTAAAACAACTTGGTCTCGTTTCTATTTTTACTTTTATTTTTACAATAAAAGTAGAGACTTTGTATCATGTTGCTAACTAAAAATACATAAAATATAAAGTCTCGAAATTTTCGAGGCTTTTTTTTTTAAAAAATAAAATGAATACAATAATAGCCATACAAGGAGCAGAAGGTTCCAATCATCATAAAGTTGCAATAGATTTTTATGGAGATGGTATTCAATTAAAAGAGTGCATGTCTTTTGATTTTTTGGTAGATAGTTTGATTGATCAATCAGCAGCTATTGGAATTATGGCTTTAGAAAACACCATTGCAGGGTCAATTATCCCAAATTATGCGTTGATAGACAAAAACAATTTGAACATAATTGGCGAAAAATATTTGAATATTCACCATCATTTGATGGCTTTGAAAGGACAACAAATGGAGGATATTCAAGAAGTTTGGTCGCATCCAATGGCATTGTTGCAGTGCAAGGAATTCTTCAAAAAATTTCCTCATATCAAAATGGTGGAAGATGTGGATACTGCAGAAGTTGCCAAGAGAATTGCAAAAAATAATCTGAAAGGCATTGCGGCTATTGCTCCCAAAATCGCCGCAAGTATTTTTGGATTGGCTATTTTGGCTGATGATATTCAAACCATTAAAGACAATGCAACACGTTTTGTAATTGTGCAAACAGATGCCCCAGCAATTGACGAAACCTGTAATAAGGCATCCATCAAATTTCAATTGAATCATAAAAGAGGCAGTTTGGCAGCGATTTTAAATGCGATGAGCGATTGTAAAATGAACTTAACCAAAATCCAATCCTTGCCAGTTATTGAAACACCTTGGAAATATTCATTTTTTGTGGATGTTACTTTTGAAGCATACAAAGAATATCAAAAAGCCATTTCGCTGATTGCAATTATGGCTGAAAATTTTAAAGTATTAGGAGTTTATAAGAACGGAAGACCTCAAACAATCCAAAATTCAATTCAGGATTAAAAAAAACACCATGATTCAACCCGCAAAAAGATTAGATACAGTTCAAGAATATTATTTCTCCCATAAATTACGAGAAGTAAGAGCGTTGCAATTGGCAGGAAAACCCATCATCAATATGGGTATTGGAAGCCCTGATTTAGATCCGCCAAAAGCGGTTTTAGAAGCGATGCAAAATAGTTTGTTTGATGCTGGAGCTCATAAATATCAATCCTATCAAGGGTTGCCAGAATTGAGAAAAGCGGTGTCTAATTTCTACAAAGAAAAGTACCAAGTTGATGCTAATCCAGAGGTTGAAATTTTGCCTTTGATGGGAAGCAAAGAGGGAATTATGCACATTTCTATGGCTTTTTTAAATGAAGGTGATGGTGTTTTGATTCCAAATCCTGGCTATCCAACCTATACATCAGTGACAAATTTATTGGCTGCAAAACCTGTTTTTTACAATTTGAGTGAAGACAATGATTGGCAACCCAATTTTGAAGAATTAGAGAAATTGGATTTGTCAAACGTAAAAATCATGTGGGTGAATTATCCTCACATGCCAACAGGCAGCAACGCTACTTTAGAAACTTTTCAAAAGCTAATTGCTTTCGCTAAGAAACACCAAATACTCATCATCAATGACAATCCTTATAGTTTCGTTTTGAACGATAATCCTATGAGTATTCTAAGTGTTGTTGGGGCAAAAGAAGTGGCTTTAGAGTTAAATTCACTCAGCAAAACCTTTAATATGGCTGGCTGGAGAGTTGGAATGGTGATAGGAAAAGCAAGTTATCTCAACGAAGTTTTGAAAGTGAAAAGCAATATGGATTCTGGAATGTTTTACGGAATTCAAAAAGGTGCTATCAAAGCATTAGAAATGAGCAATGATTGGTTCAAAGAACAAAATAAAATTTATGAAGAACGCCGAAATTTAACCTGGCAATTGGCAGATAAATTAGGTTGCACCTATGAAAAAGATTCCACAGGATTGTTTGTATGGGCGAAAATTCCGGAAGGAAAAAAATCAGAAGAAGTGACAGATGCTATTTTATATGACAAAGATATTTTCATCACACCAGGAACTGTTTTTGGCAGTCAAGGTGAAGGATACATCCGTTTTTCATTGTGTGTAACCTCTGAAATTGTCAAAGAAGCGATTGCAAGAATATGAAAAACATATATCTAATAGGAATTGGTTTGATAGGAGGAAGTTTTGCGATTGATATCAAAAAACATTTTCCAGAAAGTATAATTCATGGAATTAGTAGAAAAGAAGCTACTTTAGAGGAAGCGTTGTCTCTAAATTTGATTGATAAAAAAGCCACTTTAGATGATTTGGAAAACGCAGATGTGGTGATTATTTCCATTCCTGTAGATGCTACTGTGAAAATGTTACCCACAATTTTAGACAAAATTTCTGATAGTTCGTTGGTGATTGATGCAGGCTCAACCAAAGAAGCCATTTGCAAAGTGATTGAAAATCATCCAAAAAGAAGGAATTTCTTGGCTTGTCATCCAATTGCAGGAACCGAAAACTCAGGACCTTCAGCAGCCATTCCTGATTTGTATGTTGGTAAAACCAATATCATTTGCGAGGTAGAAAAAACAACCTTCAAATTGCAAGAAAAAGCATTGCAATTATTCACTGCAATTGGCATGAGAATCAGGTATATGGATCCTGTTGCGCATGACAAACATATTGCGTATGTTTCTCATCTATCACATATTAGCTCATTTATGTTAGGAAAAACAGTTTTGGAAAAAGAAAGAAATGAACGTGATATTTTTGATATGGCAGGTTCAGGTTTTGCTTCAACAGTGCGTTTGGCAAAAAGTTCGCCAGCTATGTGGACGCCAATTTTTGAGCAGAATAAAGACAACATCATCGAAACTTTAGAAAAATACATCAACAATTTGCAACATTTTAAAGAGTTGATGGAAGAAAAAAAATTCGACGAAATTTACAACGAAATGGAAAATACCAATTATATAAAACAAATTTTAAACGGCATAAAATAAACGCCAAAAACACCAGAAAAATGAAAAACACAAAAGAATTAAGAACATGGTTGGATGCTATGAATTTGACACATCCACTAGTAATAGCAGGGCCTTGTAGTGCGGAAACTGAAGAACAAGTGTTGAAAATTGCACACGAATTGAAAGATTCTGATGTAAATTATTATAGAGCAGGCATTTGGAAACCAAGAACCAGACCCGGAATGTTTGAAGGAGTTGGAGAAATTGGTTTGCGTTGGTTAAAAAAAGTGAAACAAGAAACTGGCATGAAAACCTGTACTGAAGTTGCCAATGCTGCACACGTTAAATTGGCAATGGAATATGATGTTGACTTACTTTGGATTGGAGCTCGTTCAACAGTTTCGCCATTTATCATGCAAGAAATTGCTGATGCTTTGCAAGGAACTGACAAAATTGTGTTGGTAAAAAACCCTGTAAATCCTGATTTATCTTTATGGCTTGGGGGAATTGAACGTTTATACAAAGCAGGAATCAAAAATTTAGGTGCAATTCACAGAGGATTTTCTACCTATGAAAAATCAAAATATCGCAATATTCCTGAATGGCAATTGGCAATTGAATTCCAAAATAAATTTCCTGATTTGCCTTTAATTTGCGATCCGTCTCACATCACTGGAAACCGAGAAATGATTTTTGACGTTTCTCAAACTGCCTTAGATTTGAATTATGATGGGTTGATGATTGAAACCCATTTTGATCCAGACAATGCTTGGAGTGATGCTGCACAGCAAGTAACACCTACAAAATTGATTAAAATTATGGAAGATTTAAAAATCAAAAAGGAAACAAATACTGAGGCCGCTTATCAAAGTTCTTTGGATAATTTGCGTGCTCAAATCAATGTTGTCGATGGTCAATTGATTGAATTGCTTGGCAAACGTATGAAAGTTGCTGACCAAATTGGGCAACTTAAAAAAGATAAAAACGTAGCCATTTTGCAATCAAAACGTTGGAATGAGATTTTAGGAAATATGATTTTAGAAGGTGAAAGCAGAGGTTTGAGTGAAGAATTTATCTTAAAAATGTTCAAGGCAATTCACCAAGAATCTATCAATCATCAAGAAAAAATTATCAACGGATAATTTTATTGGAATTTAAACCTGACAGGTTTTCTAAACCTGTCAGGTCTAAACCCAAAACTATGGGATTGTGGCGTGTTTTTGCAAAAAAATGTTGGTCTAAGAGTAAAACATTGGGTTTCAAGAATAGTTTAACGGGGTTCAAAAATGGAAAATAGGGGTACAGAAACCAAAATGATAATTAACAAACCTCAAAATTGGGGTTCAAAACCTTAAAATATCAGTAAGTAATCCCAAAATAATGGTTCGAAACCCCAAAATACCTGTAAACAACCCTTGCATATATGTAAACAACCTCAATACATCAGTAAAAAAAACCAACACTTCAATAAATATCCTCAAACCATCAGTAAATACCCCTAAAACATCAGTAAGTACCCCCAAAAAAATAGTAAAAGACGGCATGAGATATGCAAAAAACGTATCTGATATGGTTTTAAGATAGAAGCCGGTTTGAGATTATTATTTATTTTGGAATTTATAAAAATATTTTATATCGATTAATAAACAGGTTAATTTACAACTCACGATAATCAATCAAATTTTAAAACCTTCAAGGTTTTTGAAATCTTGTAGGAGTTTAAAACAC
Organism: Flavobacteriaceae bacterium CG2_30_31_66; assembly: GCA_001873065.1. Lineage (GTDB taxonomy): Bacteria > Bacteroidota > Bacteroidia > Flavobacteriales > Flavobacteriaceae > Polaribacter. Next base: position 20,631 of record MNYM01000025.1, read on the forward strand.
AAATTGCAAGGTCAGTAAAACCTTTGCAGGAATAAAAAATCTCTGAATTCAAGGCAATAATTTCATAATCAATTTTAATTCTGCATCTTTGTTTTATGATTGGAATCGTTTATAAATCAACTGGAAGTTCGTATTTAGTGAAATCTGAAAATGGTATTTTTCACAAGTGCAAAATTCAAGGAAAATTCAGAATTAAAGGAATTAAAAGCACCAATCCAATTGCGGTTGGCGACAAAGTTTCGTTTTTTTTGGAGAAAATTGGTGATGAAGAAATCGGAATTATCAAAATCATTCACGATCGTCGCAACTTTATTGCGCGAAAATCTGTGAATCTATCCAAACAAACTCAAATTATTGCCGCAAATATTGATGTTGTTTTTTTATTGATTACCATTGATAATCCGCCAACGTTCACCACTTTTATTGACCGTTTTTTAGTGACCACAAGGGCTTACAGAATTGATACTGTATTGCTTTTCAATAAGATTGATGTGTATGAAATTGAACAAAGAGCCGAAATTTTGTATCTGAAAGATATTTATGAAGCCATTGGCTATCAATGTGTGGAGGTTTCAGCAACTCAAAACACCAATATTGATAAAATCAAGAAAATCATGATTGGCAAAACAGCAATGTTTGTTGGTCATTCTGGAGTTGGAAAATCAACTTTAGTGAATGCGATTGAGCCAACGTTGCATTTGAGAACCAAACAAATTTCTGATCAAAGTAAACAAGGTCAGCACACCACAACATTTGCAGAAATGTTCGATTTAAGTTTTGATGCACGCATTATTGATACGCCAGGCATCAAAGGTTTTGGCATTGTGGATATTGATAAATATGAATTGAATGATTATTTTCCTGAGTTTTTTAAGTTGAAACAGTTCTGCAAATTCAATAATTGTTTGCATTTGAAAGAGCCCAATTGCGCCGTAAAACAAGCTTTAGAGGATGAAAAAATCTCTTGGTCTCGTTATAAAAGTTATTTGCAAATTTTAGAAGGCGAAGACGAATCAGAGCATTATAGAACAGATTCTTGGGAAGAAGAAGACGAAGATTAAAAATATGAAAGTTGTTATTCAAAGAGTTGCAAAAGCAAGTGTTACCATTAACCAAATAAAAGTAGCTTCCATCGAAAATGGATTGCTGGTTTTATTGGGAATTGTTGATGAAGATTCTCAAGAAGATATTGATTTTTTAGTAAAGAAAACTGTTAATTTGCGCATTTTTAACGATGAAAATCAAGTGATGAACAAATCACTGATTGATGTAAATGGTGATACAATTGTGGTGAGTCAATTTACCTTGCATGCAGCTACCAAAAAAGGAAACAGACCCAGTTATATCAAAGCTGCAAAGCCAGAAATTGCCTTTCCTTTGTATGAAAATTTTGTTTTTTGTTTAGAAAAAGAATTGGGGAAAAAAGTGCAAACTGGCAAATTTGGGACCGATATGAAAGTAGAAATCTTAAATGATGGACCTGTAACGATTGTTATTGATTCAAAGAATAAAGAGTAGGTTTAATTAGGAATTAAGAATTACGAATTAGGAATTTAAAACCAACAACCAACAACCATCAACTAACAACCAACAACCAACTTGTTCATCAATATTCATACACATCATCTTTCAAACTCAAAAGAGGTTTTTGAAATTCAGAATACATTTCCAACAGATATTTATTTTTCAACACCTTTTTCTGTGGGCATTCATCCTTGGTTTTTGAAAAAAGAAACTTTGGAAATTGAGTTGGTTTTGTTGGAAGAAAAGTTGCAACATCACAATTGTTTTGCGATTGGCGAATGTGGTTTGGACAAAGCAATAGATTGTGATTTCGATTTTCAAAAGCAGGTTTTTATACAACAAATTCATCTTTCAGAAAAATATCAAAAACCAGTAATCATTCATTGTGTGCGTGCTTTTCAAGAAATAATTGAATTGAAAAAATCACAAAAACCCTCACAAACTTGGATTGTTCACGGATTTCAAAAAGACAAACAGTTAGCTTTCGATTTGATAAAAAATGGTTTTTATTTGTCATTTGGAGAAGCTGTTTTGAAAAGTGTAAAAGTAAAAGAAGCAATTTCAGCAATTTCGATGGATACAATTTTTATAGAAACAGACAATGCTGATGTTTCAATTCAGGAGATTTATCAGAGAATTTCAGACATTAAACAGGGTTCCTTAGCAATCGTAAAACAACAAATACAAACAAATTTTACACATATTTTTAAATCATGAGTTGGTTAGAACGTACAGAATTATTGATTCAAAAAGAAGGAATTGAAACCTTAAAAAATGCACACATTTTAATTGTTGGTTTGGGAGGTGTTGGCTCATTTGCAGCCGAATTTATTGCAAGAGCAGGAGTTCAAAAACTCACGTTGGTTGATGGCGATGTTTTTGATATTACCAATGTGAATAGGCAATTGACGGCTTTACATTCTACTATTGGAAAATCAAAAGCGAAGGTTTTAGCTGATAGATTGAAAGACATCAATCCTGAAATTGAAATTATTTTAATTGAAGAATTTTTGACTCCTGAAAGGGCTTTTGAAATCGTGACAAATGAATTCGATTTTGTGATGGATTGCATTGATAGCATCACTCCAAAACTCAATTTGTTGATTGCTGCAAAACGAAAAAAAGTGAAAATTATCAGTTCAATGGGTGCAGGAGGTAAAATAGATGTGTCTAAAGTGAGAGTTGCCGAAATCAACCAAACCAATAATTGCACAATGGCTAGAGTGATTCGAAAACGGCTTAAAAAAGAAAAAATTCACAAGGGAATTAAAGTGGTTTTTTCTGAAGAAATGCAACACATTGATAGCTTGAAATTGATTGAAAATTCAAAATACAAACGTTCATTTTATGGAACAATTAGTTTTATGCCAGCCGCTTTTGGGTTGCATGCAGCTGCGTATGTTATTAATTATTTGTTAAAAAAGGGGAAAATATAATTTCCATGGAAAATAAATTTATACATTTGCTAAAGAAAATAAATCAATTCTAAAATCAAATAAAAATGAAAAAATCAATTGTTATAGTAGTGATATTAGCAGCTGTCTTTACAGCATTTAAAAGTGCAGAAAAAGAAAGCGTAGTTTTAAACGAGGAAGTAAAAACAAATTTAAATTTTGTAGCAGACAATGTTGATGTAACTGCATCAGTATTAAACTGGAAAGGTTCAAAACCATTAGGAACTCACAGTGGAACTGTAACTTTGAAAAGCGGAAATTTAGAATTGAAAAATGGTGCTTTAAAAGGAGGTGTGTTCGTTGTAGATTTAACTTCAATCAAAAACTTAGACATGGCCGGAACTGATGGCGCAGAAAAAATTGAAGGGCATCTAAAAAGTGCTGATTTTTTTGATGTTGAAAAATATCCGACAGCTACATTTACCATTACTAAAGTAAAAAAAGAGGGTACAAAATTGGCTGTAACAGGAAATTTACAAATTAAAGACGTGACAAAAAGTATCACAATTCCTGCAATGATAGCAACTGAAAATGGAGTAACTGTTTTTAAAAGCGAAGTTTTCAATATCAATAGAACAGATTTCAATGTAAGATATGGTTCAAAATCATTTTTTGACAACTTGAAAGACAAATTTATTGATGATATGATGGAAATGTCATTTGTTGTAAAAACGAAAGCATAATCAATAATTTTAAAAATATAAAAAAATGAAAGCAGATAGACCAAAATGCGGATGTGGAAATACATCAAATGCTGAAGGATATTGTGATGGATCACATTTGAATAAATAAAGTATAAAAAGTAAAAAATATTTTTTAAAAAAACCCAAAACAGCTTGTTTTGGGTTTTTTATTTTTATATGTTTGGTTTTTTAAAAAAATGCTTTGAAGAAACCATCCCTTATTTTCTTTTTATCGATTATTTCATTTTTATCTAACGCTCAAGATTTATCATTATCAGTGCTTTCTATTCCTAAAGAAATGAAAGAAAACGCCAATGCAGTTCTTAGAAATGAACAAATTGACATTACAATTCTTGCCATTGATGAAATGTTAGTTTCACAAAAAAGAGTGGTTACGATTCTTAATAAATTAGGTGATGCAGACGCGAATATTTTTGAACACTATGATAATGATACCAAAATAACCAAACTTTCTGCGATTATTTATGACGCGTTAGGAAATGAAATTAACAAATATAGCAAGACAAAATTTTCAGACATAAGTGCAGTTGATGGTGGAACTTTATATTCAGATTCAAGGGCTAAATACCTTGAATATACACCAACAACGTATCCATATACCCTAGTTTTTGAGTCTGAATATAAAACGTCAACAACAGGTTTTATTCCTTGGTGGTTTCCAATTGACGGCTATTTTATTTCAGTTGAAAATAGCAGTTACACCATTCACAATCCTAAATTAATCCCTTGGAAAAACAAGAAAATAAATTTTACTGATTTTAAGGTAATAGCAGAAGAATTACCAAACAAAATTTCCTTTTCAATAAAAAATCAACCTGCTTTAAATTATGAAAATGAAGCGATTCATTATAGAGAAATTTTACCAAAAGCAATAGTTTCACTTATTGATTTTTCGTTGAAAGGTGTGATTGGAAAAAATGAAAATTGGACAGATTTTGGTTTATGGATGAATGAACAATTGCTAAAAGGAAGAGATGAATTGAGCCCAGCAACTGTTGCCAAAATAAAAAGTTTGGTTTCAGGAGTTGAAAATCCTATTGAAAGAGCAAAATTAGTGTATAAATTTATGCAAGATAAAACCAGATATATCAGTGTTCAAGTTGGTATTGGTGGTTGGGAGCCAATTGCAGCAAATTTGGTTGATGATGTTGGTTATGGAGATTGCAAAGGTTTGACCAATTATACAAAAGCTTTGTTAAATGTTGCAGATGTAACTTCTTATTATACAATAGTTTATTCTGGAGAAAAAAACGATATCGACAAAGATTTTTCATCACTTCAAGGAAATCATGTCATTTTAAATATTCCAAATAATGGCAAAGATATTTGGCTAGAATGCACAAGTCAAATAATGCCTTTTGGTTTTTTGGGAGATTTTACGGATGATAGAGACGTTTTGGTAATTACTCCAGATGGAGGAATCATCAAACACACAGCGTCTTATAAAAACGAACAAAATTTGCAAACTTCCAAAGCAACAATTCAATTGTCTGAAAAGGGAAATGTAGAAGCAACTCTTCAAATTATTTCTAAAGGAATTCAATATGATGATAAATTTTATATTGAAAGTTTTACACAGCCAGAACTTATAAAACACTACAAATCATCTGTTTGGGAATATCTTAATAACGTTGAAATTAAAAATACTTCGCTAAAAAATGACAAGCAAAATGTTGAATTTATTGAAAATATTGAGGTTTCAATTCAAAATTATGCCACAGTAAACGAAACAGAATATCTTCTTGGTGTGAATGTTTTTAATAAAAATAGTTTTGTCCCAAAAAAATATAGAGATAGAAAATTGCCGCTGAAAATCGAAAGAGGTTTTATGGATAAAGATGAATTTTTATTTAAAATTCCTTCGAATTATACTATTGAAATCTTGCCAGCAAAAACTGAAATCACTACAAAATTTGGTCATTATAAAATATCCTTCATAAAAAATGATGACACTTCATTCACTTATTTTAGAGAACTTATTATAAAAGAAGGGGTATTTCCAAAAGAAGAATATGAAGAATATTACAGTTTTAGAAAAAATGTCGCAAAATTAGATAATATCAGAATCGCCATTATAAAAAAATAACTATGATCAAAAAAATCTTTCTTTTGATGTTTGTTTTAGTACAAACAATTGTTTTTTCACAAGATTATAAATTCGGAAAAGTCTCAAAACAAGAATTGGAAGAGCAATTTCATCCAATAGATTCTACAGCAGATGCTGCCTATTTATACAGATATAGAAGAACTTATTTTGATTATAATGATCAAAACGGTTTCGAAATTATTACAGAAATACAAGAACGTATAAAAATATACACTTCGGAAGGTTTTAAAAAAGCCAACAAAACCATTTCTTATTATAACCCAGAAAGTGGTGATAAACAAACTGTAAGCGGCATTAATGCTTATACTTTTAATTTGATTGATGGTAAAGTAACCAAAGATAAATTAGGTAAGAATGATATTTTTAATGAGGAAAAAAATAAATTTTGGAGCCTTCAAAAATTTACCATGCCCAATATAAAAGTAGGTAGTGTTATTGATTTAGAATACCAAATACGATCTCCTTACTTAAGCATAAGCGATGTGCAATTTCAATTTGATATTCCTGTAAAAAAGTTAGAATATAAAATTACCATACCTGAGTATTATGTGTTTAATATGAAAATGAAAGGTTACTATTTTGTAAATCCGAAAGAAACCAATGGAAAAAGTTTTTTAACCATTAATTCTAAAACAAGAACTGGTTGGTATGTAATTAATACTTCCTTTGTTAACACTAAAATTGATTTTAGAACCAATATTAAAGAGTTCTCGGACGAAAATATACCTGCGCTTAAAGACAACGAACCTTTTGTTGCTAATATGGATAATTATAGAGGAGGCATTACTTTTGAACTAGCTTCTACCAATTTTATGGCAGTAGGTGGTGAATTTAAATCATACACAAGTACTTGGGAGCAAGTGAGTAAAAAAATTTTTGAATCAACTTCTTTTGGCTCAGAATTAGAAAAATTAAGCTACTATACTGATGATTTGAACAAAATTCTTGAAACCGCAAAGACAGACCCAGAAAAAGTGGGAGCCATTTTTAATTTTGTAAAAAATAAAATGAAATGGAATGGTTTATATAGTAAATATTCAGATAATGGTGTTCGAAAAACATACAAAGAAAATGTTGGAAACGTTGCAGACATCAATCTAATTTTGATAGCAATGTTGCGCGAAGCTGGATTGAATGCAAACCCAGTTTTAGTAAGTTCAAAAGGTAATGGAATTCCACTTTTTCCAACATTAGATGGATTTGATTATGTGATTGGAATTGTTCAATTTCCTGATAATTCTTACGTTTTATTAGACGCAACTGAACCATTTAGTTCTCCAAATCTTTTACCAGAAAGAGCCCTAAATTGGCAAGGAAGAATTGTGCAAAAAGATGGAACTTCCTCTTGGATTCCTTTAACAGCCTCAAAACATGCTATGGAAGAAAATATTTTGATGGTGAAAATGACAGACGATTTATCAATTGAAGGATTGCTGAGAACAAAATATGAAAATTTGAATGCCTTAGTTAAACGAAGAAGTGAAAATCATCTGAAAGAAGAAGACTTAAAAACGAAATTAGAAGAGAGTCTTAAAATTGAAATTGAAGATTTTAAAATTGGTAATAAAGAAGAAACTGACAAATCGCTTATAAGAACTGTAAAGTTTTCAAGTGAAGATTTGGTAGAAGAAATCAACGGAAAATTGTATGTTGAACCCTTATTATTTTTAACAGTTCGCAACAATCCTTTTAAATCGGAAGAACGAAAATATCCAGTTGATTTTGTGACTGCTTGGAAAGATGTTCACAGAGTAACCATCGAAATTCCTGCAGGATATTCAATAGAAAAACTTCCTGAGCCATTGGCAATTGCGCTTCCTGATGATATTGGCGTTTTCAAATATCAAGTAACACAAAATGCCAACAAAATTAGCACTGTTGCTATTTTAGAGTTTAATAGTCCATTAATTTTACCAGATAATTATCAATTTTTGAAAGATTTTTATAGCAAGTTAGTGCTTAAAGAAACTGAGAAAGTAGTATTGGTAAAACAATAAATTAAAAACCCAAAACAGCTTGTTTTGGGTTTTCTTTTACAAATTAATTGCAGTCGTATTTTTCAATTCTTTAATGGCAAAACTACTGTGTGTACTGCCAATATATTTGATGGCAGTCAGTTTTGTAATCATAAAATCGCGAAAAGATGCCATGTCTTTCACATAAATTTTTAAGATGTAATCATAATCTCCACTCACATGAAAACATTCTGAAACTTCTGGTAATTTTAAGATTTCTTTTTCAAAAGTAGTCACATATTCTTTGGTGTGTTGCATCAATTTGATATGACAAAAAACCAAAAAGTTTTTTTCAATCTTATTTTTATTGATGATGGCAACATATTTTTCAAGAATTTGCTCTTTTTCTAATTTTTTAATCCGTTCATAAACAGCAGTTACTGACAAATGCAATTGTAATGATAATTGTTTGGTGGTTTGTTTGGCGTTTTGTTGCAATAAATTCAGTAGTTTTTTATCAATTTCGTCTAAAATCATGGTGTATTAATTTTCTGAAAATGGAGGTTGTTTGTTTTTAAATTAGATTATAAATCTGTTTTATAAAATAAATATAGATAAATAATCTATAATATGTATAAAAAATTGATAATGTTTCTCAAATAGTGTTAGTTTGTGTAAAATAAATCCTTTATTATGAAATTCAATCCAGCAGAAAACATTCAAGATTTACAATATTTTGGTGAATTTGGAGGCGTAAATCCTTCCATTTCAGATTCTTCAACCTATACTTTTTTATCGGCAAAAACCATGTTTGATACTTTTGAAGGCAATGCAGATGGTTGTTATTTATATTCTCGTCATTCATCGCCGTCAAATTTATATTTGGGTGAGGCTTTGGCAGCTCTTGAAGGAACAGAAACCGCCAATGTTGCAGCATCAGGAATGGGCGCAATAACACAAGTCTTATTGCAATTGTGCAAAGCTGGTGACCACATTGTTTCGAGTAGAACTATTTATGGTGGAACATATGCTTTTCTGAAAAATTTTACACCAAAATTACATATCGAAACAACCTTTGTAGATATTACTAAATTAGATGTTGTTGAAGCTGCAATCACCAAAAATACCAAGGTTTTGTATTGTGAATCTGTGAGCAATCCTTTGTTGGAAGTGGCAGATTTAACTGCTTTGGCTGCTTTGGCAAAAAAACACAACTTGCAATTAGTAGTTGACAATACCTTTTCACCTTTGTCAATTTCACCAGCGATTTTAGGTGCCGATGTGGTGATTCATAGTTTAACGAAATTCATCAATGGTTCTTCTGATACTTTAGGTGGCGTGGTTTGTGGCACTCAAGAATTCATCAACAATTTACGAAATGTGAATGATGGTGCAAGTATGTTATTGGGTTCAACTATGGATAGTTTGCGAGCAGCATCCGTCCTTAAAAATCTGAGAACGTTGCATATCAGAATGACACAACATAGCAAAAACGCACAATTTTTAGCAGAAAAATTTGAAGCTGATGGATTAAAAACGGTTTATCCAGGATTGGTTTCTCATCCATCACACGAAATTTTTAAATCGATGATGAATGCTGATTATGGTTTTGGAGGATTGTTAACAATTGATGTTGGTTCATTAGAAAAAGCCAATAAATTGATGGAATTAATGCAACTTAAAAAAATTGGTTATTTGGCTGTAAGTTTAGGATTTTACAAAACCTTATTTTCTGCACCTGGAAGTTCCACTTCATCAGAAATTCCGAAAGAAGAACAAATAGCAATGGGACTTTCTGAAGGGTTGATTCGTTTTTCAATTGGATTAGACAATGACATTGAGCGCACATACAACAGCATGAAAAACTGTATGATTAAAGTGGGTGTTTTATGAAATAAATAATTCTAAGAAATCCTGAAATTTCGGGACTGCAAGGCTTCCAAAATTTCCTACGAGGTTTTCAAAACCTTGTAGGTATAAATCTTATTTTTTCATCATTTTTAAAAGTTACATTTTGATTTGCATACTTTTTTGTAATATCGTAACATTACAATTCTAAAATTCAAACGATGCACAAAGAAAAAAACATTTCAGAGATTCACTTTCAAGAGCAAAAAATCATTGATAATAAAGAATTATCAATCTGGGAAGCCTTGTTTCCTGTGTTGGCATTGGTAGTTATGTTGGCTTTTAATGTGTTTGTTTTTGGAGATGATGCTTTGAGTGGTAGCAACCAATTTATCTTATTATTGGGTGGAGCAGTGGCAGCAATTGTTGGTTTTAAAAACAACGTTACTTTTGACATGATGATGGAAGAAGTTGCTGAAAACATCAAATCAACTTCAGGAGCTATTCTTATTTTGTTGATGGTTGGTGCTTTAGCAGGTACTTGGTTGATTAGCGGCGTTATTCCAGCCATGATTTATTATGGATTACAAGTATTGAATCCAACTATTTTTTTAGCTGCTTGTTTGATTATTTGTTCCGTAATTTCAATTGCAACAGGAAGTTCATGGACTACTTCTGCAACTGTTGGAATTGCGTTAATTGGCATTGGTGATGCACTCGGAATTTCAATGGGAATGACAGCAGGTGCAGTATTATCGGGCGCATATTTTGGAGATAAAATGTCGCCAATGTCTGATACCACAAATTTGGCGCCAGCCATGGCAGGGACAGATTTGTTTACACATATCAAATACATGACAATTACAACCGTTCCTACATTTATAATTTCGTTATTATTTTTTGTAATTTTAGGATTCACACAAGACATTTCTGGAAAAGCGGATACCAATTCTTTGCTTTTAGATATTGACAAAGCGTTTCATATTTCTCCTTGGTTATTTGTTGTACCAGTTATTGTGATTGGATTGATTGTAAAGAAAACACCTCCTTTGGTGGCATTGTTAGCAGGAACAATATTAGCAGCAATTTTTGCCTTGATTTTTCAGCCAGAAGTTGTAGCACAAATTACAGGAGTTCAAAAATTAAATTTTACGACTGCTTATAAAGGAATTTTAAAAGCCATTACTGTTGAAACTTCAGTAGCCACTGAAAATAAAGCCTTGGCAGATTTGTTCACAGCAGGAGGCATGTCAAAAATGATGGGAACAATTTGGTTGATTTTATGTGCGATGGTTTTTGGAGGCATTATGGATGCCATTGGTGCATTGGCAAGAATCAGTAGTTTTATGCTCGGTTTGTTTGATTCTGTTTTTGGATTATTTGCAAGTACCGTTTTCACTTGTATTGGGTTGAATTTTACAGCATCTGATCAATATTTAGCGATTGTTGTTCCAGGAAAAATGTATGCAAAAGCATTTAAAGACAAAGGATTAGCACCCGAAAACTTGAGTAGGACTTTGGAAGATTCAGGAACTGTAACCTCGGTTTTAATTCCTTGGAATACTTGTGGTGCTTATCATTCAGGCGTTTTGGGAGTTTCGGTTTTTGAGTTTGGTATTTATGCGATTTTCAATTGGTTGAGTCCTTTTGTTACATTGTTCTTTGCTGCTTTTAATATTAAAATTCGTCAGTTGGTGGTGAAATAAACGCGATTTTAAATTAGTTATATGCACTAAAATTTCCATTTTAAAATGAAATTTTCAAATGTATTTGATTTATAGTTACTTTTGCGGCTCTAAAATCAGCATTTTTAAAATCTTTTATGAAATACTCGCCTTTAAAAATATGCCTTTATATCTGCGCAACTTTATTGGTGATGTATGCATTGACTTTTCGAAGCAAATATCGATATTTAGAAAATGGGAAAGTAGAGGAAGGGATATACATAAATAAATGGTTTTTCAAATATCCAAAAACTGCAACTTTTTTTGCTGAAAAAAAACAGGATTTCAATCAAATCAAAGCTCTAGACAGCATTGTTGAAAATGTGGGAAGGCCTGTTGGCGAAGATGAATTTCAAGCTCAAATAAAACCTGATTTTTTGCATATTGATACTTCAAAAATACAACGTATTTACTATCCAAAAGATGGTAAAGATTTTTTAAATAAATTGAAAGCCAATTTGCAAAGCCCTAAATGTCGTATTATTCATTATGGTGATTCGCAAATTGAAGGAGATAGAATGTCTGGGTATATCAGAAATAGATTGCAAGGTTATCATGGTGGAAGTGGTCCTGGATTTATCCCAATTGTGCAAGCATATCAACAAATTAGTGCTAATGTTACACCATCAGCTAATTGGAAACGCTATGCTGCTTTTGATCCAACTCACAAACGATTTTCACATAAAAAATATGGCGCTTACACGTCTATTTCTAGGTTTACAAAAGTGTATGATTTTGAAAATGATAGCATCAATTTAGAAAATATCGAAACTACAAAAGCAACCATTGATATTGGCGTTTCTCAACGTTCGTATGCACTTTTAAGAAATGTTACTTCTATTGGGTTGCATTATGGAAATGCCCTTTTACCCATAAGTATTCAGGTGTATAATGATGGCGAATTGATAAAAAGTGATTCATTAATTGTCGATGGAAATTATCATACATATTCCATCAATCTTTCAGTGGCACCAAGCAATTTAAGAATTGAATTGGAATCCAAAATCAGTCCAGATTTTTATGGGTTAACTTTAGATGGTTCTAAAGGAATTTCTATGGATAACGTGGCAATGCGTGGTGCATCAGGAACTGTTTTTGCAGCTATGGACAGTGAGAATTTTGCCCAAATGTATCAACAATTGCAACCCAAAGTATTGATTTTTCAGTTTGGCGGAAATACAGTTCCGTATTTAAAAGATTCTTCATCTGTCAGAAATTATGCGGCGAATTTGCAAAATCATTTGAATTGGACTCGCAGTAAAACAAACAATGCAAGCGTTATTTTTATTGGGCCTTCTGATATGACTACAACTGATAATGGCGAGTTAGTAACCTATAAATTATTACCTTATCTTAACAAAGTTTTAAAAGATACTTGCCTTGAAAACGGCATTGCTTATTGGAGTCTGTTTGATGCCATGGGAGGAAAAAATTCGATGAAACATTGGGTTGATCAAAAATTGGCAACCAGTGATTATACCCACTTTTCCCCAAGTGGCACCAAAGTGGTTTCAGAGCTCTTTTTTGTGGCTTTATACATGGATTTGATACGGAAATGATGAAAAGTAAACTATTGATTATAGCCTTATTTTGGGCAACAAATTTTTGCGCACAACGCTATATTTTAGATAGCATTTTACCAATTCATGGACGAGTAATTCATCAAGAAGAAAATCAACTAAAGTTTGCTTCAGAATCGCCATATTTCAATTTGTTTTTTAAAAGATTGGATAGTGTTTTTGAAGGTAAAAAAGACAAAATTCATATTTTTCATATTGGTGGTTCGCACATTCAAGCGGATATTTATTCCAACAAATTGCGTACATATCTTCAAAATACGAATGATGTTTCTATGGCACAACGTGGTTTTATTTTTCCATTTCATTTGGCAAGAACCAACAATCCTAGCAACTATAAAATATCAGGAACTAGAGAAAAATGGAAAGGATATCGTTGTTCAGTAACTGACAGTGTTGCTTGGGGATTGTCAGGAGTTTCTGCCGCTTTTAGAGAAAAAACAGATACCATTTACATCGAAGCTAATCATAAAAATCAGACAAAAAATTTGTATAAATTTGATAAATTTCGGTTGTTTTACAACACTTGGAAATACGATTATGAGATTACTTTTTTAGACAGTACTTTAGTGGTTTCTGATACTATAAATAGCAATGCTTTTTACAAAGAATATCGTTTTAAAACGGAAGTTGATTCGATTGCTATTGCATTGCAATTGAAAGATTCAACCCTTGTGAATCCAGAGTTTTTATTTATGGGCGCTGAATTGATGAACAGCAATCCAGGAATTGAATATACAAGTATTGGCGTCAATGGAGCAAGTTTTGCATTTTACAACAGAAGTGCTTATTTTGAAAAACAACTCCAATTATACAAACCAGATTTGTTCATCATTTCTATTGGAACAAATGATGCATACATGCCAAAATCTCAATTTAATAGTGATAAATTTAGAGATTATTACGAATCTTTTATTCAAATGATTCAACGTGTCAATCCTAATTGCGCTATTTTATTGACGGTGCCAAATGACAGTTATTACAAACGGAAAATTCCAAATCCAAATACGGCCACTCAGCAAAAAATTATCTATGAAATTGCACAAAAATATCAAATGGCAGTGTGGGATTTTTATAAAATTATGGGAGGTTTTGGTTCATCAAACAAATGGTATCAAAGAAAATTAATGCCACGTGATCGTGTTCATTTTAGTTATTTGGGATATCAAATCAAAGCAGATTTATTACTAAATGCATTGATTGATGCTTGGTCAACAGCCACAAATCGCGATAAAGAACAATTGCTAGATCATTATAAAAACATCCATGAATAGGCTAGAGGAAATATTTTCACTTTCGGAATCCTATCCCTTGATTTTTACGCAAGTAAATTTCTGGATTTTCTTCGCAATGGTGTATTTTATTTTTGCATTTGTATATGAGAAAATTTCACTTAGAAATTCGTATTTGTTCTTTATTTCGCTGTTTTTCTATTACAAAACGAGTGGATTATTTGTAGGAATTTTACTCTTTAGCACCCTTGTTGATTTTATTATCGGAAAAAAAATTTACAAAACTGAACATCAAAAAAGGCGCTATTTTTTAGTCACACTTAGTGTTTGTATCAATTTGTTGGTGTTGTGCTATTTTAAATATGCGTATTTTTTTACAGATTCTTTCAATTTGTTGTTCAATACCAAATACGAAGTAGTGAATTGGCTCGCAAAATGGGGCAATAGTTTTGGGGATAAAAACTATTTTTCGGTAGATAAAATCATTTTGCCTGTTGGAATTTCATTTTATACCTTTCAAACCATCAGTTATAGTGTTGATATTTACCGAAGAAAATTAAAACCACTAGATTCTATCCTCGATTTTGGATTTTATGTCAGTTTCTTTCCGCAATTGGTTGCAGGACCTATTGTCAGAGCAGAAAGTTTTGTGCCACAAATATCCAAACCAACAATCTTAACCAAAGCTACTTTTGATGTGGGTACTTTTTTGATTTTAAAAGGGTTAATTAAAAAAATGCTCTTTGCAGATTTTATTGCGATGCACTTTTTAGACCGCGTTTTTGACGCACCAGAAATGTATTCTGGTTTTTCAAATATCATGGCAATGATTGGCTATTCTTTACAGATTTATGGAGATTTTTCGGGCTATACTGATATTGCCATTGGATTGGCTTTACTGATGGGTTTTCAGTTGCCAGTCAATTTCAATTCTCCTTATAAAGCAACGAATGCGGGCGATTTTTGGAAACGTTGGCACATGTCACTTTCTACGTGGTTGCGTGATTATTTATACATTCCTTTGGGTGGAAATCGAACAGGAAGTGCCGCTTCTTATATCATTTTAGGGTTGATGTTGCTGGTTGTATTGATTGCTTTCAGATCAAATTTCTTCTTGATGAGTTTGATTTTGATAGCATCCATCGGCATTTTTGCATTCGGTTTCTATAATTCATCTGTTAAAAATCACATCAATACCAACATCAATTTGATGTTGACCATGTTGATTGGCGGACTTTGGCATGGTGCTTCCTGGAAGTTTGTGATTTGGGGTGGATTGAATGGTTCAGGGATTTTAGTGTATAAATATTGGCGAAAAATAAGTCCCTACGAAAAAGAAAATCAATGGTATGTGCGCTGTTGGAAAATAGGAATTACCTTTTTGTTCATCACATTTACTCGAATTTATTTTAGAGGAGAAAGTATGGAGCATATTTCGAAATGGTATTTTCAGGTTTGGAATCGAATGGATTTGCAAAGCGCATGGACTATTGTAACGCATTATCAAGCAGTTTTTTGGGTGATGTTGGTTGGGTATATCACTCATTGGTTGCCGCAAACCTCCAAAAATTACATTGAAAATCTATATGCTAGAAGTCCAGTTGTGATAAAAATTATTTTGGGAGCAATGATTGGAATGATTTGTTATCAAGCATTTTCTTCCGATTTTCAGCCGTTTATTTATTTTCAGTTTTAAGGTAATTTCTGAATGTAATGTTTAATATTATAAAGTAATTTTTTCGTTTATTTTTTCAAACAACCAATCACGTTCGGTAGCAACAAAGTCAAATTCTTGCCGGTTTTTTGTCTTTATTCTTATTCCGCTGTCAATAAGTTTCCAGTTTTTTTAATAATATTAGAAATATTTTCATAATCAATTTTGATTTGTCCTTTTTGAACATTGAATTTATGTGGATTGAAAATTACGCTTTTATTTGTTAAAAACAATTTTCCTCCTACACTTTAAATCCCATAAATAAATTTGCAGGTATCTCAATCTCAACTTGTTCGTTCGCTGTTAATGTTGGTTTTAGATTTTTTCCAATTTTATAAGCGATCCTAGAAGCAAATTTATCTGACACATATGGAAAACCTATAGCCATAAAAAAACCAAAAAATACACTTTGAAAAATCATGCTATTAAGGCTAAAGACTTCACCAGCTGTTGAATTATTAAAAACCATTAGAACACCCAGATATATAACCCCAATGAATATTCCTGAAATTATTCTCTATTTCCAATTTAATTTTATCAATTTATTTTCACTTCCCATATTTTTTAATTCAAATGCAAGGTTATTTTAAGAGTATTTTTCAAATGGTTCAATTTTTTTTAGTTAAATCTAAATTACAAATTAATTCCATCAAATATCAATGAAAAAATATTTTAAAGCAATTAACAATTACTTTGTTTAAGAACGAGATTTTACACAAACTACTTTGATATTTAACTTTTATACAAAAAATCGTCTCTTTTTTTCCTTATATTTGAGGCATAAAAATAAAAATCATGAAAAAAATTTTAATTACATTCTTTTTAGTACTTGCTATCGTAGTTGCTTGTAAATCAGTAGTAGATGCGAAAGCAACCGTTTTAAAAATAAACTTAGAAGCGAAAAGCAATAGTACCGTTTCTGGTATTGCAACTTTCTCTGAAAAAAATGGTGAGGTCACTTTTCAAGCAACTATGACTGGTTTAACACCAGGAGTTCATGCCATTCACATTCACGAAAAGTCAGATTGTTCTTCACCAGATGGTACATCAGCAGGAGGTCATTGGAATCCTGAATTTAAAAAACATGGAAAATGGGGTGATGCTGAATATCACAAAGGTGATATTGGTAATTTTACAGCCGATCAAAATGGCAAAGGAACTATTTCTTTAAAAACAGACGAATGGTGTATTGGTTGTGATGACAAAACCAAAAACATCCTAAACAAAAGTATCATTGTGCATGCAAATCCTGATGATTTTGTAACACAACCTACAGGAAATGCTGGAGGAAGAGTGGCTTGCTCAGGAATTATTCGTTAGTTTTTGTATTGAGTTTTTCTGATTGCTATCAATTCCTATTCCTAAACTCCAAAATAGCGTTGTGAGGTTTTAGCGTTATCAAAGGTTTGATTTCAATCGGAGTTTTCTTTTCAACAATTTCGAATTGTTCTACCAAAGCAATAATCGCTAAAATCATCTCATACATGGCAAAGTTATTGCCAATGCACATTCTTGGTCCAGCACCAAAAGGGAAATAATGTTTTGAAAATTTGATGTTTTCATCTAAAAAACGTTCAGGAATAAATTCATTGGGCTGTTTCCAAAAACCGGAATGACGATGAATTTCATACATCGAAAACAACAAATTCGAACCTTTTGGCAAAGTCATTCCGTTAAATGTATCTTCTTCTATGTTTACACGGTCAATAAAATAGGCAGGAGGATACAAACGCATGGATTCTTCAAGGACTAATTTTGTATAATAAGCATTTTTTATCCAATGCATACAATCTGAAGATTCGCTTTTTAGTTGCTTGATTTCGGATAGTATTTTTGTTTGCGCTTCCTGATTTCGTGCCAACAATTCGCAGGTAAAAGTAAGTGCGTTTGAAGTCGTTTCATGCCCAGCAGCAAACAAAATCAATATTTCATCTACCAATTGATTTTCATCCATGCTTGTGCCATCCTCATACGTTGCACTCAAAAGCATGTCCAATAAATCATGATGAATGCTGTTGCTTTGTTTTCGTTCTTCCACCAATCTTTTTAAAATAGTTCTCGAATTTTCAGTCAAGTCTAAATGCTTTTTTGTTTTTCCAGAAAGGTTGAACCACCAAACCAAAAAAGGTTGTCTTAGTTCTTGCACCAACATTTTTTGAGTAGCTTCTGTGGTGTGTTGCAAGGAATCAACATCTTCGTCAGAAATGTTGATATTGAAAATTGATTTGATTACTGTTTGAAAAGCCAAATCATTAAAAACAGGAAAAATATCCATTGGTTTTCCCGTTTTAATGTTTTTTAGTTCCGCTAAAATGGTGTTTTGAATGGTATCAACCAACAAAGTAAGTTGACTTTTATGAAAAGCTGGCTGAATCAACTTTCGTTGTTTTTGCCAATGTTCGCCTTCAGCAGTTAACAATCCTTTGCCAATATATTTTGCCAAATCTTTGGTTTGAATGTACGATTTGGTATAATTCTTTTGATTTTTTTGAAGTGCATGTTGCAACAATCCTGCATCTCTGCAAAACAATACCGATTTTCCTAGACCAATATTTAAACGAAAAATATCTCCTAAAGTATCAAAGTTTTTTGCATGAAAAGGCAGTGGATTGTGCAAAATACCACGTGCATGGTTTAGAAATTTGAAAAAGGAAACTTCAGGGATTTTTTTTGATATACTCATTTTTTATTGTATTTGCACTGCTACAAAGCCCTTTTTAAAGAATTTTATAGAATTGGTTTGTTCTAGTTGTTTTGTGCAAATTTACGGAGATTTACTACTATAAAAGAGGAGTTTTATGAATCGTTTTTTGAGTTTTATTTTTGAAACTTCCACTTATAGTTTAGTCATTAAATGCCTCTTTGATTACTTCTTTACATTTTGCAATTTCAGTTTCGGTTAATTTTTCAAAAACTCGGATTATTCTTGATTTATCAACTGTTTGAATTTGGTCTATAGCAATCATTCCCTTTTTTCCGTGGTGATTGACAGCAACTCTGGTAGGGTATTTTTTTAAATTGGTTGTCATTGGGGCAAGCACTATCGTATTCAAATATGTATTCATTTCATTTGGAGAAATGATTACACAAGGTCTTGTCTTTTTTATTTCGCTTCCAATAGTAGGGTCAAGATTTACAAGAACGATTGCGTATTGTTTTAAATCCATTCTTCTAAATTTTCGTCCTCAAAAACATCGTTTATTAGCAAGGTGTCGTCTCCATTTTCATTCATTTTTTTAAACTCTTTTTCCCAATGCTCTCTTGGTGATGCTATCGGTTTTAGCACAATGTGTCCTTTTTCAAGAATAAGTTCTACTTTGTCTTTGATGTTGTATTTTTCCAAAATAGTTTTGCTTAAACGAAGTCCTTTTGAATTTCCGATTTTGATTATTGATGTTTCCATAATTCCTTAAATGTTATTACAAAGTAAATACATTTTATTGACATGGTAAAATTCTTTCTTTATCATTTCGTATTTTCTCAAATTACCTAACGGTCTAGTGTATGAGCAGTAGCGGATTAAAACCCACTAACTTTTCGGTTAAACACTTACCTTTATTAATATTCATTTACTTTTAATTTTGCACTAAACCCGCTATTGCTTATACACATTGTTACCCACTGGCTTTATTCCGTTCTGCTTGGTTTTCAGCGTTGGTAAAGACATACTCTTTTGCAATTTTTGGCTTGTGTGTCGGCTGGTGCGAATTGCAAATGTGTATGGCTTTTAGCGTTGGCAAATCCACACTTATTTCAATTTAAATTATTTTTATACCAATCATATGGTTCTTTGAGTGATGTTTCTGTTATTGATTTAAACATTACCTTTTTTCCATCGTCTTTAAAAATTCTTTCAAATGTCATTGGAATTAATGGTGCCATTTTACCGCTATTTTTCTCAAAAAACTCTATAAAGGCTAAATATTCTTCGATATTTAACTCTCTTTTTATTCTTTTTTTCAGAATTTTTTTATTGTTTTCAAGTAATTCTGAAGAGTCTATTTGGTCAACCAATTGTTTGATATCTATAAAATTAAACTTTATGTCAAACCCAATTGTAAATTCATAGATAAATAAAAGGTAATTAAAATATTCTCTGTTTTTAAAATATTTAAAATCGTGTTCTATTCCATTCTCAAAGTCTTCATAATCTTTTGAAAATTCGATATTTTTAGTTAAACTAGTAATCGCAGAAAGCAGATGCGTTGTAAAATTTAAAAGATGAACCTTTTTGCCTTCAAAAAGATTTAAAGTGTCGAAGTTTTTATTCTTTGCTTTTTTCTTGAGCTTTTTAATTTCATCTAAATAATAAGGTAGAATACTTTGGTCAAAAATTATTCTATTTTGCTTTATTGATGTAAATAGAGCTAAACCATATATTAATATTGCGATTAGAGTTAAAATAGGCGTAACAATATTATTGAAATTTGAGGTACTAAAAACTAAATTGTATTTATTCCAAAACCAAATACCAGTAATAATGTCAGCACTGATTAAAGCAATTAAAACCAATAAAAATGAAAGTATTAGATATTTGAATTTCATTAGTTTATGTTTTTCTCAATCGTTGCAATTTCAGTCGGTTTAATGTCGTAAAGCTCGTAGATAGTCGAATTGATGTTACTTTCGGCATTTTCTAATTCTGTGGCTAATTGCTCCAATTCTTTTGTCAGTTGTATTTCTCGGTCAAAATTGTTTTCCGTTTTTGCTTTCGCCAATAATTCTTGATAATCCGAACTTTTTTGAGTGTTTGAAATAATGCTTGAAACTAAATCGGCAACCTTTTCTTGAATTACTTCTGTTGGATTAACAATTGGCAAATTCATTAATGGCTCTTTGTCTACTTGATATAAATCTCCTTGCATTTTTCCTTGATATTTTAACCAAAATGCTATTAAATTACTGTTTAATAAACCTGTTAAATATCTCTGGCTTAAACGTTCAGTTTGTATTGAAAAATAGGTTTGAGAAACATAACAATCAAAATCTGTAAATGTAAATGTTGGTCTTGCACACTTTCTTAATGATATTATTTTTTCGCCATTAAAAAACTTTTCTTCTCTCGCCCTGTGCAATCCATAAGGTTTATTACTAGAAGTTATTACTTCTTGAAATTTATCTAAATGTTCTTTTAGGTTTGGATATGGTTCAATTTTTTCTGCATTATTAAAACTGGAATCTGTATAAATAACCCAAAGTCTATTTTTATTTGTTCCATAAAATCTATGCAATTCCGTAGTTGTAAAAAATGGTTTGACTAATTTTTTTTCTTCTGCGGTAAGATTAAGACTTTCATATTCTGTTTGAGTTATATTGAAAATCCCATCTCCAACTTCAAAATTGTCGTCTAAAATTGCTTGATTTTTTTTGTTTAGAAAATCTTGAGGTGCAACTATACCTTGAGCAATTTCTTTTTTGTCAAAATCGAAGTTTTGTTTTGCTCTTATTTTATCTACAATTATTGTTAATCCAGCATTAACAAAATTGATGGGTTTATCAATATTTTCTGCTTTGTCAATTTTGGCTTTAAAATACTCGAACTTTTCATCTTTTACTCTCTCCAAAAACAATTGTGCATCTTCGTGTTTTATTTTGCTGTTATTTACTTTGGAAAAGTTGAAGTTGTAATTTTCATTATCATCAGAGTTTTTCATTATGTAAATCATTGTTTGAATACCTGCCGAATCAAACACTTTAAAATCTCCAAAATCTATAAATTCAGTAATCTTACCTTTGTTAAGTACTATATTTCTGAACTTTGATGCGCCATCATTGGTAATCCAATTATTAGGTGCGATATAGCCAATTAATCCATAATCTTTTTTAATGATGTCCAATGCCAAAGCACCAAAGAAATACCATAAATCCATTTTACCTTGATAACAAGGATTATCGTGTAAACCGTCAAAAGCTTGTCGGTTTGTGTATTCTTTTATGTAAGGTGGATTTCCAATAACCACATCAAAACCACCATTTTTCATAATTTCAGTAAACTCTTTGTTCCAATCAAATTCACTTGTTAAAAGAGAGTTTCCACATTTTATGTTGTTGTTTAGCTTGGAAAGTTTGCGGTCTTTTTTTGCGGTGCGAAGCCAAAGTGATAATTGAGCAATTTCAACACTTTCTTCGTTAATATCCACACCAAAAAGATTGTTTTCTAAAATGTTTTTATTGGTATCAAACAATCGCAAAGGCGTGTTAGTTAGGTCGGCAATAATGTCATCTATTTTTTGGTGTTCTTCAATTAAGTAATTTAATGCTTGATTTAGAAACGCACCACTTCCACAAGCTGGGTCAACAATTTTTAAATGGGTTAGCCAGTTTTTATAATCGGTTAATGTGCTGTAAAGTTTTTTTCCTTTTTCTGAAAGTTTCCTGTTTTTGTTTTGATACGAGGCATCAAATTCAATTTCTTCAATGTTGAGTTCTTTGCGTTTGTCAATGCAAAGTTTACCAATTGTGTTAGCAACAATGTAAGTGGTAATGTATTTTGGCGTGTAAAAAACACCGTCTTTTTTTCGCTTTGTTCTTTTTTGGTCGGAAATTGTTCCCTCGATTTCTGCTGTTACTTCCTCAATTTCATTTAGTGAATGCTCAAAAATATGACCTAGAATGTTTACATCAACTTCTGTATTGAAATCGTAAGTTGTTAGTTTTTTTAAATCGTCAATTAAAATATCATCATCAATATTTAAGTTGTTGAGCAGTAAATCTTCATAAAATAATCCGCCATTATATGCAGGAATATTATCAGATTCCTTTTTGCCTGGTCGCCCAATATTCATATATCCGAAATACTGCTTGAAAATTTCGTAAATCGGTTTGTAAGCATCTTCTTCTTTTAAGATGTCAAAACGTTTAATAATTCTTGAAATCGAGTTAGGTGGCAATAATCCGCTATCTTCAGCAAACAAAATGAATAGAAAACGGTCTAAAAGTTTTTGTGATTTTTTGAAAAGCAACAACTTATCATTGTTTGGATGATTTGTAATTAAATTGTGAAAGAGTTTGTCTTTAAAACGAGAATAGTCGTTGTAAAGCTCTTCCGAAATTTCTTTTTCGTGAAATTGTGTTTCTTTTTTTAGTTGTATGGGAAGATTTGAAAATATACTTTCTTTGTGAAGTATTAAGTAAAGCAACTCAAAGCGTTCTCTGTCGAGAAAAAACAAATCAAATTCTTCAAATTCAGTAGAATAATCTATGTAAAACCGAAGTTTTTGAAAATTGGAAGTAATGATGTATTTACATTCTGGTTGATTGTTTTTATAGTTAAACGCTTGTTGTGTAACTTTTGTTAAGTCTTTTGTTTTAGTCGATTTTAACTCAATTACCGCAATGGCGTTTTCATCTTTTAAAATTGCTCCGTCTGCTTTTTTTCCATCTGTTTGATTTTTAAATTCGCGTTGTAAATCAAAATTTTCATTAGGACGAAGTGTGTAACCTAAAACGTCAACAAATATTTCACGTAAAAATCCGTCTTGATATTCTTCTTCTTTCAGCGTTTTTATTTGCTCTATTTTCGCTGGATTGTAATTCAGTCGGAATGTTTGGAAAGCCTTTTCTATCTTTTCTTGGTCAAGATTTTTAAGGTGTTTTTGTATGACTGATTTTTGAAATATTGTCATTTATTTTTGGTTGTTTTTTTCTTTCACAAGATACATTTTTTCGAGCGTTGGCAAAAAACAGCTCTTTTGGTTTTTTCAGCGTTGGCTTTCGTGGCGGCAAAAACCAAATGTGCTGTTTGTGCGGCTGGTTTTAGCTTGTGGGCAACGGTCTAGTATAAGAATAGTAGCGGATTAAAATGCACTAACTTTTCGGTTAAACATAGACCTTTTTTATATTTTCTTACTTTTGATTTGGCACAAAACCCGCTATTATTTTTATACATTGTTGTATGCAGTGCTTTATTGTTCAATTATCGTTAATCTGTTGATAATGTTTAGCTTTTGTAAATATTTTTCGCTTATATCTGAATAATTATCTAAAATCATTTTCGCAATATCTTCTGGGCCGTAAACATATACATTTGTTTCAAGTGCTTTTTTCTTAAAATCATCATCAACTGTTCCGCTTGTTACTAATATATTACGGCTTAAAGTATTTTTATCATCATTCACACTTTTGTTTATTTGAAAAACTCCGCCAAAAGATGCTTTATTTGTATGTTGTTTTACTTGTATGTTTAACTCTAAAAACAAATCTAATTCGTCAATTGCGTATGTTAAACACAAATCTTTACCGTCAATAGCTTCTTGTCTTTGGTCGTTTTTAAAACCCTCAAATCCATTGTAATTGATTTTAAAAAGTTCTAAAATAAATTTTTCAAATTCAACATCTTGAAAATATATGTCTGCTCTTTTATTTAAGTGTTCAGCTATCGTTTTTATATTTTCTACTCTTTCTAATTCAATTTTTTGATTGAAACTTTCTTTGAGAGATACAAAATCTGAATTTATTAGTGTTTCAATATCAGACTTTAAGTCAATTAAATTTAAAAAAGTTCCTCTAAATTTCAATCTTGATTGAAATTTAGAACTTAAATCTTTTCTTGGATACCATTTTGTAAGCCAATGTACATTCAAAGTGTCTTGCCAGTCCAAATCTTCTCTTAATTGCTTGTTCTTTGCAATTCCAATAGCTATTCCGCCATAATTGGGCATAATGATTACATCGCCATCTTGAATATGGCAAAATTTAATTGCCATTCTTGATGCCCAAGGATTCTCTGTTAAAACCTCTTTGGTTGTTTTTGAACTTAAACCAATATTCCAGCCACAATAAACAAGATTATTTTCTTTACAAAAATCTATTCTTTTTCCCCATTTTTCTGAAACTCTAAAAAGCCAATAATTTCTATCCATTGTTGTTAATTTTGTTCGTCAGCACTAATATTTTTGTTCGATAGTCGTGCATTATTTGAACCGCCTCACAAATTTTATTTATTACACTATTTTCATAAAAAGAATTCGTATTGTCTAATCTTACAGATAACACTAAATGAGACTGAAAACCATCTTTATTTGTGTGTTCTTTGTCTAATAATTTGGCAAATTTATAGATTGACGAGCCTAACATAAATTTTGTTACCAAACCATTATATTCGTTTTCTAAAATTTCTAAATCATTCAACAAATCTTTATCTTTAAATGTCTCTTTAATTGTAGGATGATTTTGAGGGAAATACCACAAATTAGTCCAAATATCTAATTTGATTTTACCATCTACTGAACCACAACTTAAATTAAAACTTGTTTTTTCATCTATTCTAATTGGTGCATTTACTTGAACACGTTTCCCTATTGGTTTAATTTGATTGGCATAGTTTGGCATTACTTCTTTTAGTCTAGCCAATATTTTATTTCGTGCATTTTTTAATAGAGTAGGCTTGTGAAAACTAATACTATTATTGTCATTTGCTTTCAAATTAGTGATTGCAGATAATGAAATTATTCTATTTATATAATGTTCTAAATCCTCTTTGTCTTCATCGTCAGTACTCAAAGAATTTTCAACAATTTCTTTAATCATATTTAATAATGACGATAGACTTAACGCTTTTTGTTTTAAATAATAATCTGTTTCACACAATCTGAATAATATTTTTTCCCATTCTTCATCAAATTCTTCCATTTGATTAAGTTTGTTTTGGGAATTTTCATCTAAAGGTTTCAAATTGTAGTTTAAAGCAATGGTCTCATTCCAAGCTGTAAAGTCATTATTTTCAACAAGGATATTATAAATTTTAGGATAAGCAATTTGCAAGCTAACAAGGAAAAAATTTAGCAATAAATCTGTGTCAGTTTCAAGTTTTAAATCATCATCCTCTTTTGCATCGTTAATGCACTTAATTAGTGAAAGTGAATTTAAAAGTCTTTTTATTGACCTTGGATTTGAACCAACGGATAGATTTGCAATAGTTGAAAGCTTTGTTATTAAAACGTCATTTGAAGCTTGTGCTGTAGTTATATATTCAATATTCCTTAAGCTTTCTTTTAGAAAGTCGTTTACTTTATAACTTGCTACAGGCATTGAAAAAGGAACTTGAATTATTTTATCAAAAAACGACCTAAATTCCCGTTCGTTTTTATCTGATAATATACCGAATTTAGGTTCTAAACCTTTTACAACTACATCGTAATCAATCGCCAAAACAAAAATACAGTTCTTTAATGTGAAAATATTTTTCAATAACTCTAATAACTCAACTGCAACTGGTGGGTCTATTCTATCTAAATCGTCAATAAAGAAAATAAAACCTTTATTATTAATTTTAGTTTTGTGGGATTCAATTATATCTTCTAATTGTTTACGAATTTCAGATACAGAATTATTACTGTCAGAGTTAAATGCGGCATCAATAATTTCTCCGCTACCACTAAATGCTTTTTCAGCAATTACTTTTGAAGTTGCTAAAGCGACTTTATTACTAAATTTAGCAAAAGTTTTAAAAAGTTTTTCAGATTTTGTACTTTCAGCTTGCGAAAGATTTGTAACCTCTTTTATTAATTGATAAATAATTGACACCAATGTTGATTGAGCATCTTTCATTAGTGCATATTCCCACGTATTTAACCAAATAGAGTTAAAGGGTTTTTGTTGATTTTCATTATCACATAAATTTTCTTGCAGAAGATTCATTAATGAAGTCTTTCCGCTTCCCCATTCTCCTTGTAATGCTATTGTAATTGGTGTTGAAGAATTTTCTATAAATCTTTTTAATCCATTTTCAAATGGTGCAATTCCAAAATTATCTTTTTCTTTTGCTTCTCTTGGAATATCTATAATACTTGTATTCATATTTTATGCTGTTCTTGAACCAGTTTTTTTACAATTTTTGTCATATGTATATATGTAGCTACCTTTTTTAAGATTAAAAGAGTTACCTGACGCATTTCTAAAATCGCCATTCGTTGTTGAAAGTGAATTTATTTTTTTAGCATCCTCATTATATGTATAATAATAACTGCCTTTTTCAAGAATTAAGAAATCTGTTCCAAAGTCTAACAACTCTCCATTTGTTGTTGATAGAGAAGAAATTTTCTTTCCGTTTTCGTCATAGATATAGTAATAACTACCTTTAATTTGTACATCTGAAATTGCCATAATTATATTTTTTTTTTGCCTACTCTAATTCGGTTTTCAGCTTATCCCTATTTTTTTATGTAAATTAATTTGTTTACAATGTCAATGTATGTCGTTGTGTTCGATTTTTTTCGGCATTGCATACAACGGTTGGCAGCTACCCGAAGGTGGCGATTTTAACCACAAATGTTGATGCGGAGAACAAATTTTGATTAACCACAAATGTGTCTGCGGAGCACTGAACCGCCACTTTTGGGTAGGTGCTGTTATGGGCTGGTTTTCTATTCTGCACGTTTTAATTCTGTCAGTTTTGCGTTGCACATATTTTGACCAAGGTTTGCATAGTCACCGCTACCAAGGGTCGCAATGTCGCCTTTGATGTTGAAAATAATTAGAACACCAAATTGTTTGTCCTTTTCTGTGTCTATAAACCGAACACGGTCTTGTTCTTTAAACATAATTTCGTTTGTTGTAAAGTCGAGAACAAACAAGAGTTTGTCCCCGACTAAATGACTAAACTACCACCGACTCAGGTCGGTGGGTTTGGGTTAATGTCGTCAAATGACGACTACTTGTCCTCCGAGATGGTGAAGTCACCGTCCGGACGATTTACATCCTGATTCTTTATATACTCCATTATCACCTCATCCGTCACATTACCCGAACTGGCGGCAAAATAGCCCCGACCCCAAAAATGTCTGCCCCAGTACTGCTTCGATATGGTCTTGAACTCACTCATGATCTTCCAACTGCTCTTCCCCTTCAGCTTCTTCACAAGATCGCTCACCGACAGATGGGGAGGCACCGAAACAAACAGATGAACGTGGTCGGAGGAAACATGTCCTTTAATGATTTCCACATCCTGTTGCTTGCATATCATCCTTATCAGTTCTCGGACACGATGGGCGACCTCGCCTACAAGAACCTTCTTCCTATATTTGGTTATCCACACAATGTGGTATTTCAGGTCATAAAGGCTGTGAGAGGTCTTTCGGTAATTCTCCATCCTCCAAAACTATCAAACTCAAGTCTTCGCCTAAAGGCGAGGGATTTTCTCCCATTCCCCGTATGAGACATTAAATTAATTTGACATTTCTTGAAACTTTTTTCTAAACTCTAATGGACTATTAATTTTCGGAAATACTTCTTTTGTCCCGCCCGAACCTACAATTCTAATTGTCCCGTAGCCAAGTATTCTGCCTAAAATTCCTTGGTCAACATTTACACTTTCGATTTTTGTGTGGTTCATTTCAAAAGTCTTTCTACTGATTAAACCTGTCTTGATGATTACACGTTTGTTTGTGATTGCAAACTCGTCTGTGTATTTGTCGATTAGTGGTGCAATGAATAAAGTTAATACTGCTCTTAAATTGCAGAAAATTATCCAATGATACGTTGTTTCTAATTCAACATGTTCGTCTTTGATTAAATTGTTGTCGATGTATTTGCCCATTTTATTTTGATTTTAAAATTGTTTTTGTTGTCCTACTCGTTTGGCTTTTCGGTGTCGCCCCGTTTTTTAAAGTGGTCGCAGGTCTCCACATTTTAAAGTCGATTGGTCGTCAGTTGTTAGCTGTCGTTTTGTATTTGTGGCGGTTCTCTTGTCATTTGACCGTTTGGTTTGTGTCTGTTAAACTTGCCCATAACGTTTTGCAGCTACAAGAAGTTGGCGATTTCGAAGCACTAAACTGTCTGCCACCACTGAACTTGATACGAAGCACAAAGCTTCATTTAACCACTGAACCGCCAATTTCTTGTAGGTGCTGTTATAAGCCGTTTTTTTCATTCGAGGTGTTGTTTTAGTCTGTCAATGAGTGAGTTAAATGGTTGTCCGTTTTGTCTCCAAATTTGCTCAGCTATTTTTACTTTTCTTCTTGTGTCTTCAAATGAAAGGTCAATGTCCCCCGATGAACTTAATAATTGCTCAAAGGTCTTATCTTTCTCAACTACACTTGTCAGTAAAGCTCCAATGTTAAATTGACTATTCAAATTCGTCTTAATAAATTCTGCTGTTGCCAATTCCCAATTTGTCGGTCTTACTAATACTGAAACTACATAGTTGCCTTCATTTACCTGCTCCACTGCTTTTCTTGCTTGGGAAACTGCAAGTTTTAAACTTTTGTCCCAATTAGTCGGAGAAAGTGATTTTAGTTCGATGAAAAAAGATTTTTGATTTGTCGGATTGGTAACAACTACATCCTGTGAGCCAACTCCTTGATAAGTTATGTTGTAAGGGAGGTTTACAGAATTAAACGCTTCAATAAATGCTCTTTCTACTGCTTCGCCAATCTTTTTCTTAAACTCAAAATCATCTTGTTCGTCCTTTAATTGTTGAGCAAGATTTTTAATTTCTTCTATGCTTATTGACTTAGCTATTTCAGCTATTTCGGAAAGTTGAGTTAAACTTATGCCTGACTCTGCCAAAGCAACTAAATCATTAAGTTTTTCTTTGTTCGATAGGAGTTTGACGATATTACCACCAACTTCTGAATCTTCAAGAGATATGTTGACGAAGATTTTATCCTTTTGGGAAAGAAACCAGTCAAAATGTTTAGCCGAAACAAATCGGTTTTCATAAGCTGAACACCAATGAATCAATTTTAATATTGCACCGCTTTTTGTTGAAAATGCGTTCTCAATTCTAAGTTTTTCAAGTTCGTCCTTTAGTTTTGTTGCAAGTTCTTCAATAGTCTTGGCTGGAAGTTTTAATTTTCTAAAATAATCGTGAACGAGAATCTTATTCCAATCTTCTGCATTGTTAAGGTCAAAAAGAATGACGATAAGGTCATCATCTAATGGGTTCTCATCTGTGCCATAACTAAATACTTCACCAACAGATGCACAAAACTCATTTTTACGATTCGGTATAATATTTCCATATTCCAGAAGCGTTTTAAATTCTGAACTTTCTTGAAGCAATAGCAAATGGTCGAGAAGCCATTTATCAGGATTTTCTATACTTAACCCTGTTAGGGTTTTTGCTCCTTCAATTCTATTGTGAAGTAATTTTATAAGTTGTTTTTTCGTAAAGTAAAAATTGAAATCTGAAATTCCACTTATAACAATTGATTGCTTATCGGATTTGAAAAATGTTTTTGCTGAATCAAATAATTTTGATTGAAGAGAATCATTTGAATTGGCAGCTGAAATACGCAATATGTCAAGTAAATATTCTGCTGCATTTTCTTTATCAATGAAAGTCCTTTGAACTTGACCATATTGATTTTTCTCTTCGTAATTAAGGATTTTATTGATTTCGTCTGAAATGTCTTTCACTGTTTTTGAAGCGTGAGAATTATCAATTGTGATTAAATCTCTATGAATCAATATGTCATTCCAATCTTCATTCTTTAGTGATTTGAAAATTGAAATAAATTCGTCTGGAATCTTTGTGTCTTTTTCAATATATAAATCATCATTAAATGATTTAAGTGTTCCTTTGATAGTGGGTATAATCTTATACTCTTTGAAATACTTTGTAAGTTCATTCTCAATAAGAAACTTATATATGCTATTAAGCCATTGTATATTCGTTTCTTGACTGCTTTTAAGTGAAATATTTTCTAAAGTGATTTTGGATTGTATTTCCTTCAACAAATCTTCTATTGTATAAAAAACCTTTTGACCCCAAGTTTCAATTTCTGATTCAAGACCAATGTTGTCTTGCCAAGAACTCAAATGTTCTTTTCTACAAATTCTATCTCCACCAAAGTAAGTATTTAGAATTTCCCATAATTTTTCATTTTGTTCCTTTGTTCCAATAAATTTTGGGATTTTGGCTTCTTTAAGTTTTATTTTATTTAATGAAGTTTCTACAATTTCCTGTTCGATAAGATAGTGTCTGTAAGATTTTTGAATATTGTCTTTAAACCAATTGATTACTTCAGTTTCTGTTAGAACTGTTGGAATTCTGCTTTGAGCAATTAAACTTAGATTTTTGGCATTATTCGATTTGAGCCATTCTACAAATAGTTTTGCTTTGCTTATGGCGTGTGTGAATATGTCTCGATTTACAAGAACACTATTGCTTGTGGTGTCAGTTAATAAAACACTATCTCTTTTTTCAGTTGGGAAAAAGTTCAATCCATTCAGAATAAATGGAAAATAAAAGTGTTCAGTCCCAACAAGTGGGAAGTCTCTATAAAGCCTTGCTGATTTTTCAATTATCTTAATATTTCTTTCAGTATGATTATCAATTGGAACGGCTAAATCAAGTTTCTCGTCTTTAAAATGTATGAAGCACAAATCTTGTGTTACCCCGTTAATCGTCTCTTTGATTAAAGGAAAATTAAAGTCACCTTCATTCTTGTTTTCAAATAATTCATATGTAATATGTTTGCCATTAATCTCATTCTTAATAATTACCTTTTTTAATTCTTCGACAAAAAATAGTGTTTGTGGCAAAGTTGAAGCAAGGTCTTCAACACCAACAATTGCTGCTTCTTTTGATTCTGGATTTTCTAAAGGGTAAATAAAAACGGTATCAAAGTCGGTTTCTTTTCTTTGGGAGTGGTAAGAATGTTTTGTTGGGAAAATGCTTTCATCTTCTATTTTTTCAATTTTGTCAAGTTCTTCTGCTATAAAAATTATCAAGTCTTCCGACTTTTCAGCTTTTCTGTTTAGCTCAAATTGAAATGATTTCGGCAAAAGTCCATTCTGTTCTACAATACCTTTTACAGTTACTGTATCGGAAAGTAAATGTGTGCTTATAAAGCCTGTTCCAAATTTCCCAGTAATTCTTTTGTTTGTGCTGTCAGAGGGTTTGCCTGAACTTACTTGCTGGATTAGTCCAGTGATATTCTCAACTTGAAAAGGATTTCCATTGTGGCTGAAAATAAACTCGTTGTCTCTTAGTGTTATTTCAATTGTTACGCCACCATAAATGTTGGGAACGTCTTTTGCATTTTGCATTAACTCCCAAATCCAGCGTCTGCGTGATTTGGTTCTTTCATTTCTAACGTCAGACAAGATTTGAATAACCTTGTCAGCCGTCAATTTGTAATTATTGTAGTTTTTGCTTTTCTGAACTGTTTCTAAATATCCTGTCATTGTCTATGTGCTGTGTCGTTTTTTTTGACTATCGTTAAAAATATCTATCGTATTTATCAACATATTTCGTCATCACTGATACTTCAATATCTCCTTTGATAAAGTTTTCTTCCATATGTTTGAGCTTGTCAAAAAGTGATAGTCCGAAGTTATCACTATTAAAAGCACCCGTTTTACTTTCACTAAATCCTAATCGCTTCAATACCTTTTTAGAAAACTCATTATTGTCGTTTACTTCCGCTCCTAATGAAATTGCATAAGAATGATATTTCAGATAATCAATTAAAGCTAATGATGCTTGAGTAGCGTAGCCTTTTTTGCGATATGCTTTTTCAATTATATACTCTAAGGATGTGCCGCCTGTAAATGAACTATTAGTATTGTATAAACGTAAAAATCCCACAGTTTTCTTAACTGTTGATTGTTTAAGTCCAAATAACTGGCTATTTAATTCTTCAGATGTAATTCTAAACCAAGTATTGAGTAAAGGTCTAAAATACTTGTTTTCAAGTTGAGGTGTTATACCTTCCCAATTGTCAGAATAGAATTTTGAAATTTCCGACTTATCGACTTCGTCTATTCTCGATATTTCAAGTTTTCCCGACTTAATTACTTTCGTTACATTAGACCTGTCTAAACCAAATCTTTGAAATGTATTGGATGGAATATCCTGCAATATTCTTATGTGCTTAAATACATTAGGGTCTATCTGTTCGAGGAAAATTAGTCTTTCAATTAGATTGTAAAACAATGTGTTTGGAACGAAAAGATGAAAATCTTCTAATAATTGAAAAAGCATTGGATTGTCAACATTTACCACCCAAGGCTTAAAAACAAACGCTTCAACATTACCTATACTTCCAATGCCAAAAAGTTCAAATTTTACTTGGACTTGGTCAGGAATGTCTTCTATTTGATGTCTTAAAAAGGGGTTGAAAATTAAACTAGGGTGGTCGAGATTAAAAAAGTCTTTCGGAAGAAATGTCTGAGCCCAAAGGTAGTTTTCCCCTGATTCCGGTTCTGTTTCAATGCCGCAGCCTGTTCCATATTCTTGGAAATTGAAACGTTCAAAATAGTCCTTAATTGTTAATAGCTTTGGTTGCATATTCTGTCTTTTTAAAATGGCTTATAACTAGTTTATATGCGCAACTTTATGTAACTTTTTCATAATTTTTATATTTACGCAATTTCCCCCCAAAGTAACTATTTTTTCCAATATCTACTGAATTAATTCCATTTATTTAGTATTTTTACAAAACTTAGAGTTAAGCCCTGCTTGGGTTTCAGTGCAACAAATGGTTGCAGATTGCTAGTAGTCATTTTTAAAATACTAGTACTTTTCCAAATTTTATGTAGTATATTACACAAAAAATACTAGATATTTTATGCAAATTATCTACATAATTTATGCAACGCAAGCGTATGTAAATTTAAAAAGGTGCGCATGAGAAAAGAAAGATGTGCGCAGGTATTTATAGAAAGTTCCTTTATCTTTTTTTAAAAACATTCAAGGCAACAGAAATAACCAGCAAAACCCAAGGCGAACCATGCAACAATACATCAAACCAATCTTGTCCTTGCATGGCATTTGCTCCCGAAAAAGCATTTCCACCCATAATCCATTTGATTTTTCCAACAATGTGTGGAGGATTGAAAGGTGCTAATCCTAAAGTTAGACTTGCGATTAAAAAAAGAAGCCAGTTATTTTTGATTTGTGTTTTCATCTTTTCTAAGTTGATAATTTTTATATAGTGCAAAAATAAATCCAATAACAACATGTACAATTACGCAAATAATTAAACTAAAAAAAACTTTTAAACCATATTCATCATGACCAAAAATATATTTTCCGCCAAAGTTTATGATACTAAAATATGCTATTGTAAATAGGAAGTTCCAAAGCAAAAATTTAAAAAAGTGCTTCCATGTTGACAATAATACTAAACTAAATAGCCATAAAAATAATGGTATAGTAATGATGAATATCAAATCCATTGGAATTGAATAATATTAAATATGTTTTTTAATTTTAAGTAATGCACAAAATTATTTGATACTTAAATTTGGCTAAATAAACCAATTCCAAACCAATCCAAAACGAATGGTCATGTCACGATAGGGATAATTGGGTGCTGAAAAATAGTTTTTCGATGAAAATCCTGAAGTTACATTGTCTATCTTAAAATAAATTCGGGTTCTTCGCACTTGTGCATTGAAAAAAACATCCACTGTTGGAAAACCAATTTCTTCTGTATTTTGCAAAGTGAATTCAGCCAATAACGGATTGTAAGCGTTCATCTTGTATTTGGTAAAATACTTGAAAGTAGCCCCAATATTTACCAACATTGGTTTTCCTTTAAACCAATAATCTGCGTAGTAAAACGTGTTTCTGGTCACCAATTCTGGTACTCTAAAAACCGAACTTCCACTACTCACATTTTGATACATCACAGTATTATCTAAAGCCAATTTCCAGTATCTAAATTCGCGATTTGCTTTGACTTTCAAATAGGTAATTTGACCACCAAATTGTTGAGGTGTGTTGTTCTCATCAAAATACGTGTAGTTTTCAATATTCGTAAAATTCAAAGCGCCATTCAGCCATTTTGAATCAATCGCAAATCCTAAATCTCTGGTATTTATATTGCTAAAATTATTTTCCCAATTGTAATTATCATAATTACTTTGGTGTAATAATGTGTTGAAATTGGGCGATTTCGAATTCAATAACAAACTTCCTGTAATGGTATAAAGACTATCTTTTTGATAAATAGCTTCACCTCTCAAGAAATTTCCTGACAATCTACTGGCACCTGGCGTTAAAGATGCTGCTGCATTTAGCTTGAATTTTTTCAGACGCACATTCCAATCTGCACCAAAAGAAAGGGCATTTCCATCAAATTTTACATTGATGAAGTTGCTATTTCTATTCAGAATCGTGTCATATCCATAAGAGTATTTTGTCAAATTGATTTTCGCTTTGAACTGTCCTAACACATATTTTGAGTTGAATTCTAGATTCAATTCATTGTCAAAAATCTTGCTAATAGCATCTTTATTAGTGGCAGATGTAGCGTTCGAATTTCCGAAGATGGCAGTGGTATTCGTGCCTTGAATAAATTGATAACTTTTAGTTTCACTCGTGAAAACATGGCCAATTTTAAGATTGCTGAAATCTTTATTGTTCACACTGTCTTTGCTCGAAAGCAGTTTATAACTATGATCCAAATACACTCTGCTACCATCAAACTGACTTTCGGCATCGCTCAAATTCACATCCAAACGTGAACGTTGTTCAAAGTTTGGGTTTTCTTCAATGAAATTTTGCATTGCGCTGGCTGTTAATCCTCCATTTTCATGATGAAAAAAGTCTTGCGAAGTAATATGACCTCTTATTTCGTATTGATTTTTTTGAGTTCGATAATGAAAAGCGCCTCTAAAATTTCCATTACTCACCAATGCTCTTCTATATGCTCCTAAAGAACGCAATCCTTTATAAGACATGGAAACATTCAATCTTTTTGAAAAATTTAGCGTGAAAATGGCGTCCACCACTTGTCCTTGTTGCAAACCAGTTTTGTAAGTAATTTCGGTTGTTGGTGTAGGA
>MNYM01000018.1 GCA_001873065.1 Flavobacteriaceae bacterium CG2_30_31_66
TAAATGTGCATCTAATTCTGCATTGAGCATGTGTTCTACTGCTCGTTTGTGCATTTGTTTGAAAAATGAAGTTAAGTCTTCTCCATTTTTGAAGGATTTGTAAAATTCCTTGTCGTTTAATAAGTCATCTTTGTTTATCATATCCGTATAAATATTTAAAGTTACTAAAAAAGTTATTCCGAAAATTTTTTTGTCTTTGAAGGGACAAAAATTTTCAAAATAACTTTTTAAACTTACACAGTTATTGAAATACTACCTAAATTCAATTCAAAATGGGATTATGATCGAAGAGAAAAGTACGATTCAAGGAATCGAAAAATCAGTCTGGAATGATGTGATGGGCAAAAATAATATCTTCGATTGGGATGGATTGGTGTATTTGGAAAATACGTTTAAAAACAATGCAAACCATTTCAATAAATGGGAGTTTTTTTATTACATAGTAAAAGATAATTATGGGAAAATACTAGTAATGACTTTTGGCACTTTCGGGTTATGGAAAGACGACATGTTGGCCACAGAGTCGGTTTCTAGACAGCTAGAAGAAATTAGAAAAACAAACCCAATGCATCTAACATCCAAAGTAATTAGTTTGGGATGCCTCTTTACAGAAGGGAAGCATTGCTTTATCAATGAGGAACACGAATCTTCAGAAAAGGCAGTGAAATTGCTTTTAGACAAATTAGAAGAAAAATACAACAATGTAAAAGCAGAT
Source organism: Flavobacteriaceae bacterium CG2_30_31_66 (assembly GCA_001873065.1). Classification (GTDB taxonomy): domain Bacteria; phylum Bacteroidota; class Bacteroidia; order Flavobacteriales; family Flavobacteriaceae; genus Polaribacter. The sequence continues at coordinate 716 of MNYM01000018.1, forward strand.
ATGCTGGTTTTAAGAGATTTTGAAGTAAAAAATAGTTGGGATAAATTAATTCAAGAACAAGGATATTTCAAAATTAACATGCCAGAGTCGTGTGTGTTTAAAGCAGAAAAATGGGAGGGATATGAAGAGTTTTCTAAAATGCTCTCAACTCGGTCCAGAAAACATTTCAATAAAGAAATCATTCCTTTCGAAAAATACTACAAAATTGAAATAAAAAATTCCTTGGATAGTGATGAAATGGAAAAAGCATACCAATTATATCTAAATGTAAAAAATAACAATTTTGCCATTAATACCTTCGAATATGACATGTCTGTATTTGAAAATATGAATGAGTGTGCCAATTGGGAATTTATGTTAATGTATTTAACTACTGAAACTGCAAAACCATTAGTTGGTGTAATGTTTTGCTACAAAAACCAAAATCATACCTATGTTCCTGAACTCATAGGAATGGACTATAAGTTCGCAAAAGAGTTTAATTTATATAGGCAATTATTATTTCAAACAATAAAAAGAGCCAATGAATTAAATTTCCCTCAAATTGATTTTGGTGTTTCAGCATCTTTTGAAAAAAGAAAAGTGGGTGCGAATGTGATTCCAAAAGTGGCATATATTCAAGCGCGTGATAATTTCACTATGGAGGTTATGAATACAATTCAAAACGACTACAAATCTTTGTTATAGAAATTTATAAAACCAATTTGTGAATTTTTATGCATATGATATTCAAAAAAACGATTGATTCCTTCAATACAAGTTGTAATGAAGTTTTAGAATCAAATGAATCCATGCTCAACAAAGCAAGCAAAGGAATTATTTTGTGCAATCAAACCTTGTCCAATCTAAAAGAAATTGTTGATAAAAATGATTTCAATACAGTTCCTGAGGAAATTGATTTTTTTAAAAATTATAAACCAATTCCAATGAGTTTATTAATTTTTTTTACAGAAGTGAGATCATGTGAATTAAGAATGCCTAAGGCTGGTAATACATACAAAGTCCAGTTTCTGCAAAAAGAGCTACGAAAAATAAACAAGTTCTTTTATAAAAATGCCGATTTTGTGCACTATATGGAGCAGGGATATAGCTATTTAGACCATCAGTTTTTTACCAGGAATCACCGAAATAATTTTCCATTCACGCCAATGACGGATTATTATCAGTTTCCTGAGTTTTCAACGGCGCAAGACATGTTGTGGGCGAAAGTAAAAGCGATGTATCGTTTTATTCATTACATCCGTCAAGCATTAAAACGCTTGAAAGTAGATGATACAGAAATTTTCGAAGAGAAAAAACACAAAGTAATTGTGTGGACAGGTCCTAAAACAGCACTCACAGAATTAATTTATGCATTATTTTCAAATGGCGCAATCAATCACGGTGCTGCAGATATCAATCTAATAACCTCTTCATTCGAAGATTTTTTCAATATCAAGTTGGATAATGTCTATAAAACGTATTCGGAAATCAAAGCTCGTAAAAGCAGCAAGACAAAATTCCTAGAAGAACTCACACTCAACTTACAACAAAAAATTGCCAAAGAAGACATGTATTAAAATTAGATTCCCAAAGGTAAATTATCAAATCATATAATGGTAGTTTACAAAATCCAAAAGGCTCAAAGAACAACTTTTTCTTTGAGCCTTTTGTGGCTGTTTAGGGGATTTTAATGATACTCTCAACTGATTTTAAACATTAGTTCGTTTTATAAATTATGAAATAAAAATAGATTAAACTATAAAATATACAGCTTTGTGTTTTTTGTGTCTTCTTTGAGAATTTTGTGCAATAGCTATGACATGAAGTTAAATAAATGAAGCAAAAAGTTTTTCAAAGTCCCTAAAATTCCAAACACAAAAATTCTTTAAAAAAACTCAATAATTACCAAGGATTTGTCTTTTTTAATGTTAAATTTTATCGTTACTACGAAGCGCATTGGGATAAAATGAAATAAAATTGAAGGTATTTTGCAATCAGAAAACAAATACCAACAATTATAATCAAATCCTATGTCAATAGAAATCTTAACCAAAGACGATCTCTTTCAATTCAAAAACGAACTACTTGAAGATATCAAAAAAATTATCAATTCTGATAATACTGCAGCTTCAAAAAAATGGCTCAAATCAAAAGAAGTCATCAAGTTATTAAAAATATCTCCAGGAACCCTCCAAAACCTCCGCATCAACGGAACCCTAACCTACACCAAAGTAGGAGGAACACTCTACTACGACAACTCCGATATCGAAAAACTCCTAAACACCAACAAAACCAACGCAATTCCATCACTCTTCAAATAATTCCCCTCCACTGGAGGGGTGCCCAAAGGGCGGGGTGGTCATTACCTTTAAATCAATGAATCCATTTCAATAAAATAAATAAATTTTCTAATAACCCCTAGCCGCCAACTGCTAACAGCTAACAGCCAACAAAAATGAACTACATAAAACACCTAACAGGCTTTTTCGAAAAAGTAATCACTGACAAAGCCCTAAACCCAACCCACATAAGCCTCTACATGGCATTATTTCAATTCTGGAACTGCAACCGATTTAGAAATCCCATAAGTATAAACCGTGATGAGGTAATGAGGATCAGCAAAATAAGCTCCAAAGCAACCTATCACAAATGCCTAAAAAATCTACACAGCCTAAGTTATATCAAGTACGAACCATCCTACAATCCTTTCAGAGGGAGTCATGTCATCATGTTCAACTTTTCAGAAGACCTAAAACCAGAATTAAAAAGCGAAAGAAACCCAAAAAATGAACCTTTTAAGATACCTGTTTTAGCCCAAATACAAGACAACTCTTGTACCAGTATTGAAACAGGTACTGAACAAGCACTAGTACCTTCTATAAACAATACAAACACTACAAATAGTTCAAACAAAAAAAACATTGCAAACTTGCACGAGCAAGCAAAAAAAAATGAAGACGAAAATGAGTACAACAGTTTTGTCACACCGAGCATGTCATCCCGAGCGGTGTCGAGGGACGAGGTGTCTCAAAAAGAAAAAAAGTTGCGTGAAAAAAAGAAAAGTTTCATGCCACCAAATCTCCAAGAAATCAAAACATACTTCCATGAAAATAAACTGCCCGAACTCGAAGCAGAAAAATTCTACAATTATTTTTCCAGTGTAGGTTGGTTAGTAGGGGGGAAGACACCCATGGTCAACTGGCAATCAGCAGCCCAAAACTGGATGCTAAACAGCATAAAGTTCAATAACACCACCACCACAATACCACCAAATCGCCCAAAACAACTCACCACCAAAACCGATAAAAACTATGCCGAACCTTTATAACCAAATGTGTCATTCTTCAGTTGTTTCAGAATCTAAAATTTCCCCACTCTCTCAAATTCCCCTCCTATGGAGGGGTGCCCATAGGGCGGGGTGGTTAAAACCCCACAATGTTGTCATCCTGACGAAGGAAGGATCTCAAACAACAAAGTAAGTACAACTACTCAATGCAAACGATGAAAACAACAATAAATTACACAGAAGTAATCACCTGGCTAGAAAAAAAAGGCTTCGAATTATACGGCAAAAATTTCAAAATCCCAGAATCAGATCACTACATAATTTACAAACTGATAGCCTACTTTTTAAAAGACGAACAAGCTTGCTTTCAATTAAATATCGATTTAGAAAAAGGAATATTACTAACTGGCCCAATTGGTTGCGGCAAAACATCACTAATGAACCTAATGAAACACCTGACCCCACCAGAACAAAAATTCTCCATAAAACCATGCCGAGATATAAGTTTCGAATTTATCCAAGAAGGCTATGAAATCATTCACAAATACAGCAAAGAGTTCAGAACAAATCCATCGCAGCCAGTGATTCTCAGATACTGTTTTGACGATTTAGGTACAGAAAACAATCTAAAATATTTTGGTAACGAATGCAACGTAATGGCAGAAATACTATTATCAAGATACGACCTATTTATTTCAAAAAAAATTCCAACCCACATCACCACAAACCTCTCAGCTTCAGAAATAGAAACAACGTATGGCAACCGAGTGAGAAGCCGATTACGCCAAATGGTAAACCTAATAGCTTATGACAAATCCACCCCCGACAAACGCTAACCGTCATTGCGAGGCACGAAGCAATCTCACTTCACGAGTCGGTCATTGCGAGGTACGAAGCAATCCCATAAATACTTGTATGAATGTAAATAAAAAACCCAAGAACAACTACAACAGCATCCAACCGCTTTCCGAACATCTTAGCGCTCTCTGCACTAAAAAAAAACACAAAAATGAACACAATCCAAAACTTCTGGCAACACTTCCAAAAAGAAAACCTAGCACTTTTTCTACTAAACGACCTACCCAAAGAAATAAAAACAAAAAAAATGGCAGCATTTTCCCAGGCCTTAGAAGAGTATAACAAAGACATTGGCTACATAATCATTTCAGGTAAAAAGAAAGCAACATTAATCATCACAGCACATGGAAACCCGTATCTTTTCAAAGAGGTAGAATTGCTAGTATACCACGCACCAAAACTAGAACGCTGGCAGATAAATGCATTTTTACAACCTGAAAAGAACCTAGACCCTTATATAAACAAAACGGACAAACCATTAGAATACCATGGAATCACTTTACGAGTAAGTGAAATGTATTTTCTGCCATTAGAAATTCCCGACAAACCACACGAGTTTGGTATCAAAGTACTAGTCAAAAACCACATCATTTACAAAGACAATCCCAGACTTCGTGAAGCCATATACGTCATTATAGAACACTTAATCGGCGAAAAATCCTTCGCAAATGATATTACCTTTATTGAAATTGGGCAATTGGTAGCAGATGATGAAAACCAAATTGAATTGTATAATTTAAAATCATACATCGACCTAGAAATAAACAATTAACTTTCGGCAATAAATGTAATTTACTGCCAAAAGCTAATAAATATGCTGTTTGTGATACAATACACAATCTGTAGTAAATCGCAAATAAAATATAAAAAATGATGTTTTGTAGTAAAATTATCAGGTTTATCCTTACAAAACATATATAAAACATGAGAAAGTAGATTAAAATACAATTTTTTTGTCCCAATTTTTAACCAAAATTGGGACAAAATCAAAGTATATAATTTTGGCAAAATCACACTATTTTTGCCAAAGTTATATTTGTTAAAAATATTTTATTACATTTACTGCATATTAAAAAAAAATTGGAAAAAACTGTTGAAAATCATATAATAGGATACTTTGATAACAAGGACGTACTATCAAAGGAAGATTTGACGGATTTACTCAAAAAAGATTTTCCTACATGGTCAGATAATACAATCAATACCTACTTATATAAACTAAAAAAAAATGGAGTAATAGATAATATTTCTAGAGGAATTTACACCATTGGAAAAATCCAATTATTCACTCCAATAATTGACAAACAATTAAAAAAAATAGCCAATAAAATTCACAAAGGTTTTCCTTTCGTGAACTATTGTGTTTGGAATAGCTCATGGTTAAACGATTTGATGAGACACCAACCTTTTAAAAATGTTACAATTGTTGAAATTGAAAAAGTAGCGGCAGAACAAGTATTTAATGAATTAAACCACAATTTTCAAAACGTGTTTATTAACCCAGACGACATTTTCTTTGAAAGATACATAAGTGCATTAGAGCATGTGATTATTGTAAAAAACCTATATTCTGAAGCACCCATTTTAAAACTGAACGATTTGACCATTCCAACACTTGAAAAAATATTGGTCGATATAGTAATTGATGATACCCTTTTTGCTGCACAACAGGGAGAATTAAATTTTATGTACAAAACAGCTTTCAACAAATACGACATCAACGAATCAAAAATGAAACGATATGCAGCAAGAAGAAACCGAGAGACAGAAGTAGAAAAATTGATAAATATAAGTTTGGCAAAATAGATGACTTTTTGCCAATAATATACAAATAATGATTGACAGCAAAACCTATACAATAGATTGGATTCTTAACTTAAAAAGTAAGTTAGGTAAACGTATTGATCCCAAATTAATCGAAAAAGTGATTTGGGCATTAACGCTATTGGAACAATTAAAAAGAAAGGGGTTAAACTTTACATTCAAAGGTGGAACGGCATTGTTGTTAGCGACCGAAAAGCCTAAACGATTCTCAATCGACATCGATATCATAACAGAACATTCCGAAAAAGAAATAATAGCAGTTTTACAAAAAATAGTAGATGAACAAATCTTCATAGATTGGGAAGACGACAACGACCGTAAGCACACACCCGATGCGCCAATCGGACATTTTAAAACCTATTACAAAAGTGAAGTTGATGGTAATATTGAACCTATTTTATTAGATTTACTCTACACACCAAACCCATACCCTCAAATTCAAGTACTTCCAATAAAACACAATTGGATTTCCACGTCTGGAGAAAATACCATAATCGCAATGCCAACCTTTGATGCCATACTAGGAGACAAACTAACCGCATTTGCGCCAAAAACAACCGGGATTCTATATAGCAAGGAACGTCCAATAGAAATCATAAAACAATTATACGACATCGCATTCCTATTCGACAACATAAGTGATTTATTAGTGGTAAAGAACAGCTACAACAAAGTAGTGCAAGAAGAGATAGGATTTAGAAAATTAAACATTACAGCAGCAGAAGTTTTACAAGATACTTGGCAAGCTTGCTATACATTAGCAGAAAGGGATATAAAATCTGAAGAGTTTAATCAGTTGCAAGTGGGTATTCGCAATTTTACCAATTTCACAATTGACAGATTCAACATAGACGAAGCCATAACAGCAGCAGCTAAAGTGGCATATCTGACAAAACTATTACAAGCCGAAGAAGAAATAAAAATCGAACGATTCAAAAATCCACTTGAAACAAAAGATTGGATAATTGAAGACCCACAATACAACAAACCAAACAAATTAAAAAAGAACAATCCAGAAGCTTTCTACTATTGGTGTAAAGCTTTAAATAATTAATTAAATGAGTACAACAAGTATAATAAGATCCATAAGAAATATAATGAGAAAAGACGAAGGCGTCGATGGTGACGCACAACGTATTTCTCAAATGGTATGGATGCTTTTTATGAAAATTTTTGCAGATAAAGAAGAGGAATGGAAAATTTCAAGAAAAGAGTACAAAAGTCCAATTCCTGAAAAATTAAAATGGCAAAATTGGGCTGCTGATGAAAATGGCTTAACTGGAGATGAATTAATTATTTTTATAAACGAGGAGTTATTTCCTGTACTTAAAACAATTGAACCTACAGACACAGACCAATCAGTAATTATAAAATCAGTATTTAATGATACTTATAATTATATGAAAAGCGGTAATCTTTTCCGCCAAGTTATAAATGAAATTAATAAAATCGATTTTTCAAAAAACAACAAGGATAGACATGTTTTTAATGACATTTACGAAACAATATTAAAAGAACTACAAAGTGCTGGTTCTTCTGGTGAATATTACACCCCTAGAGCTGTAACTCAATTCATGGTTGACATGATTAATCCTCAAATTGGTGAAAGTATTCTTGACCCTGCATGTGGGACAGGAGGTTTTTTAACTTGTTCTATGATTAATTTATCAAAACAGAAAGATTTTGATGAAACAGCATTAATAGTTCAAAACTCAATAAGAGGTATTGAGAAAAAACCATTACCTCATTTACTTTGCACAACAAATTTAATGCTTCATGGCATAGAGAAGCCTGCAATAACTAAAGGTAATTTATTATCTGTTAAATATGATAGTTGGAAAACTAATGACCTAGTAAATATCGTCTTGTCAAATCCTCCTTTTGGCGGTCAAGAAGAAGATGGAATTGAAAAGAATTTTCCAGAAGAATTTAGAACAAAAGAAACAGCAGATTTATTTTTAGCATTAATTATTAAAATTTTGAAGAAAAATGGTAGAGCGGCTGTCGTTTTGCCTGATGGATCATTATTTGGTGAAGGAGTAAAAACAAGAATAAAAGAAGAACTTTTAACAACATGTAATTTACATACAATTATAAGATTACCAAATGGAGTTTTTAATCCTTACACATCTATTAAAACAAACTTGCTTTTTTTTGAAAAAGGAAAAGCAACTAAAGAAACTTGGTATTATGAAATGCCATATCCAGAGGAAATAAAAAACTATAGTGCTTCAAGACCAATAGATATTAAACATTTTGATGAAATCAAAAAATGGTGGTTTAATAGGAAAGAGACTGAATATGCATGGAAAGTTACTTTTAAGGAAATTAAAAGTAGAAATTTCAATTTAGATATTAAAAACTCTAATGTTTTAGAGCAAGAAAAATTATATTCAACTCAAGACTTGATATCAATTATAGAAACCTCTTTTCATAAAAGCAGTGAATTATTGGATGAAATCAAAAAAGCATTTCTATGAAAAACTGGCCAAAAGTAAAATTAGGAACCCTTTTAACGGAATCTAAAGTTATCTCTGAAAACCCCAGTACAGACAATCGTATTAGGGTAAAGTTAAATGTATTAGGCATTGAAAAAAGACCTGTAACCAAAGATAAAAAAGGAGCTACTAAATATTATATTCGCAAAGCAGGCCAATTTATTTATGGCAAACAAAATTTACATAAAGGTGCTTTTGGCATTGTGCCATATGAATTAGACGGATATGAATCTAGTTCAGATATACCAGCTTTTGATATTAATGATTCTTGCTATCCAGAGTGGATTTATTACTTCTTTAGAAAAGGTGATTTTTACTTAATGCTTGAAAACTTAGCTAAAGGTGTTGGTTCAAAACGAATTCAACCTAAACAACTTTTTGATTTGGAAATCTATTTACCAACTAAAGAAGAGCAAAAAAAAGTTTTATATGAAATTGAAAAAGCAGAGTTTAATAATAAAAAATTAGTTAAAGAAATCCAATTACAAGAAGAGCATCTAATTAAGCTTCGTCAATCAATATTAAATGATGGTGTAAGTGGAAAGTTAACTTCGAATTGGAGAAATGAGAATTCAAGAGTTGAAGTTTCAAAAAAATTATTAGGAAAAATAAAAATTGAAAAAGAAAAGCTCATTCAGCAGAATATATTAAAAAAAGAAAAATCTTTAGCGTCAATAAAACCAAATGAAATTCCTTTTAAAATTCCTGAAAGTTGGTCTTGGGTAAGATTTGGTGAAATAATAAAGTTTATGGCCTATGGTACATCACAAAAAACAGATGACAACACAAATAACATACCTGTTTTACGAATGGGAAATGTAACTTCTGATGGGAAATTGATTTTTAATAATTTGAAATATATCTCTCCTGATCATAAAGATTTACCAAAACTTTTTTTAGAAAATGGAGATTTAGTATTTAATAGAACAAATAGCTATGATTTAGTTGGAAAAAGTGCCGTGTATGATAAAGGTAATAATAAATATACTTTAGCATCATATTTAATAAAAGTTTCTCTTTTTAATAATTTTTTAAATTCAGAGTATATAAACAATTATATTATCTCTCCAATATGTAGAGAAAGTCAAATAGAACCATTAATAATAGCTCAGACAAACCAAGCAAATTTTTCTGGAAGTAAACTTAAGAGCATATTAGTTCCTCTTCCTCCGCTAAATGAGCAAATAGAGATTGTGAAAATTACTAATCAATTGCATTCTAATTGTGAAAAGATCGAGCTTGAGATTTCTTCAAATAAAGATAAATCCAAGAAACTATTTCAATCTTTTTTAGTAAACATATTAGGTGATGAAAAAAATCAAATTTCAAATAAATTTTCTTTAACTAAAATAAGAGAAATAAATCAAAGATTAATAAAATTCAATAGTAAAACAGAACATATGGATTTAGTAACCCTATTAAAAGAAAATGGAAAGCTTCACGCTGAAGATCTTTGGAAAATGTCAGAACATCATGATGATACAGATATTGGGAATAGTTTAGACAAATTTTATGCTGATTTGAAAGAAAAGATTGAAGTAGATAAAGCTATTCGAGAAGTTAATAATGAAAAAGGATACTTAGAAATAATATGAAAATAGATAAAGTTTTTATAGAAGATTTTAAAAATCTTCGCGACTTCTCAATTGATATAAATGAAACAAAGTTGCATACTGTTCTTTTGGGTCAAAACGCGGCTGGAAAATCAAATTTCATAGAAGCTATTGTCTTAATTTTCAGAGATCTTGATCATGAGCGAGAAACAATATTTAATTATCAGATAGAATATAGATGTAGTGGTAATTACATAAAGGCAATCGGTGGACCAAATGTTAAAGGAACATATCAATTATATTTAGGGAAAGAAGAAAATAGTGTTATAGTGTATCAATCCAAACCTATATCAAAGAAGCTGTTCAAAGAGGATAAAGATAGTTATTTGCCAAAACACGTGTTTTCTTATTATTCAGGAATTAGTAATCGTCTTTTAGAATATTTTGATAGACACCAAATCCGTTTTAGAGATGATTTATTAAAAGGAATTGATCATCCAATTAGAAAATTATTTTATGCTAGAAATATTCATAGCCATTTTGTGTTAATGTCGTTTTTTTCCTTTAGTGATTCTAAAATTCAAGAATTTCTTAGTGAATATCTAGATATCACTGGACTTGAGTCTGTGCTGTTTGTCTTTAAAGAACCTAATTGGCTTCGTAATAAAAATCCTGAAGATTTTTGGGGTGCAAAAGGATTAGTTAGAAGTTTTTTAGAAGACCTGTGGAAAATATCTATGGCACCAATTGTTACTACAGAAACTGTTAGAGTCGATTTTGTTAAACGAACTTCTCAACAACAAATGTATCTATATGTTTCAAACGAAACTAAATTGCAAGAACTTGCAGATAAATATTCCAACCACTCTCTATTTTTCAAAATATTAGAAAGTACTTATGTGTCTGATTTGATACAAGAAGTTAGAATCAAAGTCAAAAAGCGAAATATAAATGGTAACATAACTTTTAAAGAATTATCTGAAGGAGAACAACAATTGTTGACTGTATTAGGTCTAATTCGTTTTACTAAAGAAAAAGAATCTTTATTTCTTTTAGATGAACCTGATACACATTTAAATCCGCTTTGGAAATGGAAATACATGAGTTTATTACAAAATATTGTTGATAAAAATGATCGTTCACAAATTATTATGACTACTCATGATCCATTAGTCATAGGTGATTTGACAAAAGAAGAAATTCGTATTTTTCAAACAAATAAGTTTGTTGATGAGGAAGGTAAAGAATTTGTTAAAACAGAAGCTATAGAACCTGATTTTGATCCTAAAGGATTAGGTGTTGCAGGAATTTTAATGAGTCCAATTTTTGGATTATCTACAACATTAGGTCCAGAAACACAAAGTGAACTTAATGAATATCGTAAATTAGAAGTTCTTGAACAACAAGGAACATTGACTGAAACTCAAAAAATAAGTTTAGAAAAGTATTCAGAATTTTTTGAAAAATCAGGTTTTAATAAGTTTACGCGTGATCCACTATACAATTTATTTGTTGAAAAATTATCTGTGATAAAAGAATTTCAGCAAATACCACAAAATGAAGATGAACGCATAAAACAAAATGAGATGGCATTTTCAATTTTAGAAGATATCTTAAAAGAATCTAAAAAATGAGAACGATAAACATTCTAGACGTGGAGAATCTTTTACCAGATGGATGGGTAGAAAGAGCAAAAGATCTTAGTAATCAACTTGTGGGTAAGTCAAAAGAAGAAAGAGTCAAGATATTTAAAGACAATCCTATTTGGCAGGATTTGTTAGTTCAATTAAAACAACTATCAAACAATAAATGTTGGTACTCCGAAGCACAAGAGGTAATGTCAGATATGGATGTAGATCACTTTAGACCAAAAATGGAAGCATTACAAATTAACATTAATGGAAAAAAGATAGTTAGAGATGGTTATTGGTGGTTAGCTTATGATTGGAAAAACTACCGTCTTAGTTCTATATACTCTAATAGATTGAGAAAAGATAAACATTCTGTTGATAAACAATCTTATGGGAAAGGTTCATTCTTTCCATTACGTGAAGGATGTAATGCTGCTACCTGTATTGATGAGATTGATGATGAAATTATTCTATTGCTCGATCCAATTAATCCAAATGATCCTGATTTATTGTTTTTCACAGAAGAAGGTATGGCTATTCCATCAGTTTCAGAAGAAGAAGAACCATGGAATTTTCAAAGAGCAAATATTTCTATTGATTTATACCATTTGAACCATACTCCATTAAAAGAAGCCCGTCAAGTTGTTTGGAATTATTGCCAAAGAAAGATTGATGATTTAAGAGAGATTTTAAGAAAAGCTCATAGAACATCAAGAGATGAAGAACGTATTGCAAATATTCGTCAAGATTTACGCGAAATGATATCTAAAAATGCTGAATTTTCGGCTGTTGCACTTGCCTGTATTGAAAAAAATAAAATTAGAATGGCTGCTTAATGATAATTGATAAGAGCATAAAATCAAAAATTAAGTCTGAACTAATTGATGCTAAATCTTTTTGGATTGCGACAGCTATGATAAGCAATAATGGATGGAATTTTATTCAAAAAAATATTTCCAAAAATATAGCACAACATTTTTTAATTGGTATTGATTTAGCAACAGATCCAATAGTTTTTGATACACTATTAGACAATCTAAACATTAATGCGAGAGTATATCAAACAAATTTTACTTTTCATCCTAAAGTTTATATTTTTCAAAAAGTTGACAATTCATATGTTGCGTACATTGGCTCATCAAATACGACTAATTGGGGCCTTGAAAAAAATGTAGAAATGAGTTTTCAAGTTAATGATCAAGGTGAATGCAGAAAATTATTAAAATGGTTTAATGATCTATACAATAATGGGTATATAATTACAAAGGATTTTGTTGACGATTATAAATCTAAATTCGTTAAGACATCTTTCCAGAAAAAGATAATACAACAAGATATTGACAAAATTTCTAACGAATTATCTAAAGATAAAGGACAATTCTTTTCTAGAAATCATCATGAAATTTTTCAAAAAAAATATCATAGACTTGAAAATGCAGAATTAAAAAAAATAAGAAAAGAGGTTAGCGGTAAATTTAAAGAATTGCATGAAGTTATTTACCCACAATTTAAAGATTTTGGCTTAAATGATCTTCATTGCCATCATAGTTCTAGATCTATTATTAGTAGAGATTATTTTAATCAATTTAGTGGCAAAATTATTAATGCTATTTGGCTACACTATGGTAAGTCTTTGAAACAATTAGATGAGCTAAAAAATAAAGATAAATCAATAAATAAGCCTCATTCATTTATAAATAACGTTCGAATTCAAGTTATTATACACGAAAAAAACATTGGAATTTGGTTGGTTCTTGGAAGAAATGGTGGTAGTTTTAAAGATAGAGAATATTTTAAAAACTCATTAAACAATAAAGATGAGTTAAATAATTTTTATGAAACAATAGAAAATATTAAAGACGAATATTGGATTGATAATGGCTTAAAATCGGTTAAAGTGAAAGATATTTTAGATGCTGAAGTATTAAGGCAAATGGTTAATCAATCAAACATTAAAGATTATTTTATCATTGGTAGAGAAATTAATTTTTTAGACGAAAAACTTTCTAAAGAGAATATTTCAAAAACAATATTAACCGAGTTCAAAAAACTCTATCCACTTTATGAATTAATGAAAGCTAAACAATGAAAATAATAGCAGACACTAATATTTGGTACGGTCTTGGTCAAGACAAAGAATTATTTGAAAAATTCAGTAAAGAGCCTATCGCGCCAACATTTGCAAATATCCACGAACTCTCTAAATCTGAAAACCTTATAGATAAAGAAGAATTGTCTCGAAGTGCAATTCAAATGTTATTTAAGTTTAAGGAAAATGCAATCTACGAACCTCCATTTATTTATTTAGCTCAATTAAAACAAGAGTATATATATGATATTGTTTCAGAAATTGGCCATTGGTTAGAATTTACATCAAAATTTGCCAAAGGTCATTCAATAGAACCTGAAAAGAAAGAAGTTTTTAAACAAGAAATTTTAGCAGGGAGAAAGAACTTAGATGAAGTAGCAAAATTGTTTAATGATGAAGCTGAAAATATTAGAAATAGAATTTTAGATAAAAAGGCACATAAAAAAATAGAAACTTATCAAATAACTGCAGAGTTCATTAATTTTTGTGTAGAGCAATCAACAAAAGGTAAAGTAAATATTGATGGATTTGAACTAGATACTATTGAATTATTGGTAAAAACTTTAGATCATTTTTTCAAGACTCTTGAAACAAGTCATATGAAAGTTCAAGCTAATGATTGGTATGATTTTGCAATATTAACTTATGTACAACCAGGGGATAGATATTGGACTAGAGAAAAAAGATGGATAAGTTTAATTACTGATGCAGGTTGTGGTCATTATTTGGGTAGTATTTCAATAACTGTGTAAGTTTAAAAAGTTATTTTGAAAATTTTTGTCCCTTCAAAGACAAAAAAATTTTCGGAATAACTTTTTTAGTAACTTTAAATATTTATACGGATATGATAAACAAAGATGACTTATTAAACGACAAGGAATTTTACAAATCCTTCAAAAATGGAGAAGACTTAACTTCATTTTTCAAACAAATGCACAAACGAGCAGTAGAACACATGCTCAATGCAGAATTAGATGCACAT
>MNYM01000037.1 GCA_001873065.1 Flavobacteriaceae bacterium CG2_30_31_66
ACAACTAATTTGATCGAAAATCTTAATGGAAAAATTAGAAAATATACCAAAAATAAAATGTCTTTTCCATCTGACGAAGCTGTATTGAAATCAGTTTTCTTGGCTATTAGAGAAGCATCTAAAAAATGGACAATGCCTATTCAAAATTGGGGGATTATATTAAACCAATTTAATCTTATATTTGAAAACAGAATTAGGATTTAATTTATAATAACAACTTTTTAAGTTTACACACTTTTTGAGATAGTGTCTATTGATTATTTGGATAAATTAGTTTATGAATTGTATAAAAACGGTTATTTTTCTTACTTGCAAACTGCTGATGAATACGTTTTAAAGTTAATTGATTTTACCAATAGCAATATTGAAAATTTTCCTGCTCGATTTTCTCCAAAAGAATTACAACTTTATGGTTCGTATTATATTTTTTACAAATCAAACCAAAGGACTACTTGGTATATTTTCTTCGAAAAAAGTAAAAATAATTATTTGATAACTTATATACTAAATAATCATTGTGAGGAAGCTAAGTGGTTATAGAATTTTAAACAATTTTGCACAGACTTTACATTCAAAATTATCACTGCTAAACCACAAAAATCTTATTAGTAATTTTCCAATCACCAGCAATTTTTTGAAGAGATAAGATATCAATATACGTAATTGTATCCACTTTCATATTGATTTTTGCACTCGCCATTTTTTGCTCAAAAATATCTAAATTCAAAATAGTCAAAGCACATTTTTTTAAAACATCATCTGATAATTTTTCTCTAGAGCTCCATTTTTGAATTAAATTTTTAAAGAAATGATTTTGGAAACCTATGATTTTTTCATCTTTTAAAATGGGAACTTTCATTGTTCCATTTTGACTGTCAAATGCTTTTTCTAAAAGCAAAAAATCTCTATTAATGTATCCTTTGAAATAATTTTCAATGGTGGTTTTTATCAAATCTACCTCATTTTTTTTATATTGACTAAAAGTCGAGAATGAAAAAAAGAGTAGAAAAATCATAAGAGAATTTTTAATCATTACTTTTATTTTAAAATCAATCATTTAAAACAGCTTCCAGCTCAATAACACCCATTTTCAATCCCTTTCCTGAAACTTTTAATTCCATTTTTCCAGCTTCTTTTTTTGATTGAACAATAACTACCAATTTTCCACTAAATAATTTCATCGTTGGCAAATGAAACAACTCTAATGAAGTGGCATCACCATTGCAAGCAGCTCTATAAGTTCCTTTTCCTTTAACTTCAAACTGTAATTGATTGGTGGCTGTTGGGCAAGGAATTCCGTTTTTATCTACTACAGAAACTGTTACAAAACTCAAATCTTTTCCATCAGATTTGATTGTTTTTCTATCAGCTTCTAGGACTATTTTATGAGGTTTTCCAGCAGTTTTTACTTCTTTTTCAGCAACAGCTTTTCCGTTTTTATCGAAAGCAACTACTTTTACAATTCCAGGTTCATACACCACATCATTCCATAGTAAACGATAACGTTCTTGTGGATTGCCATTTTTGATTTTATTCTGAATTCCTTGGCTTTTTCCGTTCACAAAAAGTTCAGCACTTTCATAGTTTGAATACACAAAAACAGGCGTTTTTTCTCCTTCACGACCTTCCCAATTCCAATGTGGCAAAATGTGTAAAGTTTCGGCTTTAGTATTCCATCTACTTCTGTATAAATAATAACGGTCTTTTGGAATTCCAGCCAAATCAATCATCCCAAAATACGAACTTCTGGAAGGCCATTTTTCGTCGTAAGGAGTTGGTTCGCCCAAATAATCAAAACCTGTCCAAACAAATTCACCAATAACCCAAGGTTTGTCATCTTGCAAAATAAAATCGTCTTCAGGCAAATTAGACCAACTGCAATATTCCAAATCATAAGACGAACTTTGAAAGTCATTATATTGTTTCATGGATCCTTTTTCGACAGGAAATTTATAAATGCCTCTTGAACTTACTGTTGACGCAGTTTCAGAACCTAAAATAAAACCTTGTGGAAATTTTTTATACGCTTCTTCATACAAATGCACGCGATAATTCAAACCAGGAATGTCCAAAATGGCACCAAAACCAGATTCCATTACCGCTTTTACTTGATCCATTCCAACAGTTACTGGACGTGTTGGGTCTTCTCTATGAAAAATATCTTGCAACCATTTTGCACGTTTTACACCTTCTGAACCCCATTGATCAGGCACTTCATTTCCTGAACTCCACATAACAATTGAAGGATGATTTCTAGTGGCATGCACTAAATTTACAATGTCTTTTTCAGCATATTCATCAAAAAAAAGGTTGTAACCGTTTTCTACTTTGGGTTTTTTCCATTCGTCAAATGATTCAGCTAAAAATAAAAATCCGAGTTCGTCAGCCAATTCTAGCTGTTCAAAAGAAGGCATATTATGCGAACTTCTAATGGCGTTAACGCCCATATCTTTCAAAATCAACAGTTGCCTTTTCAAGGCAGCTTTATTGATGGCAGTTCCTAAAGGGCCTAAATCATGATGCAAACAAACCCCTTTAAACTTGGTGATTTTGTCATTCAATACAAATCCTTTTTCGCAATTGTATTCAATTTTTCGAACGCCAAAACGTGTGGTTATTTCATCAGAAAGTTTGTTATTGACAAAATATTCTGTTTTTGCGGTGTATAAATAAGGAGTTTCAGGACTCCACAATTTTGGATTTATTAAAGGAATATTTTGTTCAAATTTATTGCCAAAAAGCGAACTTGATTCTTGAGAAATGAGTGCTTTTCCTTGAGCATCAAAAATGGTTGTTTTTACGAATCCTTTATCAGAATTTATGCTAGTTTTTATATTGATTTTAGCGATAGAATCTGTCACAAAAGGTGTTGTAATAAAAGTTCCCCATTGTGCAATACTTTCTTGATTTTTGATGATCATTCGCACATTTCTATACAAACCAGCTCCGGGATACCATCTTGAAGCAAACTCTTTGTTGGTCAACTTTACAGCGATTGTATTTTTACCTTCAACAATATTTTCTGAAATATCAAAATAAAAATAACTGTAGCCATATTTCCATTCACCCACTTTTTTTCCGTTGATAAAAACTTCGGGTTCACTCATTGCGCCCTCAAAAAGTAATATGATTTTTTTTGAAGTTTCGATTGCAGAAAGACTGAATTCATTGCGATACCAAGCCGTTCCAATATGAGGTAAAGAGCCAGTTCTGCCTGTTTTTTCGGTAGGATTTTTTTCTCCATTTTGAGAAATTGCCACATTTTGCTTGTCAATTTCTTTGTCAAAAGGACCATAAATTGCCCAATCGTGCGGCACAGAAACTTTTTGCCATTTTGTATCATTAAAAGAGATTGCTTGTGCATTTTTTTGGTCGCCTTTTTGAAATTTCCAATTTTCAGTTAAGGCAATTTTTTTTCTTGTTTGAGCACTGTTTGAAAACGAAATGAAAGTAGCGAGTATTAGGGTCATAAAGTTATTGAAATTCAGTCGAATCATTTTTTTGAAATCAGGAATTTTTGAGTTTTATTAGGGCATAAAAATAGCTTAATCGCATTATTTTAAATTGAAATAAACCATTTTATTTCATGACAGATAAAGCTCCAGAGGGACACTTCCTAATTTGTTCGATAATTGCTTGTTTTGTTGCATTTTGAGTTTGAATCCAAGGATTTTTAAGCGGTTTAAAGACTGAAGATAATTGTTTAACACAATTTGCAGAATGTGTACACTTTTCTGGCTTCCAACAAATTGTTACGTCTTCTAAAGAATAAGTTTTCATGAGATTTGATTTAAACATCCTTAAAGGTACTTAATTTTCAGCAACAAAAAAAGCACCAACTTTTGGTTGATGCTTTTTTTGAATTTAATTTTATGCGAAAAGCTAAAACCAAACTGTTGAAAGCTATACGATAACTCTCCAGCCATAAGGATCTGAAGCCTTATTGGTTTGAATATCTGTAATTTTTTTCTTCAATTTGGAAGCAAATGAATTTTCTAAAACTGGCAAATCAAAATCGTTTTCTTGGTATCCAAAACTTGAAATAGGTGAAATAACAGCAGCTGTTCCTGCACCAAACATTTCCAATAAATTGCCATCTTTGGCAGCTTCAACAACTTCACCAACAGATATTTTTCGGACTTCCGTTTGAATTCCTTCATCTTCAGCAATTTGAAGAATACTTTTTCTAGTAATTCCGTCTAAAATGCGATCACTTGTTGGGCTTGTAATTAAGGTATCATTAATTCTAACAAAAATATTCATTGCACCAGCTTCTTCAATAAATTGATGTGTATTGTCATCAGTCCAAATCACCTGATTGTAGCCTTTTTCAATAGCCAATTGCGTTGGATAAAATTGGGCTGCGTAGTTTCCGCCAGCTTTTGCAAATCCTACTCCACCATTTGCTGCACGTGCATATTTTTCTTCAATCAATACGTTTACTTTTCCGGCGAAATAAGCTCCTGAAGGTGCAGTAGCAATGATAAATTTATATTCGTCTGCTGGAGATGCGTGAAAACCTGTTCCGGTTGCAAACATAAACGGTCTTACATATAATGAACTTCCAGGATTTCTTGGAATCCACTCACTATCAACTCTCAAAAGTGCTTTTAATCCTTCCATAAAAATTTCCTCAGGAATTTTGGGAATCATCAAACGTTCAGCAGATTTATTAAATCGTTTCCAGTTGTCTGTTGGTCTAAAAAGAAGAATGTTTTTTGCATCGTCTTTGTAGGCTTTCATCCCTTCAAAAATAGATTGTCCGTAATGAAAAATCTTTGCTGAAGGATCTAAAGAAATTGATGTAAATGGTTTAATAACAGGTTTTTGCCAAGCGCCATCTTTGAAATTACATTCCAACATGTGATCAGAATATACACTTCCAAAAGGTAAATTGCTAAAATCTACAGAATCTATCTTTGATTTTTCTATTCGTTGAATTTCTATTTGAGTTTTCATTAAAGAATATTATTTTTACAATTTGCAAAGTTACACAAATTATTTATCTGAAAAAGCCTTAAAAAAGCGCATTGTTTTTTAAAATTCCTACATTTGTTGAAAATAAATCAAAATTAAAAAACATGAGATTAATTGTTAGAATATTGGCAATTGCTTTGCTAATTTTTACAGCTTGTAAATCAGAAAAATCAGAAAAAAACTCCAATTATGCTGATGAAATTACAACAAGTTTCGACACTTTTGGCGGAGTTATTTCAGCAGATAATGCGTTATCATCCAAAGAAATGTTGACAAAATTCAATTCATTAAAAGTTGGTGATACTATCAGAATTAAATTTGCTTCATCCATAAAAGAAGTTTGTTCTAAAAAAGGTTGTTGGATGAAATTGCCATTAGATCAAGAATCTGAGACGATGGTTCGTTTTAAAGATTATGGATTTTTTATGCCTTTAGACTCAAAATATCGTGAAGTAATTGTGGAAGGAAAAGCTTTTGTAACGGAAGTTTCAGTGAATGATTTAAGACATTATGCTGAAGATGCTGGAAAATCGGCTGAAGAAATTGCTAAAATAACAACTCCTAAAAAGGAATTTGCTTTTGAAGCTAATGGTGTTTTGATGAAAAAATAATTTATAGTAACCATTTTATTTCAAAATTTTAATTCGGAATAATTTGAAAATTGAAAAGTTTTGAGAAGAGAAATATTGATGACAGCTGATGGCTCTACAACGATTCATTTACCAGATTGGAATGAACAATACCACTCAAAACATGGCGCAATTCAGGAGGCGTATCATGTGTTTATCAAAAATGGGATTAATTGTATTACTTCGGATAAAATTTCGATTTTAGAAATTGGTTTTGGAACCGGTTTAAATGCATTTATTACCTTTTTAGAAGCTCAAAAAACTTCTAAAATCATTGATTATGTTGGAGTGGAAGCTTATCCAGTTGAAAACTCAGAAATTCAACAACTCAATTATATTTCTGAATTAAATGCTCAAGAATTTCAAGCTATTTTTCAAGAAATGCATGCGATTTCTTGGGAAAAAAAGCATCCAATTTCAGAAAACTTTTTATTGACAAAAATAATGCAATTTTTTAATGAAATTGCTGATGAAAATGCTTTTGATATCATCTATTTTGATGCTTTTGGAGTGAGAGTCCAACCGGAATTATGGACAAAAGAAATTTTTTTAAAAATGCACAAAGCATTAAAAATCAACGGAATTTTAGTGACTTATGCAGCTGCAGGAAGTGTTAGAAGAGCAATGCAATCAGTTGGTTTTACCGTAGAAAAATTGCAAGGGCCACCAGGAAAAAGAGAGATGTTGAGAGCAATTAAACTTGGTTTATAGTTTTTAGTAGTTCGTTATTGGTTGAGAAAATTTGTGTTAAATTTGTAAATATTTTAAATTTAATAAGATTGGAATTCAAACGTAAATTTGGCAAACAAAAAGAAAAAAAATCGTTAAAAGGACTTTTTTTGGTCATTCTATTAGTAATGGTTTTGTATTTGTGGTTCAATGCAGATTCTTTGATAAAATCCATATTTTAAAACCAATTTTTTGACAACAGAAAAAATTATTTTAGGCATTGACCCAGGAACAAATATTATGGGTTTTGGACTTATAAAAGTAGTTGGAAAAAAAATAGAATTCATTCAAATGAATGAATTACAACTTTCAAAGTATGATGATCATTACTTAAAATTAAAGCATATTTTCGAACGAACCATTGAATTGATTGATACTCATCATCCTGACGAAATTGCGATTGAAGCTCCTTTTTATGGAAAAAATGTACAATCCATGTTAAAGTTGGGTCGTGCACAAGGAGTTGCCATGGCTGCAGGTTTGTCACGCCAAATTCCGATTACAGAATATTTGCCGAAAAAAATTAAAATGGCAATTACAGGCAATGGAAATGCCAGCAAAGAACAAGTTGCCTTGATGTTAAAATCGTTATTAAATCTTCAAAGTTTACCTAAAAATTTGGATGCCACAGATGGTTTGGCTGCAGCAGTATGTCATTTTTACAATGCAGGAAAAATCGAAGGAGGAACAAATTATTCTGGATGGGAAAGTTTTGTAAAACAGAATAGCCCCCAAACCCCCAAAGGGGGCTCAAAAAAATCGTTAGAAATTACTATTCGAAAAAAGAAATGAAAAAATATACTATCATGGATTTTTTGCGTGATAATTCCTCCCCTTTGGGGAGGTTAGGAGGGGCTCTTTACATTCACATTCCATTTTGCAAGCAAGCTTGTTTTTATTGTGATTTTCATTTTTCTACTTCTTTACGAAATAGAGATGAAATGATTTCTTGCATCATCAAAGAAATTGAACTCAGGAAAAATGAACTCAACAATGCTATAATTGAAACCATTTATTTTGGAGGTGGAACTCCTAGTTTGTTGTCAATCAGTGAAATAAATTCAATTATTGAGGCTGTTTATCAATTTTATGAAGTTGATTTATCGCCTGAAATTACCTTAGAAGCAAATCCTGATGATTTGTCAAAAGAGAAAATTTTGGAGATTTCTCAATCAAAAATAAATCGATTAAGTATTGGAATTCAATCTTTTTTTGAACACGATTTACAATTGATGAACAGAGCTCATTCATCCATTGAAGCCAAAAAATGTTTAGAAATTGCAACCCAATATTTTGAAAATATTTCAATTGATTTGATTTATGGAATTCCAGATTTAACAAACGAACAATGGATTAAAAATATCAAAACTGCATTCAGTTTTGGAATTCCTCACATTTCAAGTTATGCATTAACTGTCGAGCCAAAAACAGCTTTGGAAAGCTTTATAAAAAAGGGAATTATCAAAAATGTAGATGATGAAAAAGCACAAAAACAATTCTATATTTTGAAAGAAATTTTGGAGGAAAATCAATTTATTCATTATGAAACTTCCAATTTTGGCAAAGATGGTTTTTTCAGTAAAAATAATGCTGGGTATTGGTTAGGCAAATCATATCTAGGAATTGGACCTTCAGCACATTCTTTTGATGGAAATCAGCGTAGTTGGAATATCAGAAATAATGCGAAATACATCAAATCTATTCAACAAGATTTGTTGCCAATTGAGCGTGAAATCTTGACAACAATTGACAAATACAATGAGTATATTATGACAGGTTTGCGAACAATTTGGGGCGTTTCAATAGATAAAATAAAGCAAAATTTTGGCGAAAAATACGCTTCTTATTTGGCAATCCAATCACAAAAATATATTGAAGATGAATTGTTGATTTTCGAAAATGGCAATCTAAAAACCACTAAAAAAGGACTTTTTTTATCTGACGGAATTGCATCTGATTTGTTTATGCTCAATTTGAGTTAAGTTCAAAACGAAAGAAAATTTTAAATTATTATCCGTAAATGTTATCTTTGAGAAACTTCAATCAACAATTACTAAGTTCCCTTTATGAAAGCAACCATAGAATATAATTCCAGAAAAATTCAAATTGACGTTTCAAAACCCATTGACATTTCAATCGCAATTGATCCTCAAAAAAAAACCGTAAATGCTTGGTATATTGAGGATCCAAAAATTTTTCCACAAGAATTTGATGGTGAAAAAATACTCGTTTCTGAAGGAGCTGTTGTCAATTTTAACAATATTCATTTCAATCCACATTCGCACATTACACATACAGAATGTGTGGGTCATATCACCGAAAAAATTCATTCTGTAAATCAAAATTTAAAACATTATTTCTTTGTAGCTGAGTTAGTTACAGTTGCTCCAGAATTAGAAGGAGAAGATTTTGTGATTTCGGAAAAGCAACTAAAAACCGCTCTCAAAAAGAAAAAACGAGATGCTGTGATTATTAGAACATTGCCAAACTTGAGAAGTGATAAAAAGGGAATGAGATATTCCAACACCAATCCACCTTATTTATTAGAAGAAACAGCTATTTATTTGAGAGAAAAAGGCATTAAACATTTGTTGGTTGATTTGCCTTCTGTGGATAAAGAAAAAGATGGAGGCGAATTATTAGCACACAACGCTTTTTGGAATACTTCAGGCGAAATTAGAATGGATGCTACTATTACTGAGTTTATTTATGTGTCAAATAAAGTGAAAGATGGAGAATATTTATTGAATTTAATGATTGCACCTTTTGAAAATGATGCCACTCCAAGTAAGCCAATTTTATATGAAATTTTATCATAAAGCTATTGACTTTTCGCCTAAAGCTCTTTAAAACCACCTTTTTCTTCTAAAATACCAGATACTTAGCAAAGCAATCACAAACATAATTCCTAATAAAAGAAAATACCCATTTTCAAATTTCAATTCGGGCATGTTTTCAAAATTCATTCCATAAATGCCTGCTAAAAATGTCAATGGAATAAAAATTCCAGACAAAATAGTCAACGTTTTCATAACTTCATTCAAACGATGACCTTGAATACTGAAAATTAGGTTTATTTTACTTTCCAATTCTTGCAATTCAAAATCGATATTGGTAATTAAATTATTGATTTGCTCTTTGAGTTCACTAAAATATTTAGTGTTAAAACCTTTTATTTCAATGTTTTCGAGTTTCATGACAACATCTCTCAAACTCAAAGTTGCTTTTTTAAAGTTGAATAATTCCTGTTTTCTCACTTCAACCAATGATGTAAAAGCAGGTGTTGGTTTGATATTTGTGATGTTCAAGGTCTCGGAGCTAATAATAGCATTTTTTTGATAGGTCTCTAAATAATTATCCACAATCGATTCCAATAATAAAAACAACAAATAATCGCTTTTTTTCTTTCTTACTACTCCTTTATTTGTCTCAATTCGCTCACGAATCCAACCAAAATAATCGCCTTTTTTTTCTTGAACACTCCATAAAAAATTGGTCGAAACCATAAAAATGATTTGTTCAGAATTCAAATAACGATTTTCTGTTTTTAAAACACGAATTGTTAAAAAAATCAAATTATCCAATAAAATTACTTTGTTTGGATGCGCTTCATCACTCAATAATTTAAGAAGAAAATCATCTAAATTTGAATTAAAAACAACAGTTTTTAGGTCGTCTTTAAAGTTTAAACCATAGGTATTTAACCATTTGATTTCCTCTCCATCATTAGATAAATGAATATCAGCAATCGATGAAAAAGTAGATTTTTCATACTTTTTTGGAGCATACGTTATTAATGATGTTTGGTTAAGAAAATTAGCTTCCATATTCAAAAGAATTGTATTTTTGAAACGAAAGATACTTTTTTTTGTTGGTATTTTTATTGTTTTTTTAAAATCAATCTTTTATGCATATTGAACAATTTCGAGACGTTTGTTTGTTAAAAAAAGGCGTTTCTGAACATTTTCCTTTTGATGAAGTGACATTGGTTTTCAAAGTGATGGGAAAAATGTTTGCCTTAGCTGGTTTGGACGATTGGGAAAAAGGCAATCAAAAAATCAATTTAAAATGCGATCCAGAATGGGCAATTGAATTGCGCGAAGAATATGAAGGAATCAATGCTGGATATCACATGAATAAAAAATTATGGAATACAGTTGCCTTAAATTCCGCAGATGTTTCTGATGAATTGGCAATAAAACTCATCAATCATTCTTATGATTTGGTCGTAAAAGGACTATCAAAAAAAGTACAAAAAGAGTTAGAAGATTTGTAAATTGATGATTCAAATTTTAAATTAAATTCAATAAAAAAGTGAGTTCACATACGTTTGTTTGTATAGATGCCCATACTTGCGGAAATCCTGTAAGAGTGATTAAAAGTGGAGGTCCTGATTTGGTGGGGAAAACCATGAATGAAAAAAGACTTCATTTTTTGCAAGAATTCGATTGGATTCGCAAAGGTTTGATGTTCGAACCAAGAGGACATGACATGATGAGTGGAAGTATTTTATATCCTCCTCACAATCCAGAAAATGATTTTGCTATTTTATTTATTGAAACTTCAGGTTGTTTGCCCATGTGTGGTCATGGCACAATTGGCACCATTACCATTGCTATTGAAGAAGGTTTAATCACTCCAAAAACTCCTGGCAAAATCAAAATGGAAGCTCCTGCAGGTTTGGTAGAGATTGAATATTCCATGAAAAATGATAAAGTTGAATGGGTGAAACTCACCAATGTAAAAAGTTATTTAGCTGCTGAAAATTTAACGATTGATTGTCCAGAATTGGGAGAAATTACGTTTGATGTTTCTTACGGAGGAAATTTTTATGCAATCGTGGATCCTCAGAAAAACTTTTCAGGAATTCAAGATTTTACGGCTTCAAAAATTGTTCAATATTCGCAAGTTGTTAGAGAACGCATCAACCAAAAATATCCAAATTGGTTTGTGCATCCTGAAAATGAAAGCATCAAAAATGTAACGCATTTATTGTGGACAGGAACTCCAATCAACCAAACGTCACATGGAAGAAATGCTGTTTTTTATGGTGACAAAGCCATTGATAGAAGTCCTTGCGGAACAGGAACTTCAGCAAGATTGGCACAATTATATGCCAAAGGAAAATTGAAAATTGGTGAAAAATTCATTCATGAAAGTTTTATTGGAAGCACTTTTATAGGTTGTGTAGAACAAGAAACTACGATTGGTGGAAAGTTAGCAATCATTCCAAGTATTCAAGGTTGGGCAAAAATCTATGGGCACAATATCATCACCATTGATACAGATGATGATCCGTATGCATTTGGTTTTAGTGTAATCTAATTTGATATTTTTAAAATGAGTAAAAATGTAATTATCATTGGTGGTGGAATCATAGGTTTATCCTCTGCTTATTATCTCCAAAAAGAAGGTCATCAAGTTACAGTTATTGACCAATCTGATTTTTCAAGTGGCGCTTCTTATGTGAATGCAGGATATATTTCGCCAAGTCATATTGTTTCTTTGGCTGCTCCTGGCATGATTTCAAAAGGAATCAAATGGATGTTCAATCCAGCAAGTCCATTTTATGTAAAACCGAGATTGGAGCCTGATTTTTTAAAATGGGCATTGGCTTTTAAAAAATCGGCAACTGCTTTAAAAGTGGAAAAATCAATGCCTGTTATCAAAGATATTACTGTGTTCAGCAGACAATTGTTTGAAGAAATGTATGCATCTAAAGAATTCGATTTCTTTTATGAACACAAAGGTTTGATGATGTATTACAAAACGGAAAAAGCTGGTGAAGAAGAATGGAATGTTGGAAAAAAGGCCATTGATTTGGGTTTGAAAGTCGAAAATTTGTCTAAAGAAGAAGTGCAGAGAATTGAAAAAAATATCGATTTGAATATCAAAGGCGCTGTGTATTATCATTCAGATGCGCACATGACTCCCAATGAATTTATGCCACAATTAAAAAAATATTTAGAAAACAAAGGTGTTGTGATTCAAACAAATAAAATTGTTGAAGATATTATTTTTATAGGTGATAAAATTAGGTCAGTTCGTGTGAATCAAGAAAATTTTAGTGCAGATGAATTTGTATTTGCTACAGGTTCTTGGACACAGAATTTTGTCAAAAAACTAGGTTTGAATATTTCTATTCAAGCAGGAAAAGGCTATCGAATTAATGTGGAAAGACCCACCAATATTAGCATTCCAGGAATTTTGATGGAAGCAAAAGTGGCAGTAACTCCCATGAACGGATTTACGCGTTTTGCAGGAACTATGGAAATTGGCGGCATCAATCACCACATCAATCCTGTACGTGTAAATGCGATTGCAAAAGCAGCTGAAAATTATTATGCTGATTTGAAAATCAATCAAGAAGAAAAAGCAGCAGCGCAATGTGGTTTGCGACCTTGTTCTCCTGATGGATTGCCTTATATTGGAAAATCAGCCAAATTTAAAAACGCCACTTTTGCAACAGGTCATGCCATGATGGGTTGGAGTTTGGGACCTGCAACTGGAAAATTGGTTTCGGAAATTATTTCAGATAAAAAAACATCTTTAGATGTAAGTCCTTTTCATGTGGATCGAAAGTTTTGAGGGTGAGGGTTGTTTTGAGTGTTGATTTGGGTTATAGATTGCGAATTTGTTCTATTGGATTCATATTACCTAATCTTTAAAGAATCAGGATTTTGTCTACTATCCCACAAAGTATGAACAATAATCGTTTCAGTTGTTTCTTCATAAAACAAAATATAGTCGCCAATGATAAATCCTCTTACTGATGCAATCTCTGTTTTTATACCCAAATCAGGATGTTGTAAAACCAATTGAAGTTCTTTATTAAATTTTCGATACAATTTTTCAGAATAAACTTTGCTTTTATTTCTTTCAGCATAAAACTCCATAATTTGAACGAGTCTTATTTTTGCTCTATGTGACCAAATTATTTTACGCTGAGCCACTCTTGAATTTCTTTGTCAAGTTCCTTTTCACTGAAAATCAAGCCGCTTTCAACTTCTTTTTTGGATGCCATAATATCTTCTTTTTGCTGATCAGTTAGCATAAGAATTTCATTATTGGTCTTTGAATCAAGAATTACTTTGATTGCTTTTAGAAATGAAATATCATCAATTTCTGATATCTTATGTATGAGTACATTTTTTAAATCTGATGTTGTCATTTCATTGTATTTTAATTTGTATAAGACTAAAAAATTTATTTTTAATTTCAATCATTTAATAATACGAAGGCTTTCTTTAAAAGCCTAAAAAAATTTTCAAAACAAATCACTAACAATTACATTCAATTCATTTTCAACTATTGCATCATTTTTTTTATAAACTTTCGTCTGTTCATTTTTGTCTGTCTAAAATTTAGGCATTCTTTTTCTTTTTATAAATTTAATAAAGTATTCTAAGATTCGCTAACGCGAGCGTCTCGCTCGTGGTTTTCTATTTATGAGTATTATTTTTTTAGCACAAGCGAGACGTTTGTGCTAGCGGGAAAAAAAATTATATGTTACCCATCTATTAGATTTGGATCATTATCCATAAAAGCTTCAAAAGCACCAACAGGAGAAAAATCGATATTTATTGTATTGTAATCATCCATATTTCTCCAAAGTCGAACTGAATCAGTATCTTTTTTCTGTAACCATTCTCTGGTAATTAGCTTTCTCTCTTTTAATCCTAAAACTTCAATTAATAGCCATTGTCCTAAAGCATTTTGTCCGTACTTTTTACCAAATTCATCTCTTTCTGTATTGCTTCCTGACTGAAAATTTTTCAAATTATCTCCGGTAATCAAACAGGGAATTCTTTTACCATTTGGTAATTGGAGATGAAAACGAACTTCTGGTCTAATTTCCTTATTATTTTTCAGAAGCTTTCTCTGCTCCATTACTTCAAAAATATTTTTAACAAAAAAATTTGGATATTTTTCGTGAAATTGTTTAGGTATTGGAATATATACTTCGTTCAATGGTCTTGGGGTATCTATTTGATTCGGATTTTTTGGAGCGCCATTCCAAGCATTTAGTCCTGACTTTTCTTCAACTTCCTTTGTTTTATATGAGTATAGTGAATATTTATATTATTTTAATTTCAAGTTTAATAATTATATCACAATCTCTACACTTAATTAAAGTATTTTCATCTATTACAAAGTTTTTTAAGTTTATATCAAGTTCTTCTAGAAGGTTTACATCACAAACAGGACAATTTATTGAATCACACATATCAAGTTTGATTGGTGGAGGCATGACTGAAGCTATTTCTATTTTATATGATTCTAACATATATCAGATAATAAATGATATTCAATAACTGGTTTTGAAATTCTTTCTTCTTTCTTAAACTTTAGATTATTTGCGGGATTTTCAATATTCAAAAAAACTGGCAAATCATTCATATTTAAAACTAAAGTTATAAAATAATAATTTTTATATTCTAATGCTTTATTATATTCATTTTCAGTCATTCTAAATCTACCTTTACTTGCTCTAATTCCTTTAACTTCTGCTAAATATAAACTGTCATTTACATTAATTTGAAAGTCATATCCATCTCCAAATAACCTTGCATCTTCTAAAATTCCATTTTTAAATTGGTCAATAGAATTGAAATTATTCATAAAATAAAGTTCAGCTTCTAATCCAGTCTCTTGTAATTTTTTAAATCTTGATTTTACAATTGGAGTTACTTCAACAAATATTTCTTTGATTTTGTAATTTTCTTTTAGATATAATTTAACAATATTTGCATATCCTTTCGCATTTTCATTTCCAAATAGACTATCAATCAAATATTTTCGATGAATGTATGCATCACCTTTTTGCCACCAACCTTTTCTTCCATTATTGAAAAATGGATCAAACAAATCCATTCTATTTTTTACAGTACTTCCAGTTTCAACAATACCAATCTTAACAAAATAATCAAAAAATGAACTTTTGGTAGAATATCCAAATTCTTTTATAAATTCATTGTCAAATTTAGCCAAGCCATAGCCCAAAAGATTTAGAATTTCATAATTTTCATGTTTCATTATTTTAAGATGCTAGTTTTAGGGTTTTGTTATTAAACTTGGTTTCATTTTCAATTATTAAATCAACAAATTTTTTTACAAATTTTAAAGCATCTTTTTTGTAGTGTTTTGATACTCCGTTATGTATATTATGAAGATAGTGTGTTAATACAGCTTTTTCATCCTCAAGAGGTTCAATAAGCCTAATCTGGTATTTTTTATTATCAAATTCCTCAATGCTTATTTTCTCATTCATCAACATTTGTCTTTTTTTAAAATTACGACTGCAATTTAAAATAAAATTATATTACTTGTTGTACTTAAAACTATTAAATTTACAAAGGTTTCAAAAATAATTTTACCCAAAACTATTGTTTAATATTAGTTATTACATAAAACAAACCTCCTCCCAATTCCCTAAAAGCAATCCCCAATATTACAAAAATACTTACGGAAACATAGGGATGTTATCCGTGATAAATGGAAGTTGTTACGCAATCACAAAAAGTACTTACACTGTGATTGGGAGCAAGTACGTGATGATAGGTAAGTACTTACGCAACTATTAGGAAGCACTCCGCAAAATCAGGGAAGCACTCCACAATAGTAAGGAAGCACTCCGCAATGATAGGGAAGTACTTACGCAATCACTGGGAAGCACTCCTTATTAACAAATCAGCAAAACTTATTAACAATAATTGCTAACGCAAGGCTTTGTATTGTATTTTTAGCCCGTAAGAACGCCAATACGTTTGCATGCTACTGAAACCGCAACTTCGTATTCTTACCACATGAAAAAGTAATCGTATTATTAATTTTAAATAAATTGCCATGGCACTCAAAAACCAACGCTCACAAACAGCTATTTTAGAAAACGCTAAAATCGCACTACAAAATGTAGAAACCAATCCAACCATCAAATCTTTGATGGAGTCACTAGGCTACAACGCCGCAAAAATGGCTGAGGGAATTACCGTTCTACAAACCGCAAAATCGTCTTATGATGAAAATCAACTTTTAGACGACAACAAAGCAAAAACCTCCAAAGCTTTTGAAGACAAACGAATAGCACTCAATGTCAATTTCGTGAGGGATCGCAAAAAAGCAAGAGTTATTCTTAGTGATGATCCACTCGTACTCAAAGAATTAGGAGTAGCAGGAGGCATTCCTAAAACCTATGTGAAATGGTTGGAAAACATCAATCAGTTTTACAACACATTGAAAAACCAACCTGAGTTAGCCGCTAAATTAACTTCGGTGCAAATTACACCCGAATACATCACTGAAACCTTAGCAGGCATTGCAGAGGTGGAATCCTTGCGAGCTGCACGAACTCAAAATGAGGGTATCACTCAAAACGCTACCAAAATCAAAGACAAAGCCTTCAAAGACCTTGATAAATGGATGGGTTCCTTTTTTGCCATCGCAAGAATCGCCCTCGAAAACGAACCTCAATTATTGGAATCTTTGGGCAAGTTTGTGAGAAGCTAGGATAGTTTTAAGTTGTTGGTTTTTAGTCTTTAGTTTTTAGAAACCGTTCACTACCATATAATAGAAAACCCTGAATAGTGTTCAGGGTTTTCATGCTTTTGCTTTTTTCTTACTAGCGCAACAGTACAATCTCTATGTATTGCGATGATCAATCAAAAAACAGATTTCATTTTACAATCCCTCCAATTTGAATAACAAATTCGGATTTGGGCAAATATTTTTCCAGATTTCGATTTCACTTTCAAAAGCCACTCCTGGAAAATCATTTTGATAGTCTAATAAAGTCAACATGATTTGAAAATGCAAATGAGGTACCCAATCTCCGTTCTCAGAAGCATCTCCCAAAACAGCAATTTGAGTTCCTTTTTTGATGAAATCTCCTGATTTTTTTTCGGCAACACTTTTTTTAGACAAATGCCCATATAAGGTGTAAAAGTGAAAATTTTCAACTTCGTGTTTTAGAATAATCAACCCTCCATAGCCTTTATGTTCAGTGTCGTTTGTAGAACAAATAATTTCTCCATCCAACATAGCATGAATAGGAGTATTTATGGGAAGCCAAAAATCAACGCCCAAATGTGTGTTTCTTCTATCAAAAGTATTATTAATTGTTCTAACATACATTTCGGAAGTGTACAAAGCGCGCTTTTCTAGATAACCTCCTGCAATGATTTTTTCTGGATTATCAACTTGTAGTTTTTGCAATTTCTCTTCAAAAAATGGCAAATTATTAAACTCTTCTTCACCACCAATCCAAGTGCTATTGATGCTGACATCCAAAGGACAAATGGCATTTTTTTGGATAGTAGGAAATAATTCATTGAGAGAAAAAGTGTTGTTTTTTGCCCAACTATTAAATTGGGTTTCATTCGGATGTTTTAAAAATCCGAAGTTGTTTTCAAAAGTGATGAGTTGCTCATTTTGTTCCATAAAGTAAAAATAAGATAAAGTTGAGAATTTGTGCAACAACACTCTTTTATAATTTGTAAGTTTGTGAAAATTCATCACAAATGATTATCAAAGGAATTATTGTTGACATCCAAAATCGGACACAATTTAAAGGAGAAATTGAGTTTGAAAATGGAAAAATTAGTGACATTCGTGAATCAAATCATACTATTGAAAACTATATTTTACCAGGTTTTGTTGATGCGCATATTCACATAGAAAGTTCGATGTTAGTACCCTCAGAATTTGCTAAAAAAGCAGTCATTCATGGCACAGTTGCCACAGTTTCTGATCCGCATGAAATCGCCAATGTTTTGGGTGTTAAAGGCGTAGAATTTATGATTGAAAATGGAAAAAAAGTACCTTTCAAGTTCAATTTTGGGGCGCCAAGTTGTGTGCCTGCAACCGATTTTGAAAGTGCAGGAGCTATTATAAATTCGGATGAAATAAAGAAAATGATAGAAAATTCTGACATCAAATATTTGGCTGAAATGATGAATTATCCAGGAGTTTTGTTTGATGATGTTGAAGTTTTATCAAAAATACATCACGCACAAAACAATCAAAAACCCATTGATGGTCATGCTCCGGGGTTGAGAGGTGAAAAGCTTTCAAAATACATTGCTGCAGGAATTTCTACAGATCACGAATGTTTTACGTTTGAGGAAGGTTTGGAAAAACTACAAAAAGGAATGAAAGTCATTATCAGAGAAGGAAGTGCAGCAAAAAACTTTGACGCTTTGATTGATTTAGTTCCTCAGTATTTTGAAAATATGATGTTTTGTTCAGATGACAAACATCCAGATGATTTGTTGTTGGGTCACATCAATCAATTGTGCAAAAGAGCTATCTATGGAGGAATAGATGTTTTTAAAGTGTTGCAAATGGCGTGTATAAATCCTGTAAAACACTATAATTTGGATGTTGGTTTATTACAAAAAGGAGATGCAGCTGATTTTATTTTGGTAAATAATTTGGATGATTTAAAGGTTTTAGAAACCTATATTGATGGAAAATTAGTCGCAAAAGAGGGTATTTCTTTTATTGAATCTGTGGATTTTGAGATTTTAAACAATTTTTCTGTAGATTTTAAAAATGTTTCAGATTTTGAATTTCATTCATCTTCTGAGAGAATAAGAGTTATTGAGGCTTTGGATGGTGAATTGGTTACCAACGAAATTGAATCAGATTCTTTGATTGTTGATGGCAATTTGGTTTCAAATACTTCAACAGATATTTTGAAAGTGACCGTCGTAAATCGTTATCAAAATTCGGTTCAAGCAATAGCTTTCATCAAAAATTTTGGATTAAAAAATGGCGCTATTGCAAGTTCTGTGGCACATGATTCGCACAATATTATTGCAGTTGGTGTTTCTGATGAAATGATTTGCAAGGCTGTAAATTTGATTATCAAACATAAAGGTGGCGTTTGCGCGGTTTCAGAAACCGAAGAAAAAATACTGCCTTTGCCAGTTGCAGGCATCATGTCTGAAAAATCTGCGGAAGAAACTGGAAAATCCTATGCCGAAATTGACAAAATGGCTAAAGAAATGGGCTGTACTTTGAAATCGCCATTTATGACGTTGTCATTTATGGCTTTGTTAGTAATTCCGTCTTTAAAATTGTCGGACAAAGGTTTGTTTGATGGAAATTTATTTAAGTTCACGTCGTTAGAGATTAAATAAAATTTTAAAAGAGAGGCTACCAGCCTGTAAATCAAAGCGGATTGTTGGCAAATTTGCTTAGCCCAGATTGAAGCATTGTTTGAGCTCTTTTTCATTTTCGAAAAAAGCGAGTGCGAAAAGCTGGAAATTGCTTTAAAAGAATATTTTTAAAAACACTACATTTGCCAAAATTTTAACAAATGAGTGTAATAGAAGATTTAAAAAAGAGAAGTAGCAATCAATGTGAATTTTGTGCTTCAACAGAAAACTTAAGTATTTATGAAGTAAAACCAGTTTCAAATGGGGGAGTTGATGGAAGCGTTTTGGCGTGTGAAACTTGTAGTCATCAAATTGAAAATCCATTAGAAACTAATGAAAACCATTGGCGTTGTTTAAACGATTCGATGTGGAGTGAATTTTCACCTGTAAAAGTGGTTGCTTATAGAATGTTACATCGTTTAAAAACAGCAGGTTGGCCAAAAGATTTGTTAGATATGTTGTATTTAGACGATGCTGAATTGTCTTTTGCACAAGCCACTGGCGAACATTTGGAAGAAAGCGAAAAAATAATCCATAGAGATTGTAACGGCGTAATTTTAGAAGCTGGAGACACAGTAGTGTTGATTAAAGATTTGAAAGTAAAGGGTTCAAGTATGGTTGCAAAACAAGGTACAGCAGTTCGTAAAATTTCTTTAGACCATGAAAATGCCAAATATATTGAAGGAAAAGTAAATGGCACTCAAATTGTGATCATCACAGAGTATGTGAAAAAAATGAGTGAGAAAGAGTAATTTGAAATGTTAATTTTTAAATGGCAAAAGCTTAGACTAAAATTCATCAAAATTTACTAAATTCACGCATTAAACAAATCTATGTTTTTGCGAGTTTTTTTTGTGGTAATTTTAGTGATATTTTGCAGTTCTTGCGATCGATTTTCGCTATCAAAAAAACAACAACTTCTTGATTTAGATACGATTATCAATTTTAATGAGGTCGATTTTTCTCCTTCTTTTAAAATTTGTGACTCCATTATAGAAAAAGAAGCGAAATCGTATTGTTTTAGAACGACTATTCATCAAAAAATAGGAGCAGAGTTACAAAAACAAGTTTTTACGATTCAGGATTCTATTGATGAAATAGTTAATGTTTCTTTGATTATTGATTCGAAAGGAAAAATTCAATATGAGAAAATGGATACTTCCGAAATCATAAAAAATCAACTTCCTGAATTGGATAGTGTTCTTTCAGCAAGTATTCAGAAAATTCCAGCAATTTATCCAGCAATCAAAAGAGGTATTCCAGTGACCACGAAATATACGTTGCCCATTCGAATTCAGTTGAAGGAGTAGTTTTTTTACTTAGAGAAAATTTTTTTAATGAAGAATTTTCCACAATTTATCTTTCAATTCAGTCAACCCCATTTCAGCAACTGACGAAATAAAAACCGTTTCAATTCCTTTTGGGAGCGTTTGTTTTATTTCATTTTTCAGTTCCTCATCTAACAAATCAGATTTTGAAATTGCCAACAAACGATCTTTATCAAGCAATTCAGGATTGTATTTTTTGAGTTCGTTCAGCAAAATTTCATATTCAGTATTGATGTCTTTACTATCCGCAGGAATTAAAAATAACAACACTGAATTACGTTCAATATGACGTAAAAAACGATGTCCCAAACCTTTTCCTTCAGCAGCACCTTCAATAATTCCAGGAATATCTGCCATCACAAACGTTTGATGATTTCGATATTCTACAATCCCTAAATTTGGTTTTAAAGTGGTAAAAGCATAATCTGCAATTTTTGGTTTTGCAGCAGTCACTACAGAGAGTAATGTTGATTTTCCAGCATTTGGGAAACCTACTAAGCCAACATCTGCCAATATTTTCAACTCAATTCGATACCAACCTTCTTGGCCATCTATTCCTGGTTGCGCAAATCTTGGAGTTTGATGCGTTGCAGTTCTAAAATTCCAGTTTCCAAGTCCGCCTTTTCCACCTTCTAGTAAAATGACTTCTTTTTTATCTTCGGTGATTTCTACAATAATTTCATCAGTATCGGCATCTTTGATAATTGTTCCCAAAGGCACATCAATATAAACATCTTCACCATCAGCGCCAGAACTTCTGCTTTTACTTCCTGCGCCACCTTGAGTTGCTCTAAAATGGCGTTTGAATTTTAGATGAAAAAGGGTCCATAAATTTTTGTCTCCACGCAAAATAATGTGTCCTCCACGTCCGCCATCACCACCATCAGGACCACCTTTTTCAATAAATTTTTCTCTATGAAGATGCGTTGAACCTTGACCGCCTTTACCAGAAGTAGCGTATATTTTTATGTAATCTACAAAATTTCCTTCGGTCATTTGGAGTGTTTAGTTTTTAGTATTTAGTTTTTAGTTCAAAACTTTGAACCTTGAACTTTGAATTTTGAACTTATAAAGTTTCAAATACTTCTGATATTCTTTTGGTGATATCTTCAATTGATCCAACACCATTGATGCCGAAATATTTGTTTTGAGCTTCATAAAAATCTTTCAAAACAGCAGTTTTTGTATTGTATTCATTAAAGCGATTTCTGATTTTTTCTTCATCAGTATCATCTGATCTTCCACTTGTTTTTCCTCTTTCAAGAATTCGTTCCTCTAGTAAGTCTTCAGGAACTTCAAGTGCAATCATAGCGTCAATTTGCAAATCTTTTGAAGTTAAAAATTCATCTAAAGCAGTTGCTTGAGAAGCTGTTCTTGGAAATCCATCAAAGATAATTCCGTTTGCGTCATTATTTTTTTCAACTTCGGCTTTTAACATATCAATGGTTACTTCATCAGGCACCAAATCACCCGCATCGATATATTTTTTTGCCAATTTTCCTAGCTCAGTTTCATTTTTGATATTGAATCTAAAAACATCACCTGTAGAAATGTGCACTAAATGATATTTCTCCTTTAAAAGATCTGCTTGCGTTCCTTTTCCTGCACCAGGAGGCCCAAATAAAACAATGTTTTTCATTTTTGGTTTTGTTGTTAGTTGATAAATTGATGGATAATTTCTACCTAATCCATTGTAATCAAGACCATAACCGACAATAAATTTGTCTTCGATACTTTTTCCTATATAATTGATGGGTAGTTCTTTTTTGAAAACTTCGGGTTTGAAAAAAAGGGTCACTACTTTTAATTCTTTCACATTTTTATCTCTAAAAATGTTATAAATTTCTTGTAAAGTACTCCCAGTGTCAATAATATCTTCAAGAATAATGACAGTTCTGTCTGTTAAATCTTCATTAATACCTAAAAGATATTTTACTTCTTCAGTAGATGATGTTCCTGAATAGGAGGCTAATTTCACAAATGAAACTTCGCAATCTCCTTGATAAGCTCTAATGAAATCAGCTGCAAATAGAAAACATCCATTTAAGATTCCAACAAAAAGGGGAATTTCATATTTTGGTAAATCTGATTTTACTTGCCAAGCAAGGTATTTTACAATTTCGGTAATTTCATCCTTATCAATGAAAGGATCAAAATATAAATCGTTAAGTTTGATAGTTTTCATCGGTTTGTAAATATACTATGATAAAGTTAAATGAAAAAACCGTTTTTAATCTGATTTTCAGTAATTAAAAACGGTTTTCTATTTTTTAAAAAGTATTAACTATTTTTTTCTTCTTTTTTTGTGGTGTCGTACATTATTGGAGTTGCTACGAATATTGAGGAATACGTTCCAACAATGATACCAACAGCTAGTGCAAACATGAATCCTTTGATAGAGTCACCTCCAAAGAAAAATATTGCCAATATTACCAATAAAGTGGTTAATGAAGTATTAATCGTTCTTCCTAAAGTAACATTGATAGCATTATTGATTAATTCATTGAACTTTCCTGTTCTTTCGTTTGAAAATTCTCTAATTCTATCAAAAATAATTACAGTATCATTCAGCGAATACCCAACAACTGTTAGAATTGCCGCAATAAAAGATTGGTCAATTTCCATATCAAATGGCATGAAACTGTATGTTATGGAAAAAACTCCTAACACAATCAGCACATCATGAAATACTGCCACAACAGCTCCCAAAGAGAAAGATACTTTTCTGAATCTTAGTAAGATGTATAAAAAAACCACTAATAAAGATCCTAAGACAGCATACAATGCAGAGGTTTTAATGTCATCAGCAATTGTTGGACTCACTTTTAAGAAACTCATTACACCTGCACCTTGTTTTTCAAAACCCGGTTTAAAGTTTTCGTAAGATGTTTGTCCTAAATGAGTTTTTAAACCATCATACAATGTTTGTTGTACAAGTTCATCAATTTCTTCACCTTCTTCATCTATTTTGTAAACAGTCGTTATTTTCAATTGATTTGATGAACCATAAGTTTTTACTTCAGGTGCACTTCCAAACACTGTTTTCAATTCTTGAGCTATTTTTGTGGCACTCATTTCTTGGTTAAAACGAACAACATAAGATCGACCTCCTTTGAAGTCAACTCCTTGTTTTAATCCAACAGTAAAAATCGAAATCAATCCAATAACAATTACAGTACTTGATATGATGTAAGCAACTTTACGTTTTTTGATAAATGAAACGTTTATATTTGAAAACCATCCTTTTGTGATATTAGTATTGAAAGTCAAATTCATTTTTTTATCAATAGCACTATCAATCAACAATCTAGTTATAAAAACTGCTGTAAATAAAGAAGTTGCAATACCAATCATTAAAGTTAAAGCGAAACCTTTAATTGGCCCTGTTCCAAAAATATATAAAATAACACCTGTTAATAGAGTCGTAATATTTGCATCAATAATTGCAGAAAGTGCTCCTTTTATTGAGAATCCTTCATCAATAGATTGTTTTAAACCTTTTTTAAATGACAATCCTTCTTT
Source organism: Flavobacteriaceae bacterium CG2_30_31_66 (assembly GCA_001873065.1). Lineage (GTDB taxonomy): Bacteria > Bacteroidota > Bacteroidia > Flavobacteriales > Flavobacteriaceae > Polaribacter. Next base: position 24,343 of record MNYM01000037.1, read on the forward strand.
GATTCTTTCAAAAATAATAACGTTTGCATCAACAGCCATCCCTATCGTTAAAATAATACCTGCAATACCAGGCAATGTCAATACAGCATTGAAAGAGGCTAAGATTCCGAAAACAAATAAGATATTTACAAGCAATGCAATATTTGAGAAAATACCAGCTTTTCCATAATAAAATATCATCCAAAGTAACACAATCGCAATTGCAATCACAAATGAATTTACAGAAGCGTTTATTGATTCTTGTCCTAATGATGGGCCAACAACTTCAACTTGAATTATTTTTGCAGCAGCTGGTAATTTCCCTGCTTTTAAAACTGTAGCAATATCTTCAGCTTCAGCAATTGTCATGGTTCCTCCAGAAATTGAAGTTCTTCCTCCTGTAATTGCTTGGTTCACAGATGGTGCAGTGTAAACATTATTGTCTAAAACAACAGCCACAAATTTTCCTACATTTTCTGCAGTCATTTTAGCCCATTGTTTGGTGCCTTCGCTATTCATAGTCATGCTAACTTCGGGCTTGTTCAATTGATCAAACACTTGCGAAGCATCTAAAATCACATCACCTTCAATATTTGCTTTGTCAGCTCTATTTCCTTTAATAGCGTATAAACCAATCAATTCGGAGCCGTCTTTTGCTTTTTCTGATTTATAATCCCACAAGAATTTTACATAACGTAATTCACTTGGTAACAGCGCTCTCACTTCTTTTTTAGATAATAAATTATTGACAGTTGCTGTATCTAAAACTCTTGCTTGACCTACTAATGAGCTAGGTTGTTGTTCAGATTGAGCAACATTTGGATATAAATAGGTGAATAGATTTTTTTGAGTTTTTGTTGAGTCAACAGTTTTACCTAACAAATTATCAATGTCGTCTTTTTTAAGAGAATCTTTTTCTGTGGCAGAATTGTCTTTTAGCATTTCAGATACCACTGTATTTGCGTCAGAGAAAAAGTTTAGAACTTCGGCATTTGTATGTACTTCCCAAAACTGCAATTCAGCTTTGCTTGTGATTAGTTTAGTAACACGTTCAATATCTTTTGCGCCTGGCAATTCAATTTGAATTCTTCCTGAGGTACCAATTCTTTGAATGTTGGGTTGAGTAACACCAAATTTATCAATTCTACTTCTTAACACTTCAAAAGCTGTTCCAATAGAACCATCAATTTCTTTTTGAAGAGTGGTTTTTACAGTAGCATTGTTTTCGTTGAAAGCAATTTTTTCGCTCAACGCTTTTGTTCCAAAAATCGAAGGGTCGCTTAATTTAGTTGTACCTGCTATTTTTTCAAATTCTTCAAAAAATAAGTTTAAATAATCAGCACTGCTATTTTTTTGTCTTATATCGGCTGCAGCTAAAGCTTTGTTAAAAACTTCATTTTTTGATTCGTTGGATAAGCTTATCAATACTTCTTTCACGGAAACTTGTAAAATGGCGTTGATACCACCTTTCAAGTCAAGACCAAGATTCATCTCTTTGTCCTTCACATCATTATAAGTAAATTTGGTGATTCCTAAATCAATAATATCTTTATTTGAAACGCTATCTAAATACTTTCTTTCGTAAATAGCTTTCTCTCTTGCATTGTTATTTTTGGATTTAGAGTTGGCGTAAGCAGCAGCATTATCTTCAACTTTGGTTGCAAGAAATGTAAATGATAATTGATATAAACTTACCAATCCAAAAAGGATAGCAAATAATTTAATAAGTCCTTTGTTTTGCATCTTCTTTAATTTATGTCGACTTCTTTTTTTTAAAACGTGCAAATATAGTATTTCGAAGTAGAGTAAGCAATTGTTTTATAACATTTATTGTGTATTGAAAAAAAGGGTGTTTTTGAACAATTAAAATTATTGATAGGGCAAACTATGAAAAATGGTTATATTTAGTCACTAAAATTGATAAATTCATATAATGACTTACTTATCTGATATTGAGATAGCTCAGGCGAAAAAGCTAGTTCACATTAAAGAGATTGCGAAAAAAATTTGTGTTAATGAAGATGATTTGGAAATGTATGGTAAATATAAAGCAAAACTTCCCTTGTCACTAATAGATGATGAAAAAATAAAACTGAACAATTTAGTATTGGTTACTGCGATTACACCAACTCCTGCAGGAGAAGGAAAAACTACAGTTTCTATTGGATTAACAGAGGGATTAAATAAAATAGGAAAACAAGCCACAGTAGTTTTACGAGAACCTTCTTTGGGACCAGTTTTTGGAATAAAAGGAGGAGCTGCAGGTGGTGGCTATTCGCAAGTGGTGCCAATGGAAGATATTAATTTACATTTTACAGGAGATTTTGGCGCTATTGAAAAAGCTAATAATTTATTATCAGCGTTGATTGATAATAACATTCAAAACAAAACAAACAATCTAACCATTGATCCAAGAACAGTTCTTTGGAAACGAGTGATTGACATCAATGATCGCGCTTTGAGAGAAATCGTAATTGGTTTGGGAGGCACTGCAAATGGTGTTCCAAGACAAGACGGATTCAATATTACTGCTGCTTCAGAAGTAATGGCTATTTTGTGTATGGCAACAGATTTAGAAAATTTAAAAGAGCGTTTAGGCAGTATTTTTATAGGATTCACTTTTGATAAAAAACCTGTTTTCGCAAGGGATTTAAAAGCAGAAAATGCCATGACCATTTTGTTGAAAGATGCTATCAAACCAAATTTAGTGCAAACTTTAGAAGAAAATCCTGCAATTATTCATGGAGGGCCTTTTGCCAATATTGCACAAGGCACTAATACGATTATTGCAACAAAAATGGGATTGTCTTTGTCGAATTATGTGATCACAGAAGCTGGCTTTGGAGCAGATTTAGGTGCTGAAAAGTTTTTGAATATCAAAGCTGCTTTTGCGAATTTAAACCCAAAATGTGTAGTTTTGGTTGCAACAATTCGTGCTTTACGTCATCATGGTGGTGCAAAAAGTGATGCGTATTATACGCCAAATTTAGAGTTTGTTTCTGAAGGATTTAAAAATCTTGAAAAACATATTGAAAACATCAGAAAATATCAAATTGAACCTGTTGTGACAATAAATTCTTTTATTTCAGATTCAAAAGAAGAAGTAAATTTTGTGATTAAAAAATGCGAAAGTTTGGGAGTGATAGCAATAGTTTCTGATGGTTGGAAAAAAGGAGGTGAAGGAACAGTAAAATTGGCTGAAGCTGTGGTTGCTGTAGTTGAAAACAAAGCTACTCAATACAAACCATTATACGATTGGAAAAGCCCAATCAAAGAAAAAATTGAAACAATTGCTACAGAAATGTATGGAGCAAAAGCGGTAGAATATAGCAAACAAGCTGAAATCGACTTAAAAAAAATTGATAAGTTAGGATTTAACGAATTTGCGGTTTGTATGGCAAAAACTCAAAAATCTTTTTCTGACAATGAAACTTTGATTGGAAGACCTGAAGGATTTACAGTAACAGTAAGAGAAATTGAAATTGCTGCAGGTGCTCAATTTATAATTCCTATTTTAGGAAAAATGATGCGAATGCCAGGATTGCCTGTCATTCCTGCATCTGAAAATATGATTATTGATAAAAATGGGGTGATTTCAGGGTTGTCTTAGAAATTAGCTTTTAGATAGAAATCAGTAAAAATAAAAAACCTCACAAGTTTTAGTTTGTGAGGTTTGGATTTTAAAATTGATTATTCTTTTAAAAAAAACTACAGATTTAATAAGTCATTTACAACTTTCACACCTTCAGCAGAAGCAACCATATTAGCTTTTTCAGCATCATTCAAGGTAATTTCAACAATACTTTCAATGCCGTTTTTTCCAATGACAACAGGAACTCCTAAGCAAATATCGTTCAATCCATATTCGCCATTTAAAAATGTTGAACATGGAAATATTTTCTTTTGATCGCAAGCAATTGCCTGAACCATAGCACTCACAGCAGCTCCAGGTGCATACCAAGCAGAAGTGCCTAATAATTTTGTCAATGTTGCACCACCAACTTTGGTATCTTCTTTCACTTGTTCTAATCTTTCAGCAGAAATAAATTCAGAAACTGGTACAGAATTTCTAGTTGCCAATCTTGTCAAAGGCACCATTCCTGTATCAGAATGACCACCAATTACCATTCCATCAACATCAGAAATTGGTGCGCCTAAAGCCTCAGCCAATCTGTATTTGAAACGTGCAGAATCTAATGCACCACCCATTCCAATAATTTTATTTTGTGGGATATTTGTTGATTTATGAACCAAATACGTCATGGTATCCATAGGATTTGAAACTACAATTAGAATTGTATTTGGAGAATATGTTAGTAAATTTGATGCAACTGTTTTTACAATTCCTGCATTGATATCAATCAATTCTTCACGAGTCATTCCTGGTTTTCTAGGAATTCCTGAAGTAATAACACATACATCAGAATTTGCAGTTTTTGAATAATCATTTGTGATTCCTGTAATTTTGGTATCAAAACCATTTAAAGAAGCTGTTTGCATCAAATCCATTGCTTTTCCTTCAGCAAATCCTTCTTTAATATCCAACAAAACAACTTCAGAAGCGAAGTTTTTAATAGCAATATATTCTGCACAACTTGCGCCAACTGCACCTGCACCAACAACTGAAACTTTCATATTTATTAATTTTAAATTAGAATTAAATTTTGAATTACAAAAATACGATATTCTCTATATTTTTATGTGATAAATATCATAAAAAAAGACACCTTCAGCGTATTTATATTTTAAAATTTGATTTTTAAATAATCAATATCAAATAAGAAAAACTGTTTTATTGAAATAAAAATTGTTTATTTCTTTAATTATTTTATATTTGTTTATATCAAAATTAACCAAAACTTCAATTACATGAAAAAAACTATTGGATTATTCTTATTAGCATTTTCTCTAAATTCTTTTTCTCAAATTAATTTAGAATCTATTTTAGAAGGAGGAGTAGGAGATGCTCAAGCGTTATTAAGAGGCTATGTAAAACCGTTTCCAACAGGATTTGGAAATGGAATTAATGGTGGATGGTACACTACAGCAAAAGCCCACAAACTTTTTGGATTTGACATTGCTGTCATAGCCAATGCTGCTTTTGTTCCTGCCTCTGATGAAACATTTACTTTTAACAATGCTGATTTTACCAATATAAAATTGGATGATACAAGTTTGTCTTCTGCCCAAATTCCTACTATTTTTGGTTCACAAGAATTAGCAGACAGGCCTCTTTTGGAATTCACAGATGCTAGTGGGGATAAAATTTCTACTTCGGCATTACCTGGTTCTGGTTTAAAAGAAGAAATTAATTACAATATTGTGCCTTCAGCAATGGTTCAAGCAGGATTAGGTTTATGGAAAAATACGGATGTTATTGTACGTTTTGTACCTTCGCAATCTACTGAAGATTTCGAATTTTCTACCTTTGGTTTTGGTATCAAGCACGATATCAAACAATGGATACCCTTTGTAAATAAATTACCCTTTGATGTTTCAGTATTTTTAGGATGGAATGACATTAAGTCTAAATTCTTTTTAGATCCAGCTAATGAGCCATCACAAGCTTTAGAGTTCAATACGAAAACATTTATGGCGCAATTGTTAGCTTCAAAGAAATTTTCTATTTTTACGTTGTATGGAGGTGTAGGTACTACATCGTATAAAACAGATGTGAATATGTTAGGTTCATATACAACAACTTCATCTGGAGTAACATACACTGACCCAATACAATTGTCTTATGATGGTAGTTCTATGAGAGCAAATTTAGGTTTGAGTATTAAACTGTTGTTCTTAAACATTGCAGCAGAATATGCTTTGCAAGAATATAATGTGTTTTCAGTGAGAGCAGGATTTAGTATTCGATAAACAATTAAAAACAATTAAAATTTAAATATTAACAAAAAAATTAAAACAATGAAAAAACAATTTTTTTTAAATAAACCTTCTTTAATCCTAATTATAGCTTTATTTGGATTGATGAGTTGTGGAGAAAATGCCATAGAATTTGAAGTAAAGTCTGATTTTACAATTGATGCGAATGTAACTTCAGCATCTTCAAATGGCTCTGTTGTTAGTGACTTTGAAGTGGAATCAGAAATTGATTTAACCGATAATATTGATAATATTGATGATATTTCTTCTTTGTTAGTAACTGGGGTTGAACTTCAGCTTACTAATTATCTTCCTGCAAATACTTTTGCTGGAGGTCTATCTGGCGGAACAGACTTTTATTCAGATCCATTAGCTGGTAATTTAACTGTAACACTTAAGAGTAATAGTAGCGATAAAGTGATTTTTTCTGATAATATAAATCTAGGGACTAATGTTGGTCCTAATAATTTTAGAGATGAGAGTGATTTAAGACCCGCGCCAATAGTTGTATTACAGATTTCAGAAACGCAAGCAAAAGATTTAATTGAAAATAAAAAGGTTAAATTACTGATAAAAATGACTAATGGTGTTATACGTGACAATTCTTTTGTAATTAAAATGAAGGTACAGTCAAGAGTAATTACAAGTATTTAGTAGTAATAATTTTATAAAAAAAAGCGATGATATTTTAATTTCATCGCTTTTTTTATTTTCATTAAGATTTATTACACATCAATCTTAGCATATTTCGCATTTTTTTCAATAAAATCTCTTCTTGGCGGAACATCATCGCCCATTAACATTGAGAAAACTCTGTCAGCTTCAGTTAAACTATCAATCGTGATTTGACGTAAAGTCCTGAACTCAGGATTCATAGTTGTGTCCCACAATTGTTCAGCATTCATTTCACCCAAACCTTTATATCTTTGAATAGCAACACCACCTCCTAATTTTTGAGAGATTAAATCGCGTTGATTATCATCCCAAGCATATTCTCTTTTTTGACCTTTTTTAACTAGATATAATGGAGGAGTAGCAATGTAAATATAGCCTTGTTCAATCATCTCTCTCATAAAACGAAAGAAAAAAGTCAAAATTAAAGTAGCAATGTGCGAACCATCTACGTCAGCATCACACATAATTACTACTTTGTGATATCGAATTTTTGACAAGTTTAAAGCTCTTGGATCTTCTTCGGTACCAATAGAAACGCCTAAAGCTGTGAACATATTTTTGATTTCTTCATTTTCAAAAACTTTGTGTTGCATGGCTTTTTCAACATTCAAAATTTTTCCACGAAGTGGCAAAATTGCTTGAAAATTACGATCACGTCCTTGTTTTGCTGTTCCACCTGCAGAATCTCCTTCAACTAAAAAAATTTCACATTGTGCAGGATCAGTTTCAGAACAGTCAGAGAGTTTTCCTGGCAAACCACCCATAGTCATCACAGTTTTTCGCTGAACCATTTCACGCGCTTTACGAGCTGCATGTCTTGCTGTTGCTGCTAAAATCACTTTTTGAACTATGGATCTTGCATCATTTGGATTCTCTTCCAAATAAATAGTCAACATATCAGACACTGCCTGAGAAACTGCAGAAGTTACTTCTCTGTTTCCCAATTTGGTTTTTGTTTGTCCTTCAAATTGTGGTTCTTGAACTTTTACTGATATAATTGCTGTCAATCCTTCACGAAAATCATCTCCTGCAATTTCGAATTTTACATTTTTTAACAAACCTGAATCATCAGCATATTTTTTGAGCGTAGTTGTTAAACCACGTCTAAAACCTGCCAAATGTGTTCCTCCTTCATGAGTGTTGATATTGTTTACATAAGAATGTAAATTTTCAGCATATGAAGTGTTGTAAACCATAGCAACTTCCACAGGGATTCCGTTTTTTTCTCCTTCCATTGAAATGACTTTTGAAATCAAACTTTCTCTGGTTGAGTCTAAATATCTCACAAATTCGGGTAAACCTATATCAGAATAAAATATTTCAGAAATAAAATTCCCTTCATCATCCTTATTTCTTTTGTCAGTTAATTTGATGGTGACGCCTTTATTCAAAAATGATAATTCACGCATTCTTGTGGCAAGCGTGTCATAACTAAATTCCGTTGTTTGTTGAAAAATGGTTTTATCGGGTAAAAAAGTAACAATTGTTCCCGTAAAATCGGTTTCACCAATAGTTTTTACAGGATATAACGCTTTTCCACGTTCATATTCTTGTTGCCAAATTTTGCCTTCTTTATGAACACTTGCAGTTAAATGTTCGGAAAGTGCATTCACACACGAAACACCAACTCCATGCAATCCACCTGAAACTTTATAAGAATCTTTATCAAATTTTCCTCCTGCTCCAATTTTAGTCATGACAACTTCCAGTGCAGAAACCCCTTCTTTTTTATGAATGTCTACAGGAATTCCACGGCCATTATCTTTGGTGGTTACTGAGTTATCTTCATTAATGGTTACATCAATGGTGTCACAATAGCCTCCCATTGCCTCATCAATTGAGTTGTCAACAACTTCATATACTAAATGATGCAATCCACGCACGCCAATGTCTCCAATATACATGGAAGGTCGCATTCTTACGTGCTCCATTCCTTCAAGTGCCTGAATACTGTCTGCTGAATATTCGTATTTTTTTTCTTCGCTCATTGTAAAATGAATTATTTGAATTTAAGTTACTAAAAAATCTTCTTTTGAAAATTTTACAAATTCAAATTTACAATTTTAGGGATTGATTTCAAGACTTTTTAGCAATTTTCTTCTGAAATTATCAACATTTGTTAAAAACAAAAAAGTGTCTTAAATCAGTTAAAAACGACCTTAAAATTAAAAATGTAAAATTTATTTATTTTGAAATATTTCTAAAACAAAAAAATCTCGTATAAACGAGATTTTTGAATTTGTTTGAAATATAAATTTCTATTTTTTAATCACTTTTACATTCATTTCTTCTACTTTTTTGTCTGATAATGGTGATGGACTTCCAAATAATAAGTCTTCAGAAGTTCCTGTTTTTGGGAAAGCCATTACTTCTCTGATAGATGCTTTTTTCTCTAAAATCATCATCAAACGATCTATTCCCCATGCAATTCCTCCATGAGGTGGTGCTCCATATTGAAAAGCTTTATACATGGTTCCTACACTTTTCAGCATTTCTTCTTTATGATACCCCATGTTTTTATAGGTTGCTTCTAATATTTCTGATTTATGTGCACGAATGGAACCACCTCCAATTTCATATCCGTTTAAAATCAAATCATATTGTTGCGCAATAATGCTTCCAATTTCAGCATCATTTCCGTTCAAATGTTTTTCCAAATCTTTGACAGCTGGCATCGAAAAAGGATTGTGTGTAAATGTCCATTTGCCATCATCATTTTTTTCAAACATTGGAAAATCAATTACCCAAGCTGGTCTTAATTCTTTTGGATTGATGAGTTTTAATATTCGTCCCATTTCTTGACGAACTGCATCCAAAGCTTTGTTTGCAGTTGCATAATCTGAAGCTGAGAAAAATACAATATCTCCAATTTGAGCATTCGTAGTTTTGATGATATTTTCGGCAATTTCTTCTCCTAAAAATTTGATAATTGGTGATTGCAACTCATTTTCATTGACAATAATATACGCTAAACCACCCAAACCATATTGTTGTGCAATAGCTGTTAAATTTTCAATTTGACCTTTAGACATTCTTTTAAATCCTTGATCTTTAGCAGAAACTTTGATGCATTTTACAATTCCACCAGCTTCAATTGGTTTACTGAAAACTTGAAAAGTGGTTTCTTTAACGATTTTAGTGATATCTTGCATTTGCAATCCAAAACGCAAATCTGGTCTGTCACATCCATAAAAATCCATGGCATCTTTATAAGTGATGATTTCAAAAGGTCTTAAAATCCATTTATTTCCATAAATTTTTGTCACAACTTCATTGAATAATTTGGTATTTAAATCAATGATTTTTTGCATACTTGTGTATGCCATTTCCATGTCTAATTGCGTAAATTCTGGCTGACGATCACCACGTGAATCTTCGTCTCTAAAGCAACGTGCAATCTGAAAATATTTTTCAAATCCGCCAACCATCAACATTTGTTTAAACTGTTGAGGTGCTTGTGGTAAGGTATAAAATGAACCTGCTTGTTTTCTTGTTGGAACAATAAATTCTCTTGCACCTTCATCAGTTCCAGCAGTTAAAATTGGAGTTTCAATTTCCAGAAATTCTTCCTCGTCTAATAAATCGCGCAACAATTTAATCACTTTATGACGATTGATAATTGCTTTTCGAACTTCCTCATTTCTATGATCTAAAAACTTATATTGAAAACGAATGGTTTCATTTGATTTGAATGCTCTTTTTATTTCAAAAGGTAATGTTTTAGACAGATTTAAAATCTCAAGATTGGTTGTTTCAAGTTCAATTTTTCCTGTTGTTAAGCTTGTATTATAATCGTCTTCATTTCGTTTTACCACAATTCCTGTAACCATAATTACAGTTTCTGGTTTTAGTTTTACCAATTCGTCTAAATTTGGAAACGTTTCTCTGCTCAATCGTACTTGAAAAATTTCATAACTAGAGTCTCTCAAGTCAATAAAAATCAATTCTCCATGATCACGCACGCTTGAAACCCAACCTGATAGAGTAACTTCTTGATTGATAGTATTTTCTGTAATTTCTGATGCTTTGTGTGTTCTATAGTTTTCCTTGATTATAATTGGAATTCTTTGCAATTCTTCTTCGTCTTTGTTCTCGGTTTTTTGAATTTTTACTTTTGAAGTTTGATGCTGATTGATTGATTTTTCATCAACTGAAATTTCATCAGTGCTTTCTAATTGATACAAAATTTCTTCACGAACCATTTTTCCTGAAGCACCTTTTCCAATAATAGCAATGACTTTTCCAACTAAAATCCCTGCTTTACCTTGATTCCCAGCTTTGATGTCATTTGAAATTGCTGCATTTTCAAGAATTACTTTTTCAACCGCATTTTTTACGATTTCTTTTGAAATGGTGTTTTCATCAAAATACTTGTTATAATCAAAAGTTTGATCTTTCAAATAATTTAAAATAGCATTTTGAACCAAAACTGCCGTAATTTTCTCTTCTTTAAAGAGTTGAAAAATTTCGCTTAAATGCGCAACATTATGAATGTTTTTATATTCGTCTGCACCAATATTGTTTACCAACGTTTTTGCAACAAAAGAAGGTTCTTGAATCACATTATTAATGGCAACAAAAGTTTCAGAACGCAAAGAATCAGCCGTGAAAAATTTCGCATCTTGAGGCAAAACGCCCCCTTTTATCAAAACAGATTCTACTGCATATGGTAATGAATTGAGATCAATATCAATACTTTCAATCACATTTTTGATGTTTACAAAAGGAATATCTGGTTCAGCAATAAAACGATAGTCCGCTTCAAATTCCTTTTTACGCATCGTTTTAGTTTGCTTCAAATCAGCATCCCACAAAACCGTAGTTTGGTCTGGTCTGAATTCTTTATTTTCAATATAATAATTCAACTGTTTTTCAACTTCTTCTTTCAAAGCTTCCACCATAAATTTGAAAGAATTGAGGTTTTTTATCTCCGTTCTTGGATTCAAATTGTAGCTATGTTTTTTTCTAAGTGATACAGAAACGTCTGACTTAAATTCGCCTTTTTCTAAATTTGCTTCCGAAATTTTCAAATTTTGAACAATTCGTTGAATATATTGTGCATAAATAGAAGCATCTTCAATATGGCGAATGCATGGTTCAGTAACAATTTCTATCAAAGGAACGCCAGCTTTGTTAAAATCTACCAACGAAATCTCTTTTTCGTGCATCAATTTTGCTGCATCTTCTTCAATGTGAACTTGCGTCAAACTAACCGTAAATTGTGAACCATCATTTCTGAAACAAGACACTTCACCATCAGGAATTATGGGATTGTGAAACTGCGTAATTTGAATATTCTTTGGATTGTCAGGATATTCGTAATGTTTTCTATCCCAAGAAATTACCTCATTTGAAAATGATGATTTTACAGCTTTTCCAAAAAAAATTGCTTTTTTAATGGCTTCTTTATTTATAGCTGGCAAAACACCCATTTGACCTGTGCAAACTGAACAAATATGTTGATTTGGTTGCTCAATTTCAAGATTAGGACACGAACAAAACAATTTCGATTTTGTGTTCAATCTGACATGCGTTTCCAAGCCAATAATTAGCTCTAGATCATGTATTTTTAGTAATTCGTTTAATTGTTCTAGTTCCATTATAATACCTCTTTTAAAAAGTTTGCGAATTTTAAAAGTATTTCGTCATTGGTTTTTGCAGCTGAAATTTGTAATCCTGTGGATGTTCCTTGTGGAATTGTTAAGGTTGGTAATTGTCCCAAACTGAATCCAACTGTGTAAGCATCAGATAAATACATTGCTAAAGGATCTTTCAAGCTGTCACCAATTTTAGGTGGACATTTAGGTGTTACAGGTGATAAAATAATAGCTACTTCTTGAAAATCTCTTTCAAAATTTTCTGAAATTTCATTTTTTAGATTGATGGCTTTCAAATAAATTTCATCCGAAAAACCTTGAGATAAAACTTGATTTCCACCAACAATTCTGCGTTTTGTTTCTTCAGAAAAATTTTCAGAACGTGTTATTGAATACGTGTCTTTTAGATTCTTTCCTTCCATTCTGTTGCCATAATTTGTGCCATCTAATCTTGATAAATTAGAGGCAGTTTCTGCCATTACAAGCGTATAATAAGTAGAAACTAATGTTTCAGAATCAAAAAAATCAAGTTCTTTTACTTCAATTCCTTTTGATTTTATTTTTTCAATTGCAGCTAAAAAATCAGCTTTAATTTCTGAATCAATTGCATTGTTCTCGATAAAATTTTTAAAATACCCAATTGCTTTTATTTCAGATGCAGTTGAAATATTTTCGTCAGAAATGATGTCAGATTTATAAGTTGTTTGGTCTTTAACATCAATGCCACTTATGGTATTTAATACAATTCTAATATCTTCAATTGATGTTGCAATAGGACCCACACAATCTGTTGAAGAGGCATAAGCAAGCAATCCAAAACGAGAAACTCTTCCATACGTTGGTTTCAAACCATAGACTTTATTATACCCTGAAGGTTGTCTTACAGAGCCTCCAGTATCTCCTCCAATTGAAAAAACAGTAAATTGTTTGGCAACATTTACTGCAGATCCTCCACTTGAACCACCTGCAACCAAAGCTGGATTTATCGCATTTTTTACAGCACCAAAAATGGTGTTTTCTGAAGACGAACCATGACCAAAACTGTCGCAATTTTCTTTCACGATTGGAATTGCTCCAGCATCAATTAACTTTTGAATGGCTGTTGCTGTGTATGCAGCTTTATAGTTTTTTAAAAAATCAGAACTTGCAGTTGTGAAAGTTCCTTGCAACATATACACGTCTTTCACGCCAAAAGGAATGCCCTCTAGTAAGCCAATTTCTTGTCTATTTTTAATTTTCTCATCCACTTTTTTTGCTTTTTCGAGAGCGAAATCTTCTAAAAGTGAATTGACAGTATTGTGCGAATTTGGTTTTAAAGCTGCTAATTTTTCTTGTATCAAAGTTGTACAAGTAATTTTTTGATCAACCAATTGTTGATGAATTTTTCTAATTTGTGATTCCATGGCTATTCTTCAATCACTTTGGATACCACTAAATATCCATTTTTTTCTTTTGGGAAGTTTTCGATAATGATTTTTTTCTCGTTCTCAGAACTTTCAATAACAATATCGTCTCTCAAATAATCAATCGAAACAACTTTTTGATGATTTTTTAGATGAAAATCATTGTTTAAATTGGTAGCCTTTTTTATAACATCAAATAGTTTTGAAACAGTTTCAGAGGGTTTTGCACCTTTGATACTTGATAAAACGTCAACAGTCATTATTTTATTCATCGTTTTTTTTACTTTTAAATTACCTTTAAATCGAGCAAAACTACAAAAGTTTTAACATCAGTTAAAGTATTATTCAAATAAAATACACCAACAGCTCGACAAAAAGCCATTGGTGTATAAATTAATTCAGTAAATTCAAATCAAACACATGTTTTGAAATGCAAATGACTTAATTTACAATATAAATGTAAACTAAAGTTATAAAAATAGTTATGATTTGTAATTAAAATAAGAAAATATATATAAATATGTAATCAAGTTTATATGTAATTTTTAATATCACAACTTATTCAAAAAAACTACTATAAAATTTGTTCAAATAAAAAAGCCTTTCTACATTTGTTGCTCAATGAAAAATCAAAAAAATATATGGTGGTGGAACTCTCTTAAAAATTAAGTGAGAAAAATCCTATATAAAAAAAATATTTTTAAAGGCTTATCTCACGATAAGCCTTTTTTAATGATATTGAAATCAAGTTGATGATATGATACAAGACATCCATTTTAAAACAATTTTTAAAACAAAAATAGCTGATACTATTACTCCTGTTGGGTTGTATTTGCGTTTTCGTGATAAATTCGCCAATACTTTATTGTTGGAAAGTTCTGATTATCACAGCAAAGAAGAAAGTTTTTCTTTTTTATGTATAGAACCTGTGATTACGATTCAAGCTAAAAATCATTTTTTGAGTTTTTCTCACAAAGAAGTTGAATTAGCGAATAAAGAAATTGGAAAGAACTTTAATCAAATTTTTGAAAAATACAGTAAAAATATTCAATTAGATTGTACAGCTGAGTTAAAATCTTTCAATGGATTGTATGGTTATACAACCTATGACTCAGTTCAATATTTTGAAAATATTGCACTCAATGTTGCTGAAGCACCTTCTGCAATTCCTTTATTACAATACAGTTTTTACAGATTTATAATTGCTATCAATCATTTTAATGATGAAATGACTTTGATTGAAAATATTGAAGAAGGTCAACAATCGAATATTTCTGAAATCGAAAAAATTATTGATGCACAAGCATTTAATACTCAAAAGTTTACTGTTGAAGGTGAAGAAACTTCCAATTGTACCAATGAAGATTTTAAAGAATATGTTGTCAAAGCAAAGTCACATTGCAAAAGAGGCGATGTTTTTCAATTGGTATTATCGCGTCAATTTCAGCAAAAATTCAAAGGCGATGAATTCAATGTTTATAGGGCTTTGCGCTCCATAAATCCTTCACCTTATTTGTTTTATTTTGATTATGGTTCTTTCAAATTGATGGGTTCTTCACCAGAAGCGCAAATCAAAATTTCCAACGGAAAAGCAATTATCAATCCAATTGCAGGAACTTTTCGTAGAACAGGTGAAATGGCAAAAGACATTCAATTAGGAAAATCGTTGTCGACCGACAAAAAAGAAACTGCAGAACATGTCATGTTGGTTGATTTGGCACGAAATGATTTAAGCAAACATGCTGATAATGTGACCGTTGATGTTTTTAAAGAAATACAATATTTTAGTCATGTGATCCATTTGGTTTCCACAGTTTCAGGGCAATTAAAGGGAAATCCAATAGAAATTGTTGGAGATACTTTTCCTGCAGGAACCTTAAGTGGTGCCCCAAAATACAAAGCCATGCAATTAATTGACACGTATGAAAATCAGTCTCGTGGATTTTATGGAGGTGCAGTTGGTATTATTGGTTTGGATGGTTCAGTCAATTTAGCGATTGCAATTCGCTCATTTGTGAGTAAAAATAACGAGTTGTATTATCAAGCAGGAGCAGGAATTGTCATTCATTCTGATGAAGAAAAAGAATTACAGGAAGTAAATAATAAGTTAACAGCGTTGAAAAAAGCGTTGATTTTAGCCGAAAAAATATAAAAGCCCTTTCCAACTTCCCCAAAAGGGGAAGAGTTTGGATTGGGAATAAAATTAAAAATCAAGAATAGAAAAAATATTAACTATATAAAACGCAACAGTTCCCTCCCTTTTGGAAGGTTAGAATGGGCTTATGAACATATTAATTTTAGATAATTACGATTCGTTTACATACAACCTAGTTCACATGGTTGAAAAAATTACAGGAAATTTTCCAACAGTTTTTAGAAACGATGAAATCAGTATAGAAAATGTGGGCAATTATGATATGATTGTGTTGTCTCCAGGACCTGGAATTCCTGATGAAGCAGGCATTTTAAAAGAAGTCATCAAAACCTATGCTAGAAAAAAACCAATTTTTGGAGTTTGTTTGGGATTACAAGCAATAACAGAAGTTTTTGGAGGAAAAATTGTCAATTTAGACGATGTTTTTCATGGAGTTGCCACAGAAATGACAGTGACAGATTCATCAGCAATTATTTTTAAAGACGTTCCTGAAAAATTTATGGCTGGGCGTTATCATTCTTGGGCAGCTTCTGATGAAGGTTTTCCAGCAGAAATTATGATTACAGCAAGAGATGAAGATGGAGGAATTCAGGCTTTAGAACATAAAGTTTTCAATATTAGCGCAGTACAATTTCATCCAGAATCTATTTTGACAGATGTTGGAGAACAATTGGTTCGCAATTTTATAGATAATGCCAAAGCAAAAAGCTAAAAGCAAAAAGCCAAAAGCTACATTATGAAAGAAACATTAAACAAATTATACAATCACGAACGCTTATCAAAAGAGGAATCAAAACAAGTTTTAAAAGATATTGCTGCTGAAAAATTCAATGAAGCACATGTAATTTCTTTTTTGACTGTTTTTATGATGCGTCCAATTTCGGTTAATGAATTGTCAGGTTTTAGAGATGCTTTAAAAGAATTATCTATAAAAGTTGATTTTTCTGAATTCAATACGATTGATATTGTTGGCACTGGTGGTGATGGAAAAAATACGTTTAATATTTCAACATTGACCTCATTTGTGGTTGCTGGAACTGGACAAAAAGTTGCCAAACATGGCAATTATTCTTTGTCATCTCAATCAGGTTCTTCTGATATGTTAGAAAGTTTTGGATATGAATTTTCGAATGATCAATACGTTTTAAAAAATCAATTAGAGAAAGCAAATATTTGTTTTTTACATGCACCCAAATTTCATCCAGCCATGAAAGCTGTTGGACCCACAAGAAAGGCATTAGGATTGAAAACATTTTTCAATATTTTAGGGCCTTTAGTGAATCCAAGTTCTCCAAAAAATCATTTTTTAGGAACGTTTAATTTGGAAGTTGCACGTTTGTATCATTACATTTTGCAAGAAGAAAATAGCAATTACGGAATCATTCATGCGGTGGATGGTTATGACGAAATTTCATTAACAAGTGACTTTAAACTATTCACTAAAACTGGCGAAAAAATGATTTCTCCAGAAAGTTTAGGAATGAAAAGAATTGCAAAAGAAGCTATTTTTGGAGGAAATTCTGTGGCTGATGCAGCTAAAATATTTCAACAAATTATTGAAGGAAAAGGAACAGAAGCACAAAACAATGTTGTCTTGACAAATGCGGCTTTTGCGCTTCAAATTGTCAATGAAACCAAGACTTTTGACAACGCTTTTGAAGAAGCTAAAGAGTCTCTTTTTGGATTGAAAGCAAAAAAGTGTTTAGAAATAATTACGAATTAGGAAATATTTATATGACCATACTTGATAAAATCATCGCATTTAAAAAAAAGGAAGTTGCTAAAATTAGAGCAGAAGTTCCTTTGAAAAAATTAATTGAAAGTCCAAATTTTAATAGAGAAGTTTTTTCATTGGAAAAATCGCTTTTAGATTTCAATTCGACTGGAATTATTGCCGAATTCAAACGTCAATCGCCTTCAAAAGGAATCATCAATGATAAAGTGGGTATTGCTGAAGTGACACAAGGCTATTTGGATGCCAATGTTGCTGCACAATCTATTTTGACAGATTTATCCTTTTTTGGAGGAACCATGGCAGATTTGATGGAAGCAAGAGTTATCAATCAAGAAAAACCTATTTTAAGAAAGGATTTTATCGTTGACGGATTTCAAATAGTGGAAGCAAAAGCCATTGGAGCAGATGTTATTTTATTGATTGCTTCGTGTTTAACGTCTTTGGAATTAAAAAACTATGGAAAATTAGCCAATGAGTTGGGTTTAGAGGTTTTGTATGAAGTTCATTCTCAGGAAGATTTGGATAGAATTGGCGATTTAAGTAACAAAATTATCGGAATTAACAATCGAAACTTAAACACTTTTGAAGTTGATTTAGAACATTCCATCAAATTGGCGGACCAAATTCCAGATTCTTCAATCAAAGTTTCCGAAAGTGGAATTTCTGATCCAAGAATTATTATTGGTTTGAAAGAATATGGTTTTCAAGGATTTTTGATTGGCGAAAATTTTATGAAAGAAGAAAATCCTGGAGAAGCTTGCCAAGAATTTATCAATCAAATTCGATAAAATGAAACTGAAAGTTTGCGGAATGAAATTCACAGAAAATATCCAACAAGTTGCAGCTTTGCAACCTGATTATTTGGGGTTTATTTTCTATGAAAAATCTAAAAGAAATTTTGAAGGAATCATTCCTACATTCCCAAAAATTATCAAAAAAACGGGTGTTTTTGTCAATGAATATCTAGAAATTGTAGTTTCATTAGCAGAAGAATATCAATTGGAAGCCATTCAATTACATGGTGAGGAATCTGTTGAATATATCAAGGAATTAAAAAGCCAAATCGAATTAAGTCAAGAATTATATCAAAGTGAAAAATCTAAATTAGGTAAAAAAAAGATTGTTGAAATTATCAAAGTTTTTGGCATCAAAGATCAGTTTGATTTTGATATTTTAAAACCATTTTTGGAAGTAGTTGATTATTTTTTATTTGATACAAAAGGTAATGAAAAAGGCGGAAATGGCATACATTTTAATTGGCAACTCTTAAAAAATTATCCATTTTCAAAACCTTTTTTTTTAAGTGGTGGAATTGGTTTGGATGATGTTGAAAAGTTGCAAGAAATCCTACAATCTAATTTGCCAATTTATGGATTAGATGTTAATAGTAAATTCGAAATTGAACCAGGGAAAAAAAATATAGAATTATTAAAAAAGTTTAAAAATAACGTCATTACAAACGTAGTGAAGTAATCTGCTTATTAAAAAACGGATTGCCTCGTTTCTCGCAATGACAGCATAAAACAAAAAAAATGAAAAGTAAATTTCAACCAGATAAAAATGGCTATTTTGGACAATTTGGAGGCGCATTTATTCCAGAATTATTATATCCGAATGTAAAAGAATTAGAAGATAATTACATTCAAATTATTGAATCTGAAGAGTTTCAAACAGAATACAAGTCTTTATTGAAGGACTTTGTTGGGCGTCCAAGTCCATTGTATTTTGCCAAACGTTTGTCGGAAAAATATGGCGCTCAAATTTATCTAAAAAGAGAAGATTTGAATCATACTGGAGCTCACAAAATCAACAATACTGTTGGTCAAATTTTAATCGCTCAAAAACTAGGAAAAACGAAGATTATTGCTGAAACTGGTGCGGGTCAACATGGAGTTGCTACTGCCACAGTTTGTGCTTTGATGGGATTAGAATGTACCGTTTTTATGGGCGAAAAAGACATTGTTCGTCAAGCTCCAAACGTGGCAAGAATGAAAATGTTGGGCGCAAAAGTAGTGCCTGCAACTAGTGGTTCAAAAACACTGAAAGACGCTACCAATGAAGCCATTAGATATTGGATTCAACACCCAGAAACGTTTTATTTGATTGGCTCTGTTGTAGGTCCTCATCCTCATCCTGATATGGTTGCTCGTTTGCAAGCTGTGATTTCTGAAGAAATGAAATGGCAATTAAAAGAGAAAACTGGTAATGAAAATCCGGATACCATTATTGCTTGTGTTGGAGGAGGAAGCAATGCTGCTGGTGCTTTTTATCATTATATGGATGATGAAGAGGTTGAGTTAATTGCTGTTGAAGCTGCTGGTTTAGGCGTGAATTCAGGAGAAAGTGCGGCAACTTCACAATTGGGACAGGTGGGCATTATTCACGGAAGTAAAACCATTTTGATGCAAGATGAATATGGGCAAATTGTAGAACCCTATTCAATTTCTGCTGGATTGGATTATCCTGGAGTAGGGCCTTTACATGCCTTTTTGTTTGAAAGTGGCAGAGCAAAATATATGAATGCCACTGACCAAGAAGCTCTGGATGCAGCTTTCGAATTGACTAAAATTGAAGGAATAATTCCTGCGCTAGAAACAGCACATGCATTAGCAGTTTTGCCAAAAATGACGCTCAAAAAAGACCAAGTGATTGTGATTAATTTATCTGGAAGAGGAGACAAAGATTTGGAAATTTTTGTAAAACATTTAGAACAATAAACTATGAATTCAATAAAAAATATTTTTCAGACAAAAAATAGTCAAGTTTTATCTATTTATTTTACTGCGGGTTTTCCAAATTTAGAAGATACAAAAAGTGTTATTCAGGAATTAGAAAAAGCTGGCGTTGACTTTATTGAAGTTGGTTTGCCATACTCTGATCCATTAGCAGATGGTCCAACTATTCAAAATAGCAGTCAAAAAGCATTGCAAAACGGTATCAATTTAGATATCGTTTTTGAGCAATTAATGACCATCAAAAACACCAATAAAACTCCTTTGGTTTTGATGGGTTATTTAAATCAAATGTTGAAATATGGTGAAGATAAATTTTGTCAAAAAGTAGTTGATTGTGGCATTGATACGCTTATTTTACCAGATTTACCAATGGTTGAATATGAGAATCATTACAAACAATTGTTCGAAAAATATGGTATTAAAAATGTGTTTTTAATTACGCCTCAAACTACTGATGATCGCATCAAAAAGATAGATGATTTCTCAGAAAGTTTTATTTATATGGTTGCCTCAAGTTCAATTACAGGAGCAAAAGGTGAAATTTCTCAACAACAAATTGATTATTTTCAACGCATCAAATCCATGAATTTAAAAAGTAAATTGGTAATTGGTTTTGGAATTTCGGATTCTTCTACCTTTTCAAAAGCATGCGAATATGCAAATGGTGCAATTATTGGTTCTGCTTTTATCAATTTTATTGAAGAAAATGGCGTTGATAAAATTGGGCAATTTATAAATAAAATCAGAAAATGAGGACGTTTCAAAATCTTTAGATTTTTTTTATATTTTAAAAGTATTTTTTCAGCTATTAAATCAAAAAAGTAATTAAAGAAATAATTGATATCTTGAAATAGTTCTACTTAGTAACAAGAAATGAGGAAAACTATATTTAAAAAGCAGTGAATTTGTTATTAGAGGAAGTAAAATAATCAAGAAAAAGCGAAATCAAATTTGATTTCGCTTTTTTGTTTTTAGTAAGTTTGAATTAGTATTACTCCGTTTGAACCTCTAACTCCATATTTTGCAGTTTCAGGTCCTTTCAAAACTGTTACGCTTTTAATATCAGAAGGAGCAATATCATCAACACTTGATATAGGTATTCCGTTAAGAATAAATAAGGGCTCAGTAGAGGCGTTAAAACTAGTTGTGCCTCTGATTAATATTTTATTATCCGAAGAAACTACAACTCCGGCAACGCGTCCTCTTAAATATTCATAGATGTTCGTAAATTGAAATTTTGTATTGCTAACCACCTTATTTTCGGTTGTTATAATTTGTTCAGTCACGCCAATGTTTGTTTTTAGCGCTTTCTGATTATATTTTATAATCACATTTTGGGTGTTTTCATAGGAAAAAAAATCTTGAATACCATAAATAGGCGAAAACACAGAAATTTTTTGTGGTGTTTTTTTAATTTTTATAGCTACAAAACCATTTTTATCAGTAATCTGTTTTTGTTTCAGGTTGTCTAAAAAAATTATGGCTCCTGGTATTGGTTTATTGAGAGAGTCTTTTACGAAAATTCTAAGAGGTGCTTTAAAATTAAATTTATTTTTTTCCTGAGAATTTAGGTCTATTGTTAATTGGAGTATCAGAGTAAGAATTATCGGAAATAAATATTTTTTCATGATAGGTTGTATTTTATGTAAAAATAACAATTTAAGTTATCAATAAACTTTCTCTCCGTTTACGAATGTTGATTTTAACTTAGTTTTAGGGATTTCTTTTCCTTCAACCTTCATAATATCTTGATTTAAAATCACGAAATCTGCCAGTTTTCCGACTTCAATACTGCCTTTTTCATTTTCTTCAAAGTTTGAATGAGCTGCCCAAATGGTCATTCCCTTCAAAGTTTCTTCTCTCGTCAAAGCATTTTCCATTTGAAATCCATTTTCAGGAAAATTTGCCAAATCTTTCCTGATGGTTGCTGCATAAAATGTTAAAAACGGATTTACTTGTTCAACAGGAAAGTCTGTCCCTAATGCGATTTTGCCGTGATTTTTCAGCAAATCTTTGAAAGCATAAGCACTTTTCATGCGTTCTTTTCCAATTCTATTTTCAGCCCAATACATGTCAGAAGTTGCATGAGTTGGCTGAACTGAAGGCAAAATATTGTCAAAATTTTTAAAATCTTCAGGCGAAATAATTTGCGCATGCTCAATTCGCCAACGTCTATTTTTTTTGTTTTTTAGCACATCAGTATAAATTCTCACCAACCAAGTATTTGCAGAATCTCCAATTGCATGTGTGTTCATTTGAAATTCAGAGGCAGCAATTTGTCTCGCAATTGCACGATATTTTTCAGGAGTATAAATTAATGCACCAAAATGATTTTCTCTGTCAACATACGATTTACGCATTGCAGCACCTCTTGAACCTAAAGCGCCATCACCATAAACCTTGAAAGAACGAACATTTAATTTATCAGTTTTGATGATTCCTTTTTTGATATAATAATCAATTTGTGCTTGATTATCTCCTGAAATCATGGCATAAATACGCATTTTTAAATCATTTGTTTGATGCAAACTATCTATCAATTCAATCGTTTTTTGGTCAATTCCTGCATCATCAACAGTGGTTAATCCATAGGAGAAACAAATTTTTTGTGCCTCCAACAAACCCTGAATTGCTTGTTTTTTAGAAGGTTCAGGAATTTTGATAAAATCCATTGCAGCATCAATCAAAACACCTGTCATTTTTCCATTTTTTAAAATGATTTCTCCACCAGAAACTTTAGTGTTTTCATTGATTCCTGCCAAATCAATGGCTGCTTGATTTACCAAAAGTGCATGACCATCAACTCTTCCAATTGCTACAGGAATTGTTGGAAATAAGGCATCTAATTTTTCTTTCGTTGGAAATTCTTTGATTTCCCAATCATTTTGATCCCAACCACGTCCTGAAATAAAAGTAACGTTTTTTTCTTTTTGAAATGCCACTAATTTTTCCAAGACTTCTTCATAGCTTTTGGTTTCTTCTAAACTCACTTTTTGTTGGTCTAAACCCATTCTGTAAAAATGACAATGTGCGTCAATCAAACCAGGAACTATGGTTTGGTTTTTAGCATCAAGTAAATTTTCAGTTTGGTATTTTTCTTGAATTTCAGTACTAGAACCAACAGCTATAAATTTTCCATCTTTTATGGCAAATGCTTCTACAATTTCAAATGAATTATTAACAGTATATGTAGTTGAATTAATGACAATTAAATCTACTTTTTCTTTTTGACAAGCAATAAATAGAAAATAAAAAACAATAATTAGACTGAATTTTTTCATGATAAATTTATGAGTTTAAATACACTAAATAAATTCCATAAAACAATAAAAATTGTAATGGAATTCGAATAATAGCAATTTTTTTAGATCCAATTGCTGGTCTTTTTTTAGTTACATCCCAAATATGAATGGGTAAGAAAATTACCAATAAAATGATGATTCCTAGAGATGCAAGTTTTACAGTTTCTGAAAAAAATAATCCAAAACCAACACTGAATTCTAAAATTCCAACCACATAATTCACCAATTTTTTAGGTAAAAAATCAGGAATGAAATGTTTGAAAAAATCAGGTTTTATGATGTGCATAATTCCCGCAAAACAGAAAAATCCACCATAAATTATTTTTAAAATGAACACTATAGTTTCCATAATTTATGGTTTCACAGGTGTGTCATTGTATAAATATTTGTCCATCAAATAAATAATTCCAGCCATTGAAGCACTTCCCAATTCTAATTCGCGTTTATTAACTTTGTCAAATGTGTCTCTGCTTGTGTGATGATAATCAAAATATCTTTGAGAATCAGGCTTGTAACCCACTAAAGTTACGTTTTCACCTTTTAGAGGACTAATATCTGCACCTGAACCACCTTTTTCTAATTCATGCAAACCATAAGGTGATAATAGTTTTTTCCAACTTTGCAAAAGTGTTGTATTTGCTTGATTTGCATCAATTGAAAATCCTCTTGGTGTGTGACCTCCAGAGTCAGATTCTAAACCTCCAATGTGGGTTTCTTTATTCAATTTCGCCAATGCTGCATATTTTTTTGCGCCTTTTGTACCATTTTCTTCATTCATAAAAAAGACAACTCTGATTGTGTTTTTTGGTTTGATATTATTTTTTTTGAATAGATAAGCAACTTCCAGAGAATGCACAATTCCTGTTCCGTCATCATGAGCGCCTTCACCCAAATCCCAAGAATCCAAATGTCCACCAACCACAAAAATATTTTCAGGAGTTTTGCTTCCTTTAATTTCTCCAATAACATTGAATGAAAGTGCATCTGGTAAATTTTCACAACTTTGCTTAAAATAGAATTTTAAGGTTGGATTTTCTTTCAAATCAGCGCTTAAAATTTCGGCAGCTTTGCTACTTATTGCTGCTGCAGGAATGTATTTTTCTTCAGATAAATCATCATAAAGCATGGTTCCTGTGTGTGGAAAATCGTCAATTGAATTGGTCATTGAACGCACAATTACGCCTTTTGCACGAAACACTCCACAAACTGCTGCGCCTTGAACACGTTGATCTACACAACCTCCATAAGCTTTAAAAGTGTGAATCAAAGTGTTGTCAAAAGGTCTGTTGAAAAAAACAATTTTGCCTTCCATTTTTGAACCTAAAGCTTTGGCTTCCTCCAAACTTTTTACTTCTATAACTTCGGCTAAAATTCCTTCTGAAGGTGTTGCTATAGAGAATCCTAAAGCGCAAATTGGTACATTTTTTTGAGTTCCATTGGTCGTATAAGTTGCAATTTCTTTTTCTCCACGAACCCAATGTGGCACCATTACAGGTTGCAGCCAGACTGAATCTAAACCTACTTCTTTCATTAATTTTTCTCCCCATTCAACGGCTTTTTGGGCTTGAGGCGAGCCAGACAATCTACCGCCTATATTTTGAGTCAAATCGCGCAACCATTCATAGGATTTTCCCTCTGTTAAAGCGCTGTTAAATAGTTTTTTAATGTTTGTAGAGTCTTGAATTTCTTCCTCAGTTAATTCATCAGAAATGATTGCTTTTTCTTGTTTTTGTGCACAAGAAAAAACTATAAATATTGTTAAAATTAAAAGTGATAATTTTTTCATTTTATAATTACTAGTTTAATTTTATAAATCTACAAAAATAATACAAAGTGAAATGTCTTTAATTTTAAAAATCGAATTTATAAGTAATACCTCCTAAAATTTGGAAACCTTGTACCTCAAAATTTGCAAATCGTTGGTAATTATTGTTCAACAGATTATTTATTTTTAAAAATGCCGAAAATTTGTCATTAAAAAGATAACCACCATTTAAGTTGAAGTCAAAAAAGGAAGGAATTGCCTGTAAAGTTTTCGAGTTTGAAGGGAAATTTTCGTTATACAAAACATCTTTTCGATCACCAACAAACAAGATTGTTGAAGTTGCATACCATTTTTCATTTTTATATTTTGCGATTAAATTTCCCAGAAATGTTGGTAAATTCCATGCCTCAACTTCAGAAGTGGTGTTGAAACTATCAAACTGAAAATTGGTTTCAAGAGTGATTCTTTTTGAAAATTCGTAACTTATTTCTGTGAAAACTGATGTAGTTTTTACGTCATCATATACAATTCCGAAAGAATTTCCATATTCATAACCTCGAAAATTTATGCCATTTGCTGAGGTGGAGATTCCGTCAGATTTTGAATTGTTTTTGAGAAATAAAGGTTTGTCTTGTTCATTTTTAAAACTTGCAGAAACATTAAAACTAACAATGTTGTTCAAAACCCCATTAAAACCAAAAAAAGTATTCATTTTTTCAGCAGTTTGAGTGATGAATATAGTTGGGGAAACAAATGGATTGACTTCAGAAAAATTCTTGTAAGTATTTGTTTTTAAATCTCCTGAAATTCCCCCATAAACCTGTAAACTTTCTTTAAATATTTCCTTTTGAATTTTAACATCAGGATATACCAAAAAATTATTCAACTTATTTTGTCCATCAAATGAGGCAAACAATTTTGCACCTAATTTTACTGAAAATCCGTTAAAAACGTTGTTGTATTCAGGATTTATTTTTGTGGTAAAAATACTGTAATTCAACTTATTGGTGTTAGAGTAATTGTTTTCAAACTCGCCTTTCAAATATTCAAGGTTGGTATTTATTTTTAAGTTTTTTCTGATAAAACTTAAAGGTATATCCAAATCGGTATCCAAACTTATCAAGAATTCTGAGCTGTTAAAAGCATCAGTAAAATAAGAGAACGAAAAGCAACTTTTGTCAATATAAGAATCTAAAAAATCAATCTTGCCAACAGCATTAAAATAATTGTAAGTTTGGTTTTCGTCAATAGCATTTATGGTATTTGTAGGCAAAGAATTTGGCGTAATTCCATACCAATTATACTCATTTCTTTGGGAATTTAAAGTTACTTTCCAATCAAAATACCTTTCATTTTGTTTGTAAAAAATGCTTGCTCCAAGATTCGAATAATTACTATTTAAGACTGTATTTTCAACATTGTCAAAAGACGCGTTGTATTTTACTGAAAGTCTAAATTCACTCTGAAAACGAGTATGTTTATGTAAAAAAGTTTCAAAATAAGGTGACAAGTAATTTCCAAAACCTGCCGCTATAAAATTATCGTAAATTCGTTCTTTAATACCAACATCAATTCCTTTTACAACCCCACTTTTTGGCACAAAAGTAGAAGCAACAGGTACCGAAAAAATAGTGTATTTTAAAGGTTGCTTTTTAGTTTTTTCCAACAGTTTTACACTTGGATTTTTCTTTAATTTATTTGCATCTGCAATTTTTGGATTGTACGCTGTCACTACTTCAACTACTTCAGTTTTTACAGTATCTTTTACTTTTTCGTTGTTTTTCTTTTGTGAAAAAACGTTGAAACCGCATAAAATTAGTACAATTAGAAAACCTTTTTTCATTAATTTTTTATTTGAGGATTGATTGAATTATTTGTTTTGGCCTCAATTTCTTTGATTTTGGTCAATTCAATTTGTGCTTCTTTGACAACATCTTCATATTGTTTGAAGTTTTTGATCACATTTTCAAGAATAAAAGTTGCCTGATAAGCATCTTTCAAACCATAATAATTTTTACCCATTATTACATAACTTTTCACACCCCAGTATTTATAGGAAGCATATTCTGCAATCAATTTTTTCACGACTTCGTTTGATTTTTGATACGCTGCTTCTTGATTTTTAAAAAAAGCATCAAAGTATAATATTTCCGCTTTTAATTCTCCAACTGCCTTTTTTTCAATAGTTTGATAATATTCTTTGGAGGTTTCAAAATCGTTGAGTTTAAATGAAGATCTTGCAATAATAGTCTTTGCATCCATTTCTAAAGTTGCATCAATTCCCGTTTTTGACAACACTTTTTTGGCAAAAGCCAACGCTTTTTCGTGAGCATTTTTGGTGTCATATGCTTTCATTAAATTGCTTTGTGCAAAAACACTATTTTCAACTTCATAAGCCTCTTGTTCTAAACGTTCTAAAAGCGGAATTGCGGCATCATAATTTTCTTTTGATAACTGAATTTCGGCTAATTTCGCCAATGAATCTTCACTGTAATTGGATTGTCCAGCTTTTAAAATTTTCTCAAAATATGGAATTGCATTGTCAAATTCTTTTTCTTTAAAATAGGTTGTCGCCAAATAATAAGTTGCTTTTAATACATTTACTCCTTCAGGAAAATTTTTCAAGTATTTTGTAAGACTCAAAATGGTATTTTGATTATTATTGTCTTCAAAATATTTTCGTTCAACAATCGTAAAAGACGATTTTTCAAGTTCTGTTTCACTCACATTTACGAATGGCAATGTTTTTGTCCAAGCAACAAATTCATTCAATTTGTCCTCGTCAATATAAATATTTTTTGCATTGTTTAAAGCCTCTAAGGCATCAGGAGAATTTGGAAATTTACTCGCAGTTTGTTTGAATTTTTCAAGTGCTTTTGCATTTTCATTTCCATTATAATACAACAAACCTTGTCTTACCAAAGCTCTTGGAATAAAAACACTTTTTGGATAATTTTTTTGCAATCGATCATAGGCTTCATGTGCTTCTTTCGAATTTTTTAGTGTTGTAAACGTATTTGCCAATTGAAATAAAGCGTCATCTTTCAAAATTGAAATTTCGTAGTTGTTCACTACTTTTTTCAATGCGTCAATTTTTTGAACATTTTCACCTCTATAACCATGACTCATTCCTATTTGATATTGTGCATAATCTGCTCCATTACCCAGTTCATTTACCACAAGTTGATATGATTTTATGGCATCACTAAAATTACTGATTGCAAAATAACTGTCTGCTAATCTTAGAGTTGCGTCTAGTTTTAACTCGTTTTCTAAATCCTTTTTTTGAAGCACAATTTTAAAAGAACGAATGGCTTCTGCATATTTATTTAGCTTAAAATAACAATACCCTAAGTTATAATCAATCAATTGAAGTTCTTCAGTTTTGCTCGATTTTTCAAGGGTTGTTGTGGAAATAAACTTGGTCAAAGCTTCTTCATAATCTCCTAATCTATAAAGCGTTTCTGCTTCCCAATAATATCCTTTTTGATAAATTTCAGCTACCAAAGATTTTTTACTGACGGTAAAATAGGTCAACGCTTCCGTAAATCTTTGGTCATTAAAAAGCTGAATTCCTCTGTATAATGAAACCTCTAAAGTGAGTGCTGTATTGTCTTCGGATTTTTTCTTTTTCAGATAATTTAGAGCGCCTTCATAATCTTGTTGGTGAATAAATGAATACACAACTAATTGATTTATTTCTTTATATGAAGTAGAAGTTGGGTAATTTTTCAAGTAGTTTTGAAGCACATCAGCCACATTTTCAAACGGATTTCCTTCTTCATAACTTAATTTTGCATAATTTAAAGCGGCATCTTCTCTAATTTTTGCCCTAAAATTCATTTCACTTGCAGTTTTAAAAGCGTTTAATGCTTCATTTTTTTTGCTTATGTTTAAATAACATTCAGCCAAATGATAGTAGGCATTTTGTGAAACGGCATTTTTTTGATCAATAATTTTGTTGAAATAAGCAATGGCATTTTCAAAATCATTTTGCTTGAAAAAAGCGTAACCCAACCGATAATAATCTGTGTTATTCCATTTGCCGTTTTTCCCTTTATATGCTTTCAAAAAAGGAATTGCTGCTGCATAATTTTCAAGATTGAAATAACTTTCACCTACAATTTTTGAAATTTCTGAACTATCTTTTCTTCTTTTATCTTTCAATAATTCTTCACCAACTTTGATACACCTTTCAAATTTTCCTGATTTAAAACTGATATCCAACAAATAATAGGATATTTCAGCTTTGTAAGAATTATTGTCTGCAATTTCTTTCAAAGTGGATTCTGCGATGCCATAATCTTCTAATTTATAAGCGATAAAACCATAATAATATCTGGCATCATTTCCATATTTTGCATCATTAATTAGAGGTAAAAAACGATCTTTAGCCAATGATAAATTGTTAGAAACCAGCAAACTATAGCCAGTTTTAAAATTTAGTTCTTTGCGATTTTCTTCGGAAAGCACTTCTTTATTTACTTTTTCATACCACTTTAAAGCATACGCTGGTTTTTGGTTGGCGAAATAATAATTAGCAACGTTAAAAAATGCTTGATTTTTTTTGGAGCTATTTGGATATTTCTCAACAAAATCTAATATTTTTTGGTCTGCATCTGTTTGTTGCAATTTGAGAGCGCACATCGCTTCAAAATATGTAGCTTCAGCTTTTAAATTAGAGCTCTTTCCACTGTTTTTAGTTACCTTTTCGAACGATTTTTGTGCAGCTGCATACGCTTTATTATTATACAATTGAAGTGCATTGTTGAAATCTGTTAAAACACTAGTATCAATAATTGATTGCTGTGAAAATTGCAACACCGTTACTAAAAGAAATAAAAAGGTGAATAAACGTTTTTTTTCAAAGTAGCATTTCATACCATTAATTTTAGTTGTATTGATAACGAATAAAATTCGAGTTTGTTGGGATGCAGTATTTTTTTTTAATTTTTTAATACTTCAAATGTAAGAATTGTTGTGATTTTTTAGTGTAAAATCAATAAAACTTATAAGTTTGTAAAAATAATGATTTTTTATGGAAAACCCAGTTTTACATTTAGAAAATGCTGAAATTTATCAAGGAGAAGCCCTTGTTTTATCAGGCGTAAACTTGTCAATAAACAAAGGTGAATTTTATTATTTAATTGGAAAAACCGGAAGCGGGAAAAGTAGTTTGATGAAGACTTTGTATGGTGATTTAACACTTCAAAAAGGAACTGGAACTGTTGTTGGATTTGATTTGGTAAAATTAAAAGAGAGAGAAATTCCTTTTTTGAGAAGAAAAATTGGTATCGTTTTTCAAGATTTTAAACTACTAACAGATCGTTCGGTTTTTGCAAATTTAGAGTTTGTTTTGAAAGCCACAGGTTGGAAAAATAAGCAAGAAATTAACCAAAAAATTGAAGAAGTTTTAGAAAAAGTTGGAATGAAATCACAAATCAATAAAAAAGCTTTCGAACTTTCGGGTGGAGAACAACAACGAGTTGCCATTGGAAGAGCATTATTAAACGACCCTGAATTGATTTTGGCTG
Organism: Flavobacteriaceae bacterium CG2_30_31_66; assembly: GCA_001873065.1. Classification (GTDB taxonomy): domain Bacteria; phylum Bacteroidota; class Bacteroidia; order Flavobacteriales; family Flavobacteriaceae; genus Polaribacter. The sequence continues at coordinate 55,100 of MNYM01000037.1, forward strand.
ACGAACCAACAGGAAATTTAGACCCAAAAACTTCTCTTGAGGTAATGGAATTGTTGAACAAAATTCATCAATCAGGCAAAACAGTTTTAATGGCAACCCATGATTATCAATTGATTGTGAAATTCAAACACAAGACGTTAAAAGTTGAAGCAACTGAATTGTATGAAGTGGCACAACAAGTAACTACTGTTTAAAAACAATGTCTATAATTTTTTTTGCGGATTGTTCAGGTTGCAAAAACGTCAATTTATCTGAACGATCTTCTATTTCTGACGCTGAGAAATCTTTGTTGAAAAGCATCGCTGTTTTCGCAAGAATTTCCTCTTTTGAGTTTGCTAATTCACAGAGATTTTCTAAGCCTGTATCTTCAATCATTTTTGAATTTCCAATGATATGTTTTCCTTTGAATAAAGCATTTAAAAGTTTTAATTTGATGCCAGTTTTTTGAAAAGAAATGAGTGTGTTGATATGCGCTTTATTCAATAATATTTCTAAATCTTTTTGATTGGGAATGTCTTCGAAAGTAATATTTCGATATTTCTGAATTTCTGAAATTATTTTCTTGTGTTTACAATTGCTAGCAACAATAAATTGATAATTGGTTTTTTTATAAGTTTCGATTAAAAAAAGTGCGGCTCTCACATTGTCCGAAACTCGCAAATCTCCATGATATAGGATGAATTTTTGAGTTTCTGATACATGAAAATTATTTTTATTTTCATCAAAAAATACAGGAATATAGGTTGATTTTTCACCATATTTTTGATTAAAATAGTGTTGTTCGAAAGGTGAAATTGTGAAAATACCAGTTGCTTTTTTTACTATTCTTTCATATTTGTAGAGTTTTTTACCTTCGATGTAAAAGAATATTTTTAAAAAAATATTCTTTTCACTTTTCGCTAATCCATAAAAATAAGTATGTTCAATGTTGTGAGCTCTCACATAGCAATTTTCAAAATTTTCTTTATAAATCGGATATGTAGATTGCAAACCTTCGAATAAAATTGGTGCTTGAATAGCTTTTAGATTATTGATTAAAAGGTGATTAGATCTGCTTTTAACACGAAATGGCAGCAAAGAAAATAAGGAATAGAAAAAGTTATTTCGGTCGTAATAAAACACTTTTTCGCAAATTTTTTCAAGTTCAATTTGTTTTTTGGCGTTTTTCTGTGCAAAACAATGTAGATAAATTTTAACCCCTAATTTAGAAAGCTCTTTGATTTTGTAATAAACATCAATAATTCCACCGTAATTTGGAGGATAAGGAATATCAAAAGAAACAAAGTGTATTTTTTTTTCCATTTCAAACAAAAATAGTATTTAAAAATCAATACTTTTATAATTCAAAAAAAGAATTATGAGTTTTACTAAAAATGAAATTGCTAATATTATTTTAGCAAAACTTGAATTAAAAAAAGATTCTTTAAAAAAACAATTTTTGATTTCCAAAGAAACGATTGGTTACTTTTTTATTGATGATCTGTTGCCCAAAGATTTGGCTTTAGAAATCTATCATAAATTTCCAAATGTTAATGATTCAGTCAAAAGAAAAAGTCTCAGAGAATTCAAGTTTACTGCTTTTCAGATGAATAAATTTAACCCATTATTAGAGGAAGTTATTTATGCTTTTCAAGATGATAGAATTGTGGATTTAGTGGCAAATATTTGTGGAATTGAGCAAGTTTTTCCTGATACAAGTTTATATGCAGGAGGCTTATCACTCATGAAAAAAGACAATTTTTTAAATCCCCATTTAGACAATTCACATGATAAAGATCGAAATCGCTGGCGAGTTTTGAATTTGTTATATTATGTTACTCCGGATTGGAAAGTTGAAAACGGAGGTAATTTAGAGCTTTGGCCAAAAGGTTTAAAACATAAACAAATAACAGTAGAAAGTAAATTTAACAGATTGGTGGTGATGGCAACGCATCAAAAATCATGGCATTCAGTGACTAAAGTTGTGGTGAATGAGGTGAGATGTTGCGTGTCTAATTATTATTTTTCAGAGCAGCCATTATTGGTTTCAGACAGTTTTCATATTACCACTTTTAGAGGAAGACCTGAGGAAAAAGTGAGAGATTTTTTATTAAAATTAGATAGTGCATTAAGAAGTTCAGTTCGAAAATTATTTAAAAAAGGCATCAGAGAAAATCCTCATCGATATAAAAAAAGCTAAATTAATTCTTTGAAAAATTGTAAGATTTTCTCTTCCTGATTTTCCCAAACGAGTATTTTTTTTGCTTTTATTAATTGATTTGAAAAATCTTTTTCTAAAATCGTTTGAATTTGAATTGCTAATTCTTTTGTATTTCTGTTTGTGGCAATTTCGCCAACTTTATAATCTAAAACAACTTGTTTCATTTCAGGTAAATCTGAAACTAAAATCGGAATTTCTGCTTGAATATAATCAAAAATTTTATTAGGTAAAGCAAACCTGTAATTTAGTCCTAAATCTTCTTCTAAACTGATTCCTAAATCAGCTAAAGGTGTCATTTTGTGAAGTGATTCAGGAGACATCTTTCCTAAAAAGTGTACTTTTTCTTCTAATTTTTCTAAACGTACTTTTTTATGTAATTGTTGAAAAATATCACCATTACCAACAATGATAAATAAATGATTATCAATATGTTTCATAGTGTCAATCATTAATTCTAATCCACGACCAACATTTATTGCACCTTGATAAAGAATGATTTTTTTAGATTTTGTATCAAAAGGGAAAACGCCTTTTTCAATTTCTTTTTTACGAGGCAAATTTTTGAAAACTTCAAAATGTGTTTGGTATTTTTCTTGATAATAATTGGCAATACTATCGCAAACAGTATATTTTTTTTCAACTTTCGGCACTAACTTTTTCTCTAAAAAGAGCCAAACATTTTTTACATTTTTACGATGTACCAATTCAGGAATTTCAGGAAAAAGTTCATGACAATCTAGAATAATTTTTTTTCTTTGTAATTTACTAATCAAATAATTTGCCAATAAAGTATCCAAATCGTTCGCAAGAAGTAAGTCTTTTTTTAAAAAAAATAAGTAAAAAAACAATCGAAAAGTATACTCTGCATAAAAAAGAAATCCAGTATTAAAAAAAAGTGAAAATCGTTTCGTTTTGTAATTTCTTTCAATAGGCAAACTGGTTTTTAATTTTCTGCCAATCAATAAAATCTCGAAACCGTTTTTATGTAAAGTGTTACAAACCTTTTCAACTCGTTGATCTGTGGTTAAATCATTGGTAACAGAAACTATAATTCTTTTCAAATCAATAGATTTTTAGCGCAATATAAAAACATAAATGTAAATTTAACTTTCTTTAGTTGAAATTATATTTTATAAAAATTGCTAAAAAGAAATAATATTTCAAAAAAAACACCTCAACTATCTATTTATCAGTTAGTTGAGGTTTTTGTTGTGGAGACGCCGAGAATCGAACTCGGGTCCAAACAAGCAGCTAAAAAACTTTCTACATACTTAGTTTTTGTTTGTTTTTTCGTTGAAAAGCTGGTCAAAAACAACCTACTTTTCACTTAGCTTTTTTAGTTTCGAAAACCCATCAAAGCGTCAGGTTTTCTATGTTTACTTTTACGATGCCCTAAAATGAAACGCCGCAAACCAAGGCTTTTCGTGGACATAAAGCTTGCACACCTTGTGTGCCGAGGCCAATCTTACTTGATTTCGGATTAAGCAGCTAAAGCGTAGTTATCTTCGCCGTTTATAGGTTTGAAATGAGTTTTACAAGAATAATTTCATCCCTTGGTATGCTTATAATTTCACTGACCTTGCTGTCAAAACCAGTCGTCCCCAAAATGTCAAAGAAACTTTTCAATCAACTGAAAAGTGGAATGTAAAAGTATGAAAAAAACTCATTGCGAATCTGTTAAAAAACCAATATCTTCGAGCAATATTAAAATCATTTTTATTGATTTTCTTTCAATAAATAATAAATATGTAATACATGATAATTGGAATTCTTAAAGAACGTAAAAATCCACCAGACAAAAGAGTTGTTTTTTCTCCTGAAAAACTGCAAGAATTAAAAAGAAAATTTCCATCAGTTTCTATCAAAGTTGAGAGTTCTGATATTCGTGTTTTTTCGGATGAGGCTTATAAAAATGCAGGTTTTGAAGTAGTGGATGATCTTTCTGATTGTGCTATTTTATTGGGCGTAAAGGAAGTTCCTGTTGATGCATTAATACCCGATAAAAAATACTTTTTCTTTAGTCATACTATCAAAAAGCAATCGTACAATCGAAAATTATTACAAGCTATTTTATCTAAAAATATTGAATTGTATGACCATGAAACGATTGTGAAAGAAAATGGTGCGCGTTTAATCGGTTTTGGACGTTATGCAGGAATTGTTGGAACATATAATGGTTTTAGCGCTATTGGTTTGAAAAAAAATAGTTTTCATTTGCCAAAATCTTCCACTTTAGCCAATCAAAATGCTTTGATTGAACAGCTTCAAAAAATCAATCTTCCCAATCTCAAAATTTTGTTAACAGGTAGTGGAAAAGTTGCTTTCGGAGCGAAAGAAATGTTGGATGGAATGTGCATCAAACAAGTCTCAGTAAATGAATTTTTGCAAGATAATTTTTTTGAACCTGTATTTTGTATGATTGATGTGTTGGATTATAACAAACGGAAAGATGGGCAAGTTTTGGATATTTATGATTTTTATAATCATCCAGAAGCCTATGAATCTTACTTTTTTAGATTTGCAAAAGTAACTGATTTCTTTATTGCAGGACATTTTTTTGGAGATGGTTCCCCTATTTTATTTACTAAAGAAAATGCGAAACATCCTGATTGTAAAATTCAATTTATAGCTGATATTTCTTGTGATATTAATGGGCCAATTGCAAGTACTATTCGTGCATCAACCATTGAAAATCCTATTTATGGATATGATCCAATTACTGAAAAAGAAGTTGATTTTACCAATAAAAACGCAATTGTAGTAATGGCTGTAGATAATTTGCCTTGTGAATTGCCCAAAGATGCCAGTGAAGGTTTTGGTGAAATGTTTCTAGAACATGTAATTCCTGCTTTTTTTGATGGAGATAAAAACGGCATTTTACACCGTGCAAAAATTACTGAAAATGGAAAATTGACACCTCGTTTTTCTTATTTGCAAGAGTATGTTGATGGATTTTAGTTTAAAATTCAAGATTTAAAATTCTAAGTTTTGAATTTTGATAACTGAAAGATTTTATTTAAATATGGACAAACAGATTTTAATAGATTTAGCAGCTGCTAAAATGCCTTTTGGAAAATTCAAAGATTATTATTTGATTGATTTGCCTGAATATTATGTGGTTTGGTTTCGAAATCAAGGTTTTCCTAAAGGGAAATTAGGACAACAATTGGGTTTGGTGTATGAATTAAAATTGAATGGTTTGGAAGATTTGGTTCGAGAAATTAGGAGGAAAAACTAATTTTTTACCACAATTCCAAACGTAATATGAGCAATTCCCAAAATAGTTATAGAAGCGTACCAATAACTAGGAATTAAAAAGCAAATCATTGCTAACAACAAACAAATTCCTGAAATAATTCGAATATTTTGATTGTTTTCCTTACTCACGAATAATAAGTTAGCCCCATAAAAAAACAAGAAAACAGGGGTGATAAAATAAATAAAACCTTGTTTCATTAAAAAAATAAGTGCAATAAACAGCACTAAAAAACTTGCCATATATTTATAGAAAATTCTTTTTGACAATGAATTCCAAAGTGGTAATTCTTGTTTTTTTGCGCGTCTTTTTGCACTAAAAAAAAGCGCAAAAGATGAAAATAGAAAGAGAAAAACACCAATGCCTCCAATCAAATACTCAATAATTTCGGCTGACATCATTCCCATTGGATTGTCATCAATCAAAAATCCTTCTAAAATTATTTTTATACTATAAGAAGCTAATAAAAAGTAAAAACCTATTTGAATGCTGGTAAAACCTTTTAAAGCAAAGTTTTCAGAAATGTGTTCTTTTGGTGTCATAAAAATTTGATAACTTTCGCTAAGATACAAAATTGATTCATTCAGAAAATAAAATATGAAGCCTGAAGAAAATTACATTTTAAAGCAATCAACTCAGTTTCGCGAAATTTTAATGCATTTACAATCTGTTATTCAATATTATTTTCCAGAAGTTGAGTTAAAGTTCAAGTGGAAAATTCCTTTTTTTACAATTGACAACAAACCTTTTTGCTACTTGAATTGTGTTGAAAAAAAGGGTTATGTAGATGTTGGTTTTTGGATGCAAGATTTTGTATCTGAGTATGACAAATTTCTGATTTCTGAGAACAGAAAAGTAGTAAAATCTCTCAGACACAAAACATTAGAATCCATAAATGATGAAGTCTTAATTGCTGTATTGAATGAAATAAAAAATAGAAAAGATCTTGGTTTTTATCAAAAAAATTGAAAATAAATATTATAATTGAATAATCGTTTTTCTAATCGCCACCAAATTTGATAATAGCTTCTCTAAATTATCCAAATGCAACATATTTGCGCCATCACTTTTGGCGTTTGCTGGATCGAAATGAGTTTCAATAAACAATCCATCAACATTATTTACAATTCCGGCTCTGGCAATGGTTTCAATCATTTCTGGTCTTCCACCAGTAACTCCTGTAGTTTGATTTGGTTGTTGTAAAGAGTGAGTTACATCCAAAATTGTGGGAGCAAATTGACGCATTTCTGGAATTCCACGAAAATCAACAATCATATCTTGATAGCCAAACATGGTGCCTCTATCCGTAATCCAAGCTTTGTGATTTCCAGCATCTTTTACCTTTTGAACAGCATGTTTCATGGAAGCAGGACTCATAAATTGTCCTTTTTTCAAATTCACCACTTTTCCAGTTTGAGCTGCAGCCACAACTAAATCCGTTTGACGAACCAAAAAAGCAGGAATTTGCAACACATCCACATAAGCAGCCGCTTTTTCAGCATCCGAAACTTCATGAATATCTGTAACTGTTGGAATTGCAAATGTTTCAGAAACTTTGCGTAAGATTTTCAGTGCCTTTTCATCGCCAATTCCTGAAAAACTATCAATTCTGCTTCTGTTTGCTTTTTTAAAACTGCCTTTAAAAATATAAGGAATTTCTAATTTATCAGTAATTGAAACTACTTTTTCAGCAATTCTTAGCGCCATTTCTTCGCCTTCAATAGCGCAAGGTCCAGCCAATAAGAAAAAATTACCAGCGTTAACGTGTTTTATGTTTGGGATTTCAGATAAAATCATTTTAAAGAAAATTTTTGTAAAAGTACGAAATTTTATTTCCTACATTTATGCTTTTAAAATTCAAAATAATGAAAAAATTCATTTACGTTTTCTTAGTTTTCGCGAGTTTCATTTCTTGTGATGCAAGTAAAAAAGTTATTCAATTAGAACCATCAACAATTAATTCAGAAACAACCAAATCCAACTTTTTTATTGATTCATTGGTTGTCAAAAAACATTTATATATATTGGCTTCTGACGAAATGCAAGGAAGAGAAACTGGAACTCTTGGTATTGAAAAAGCTGCAAAATATATCGAAAATGAATTCAAAAGAATTGGTTTGACCACTTTTGAAGGATTGAATTCTTACAGACAAACGTTTACTTTTACCAACAGAAGAACAAATAAAGACATAACAACTGCAAATATTATTGGTGTTTTAGAAGGGAAGTCTAAAAAAAATGAATATGTCATTATTTCTGCACATTACGATCATTTAGGTTTCAAAAAAACCGCTGGAAAATTGGATAGTATATATAATGGTGCCAATGATGATGCCTCAGGAGTGACTGCAGTTTTGGTTTTGGCTGAGTATTTTAAGAAAAAAAACAACAACGAAAGAACATTGGTTTTTGTTGCTTTTACTGGAGAAGAAATGGGCTTGATTGGCTCTACTCAATTTGGAAAAGGCATTGATGCTAGTAAATTTGTTGCAGGAATAAATCTTGAAATGATTGGGAAAACACCCAGTTTTGGGCCAAATACAGCTTGGTTAACAGGATTTGAGCGTTCTGATTTTGGAAAAATCATTCAGAAAAATTTAGTAGGAACTGGGTATCAATTGTTTCCAGATCCTTATGATAAATTCAACTTATTTTTTAGGTCAGATAATGCCTCTTTGGCTCGTTTAGGAGTTCCTTCGCATACATTTTCTACAACTCCAATTGATGTTGATAAAGATTATCATCAAGCTTCTGATGAAGCAACTACGTTAAATATGACTGTAATAACGCAAACCATTCAGGCAGTTGCCAAAGGAACAGAAAGTATTATTGAAGGAAAAGACACTCCAACAAGAGTGGTCATTGAACAAAAAAATTAACTTGATGAAACGATTTTTAGGCTTTTTTTTGATGGTATTGATGAGTTGCTCGTCTCTAAAAGTTGTAACTGACTTTGAGGATACTACTGATTTTTCAAATTACAAAACCTATGGTTTTTTTCAAAATGCAGGCAATGATTTGAATGAATTGGATGTCACTAGAATCATTCGTGTTATAGATACCACTTTGCAACAAAAAGGCTTCAAAAGAAGTGATACTGCTGATTTTTATATTGATTTTAGTTCCAAAAAATCTGATGAACTTCCAAGAACTTCACTAGCAATTGGATTTGGAAATGTTGGATTTAATAATGCTTTCGGTGTTTCAGGAGGTATTCCTGTTGGAAATAAAAAAGTGTTAGAAGTTATTTCGATTGAATTTTTAACTGCAAAAAAAGAACAACTTTTTTGGCAAGCTTTTTTGGAAAGTAAAGTAAAACAAAATCGAACTCCAATCGAAAAAGAAGTGTATTTTCAAAAAACCATTTCTAAGATTTTAAGCACTTATCCACCAAAATAAAAAAATCCTCTAAAATGAATTAGAGGATTTTAAAAGTTGAGTTTTTAAATTTTCTAGAATTGATATCTCAAAGCCAAAGCAAAATCAGAACCAAGTCCGTTTAATCCTCCAGAAAGTCCAACTTCAGGTCTATAATCTAAAGAGATTAAGATAGGAGCATCAAAATTATATTCTATACCAACTACACCAGCAGCAAAAACACCAGTTTCATTTGCAGAAACTAATCCTGCACCAAAACCTGCGTACCAATTAAATCTGTTTTCTAAACTCCAAACCCATTGATACAATCCTGTAATTTTGAAATCATTAAATTTATTTGCCAAACCAAGGTCAATTTCCAAACGATTGTTTTCTCCCATTGCAGCTTGGTAAGAAATTTCTCCTCCACTACCATTGTTACTACCCCCAAAACGAACACCTAGTGCATTTTTTGCGATTTCTTGAGCTGTGAATGTTAAAGATGTGGCTAACATTAAACCTAAAGTAAAGATTATTTTTCTCATTATTATTGTTTTAAAATTAATTGTAAATACAAAAAAACCGTTGTGTTTTTTACGTTATTACTTCCACAAAGTTACATCTTAAATTATTGTTAAACTAATTTTTTATCAGTTATATTTATATTGAATTGCATAATTATTGGTTTTATCTATGATAAATAACCCTTTTTTGATACATTAATGTGCTCTTAAAGTGTTCTTACAGTGGGCTTATAGTGGGCTTATAGTGGGCTTATAGTGGGCTTTCATACGCTATAACTAACAATCTTAAATAAATGTATAAATTGTTTCAATTTTTGTAACGTCAATCTTTAAATAACATAGTTTTGAATAGCAAATTGATAATAAAACCCTGAAATTTTCGGAATATTGTCATTCGCTTTTGTATTTTTACCCTTATAAATCTCATTTATGAACATTCATTTTATTGCAATTGGTGGAAGTGCAATGCACAATTTGGCAATTGCTTTGCATCAAAAAGGGTATCAAGTTACTGGAAGTGATGATACTATTCACGAACCATCAAAATCTCGATTGGAAAAATATGGTTTGTTGCCACCTGTTTTTGGTTGGTTTCCTGAGAAAATTTCTTTCAAAATTGACATTGTTATTTTGGGAATGCATGCAAAAGGAGACAATCCTGAATTATTGAAAGCCAAAGAATTGGGTTTGAAAATCTATTCGTATCCTGAATTTTTATACGAACAATCCAAAAATAAAACGCGTGTTGTGATTGGAGGTTCGCATGGTAAAACAACCATTACTTCTATGATTTTGCATGTGATGAATTATCACGAAAAAGAGGTTGATTTTATGGTTGGTGCGCAATTGGAAGGTTTTGAAACAATGGTTCATCTTACAGAAGAAAATGAATTTATTGTCTTAGAAGGAGATGAATATCTGAGTTCGCATTTGGACAAACGTCCAAAATTTCATTTATATAAACCCAATATTGCCTTGTTGAGTGGCATTGCTTGGGATCACATCAATGTGTTTCCAACGTTTGAAAATTATAAAGAACAGTTCAAAATTTTTACGGATTCTATGATCAATGGAGGAAGCATGGTCTATAATATTGAAGATGAACACGTGAAAGATATTGTTGAATCGTCTGAAAATCATATCAAAAAATATCCTTACAGCACTCCAAAACACTTTATTGACAATGGAATTGCCTATTTAGAAACTCCTGAAGGCAATTTACCATTGGAGATTTTTGGAACGCACAATTTACAAAATTTGGCTGGAGCAAAGTGGATTTGTCAACACATGGGAATTGACGAAGATGACTTTTATGAAGCAATTGCCAGTTTTAAAGGCGCTAGTAAACGTTTAGAAAAAATTGCATCTCCCAAAAATACAATTGTTTTTAAGGATTTTGCACACAGTCCAAGTAAAGTTTTTGCAACTACAAATGCTGTAAAAGAGCAGTTTAACGATTGGACTGTATTGGCTTGTCTTGAATTGCATACCTATTCTAGTTTGAATGCCGAATTTTTAGCCGAATATAAAGGTGCGTTGGATGCAGCAGATAAAGCAGTGGTTTTTTATTCACCAAACGCCGTAAAAATAAAACAATTGGAAGAGGTAACCAAAGAACAAATTGCCACTGCATTTGAACGAGATGATTTGGCGATTTTTACAAATCCGCAAGAATTTAGCGATTTTTTATTTCATCAAAATTTAGATAAAACAGTTGTTTTATTGATGAGCTCAGGAAATTATGGAGGATTGGATTTTGAGAGGTTTAAAGATGGTTTTTAGTGTTTAGTTTTTAGTCTCAGTTTTCAGAATTAAAATTTGTTGAATTTTAATATACATCAAACATTAAAAATTGGTTATCAAAAAATGAATTTTGCATAAAAAGGATAACAACCTATTACACAAAACACATTAGAGAATCTTGAAGATTCACAATGGTTTTCTGATAACAATTTCTTTGTGTTTTTTTTGTTTTCGTAAAATTTTCTAAGTAATCGTTTTTACATTCAAACAAAAGACACCTTCAAACAATAGAATCCGATAAACTCTTAAACTTTGAACTTTTACTCAAATAATTCACGAACTTTCCCAATCATTTTTTCGTTGTCAGAATAGGTAATTTGATAGCAATGTAAGTTTTCAAACCAATCTAAAAAATTCGCAACATTTTCCTTGATAGGTGATAACCAAGAATCTGGGACCAATTGCTGAAAAGCATTAATTTTTGAAATGGAATACACTTGCAAATCGGAATCTTTTTCATATTTGATAAAAATCAATTTTTCACAGGGCAAATGCGTTTTAAAATCAGCATTATTTGGTGGTAAATAACGCACTATTTTGTTGAGATTTGTAAAATTATATTCAGTAGCAGTTTGCAATTCAGGATAAAATGGGAGTAAGGTTGTCAAACTATTTCGTTTGATAGAAATCCCCGCAGGAAAGCTATACACTTCATTATTTTCAGAGGCAACAGGTACAAAATCATCTGCCAAACAAATAAAACCATTGGCTTGTAACAGTGCCAAAGAGGTGCTTTTTCCGTTTCCAGAATCGCCTAAAAAGAAGATTGATTTTTTACCATTACTCACTGCGGATGCATGAAAAACGCCCAACCATTCTTCTTCTTCTTTTTGATGGATTTTCTGAATCAATTCCATAGAAAATTTCCCCTGAAAATAATGTACTTCTTGATGGTACCAAGCATCAATGAATTGTTGATTTATGAACAAATACACTTTTTTATTTTCAATAAAAACCTCAAATTCATGATGGAACTTTTCTGATGGTTCAGCCATTAAATGTGCAAATTTTGGATGAATCAATTCCCGTTCTTTTGCTGATAAATAGCTTACTTTACACACAATTTCATTGATCGAATAATAGTCTACAAAACCATAAGAAGTTGGTTTCTTGATGCCTTCAGCATTTTTTACATGAGGAACATTTTCTGAATATTTGCCTTTGAAAAAGTGATTTTCCAATTCCAAAATAATTTCTTTGGCATTTTTATAAGGTACTTTTAATTTTTCAGCAATTTCAGAAGCAATTTCTTTTACTGAAATTCCTGATTGTCTTTTCTCTAAAATAGCAGCTGTTTCATTTTCAACAACTACGTATTCATTGTTGGCAGAAAACCAAACAATGGTTTTGTCTTCAATGGCTTTAAAAAGGATTTTAGTGTTGTGTTTCATTTTTTTTAAAAAACTAAAAGTAAAAAAATTAATTGATGTAAAAAAAAAACGCCTCGTATTTTGAGGCGTTTTAAAAAATAAGACATTAAAAAGGTTTTAAAAACCTCCTCCTGGCGCAGCAGGAGCACTAACAGCTTGTGCAGTTTTTGGATTTAAAATCAAATACGTGCCTATGGCAGTTAGCGCTGCATATTTTCCATATTTTCCTATTTTTTTGATGGCCTCTTTACGAGTAATCTCTTGGTTGTTTGCGGAACTATTTTTTATATTTTTTTTCATAATGTTTGTTTTTATGTGGTTTGAAATTATTCTAAAACTATTTTTTTGTTCAACTTTCCTGCTTCGCTTTCAAGTTGCACAAAATAAACACCAGTTGCTAATTTTGGCAATGAAATTTCTTGAGCACCAGTTGAAGTAAACGTAGTTTGCATCACTTGTTTTCCTAAGATATTGTATAATTTTAAGTTAGATTTTCCTGAAGGCAAACCAACAATTCTCAATGTTCCATTGTTTGTTGAAAATACACTAATGTTTTCTAAAGTAATATCAGCAGTGCTTAAAACGCTACTTGCTTTTGTATGTAAATAAAAACGTCCAGTTTCATTTACAGCTTCGCTTAAAGTTATTTTGTATGAAGTGTTAGCTTCGTCTAAACGAGTTACAGTATTTGTTACTCTGTCTTCTAAAAACACTTTCAAATCATTAGGTAAATTTAGTGCTTCAGCAGTAAAAGTAATTTCTTTTCCTGATGCAGCTTTGATTCCAACAGGAATTACCATAGTTTCCATTTCAGCAAGTGGCAATGATTGTATTTGGTATTTTTTACCTTCGTTATTTTCTAATAAATTGGTAAAAACATCCACAGAGTTTTCAATTCCGCCAAAAGTTTCACCGTCAAAACCATTGTCAAAACCTTTGGTAACGTTGTCTAAATAATACATTTTCGCAAATCTGTCAAAAGTACCATCATTCATCATCAATTTTACTTCAGTATTTGATGATTTTAAGAAAGTTCCACCAGTTGAAGATTGGTATGATTCAGCAATGTTTAGATTTGTTCCGTTTGAAGATCTTATGAAAAATCCTTGGGCGGGAGCTAAAACAAAGTTCTGAGCAGTTACTCTCGTTTCATAAGCACTACCATTCCAAACCCAGATTGTTTGTGACACTAAATTTGCAGTATTATCTGCTAAAAAAAGATTACTTTGTAAGTGTGAAGTAAATGGGTTTCCTATTAAGTTAAAACCTTTATTGATTTCACCTCCATCAGTTGCAACAACTGCTACAGAAACATCCGCAGTATTAATGGTTCCTGTAAAAGAAACATTTCCAGTAGCAGTTCTTTTTACTGAATACCCTTGACCGTTGTTAAAAGTTCCTGAACCACCACCTTGTAAATATAACCAATCATTTGAGGCAGTTGTGTAAGTTGCAATTCCTCTGTTTGTAGGATTATCATTACTAGATGCAATTCCATTATCAGTTACATAGGCATCATTGTATGCCTGACCTGAAACTGGAGAAGAAATCAAATACCAGTTTGAGGTTGGTAAGTTTCTGTTGTAGGTTACATTACCTGTTGAGGTTCCGTTAACGATTAATGAGCTTCCTGAGTTAATGTTCAAATTACCATTTACAGTAAGGTCTCCAGAAATTGTTGTATTACTATTTGTTCCAATATTTACAGTACTTCCTGCTTGCACTTCTAAATAAGGAATTGTAATATTAGCATCTGAGGCAACAGTACTATTGTTTGTGATTGTATATTTACTATCTATGCTTAAATTATTGAAACCAAAATTTTGATCTCCACCTTGATTAGTTGATTGAAATTTAATACCATTTATCCCAGAAATAGCATTATTTGGGGTAAAATCGTTACCACTAGCTGCGCCAAATGTATATGAATATGTACCATTCTCGTTGTAAGTAAAGGTAAAAGCTAAACTAGTATTTGCAGCATAAGGTTGAGATATTGTAAAATCAGCTCCACCATCGTTAATTTGCCAGTTAGAAGCTCCTCCAACAAATTTTAAAGTATATACAGGAACGCCATCATCGAGAAGTTGCAAAAATATTTCACCATTAATTGTAACAGTATGACCCACGTTTACTGAAATTTTCTCACCCTTTTTTAGATTTGATAAAAAATTTCTTTGCGCAGCAGCAAAGTTTCCACTATTCTCGGAATAAAGGCCAAAACTAGGATCTCCTTGACCTGTTCCTCCTATGTAAAAGCCACTATTAGTTGCGCTTTTTGTTAAAACCCAAGAGCCAAATCCAGTTCCTAGATTTGAGCCATCAGTCCAAGTCCCTCCATAATTTACAGATTTATCTGTGGCTGTATTAAAGGTTGTTGTTCCTAATTGAGCATGAGAAGTCACGCTTAAAAAAAGCGATAAAAACAGCACACTCAGCGTTTTTGATAAATAATTTTTTTTCATTTTTTTTTTTAATTTAATATTAGTTAATAATTAATTTTTTGGTTTCTACCTTGTCTTCAACGTCTTGAATTTTTACAAAATAAATTCCGGGTTTTAAATCAGTTACCGAGAACACGTTGGTTTTTAGAATATTCCCAGCGAACTGTTTTACTTGTTTTCCTGTGATGTCGAACACAATTACTTTTGCTACTTCTTTTGAAAGAGAAAAGCTGTTAGAAGTTGGATTTGGATACAGGTTTAAAATTGATTCTTTGATTGATATATCATTAGTTGATAGTGTGGCTTGTTGGTTTCCAAAAATTTTGAAAGCACCTGGAGCTAACGTAATTGTTGAAGCGCTGTAAGTAGTGTTTCCTGAAGGATCCATCAAATCAACCCAATTTCCAACAAAAGGAAAGTTGGTATTTACGGTTTGAGAAACCACATCAAAATTGGCTAAAACAATTACATTTCTAAGTTGCGATTCAGGAATATTGGTATTATAAATATCAATTCTTGGCAATAAAGTACCAGAAGTGATGGTATAATCTCCCTCAAAAACAGGTTCGTTGATTTTTAAAGCATTCATTCTTGCCCAATCATCATAAATTTTCTTTCTTGCAGGAATAGACATCCAATTTTCTGTCCATTGTGGTTGTTGTTTGGTGTCTAGTTTACAATCCCCATCAGTTCCTCCAGGTTCGTTTACAGTGCCATTGTTACAAGCGAAAATGGAAATATCCATCCCTAATGAAGCAAAATGCCAAATCATTTTTGGGCCAGGAATTGTTAAACTCACAGCACCAATTGCTGACATTCTTGACAATGCAGTGTTTAAATCTCTTACATTGTGATTTGAAATAGCATCGTTTCCAAAAGATACAGCTCTATACATCAATCTTTCTTCATCATGACTTTCAGGATAACCAATCAATCTTGGACCGTTAAATTGAGAACGAGATTTGTGTCCAATACCACCAATATTCGAATTTGAGCTAAATCCCATCAATAATTGGCTATAAGGATCTGTCATTTTTCCCCACATCATAACGCCTTTTCCTTCTGATAAGCGATAATTTGCCCATTCTTTTTCTTCATTTTGGTCACCTAAATGCTCAAAAATCACATAATGATTGGCATCAAAAGACCATGAATAATCTGCATATGTTTTTAAAATATCAACTCGGTCTTGTAAATAACCATTCGTACAAGCATCATCTCCACCAGAACAACTTTGGGTAAAACCTTTCGTTAAATCCCATCTAAAACCATCAATCTTGAAATCTTCAATCCAATGTTTGATGACTCTTCTCGTATATTCTTTGGTATAATCACTGGAATGATTAAAGTCACTTCCTACACTGTAACTGTGTTTTGCAGTTTGATTAAAATAGGGATTGTCGCTACTTGGATCTCCCCAACCATCATTGTCAGGATCGTTCATCCACATGCGAACCATTGGATTTCTTCCAAAAGCATGATTTAAAGCAACATCTAAAATTACGGCAATTCCGTTTTGATGGCACAGATCAATAAACTCTTTTAGTTTGTTTTCAGTACCATAAAATTTATCCAAAGCCATGTGAAAAGCGGTATTGTAACCCCAACTTTCATTTCCTTCAAATTCCATGACTGGCATTAATTGAATAGCATTGATGTTTAAGTTTTTGAAATAACTGATTCTATCAATCAAATTTTGGATGTTTCTATTTGCATCAAAATCTCTAATCAACACTTCATATACAATTAAATCTTCTTCTTTAGGTTTGTTAAAGTTGGGTACTAGCCAATTATAAGGAGTTTGCCCTGTTTGCAAAACAGTTACTTCTCTCTGTTGCCCTGAAGGATACGTTGGTATATTTGGGTATGTTACATTTGAAATTCCTGAATCATCAAAAGGAGATAATACCAATGTTGAAAAAGGATCTGCAGTTTTTACGATAGAAGGAGAATTCGTAACAGGCGTTTGGTCATAAACCCAATATTGATAGGTTTCAATTTTTCCAGATGTTAAATTACTGATTTCCAACCAATATTTTCCAGTACCTGGATCACGTTTCATAACATGAGCTGCAGTAGGAGTGTAGTTATTAAAACTCCCTGCAACTTGGATAAAATCCTTTCCTGGCGCTGTTAAAACAAGTGTTGCTTTGGTAGCATCAGTGTGATAATTGATTCCGTCTAATAATCCATTAGGCATCGTTTCTTGAACAACAGTTTGAGCTAAAATAATTTCAAAATTAGCTTGACCAGTTTCGGTAGAATTTGGTGGTGTTCCAACAACTCTCACAATTCCACCTTGAGTTACGTTGGTAATTGTGGCATTACAATTTGGAAATCCACAAGTTGCTGTTGCTACAGAAACGTCATTTAAGAAAACTTCAATACGACCTTGAGCGGTGGTTGAACCTTGTAAATCGATTTGAGCAGTTACTGATAAATTATTTCCTGGACTCACTAAAACTTGGCTTGTAGTTGGATTTGTGATACGCAGTTGTACTTTTCCGACAGGGAAAATAAAATCTTTACAACCTGTTGCTTTTAGCTCTTGAGTACCAGTTTCATTTCTGAAAACCATACCCATTTGAGCCGCAGTTTGAATTTGAATAGGAGATAAGTTGAAATATGTTTGTGGAGTAATGGTAATACTATAAGTACCATTTCCGTTATTGGTCATTAAACCAACACCATCATCTTTTCCCCAGTTTCCAACCACATTAAATCCAAAAGCATTGGTTTTGTTACCAATTCCAGCGTGCATATATACTTTTACAGGATTGCTTATACCATTACAGTTACTTTGTGTACTATTGATATCAACAGTAATTGTAACAGGTTTATCAACCTCAATAGCACTTACATTGAGAGTAACTTGCGCTTTTGTGAATAGAGAAATAAAAAGTAGTGTAATAAATAGTAGTTTTTTTCTCATAAGATGTTTTTTTAAAAAAAGGCTACACGATTAATCGTGTAGCCTTTTTGAAATTAATTTAAAGTAATCGTTTTGTTTACTGTATTTATTGTTAATGTATAAGTTCCTGGCGTACCAACAAACCTCATATTACTATCACCATCTGCAGCATTTTCGAATCTTGGATCAATTGTATAACCATCATTTGAAAAATATGGGAAGTTATAACTTGGAGAACCCCATTCTAAAGTTCTATCTGTAAAGAATCTAAAGGCATCATTTGCAAAAGTTACTGGACCAGAATAAGTTCCTGCCCCAGTACAAGGCAATGCAACAGGTGAACCCCATCCCCAACCAGCGTCTGGAACTCCAGCTCCGACCAACCAAAGTTGATCAAATTCGCATAGTTTAATTGGTGCACTTAATGTTATTGTTTTATTAATATCGTCTATAGTTAAACCATATTCACCGGGAGTTCCATTAAATTTAAAATTACTATCACCATCATTCGCATTTTCCAACCTTGCATCTATTTTATAACCATTATTTGCATAGTATGGATAATTGAAACTTGGAGAGTCCCATTCTAAAGTTCTGTCGGAGAAAAATCTGAAAGCATCATTTGTTAATTTGATGTTTCCTTCATATTTACCAGTTCCAGTACACGTAATTTTCACAGGAGAACCCCATCCCCAACCAGCATCAACAGCACCAGCACCAACAACCCATAATTGGTCGAAGTTACAATTAGGACCAACAACTGCAGGGCCTAAAGTGATGGTTTTGGTTTGTGTATCAATAGTGATGAAATAGGATCCTGCAGCACCAATAAATTGGAAGTTGCTATCACCATCATTTGCATTTACAAAGTTGCTATCTATAGTATACCCTCTGTCAGAGAAATATGGAAAATTATAACTTGGAGAAGCCCACTCTAAAGCTTTGTTTGTGAAAAAACGGAAGTTTCCACCATTATCTGGAGATAAATTAATGTTTCCAGACCATTTTTTTCCTTGTAATAACAATTCTACAGGAGATGTCCAACCCCAACCAGCGTCAACAGCACCAGCACCAACTACATACAAAGCAGGAGGTAAGGCAACATCATAAGGAGTGATTGAAACAGTCAACGTTTCAGAAGTTCTGAACAAATCGCCAGACGCAGTTTTAGCAGTTGCACGAATTCTGAATTCAAAATTAGCAGCATTTCTAGCAACACCATTGTTTTCCAACACAGCAGTGTTTAATTCACCGTGTTTTAATTCAACTGTTTTTTCTGCTTTTTCACCAAAATTTGCGAAAGTTGCAAAATTAGTTCCAGCTTGAGCCATTTGTAATTCATAAGTTACAGGAACAGTGCTTGTTGAATTGATTTCAGGATCATCCCAAGTAAAAGTTGCAGCAACCAAATCAGGATTCACGTCTGAAAGCACAAAAGCAGTGTTTGCAGACGGACTTGTGAAAGTAGGAAGTTGAACCGCGAATTTTGAAACTTGGAATAAAATTACATTTGAAATGCTACTTCCAGTTGTAATTCTCATGTAAATAGCAGTATTTGAGAAAGAAACCACGTCTAAACTGTTCAAGACAGTATTGAATTGATTTACAGACATTGAAAAGTTTGATAAATTTGTAGTTCCTAAAGATACTGGATTTGTAAATTCAGGTACTAAAGACATTTCAACATTGTAAGTAGCACCAGCATTGATATCATCAACCCAATTGATAGTAAAAGCAGGGTTTTCTGGCAAAGCAAAATTTAAGAAAATAGTACTTATTCCGGGAGTGTTTAAAACGAACTCAGGTTCTGGAGTTGTTATTGTTAAGCTATCTTCTACATCACAAGAGCCTAACAATAAGGCAAATGAAAGGATGAGGTAGCTTAATTTTTTTAGATAAATTTTCATTTTTTATATTTTAAATTAAGTTGATATTATAAATTTCTTGGAATTAAAATATAACGTCCAGTCAAGTCATTGAACCACACATCATAGTCGTCTTCAACGATAACAGGAATCGTTCCACCACCACTTGTAGCAATACCTGAGAACGAGGTTGAACTTCCCCATTTAGCACCACCATCAGTTAAGAATTCAACAAATCCTGGGACTAATTTTACATTGTTTGCATACCATTGATGACCATCAAAACCTAATTGAGTCATGGTTACATTTGCAGTACTTGAACCTTGGAGGGTTAAAGATGCAGGACTTGTAATTCCAGATGCATTGAAAGGTGTAAAAGTGAACGTGTTTGTTGCAAAATTTATTTGGAAAGTATAAAAACCTTCGGTTACACCACTTGCTCCAGCAGTTGGAAAACGTTCAGGATCAGAACCTGTTCCTGGGTTTACTTCAATTTTAGTACCATCATTTGTTCCCCATTGTGGCTGCCATAAACCTTTAGTTTCAAGGATTTTGAAATGACCTCCTTCAGAAAATCTTCCTGTGTAGTAAAACAAGTTACTATCATTAGAGTCTCTATAAAGAGGAGGATTGTTATTGTTATTATTCCATCCAGGAGCGGTTGCATCACCTACTAAAAAGTAGTCGTTAAATACATAATTAAAGTATGGATAAACATTTATTTGTATGATATTTGAATCAGCAGGAACACCAGCTTTTGTTCCAATGGTTGAAACGACTTTCATGTATAAAGGTTTCCATTCAAATGGATTTAAACCTGCAGTTCCAGCACTTGCATTTACTTCACTCATTGATAAAGTAATTGAAGTTTGACCAGTTACAGTTGCTGCTGTTACAGGAGTTGTAAATGCATTGTCGCTTGAAAATTGAACTTCATAATTGATAGAAGCTTGTTGACCATAATCTGCTTCTTCCCAATCTAAAGTCAGCGCTGGATTATTTGTGTTCACGGCATCTAATTCTAATTCTGTGAAACCTACACTTGCCAATACAGGCGCTGTTGGTGTCGAAATTGTAAACAATTCAGAGTTGTCGTCACAAGCATTGAAAAGCATTGTAAATACTCCAATAAGTGTGATTGCTGAAAATCTTTTTATATTTTTCATCATTTGTAATTCATTTTAAATATTAATACCCAGGATTTTGAGTTAAATTTGGGTTAGAAGCTAAACTTGCTGCAGGAATTGGATATAAATTCATGTGCGCAGGCAAAGCAATTCCGTTAGTTCCATTTCCTTTCCAAGCCCAATTGTATGAACCTCCAGTAAATCTACCATAACGAATTAAATCTTGTCTTCTGTGAGCTTCCCAATGCAATTCTCTTGCTCTTTCATCTAAAATAAAGTTCAAATTCAAGTCAGAAATTGTCAAGTTGTTTTGAGGATTGTTTGCTCTTGTTCTGATTGCATTGATATACGAAACCGCATCAGCAGGACTTGCACCAGCACCACCTCTTAAATGCGCTTCAATGTACATTAAATACACATCAGCCAATCTGAATAATGGGAAATCAGTATCTACAAATGTTTGGTCAACACCAAAACTTCCAGTAGAAGTTGCATTAGAGTATTTCTCTAAAATAAAACCTTGATCTTTATCAGAAATATCTAAAATATCAATAGGTCTAGTTCCTTTGATGATGGTATTTCTTGTATCGTTATTAAAAATACTTGCGTCAAATAACTGCACAAATTGTTTTCTTAAACGTAGAGCACCACCCCAACCTCCAGCACCAACTCCAAGAGCAGCACCATTAGATTCTAAACTTCCTACTGAACCGTTAATCATTACAGTTGTTGGTCCGTAATTTTGAACATACGTTCCATCAGAAATTAAAGGGAAAATAATTTCATTGTTTGCAGAGTTTGTATTATTGTCTGCCATGAAATTATGTAAATAATTGGTTGCTAAAGTGTAGCCTCCACCAATAATTTTCTTACTATAATCAATACATTCTGTATATTTAGCTTGACCAATATATACTTCAGCATTTAAATAAATTTTTGCTAAAATCATCCAAGCAACACCTTTGTCAGCTCTTCCATGTTCGTTTGCTTTTGGATCAGCTAAATCACCTTCAATTGCTTTTAATTCACTTTCTACAAAATCAAATAATTGTTGACGATTGTAAACAATAGGTTTCGCATTGATTGCGTCATTTTCTGTTGCAAAATTTGCCTGACCAAATAAATCCATCATGTAATAATAAGACATTGCTCTCAATAAACGAGCCTCAGCTCTGTATCGAACAATTTCAGTTTTTGTAGCGGCAGAAACATTTCTTGCAGTCAATTTTTCATCGGAAGTTTCACGTAAAAAGTTATTTGCAAATGCAATAGTTACGTGCGTTCTTCCGAACATTCCTAAAATAATTGGATCGTTTGCATTCCAAATATTACGTTGAATATCACGAGTTCCAGGGTCGTTTTCATAAGACCAAATCATTTCGTCTGCTGATAAAGTTTGTAAGTACAATAATACACGTCCAAATTGACTTGTTCCGGCATCTAAGCCTTGAATATTTGAAGATCCAGGACCATCAACTCCGGTCAAAGATAAGTTTGCATAGACACCTGCTAACAACTGTTTGTAGGAAGTTTCATTAGCAAAAAAATCTTCACCTAATAAATCTTGATCGTCTTGTGGAGTGATGTCAAGGTCTTTTGTACACGAAGACATCGCTACTAGCATCACAAGAAATAAGATTGCTAATTTGTTAAAATTCATAATTTTTTTCATCTTTATTTCTTTAATAATTAAAATTTGATATTTGCACCAACCAAGAAAGTTCTTGGTCTTGGAAAATTCGTATTGTCAATTCCGTTGGACAATTCAGGATCTAAACCAGAATAGTTGGTAATTGTAAATACATTTTGCATACCCGCCCAAATACGAATGCTGTTAGAAGCAAATTTTTTGATTGGTTTGTCAAAAGTGTATCCCAAAGTAATGTTGTCCATTCTTAAGAAAGAAGCATTTTCTAAGTAAATATCTGAAAGGATAACATCTGATGTACTGTTGAAATTGGTATTTAAAACTGAAGTAGGAACGTTTCCTAAAACCGCATTATCTTTCAATAAATCATATTGTGCTGAGCTAGAATTTACGTTGTTATATGCATAATTTCCTAAACTAGCACGTAAATTGAATGCCAAATCAAAATTCTTGTAGTTGAAGTTTGATTGAAAACCAAAAGTAAAATCAGCTTGAGGATTTCCTTTTAAATAGCGGTCATCAGAATTGATGATTCCATCTCCATTTAAATCTGCATAAGCACCCTCAATTGGTTTACCTGCGGTGTCATATAACTGCTTGTAAACATAAAAAGAATTTGGCGCAAAACCTTCTCTGTATAATAGAATGGTATTTCCAGTTCCTCCTGAGATATCTCCCTTAGGAATATCTTGATTTAGAGCCAATTCTTTAATTTCACGACCTAAATAAGTAGCATTTAAGTTTACATTCCAGTTTAGGTTTTCTTTTTTTATAACATCGGCATTCACCGTAAATTCTAAACCATTTACTTGTAAATCTCCAATGTTTTGAAATATTCTGTTCGTAAAGTTTGAAACATCTGCTACAGGAGCGTCAGATAATAAATCTGTAGAGTTTTTTTGGAAAGCATTGATAGAACCAGAAATTCTATTATTAAACAAACCATAATCTACTCCAATTTCAACGGTAGCAGTATTTTCCCATTTCAAAAAACTTCGTCCTTGTGTAATGGTTGATTCAATAGGATCATTGCCAAATAAGTATTGTGAATTTTGATTTCCAGAACGGTAAACATCAAGATATAATGATCCAGGAATTCCATCTTGTTGACCATTGATACCATAAGAAGCACGCAATTTTAATTCAGAAATTACTTTATTATCTTTTAAAAAATCTTCATCACTCATTCTCCAAGCCAAAGCAGCTCCACCAAAATTATCCCATCTATTAGGACCAAAACGTGAAGTTCCATCTCGTCTGTAATTCAATGTTAATAAATATTTTTCATTGAAAGTAATATTGGCTCTTGCTAGAAAACCAATCATTACAACAGGTGTATTGACATATGAAGTAAAACCAGGATCATTTGGATTTCTTAAGTTTCCTGTGCTATCTCCATTTCCATTAAAAGACTGATAATCATACCCAACTAAAACATCTGTTTTGAATTTGTTAAAAGTATTGATATAGTTTAAAGTTGCATAAAAGTTTTCATTTAAACTCTCATTAGTATAAGACCCCTCACTTCCTACAAAAATATCTGTATAATTTGCTGGACTATTTAAAGGACTAAAAAATGTACCATCTTGAACAGATTTATCAAAACCAGCATTCATACTTACAATAACTTCTGGTAAAAAGTGTAATTTATAGTCAATTTTTAAATTACCAAATTGTCTAAATCTGTTAGATCTATTATCATTTTGTAATAAAGCAGCAACTGGATTTCTTGTTCCATTGTCAATTAAAATTCCACCTGGAGTTCTTGTGATATGTTGATAAAAACCACCAAATGGTGATGTTGGGTCATACACAGGTTGTGTTGGGTCGTAACGCAAAGCTGCATTTACTTGACCTGCATCAGCAAATCTTTCGTTTACAAAAGCTCTATTATAGTTTAAATTTATTTTTAAATGATCATTAAAAAATGATGGACTCATTGTTAAAGATACATTCGCTCTATCAAATTGAGAAGTCAATATATTTCCTTCAATTTCTGAGAAATTTACTGAAAGACGTGTAGGTATTCTCTTAAAAATTTGACCACTTGCAGTTAAATTATGCTGAGTAGAAACTGATTGTTGGAATACTTCATTTTGCCAATTTGTATTCGCAGTTCCTAGTAAGCCAACATCATTTGGTCTTCTTGTAGCAATTAAACTTCTGTAAGCATCTCCATCAAAAACAGAAATTCTATCTCTAATTTCTCCAAAAGCAACTTGATAGTCATAGTTTAATGAATAATCAGTTTTCCCTTTTTTAGTGGTAATAATGATTACACCATTTGCGCCTCTAGATCCATAAATTGCGGTAGCAGAAGCATCTTTTAATACAGAGAAAGAGTCAATATCATTTGGGTTGATACTATTCAAATCAACACCAGATAATGGCAAACCATCAATTACAACTAATGGGTCATTAGAAGCATCTAAAGAAGAGCCACCACGAATTCTAATTTGAGAACCAGAACCTGGAGCACCACTTGTGGTGATGTTTACCCCAGCAACTCGTCCACTAATTAAATTTTCAGCGGTTACAATGTTTCCTTTGGTCATTTCTTTAGAAGTAATTGCTTCTACAGAACCAGTTGCGTCTTTTACAGTAGTAGTTCCATAACCTACAACAATAATTTCGTCAAGTTGTTCCAGAGAAGTCTCAAGTTCAACAACCAAATTTTTATTTGTACCAATTACAATTTCTTGATCTGTAAAACCAAGATACCTAAAAACAAGTACTGCACCTGTTTTTACGTTTTCAATTGTGAATTTTCCGTCAAAATCCGTTTCAGTACCTTTTGTAGTACCTTTAATAACGACACTTACACCTGGCAAAGCATCACCAGATGTTTTTTCTTTTACAACTCCTTGAACAGTTTGTTGGGCAAACATGCTAAAAGAGGAGACTAAAAGAAATCCAATCAACAATAATTTAAAATTTTTCATGTATAATTTGTTAAATAATAACTGTAAATTTGATTTTGGTTTAACAATAAATTCACATTTCACATTGTAAATATATTGAGTATCCCATTAAAATCAATACTCTCAAATTTACGAAATCGGTTTCGTGTTGACAACTTTTTTTAAGAAAAATTTATTATATTAGCAATAAATAACATTAATTAGTGCCTAATTATTAAATATGAAGAAAAAAATTACTATAAAGACAATTGCAAAGGAACTTGGGGTTTCAACTTCTACGGTTTCAAAAGCACTGAAAGATAGCCATGAAATTGGTAAAGAAACGAAAGACAAAATTCAAGCTTTTGCCAATTATTATAATTATAAACCCAATAGTTTGGCATTGCAATTGCGCAATAAAAAAACCAAAGTAATTGGTGTTATACTTCCTAAAATAGTACATCATTTTTTTTCAACAGTAATCAAAGGAATTGAGGCTGTTGCAAGTGAAAAAGGGTATCATATCATGGTTTGTTTTTCTAATGAAAACTATAAAAAAGAAGTAGAAACATTGCGGGTTTTATCGAATGGAAGTGTGGATGGATTAATCGTTTCAATTGCTAATGAAACTCTTGAAAATAAAGATTTTAATCATTTTTTTGAATTGCTTGACGACGATATTCCATTGGTGCTTTTTGATAGAGTTGTAGATGATATTTCTTGTGATAAAGTGGTTGTTGATGATGTAGGTGCAGGATATAAAGCCACCAAATATTTAATTAAAAATGGGTGTAAAAAAATTGCGTTAATTACAACCCCAAATCACGTTAATGTTGGTACTTTAAGAAGATTGGGTTATGAAAAAGCATTGATTGAATCTTATATTAAAACAGATAGAAGTTTGATTCTTGAAATCAATGAAAAAGAAAATATCAAAAACCAAATCGAAAAAGTATTTGAGCAAGAAATTGATGCTTTGTTTGCAGTTAACGAAATTTATGCCGCAAATTCTATGAGAATTGCCAAGGAAAAAGGAATGCATATTCCTAATGATATCTCAATTATTGGCTTTACTGATGGCTTAATTTCAGAGTATTCATCACCCTCAATTACTACAATCGCACAACACGGGTTTACGATGGGAAAACAAGCTGTTGAATTGTTAATTGAAAGAATAGAGAACAAAGCTGATTTTTTTACACCTAAGAAAATAGTGATTTCAAGTGACTTAAAATTACGAGAATCTACGAAAACGTCGTCGTAAAATTTGCGTAGGTTTTTTATTGATATAATAAAAAAAACATATATTTGTTACCAAATTAGGATTTATCAATAAATTACATTTCACACTTAGTAATTGATAAGTCTAATAAACTTATCGAAATATTCACATTTAATATTCGATAATGGAAAAGCGTAAATTAAGTTTCTGGCAAATCTGGAACATGAGTTTTGGGTTTCTTGGAATCCAAATGGGGTTCGCCCTTCAAAATGCCAACGCAAGTAGAATTTTACAAATTTTTGGAGCAGATGTCCATGAACTTTCATGGTTTTGGGTTATTGCACCTTTAATGGGATTGATTGTTCAACCTATTATCGGTCACTATAGTGACAAAACTTGGGGAATATTTGGAAGGAGAAAACCTTATTTTTTAGTAGGCGCTGTTTTAGCATCTGTGGGATTGATTTTAATGCCACAGGCTGATATGTTTATCGCAATTCTTCCAGCACTTTGGGTAGGAGCAGGATTTTTAATGATCATGGATGCTTCTTTCAACATTGCTATGGAACCTTTCAGAGCTTTGGTTGGGGATAATTTAAGAACTGACCAACGAACTTTAGGATTTAGCATTCAAACTGCGTTGATTGGTTTTGGCGCAGTTGTAGGTTCTTGGTTGCCTTATGTTCTAACGAATTTTTTTGGTGTATCCAATGAAACTTCTGCTGGCTTTGTTCCTGCAAATTTAATTTGGTCGTTTATTTTAGGAGCCGCTGTTTTAATCATTTCTATTTTAGTAACCGTAATCACTACTAAAGAATACACTCCACAAGAATTAGACAGTTTTGAAGACGAACAAGCGCATTCTAATGCCATGGAAAAAGATGGCGAAAAAGAAAAATCTAGTTTATTAGATATTTTTGACGATTTCAAAAAAATGCCAACTACCATGCGTCAATTAAGTTGGGTGCAATTTTTTTCTTGGTTTGGGCTTTTTGGAATGTGGGTTTTTGCGGTTCCTGCAATAGCACAACACGTATATGATTTACCTTATACAGATAGTAGCAGTGCATCTTATCAAGACGCTGGAGATTGGGTTGGAATTCTTTTTGGAGTTTACAATTTAATTTCTGCTTTTTATGCGTTTGCATTGCCTTATATTGCCAAAAAACTTGGTAGAAAAAAAACACATTCAGTTTCACTAATCATTGGAGGTTTGGGATTGTTATCCATTTATATCATGCCAAATGAAAATTGGTTGGTAGTTTCAATGATTGGTGTTGGAATTGCTTGGGCAAGTATTTTAGCAATGCCTTACGCTATTTTAGCAGGTTCTATTTCTCCAAAGAAAATGGGTGTTTACATGGGAATTTTTAATTTTTTCATTGTAATTCCTCAAATTATAAATTCACTGATTGGAGGGCCGCTCGTAAAATATGCTTATAACAATCACGCTATTTTTGCGTTGATGGTTAGTGGAGTTAGCTTTTTAATTGCAGCTGCACTTGTTTATAAAGTGAAAGATGTAGATGATGTTGTAAAAACTATTTAAATGAAAAAAGGAATTATTTTTGATTTGGATGGCGTTATTGTTGATACCGCCAAATACCATTATTTAGCTTGGAGAAAACTAGCAAATCGGTTAGGATTTGAATTTTCTCAAAAACAAAATGAATTGTTCAAAGGAGTGAGTAGAAAACGTTGCATGGATATTTTATTAGAAATGGGCAATGTTACTGCAACTCAAGAACAAAAAGAGGCTTGGATGATCGAAAAAAATGACGATTATCTTGCCTTTATTGAAGAAATGGATGATTCAGAAATTCTTCCTGATGTTCCAAAAATGCTACATTTTTTAAAAGATAATACTATTCCAATTGCCTTAGGATCAGCAAGCAAAAATGCAAAACCGATTTTAGAAAAAGTGGGATTATTGTCGTATTTTGATGCGATTGTTGACGGAAATAACGTCACAAAAGCAAAACCAGACCCAGAAGTTTTTTTGTTAGCAGCCGAAAAATTAGGAGTCGAAGCAACAAATTGTATCGTTTTTGAGGATGCTGTTGCTGGTATTGAAGCTGCAAATGCTGCCAATATGATGAGTATTGGCATTGGTGAAAAAGAAGTGCTATCAGAAGCAACATTTATTTTTAAAGATTTTACAGAAATCAGTATCAATTTTATGAACGATTTAATTCAATTAGAAAAAAAAGATTAGAAAAAAAGTGAAAAGAAGTAAGAAAAGAGAACCAAGAAGATGTCTTAATTAATAATTCATCTTAATTCTTTCCTCTTTTTTCTTGCCTTTTAACTCTAAAATAACAAGAAATGAATCAAGATTATATACAACCAAATGAATGGTCAATTATCGAAGAAGGGTTTGATCCGAAAAGAGTAAAATCTTCTGAAAGTTTATTTAGTATTGGCAATGGAGCTATGGGTCAACGTGCCAACTTCGAAGAAAATTATTCTGGAGAAACTTTTCAAGGAAGTTATATTGCAGGAGTTTATTATCCTGACAAAACCAGAGTTGGATGGTGGAAAAATGGCTATCCAGAATATTTTGCAAAAGTGTTAAACGCACCAAATTGGATTGGAATTAATATCAAAATTAACGACGAAACATTAGATTTAAACACGTGTAAAGAAGTTTCAAAATTTAAAAGAGAACTCAACATGAAAGAAGGTTGGTTGGCTAGAAGTTTTGAAGCTATTTTGCAAAATAATGTAAAAATCAACGTTGAAATTAAACGTTTTTTGAGTTTAGAGTTGGATGAAATAGGAGCAATAAGCTACAACATCACTCCAATAAATTCGGATGCAACAATCATATATACTCCTTATTTGGATGCTTCTATTACAAATGTAGATTCCAATTGGGCTGACCAATTTTGGGATGTTTTGGAAGTTTCTCAGCAAAATCAGCAATCATTTATTGTTGCAAAAACAATGAAAACGCATTTTCATACGTGTACATTTATGCAATCAACCATTTTTATAGATGGAAAAGAATTGTTGGTTGATGCTATAAATCAAAAGGAAGAAAAGTTAGTTTCAAGTACATTTCAATCAGAAATCAAAAAAAATCAAACGTTTTCAATTCATAAATTTGGTGGTTATGTTGTTGATAGAAATCATCCAAAAAATGCTTTAATTGAAGCTGCAAAAGAGATTTTGAACAAAGCTGTTAGTTTTGGATTCGAAAATTTGCTGGAAATGCAAAAACAATCTTGGGCTAAAATTTGGGAAATGGCAGACATCTCAATTGTGGGTGACGTAAAAGCGCAACAAGGAATTCGTTTCAATATTTTTCAACTTAATCAAACGTATTTGGGGACAGATGCATCCCTAAATATTGGTCCAAAAGGGTTTACTGGAGAAAAATATGGAGGAAGCACATATTGGGATACTGAAGCGTATTGCATTCCTTTTTATATGGCTACCAAAGATCAATCTGTTGCTCGAAAATTACTGGAATATAGATACAATCATCTTGAAAAAGCCATTGAAAATGCTCAGAAATTAGGTTTCAAAAATGGTGCTGCATTATATCCAATGGTAACCATGAATGGTGAAGAATGTCATAACGAATGGGAAATTACCTTCGAAGAAATTCACAGAAATGGTGCGATTGCTTTTGCAATTTACAATTACCACCGTTTTACAAACGACTATTCATACATCCCTGAAAAAGGAATGGAGGTTTTAATAGGAATTGCGCGTTTTTGGCATCAAAGAGCTACTTTCTCTTCGGATAAAAACAAGTTTGTAATATTAGGAGTAACTGGCCCAAACGAATATGAAAATAATGTAAATAATAATTTTTATACAAATTATATTGCAAAATGGTGTATCAATTATGCCTTAGAAAATATTGCGATTTTAAAGTTAGATTACAGTACAGATTATAAAAGAATTAAAGAAAAAACTACTTTTTCTGAGGAAGAATTGGCTGCTTGGAAAAATGTTGCTGACAATATGTATTTTCCATTTTCTGAAAAACACCAAGTATTTTTGCAACAAGATGGTTTTTTAGACAAAGAATTAATTACAGTAGCTGATTTGGATAAAACGCAAAGACCTATCAATCAAAAAT
This sequence comes from Flavobacteriaceae bacterium CG2_30_31_66, assembly GCA_001873065.1. Classification (GTDB taxonomy): domain Bacteria; phylum Bacteroidota; class Bacteroidia; order Flavobacteriales; family Flavobacteriaceae; genus Polaribacter. Next base: position 85,820 of record MNYM01000037.1, read on the forward strand.
GGAGTTGGGATCGAATTTTACGCTCACCATATATCAAACAAGCAGATACTTTACAAGGTTTTTACTTTTTTGAAGACGATTTTTCTACAGAAGAATTGGCGCGTCATTTTGATTTTTATGAACCATTTACAGTACATGAAAGTTCACTTTCGCCCTGTGTTCACAGCATTCAGGCTTCTAAAATTAATAGAATTGAACAAGCGTATACGTTTTATTTACGTACTTCTCGTTTGGATTTGGACGATTATAATCATGAAGTGGAAGAAGGATTGCACATCACTTCAATGGCAGGAACATGGATGAGTATTGTAGAAGGTTTTGGCGGAATGCGAATCAAAAATAACATGCTTTCTTTTGAACCAAAAATTCCAAAACAATGGAATTCGTATTCATTTAAAGTGAATTTTAGAAATACGGTTGTAAAAATCAATGTGCAACAAAATGGCACTCATTTCACTGTTGATGGAAATGAAGAACTGACCATTTTAGTGAATGATAAACCTATTAAAGTTGTATCAAATAATTTAGTTACTGTGTAGTTTTTTTTTTGAAAGTACGGTTGGTTTTTAATAATTAACTGTACTTTCTTTAACACTCATAAATCATGCGAAAATTAATACTATTACTTCTTATTTTTATGGGTTTTGCTTATGAAAATGCTGATATTACGTCGAATAAAAATCAAGTGTCAAATACTTATTTAGAACGTGTTGAACCCCCAAATTGGTGGATTGATTTTAAAGATACTTCTTTACAATTATTGGTAAAAGAAAACAATATTGGTGCTTCAAAACCGAGTATTTCTTACAAAGGTGTTCGTATTGAGAAAGTTCACAGTGCAAAAAGCAATAATTATTTATTTATCGATTTAGTAATTGATAAAAATACCAAATCAGGAAAGTTTGATATCCTCTTTAGTTTCGAAGATGGTAAAACCAAAACGCATACTTATGAACTTAAAGACAGACAAAAATCTCCTGAAAAATATGTTGGTTTTAATAGTTCGGATGCAATTTACTTAATCACGCCTGATCGTTTTTCAAATGGTATTGAAAGCAATGATATCAATCAAAATTTGAATGAAAAAACCATCAACAGAAAAGACAATTATGCTCGTCATGGAGGAGATATCAAAGGAATTACAAATAACATAAATTATATTGCCGACTTAGGTTTTACAACTGTTTGGCCTTGTCCTGTCTTAACAAACGACATGTTTAGTGGTTCTTATCACGGATATGCAATTACTGATTTTTATGAGGTGGATTCTCGTTTTGGAACACTTTCAGAATACAAAGAACTGGCGAACGAATTGGACAAAAAAGGCATGAAACTTATCATGGATCAAGTGGCAAATCACTGTGGAATAGAACATTGGTGGATGAAAGATTTTCCTTTTGAAGATTGGGTAAACAACCAAAAATATTACGAAGAAAATAAAGAGAATTGGAATCATAAAACCGTAAAAGTTTCCAATCATAGAAGAACTACCAATCAAGATTCTTATGCCTCAAAATCTGACAGAAATGGCAATAACGAAGGTTGGTTTGTGGATACAATGCCCGATTTGAATCAACGAAATCCATTTATGGCGAATTACATCATTCAAAATAGTATTTGGTGGATTGAAACGTTGGGTTTGGGTGGCATTAGACAAGATACCTATCCTTATTCTGACAAGCAATTTATGAGCAATTGGGCTGGAGCAATTATGAACGAATATCCAAATTTTTCGATTGTTGGTGAAGAGTGGAGTTACAATCCTTTGTTAATTGGGTATTGGCAAAAAGGGGCAAAAAATAAGGATGGTTATGAATCAAATTTGAGATCAACCATGGATTTTGCCATGCAAAATAATATCATTTCAGCTTTCAACGAAAATGAAACTTGGGATACTGGTTTGGTGAAAATTTATGAGGGTTTGGCAAATGATTTTCATTATGTAACCCCAAAAGACATTCTAATTTTTGGAGACAATCATGATATGAGCCGAATTTTCACGCAATTAAAAGGGGATATTATAAACACCAAAATGGCGTTGAGTTATTTATTAATGTTACCAAGAATTCCTCAAATTTATTATGGAACCGAAATCTTGATGAACGATTTTGAAAAACCAGGTGATCATGGTTTGATTCGTACTGATTTTCCTGGAGGTTGGAATGGAGATATTGTAAATGCTTTTACTGGTGTAGGACTTACAGATGCTCAGAAAGACATGCAACTTTTTATAAAAAAAGTGCTTAATTTTAGGAGGAAAAGTGAAGCAATACATGAAGGAGAAACGTTGCATTTTGCTCCCGAAAACGGAACATATTTTCTTTTTAGAAGCAAAAATGATGAAACAATTGTGCATATTATCAATAAAAATGACAAACCTATTTCAATCGATTTGAATCGTTTTAAAGAAGTAGGATTACAAGGAAAAACTTTAAAAAATATCCTCACCGATGAGAAAATCCTTTGGAACAAAACACTTGAACTTTCTAAAAAAGGAAGTATTATACTAACTACAAAGTTTTAATTATGAAGAAAATTCTTTTTTTTAGTGGACTTTTTTTATTGGTAATTTCATGCAGTCAAAATTATAAAGCGACCTTTTCTAAGATTAAATCTTATCATTTAGAAAGTGCCGTTTTATCAGCAGGAAAACTTATCAGAATTGATACATTTCCATCAGAAAATATCACTCCAAGACCTGTAGATGTTTGGTTACCAAAAAACTATTCTATCAAACAAAAATACGCAGTTTTATACATGCATGATGGACAAATGTTGTTTGATTCAACCACAACTTGGAACAAACAAGAATGGAAAATTGATGAAGTTGCCACTGATTTAATGGAACAAAAAATTACCAAAGATTTTATTGTTGTTGGAATCCATAACATTCCTGAAATTCGTTGGCACGATTTATTTCCAGAAAAAGCCATGGATTTTATGGATAAAGATGCCAAAAAAGAAGTTCTAAAAAAGGCTGATGAAAATAAAATTTCTAAGGAATTTAAAGGGGATGATTATATAAAATTTTTAATAACTGAGTTAAAACCTTATATTGACGCAACGTATTCTGTAAACTCAAATAAAGAAAATACCTATGTGGCTGGCTCTTCAATGGGTGGTTTGATGTCTATGTATGCAATTTCAGAATACCCAACGATTTTTAAAGGAGCTGCTTGTATTTCAACACATTGGGTCGGAGCAATGGCTCAAGAAAATAATCCTTTTCCAAGTGCAATTTTTGGATATGTTGCAGCCAATATTCCTGATGCGAAAAATCATAAAATTTATTTTGATTATGGAGACCAAACTTTAGATCGTCATTATCCACAATACGCTTCAACTGTTGATTCAATTTATACTAACAATGGGTATTCAGCTGAAAATTTTAGAAATTTATTTTTCCCTGAAGCTGATCATTCTGAAAAATCATGGCAAAAAAGAATACATATTCCTTTGATGTTTCTTTTAAAAAAATAAATGTATTTCTCAGTTTTTTGAGAAGTTATAAATTTTAAAAATCATATTTTAATGAAAAAAATACTTTTATATTTTTTAATTTTTATTCCATTTTTTTCATTTGGTCAAAATGAAAATCGGACTTTTCAGAATGCAGTTTTTGATGATAATATCCTTATAATTTCTGTAAATGATGGAATATATCGAATTCGATTTTATACTGAAAATATAGTAGAAACTAGTTTTATTCCCACAAACGAAACCTATTCTTCGAATTCTCATGCAGTTGTTTTAAAACCTATTAATGCTCTTTTTGATTATAAAGAGACTACTCAATATTTGCATTTTTCATCAAAAGAAATTCAAGTTATCATTCAGAAATTACCTTTTAAAATTTCATACAAATCGCATCAAAAAGAGTTGATTTCAGAAAAATTAGGATATTTAAAGGACTCAATTCACGAAAAAATTCAGTTTCAAATCGCTGAAGATGAGGTTTTATATGGTGGTGGCGCAAGAGCTTTAGGAATGAATAGACGTGGCAATCGTTTGCAATTGTATAACAAAGCACATTATGGTTATGAAACGCGTTCGGAATTGATGAATTTTACCATTCCAATTGCAATTTCATCTAAAAAATACTTGATTCATTTTGACAATCCTGCCATTGGTTACTTAGATTTTGATAGCAAAAAGGACAATTCGTTAACTTACGAAACCACTTCTGGAAGAAAAACGTACCAAATTATTGTGGGTGATTCTTGGGAAAATTTGATTGATAATTACACCCAATTAACAGGCAAACAGCCTTTACCTCCAAGATGGGTTTTGGGCAATTTTTCGAGCAGATTTGGGTATCATTCTCAAAAAGAAACAGAGGAAACCATTTCGAAATTCAAGCAAGAAAATATTCCTGTAGATGCCATTATTTTAGACTTGTATTGGTTTGGAAAAACTGTACAAGGAACTATGGGAAATTTGGAAGTGGACACAGATTCTTTTCCTGATATGAAAGGAATGGTTTCTCGTTTAAAAAATAAAGGAGTAAAAACAGTATTGATTACAGAGCCATTTATTTTAACAACTTCCAAAAAATGGAATGAAACTGTAGAAAAAGATGTTTTGGCAAAAGATTCTGTTGGCAATCCTGCAACTTATGACTTTTACTTTGGCAATACTGGTATTGTAGATATTTATAAAAACAACGGAAAATCTTGGTTTTGGAATATCTATAAAGATATTTTAAATATGGGTGTAAAAGGTCTTTGGGGCGATTTAGGTGAACCTGAAGTATTGCCAAAATGGGTAAAATTTCACAATGCAAAAGCTGATGAAATTCATAATATTTATGGTCATGATTGGGCTAAATTGATTTTTGAAGGGTACAAAAATGATTTTCCAACAGAAAGACCTTTTATTTTGATGCGAGCTGGATATTCTGGTTCTCAACGTTTTGGAATGATTCCTTGGTCTGGAGATGTCAATAGAACTTGGGGAGGTTTGCAATCACAACCTGAAATTGCGTTGCAAATGGGAATGCAGGGTTTGGGCTATATGCACTCAGATTTGGGTGGATTTGCAGGTGCTAATTTAGATGATAATTTATACACAAGATGGTTGCAATATGGTGTTTTTCAACCAATTTTTAGACCACATGCTCAAGAAGATGTTCCAAGTGAACCCGTTTTTAGAAGTGAAAAAGCCAAACAATTAGCTAAAAAAGCCATTGAATTGCGCTATCAACTATTGCCATATAATTACCATTTAGCGTTTGAAAATAATCAGAAAGGAATACCTTTGATGCGTCCAATATTTTTTGAGGAGGATTCAGAGAAATTATTCACAAATTCAACTTCTTATTTTTGGGGAAATGATTTTTTAATCACACCAATTCTAAAAAATAATATTACTTCAAAAGATATTTATTTTCCAAAAAACAACCATTGGTTTGATTTTTATACTGATGAAATAATAGAAGGAGGGCAAACTAAAACTGTAGCTGTTAATGAAGAAAACATTCCAACTTTTGTAAAAGCGGGTGCGTTTATTTTAATGACAAAATTAGTGCAGACTACTGATAATTATACTGGAAATCAATTGATTGTCCATTATTATCACGATGCAACAGTTCTTGACAGTGAACGAAAATTATACAATGATGATGGAATTTCAGCCAATGCTTTTGAAAATGGCACCTATGAAATCTTAGAATTTGAAGCTGAAATTTCAAAACGTTGGCTAGAAATTGATTTTGAAGCAGCATTTGGCGCACATTGGGTTTCTTCTGAAAAAGACATTGTTTTAATTATTCACAATATTCATTGGAATCCAAAAAAAGTGACAATCAATGGAAATAGAGAGCATGTATTTCCAAAAAATAACCAATTAGAAATTCCACTAAAATGGAATCCTAACAAAGAATTAAAAATCAAAGTTTCACTAAAATAAAAACAAAAAATGAACACACAAAGTAGATTATTAAGCCTTTTAATTGTATTGATTTTATGGAGTTGTTCATCAGAAAAAGGATCAGATAAGAAGATGAATTCGGTTCAGCAAAATAAAAAAGTCGTTGTTTATCAAGTATTTACAAGATTATTTGGAAACACAAATTCCACCAATAAGCCTTGGGGAACTATAGAAGAAAATGGTGTAGGAAAATTCAATGATTTTACTGACAAAGCGTTATCTAAAATCAAAGATTTGGGAGTTACTCACATTTGGTATACAGGCGTTCCACATCATGATGTGATTACAGATTATGCCAAATTTGGTATTTCAAATGATGATCCTGATGTGGTAAAAGGACGTGCAGGTTCGCCTTATGCAGTGAAAGATTATTATAATGTAAATCCTGATTTGGCAGTAAATGTAGCCAATCGTATGGAAGAATTTGAAGCGTTAATTGAACGAACTCACAATAACGGATTGAAAGTAATTATTGATATTGTACCTAATCATGTAGCTCGTAATTATCAAAGTTTGACAAATCCTAAAGGTGTTAAAGATTTTGGAGCTGATGATAATAAAAATGTAGTGTATGATGTGAATAACAACTTTTATTACAATCCAAATGAAGCTTTTGAAGTACCTGATTTTTTAGATAATTACCAACCTTTAGGTGGTGAAAATCATCCTTTATCGGATAAGGAGTTTGATGAAAATCCTGCAAAATGGACAGGAAATGGCTCTCGAATTTCAAAACCTAGTTTTTATGATTGGTTTGAAACTGTAAAAATCAATTATGGAATTTCTCCTGAAGGGAAAAAGGATTTTGATGAATTGCCAGTAGGTTTTGAAAATGAAAATTATCAAAAACATTTTGAATTTTGGAAAGACAAAACAGTTCCAAATTCGTGGGTAAAATTCAGAGATATTGCCTTGTATTGGACCTCAAAAGGTGTTGACGGATTTCGTTTTGACATGGCAGAAATGGTGCCTGTTGAGTTTTGGAGTTACTTGAATTCAAGTATAAAAATGAAAAATCCAGATGCTTTTTTATTAGCAGAAGTTTACAATCCAAGTTTGTATAGAGATTATATAAAAAAAGGAAAAATGGATTATTTGTACGACAAAGTTCAGTTATATGACACGCTTAAAAACGTGATGCAAGGTCGTGGTTTGACAGATCATATTCCTCCAATTCAAGCAGACTTGAATGATATTGAACATCACCTATTGCATTTTCTTGAAAATCATGACGAACAACGAATTGCGAGTCCTGAATTTGCGGGAAATGCTGAAAAAGGAAAACCAGCAATGGTAGTTTCAGCCACGATTTCTACGTCACCAACCATGATTTATTTTGCGCAAGAATTGGGCGAAGATGGTTCAGAAGATGCTGGTTTTGGAAAGCCTTCACGAACTTCCATTTTTGATTATATTGGTGTTCCAACCTTGCAACGTTGGGTAAATGATAAGAAATTTGACGGTGGAAAATCAAAAAAAGAAGAGCTTGATTTGAGAGATTTTTATAAACGATTGTTGAATTTTACAATTACAAGTGACGCTTTGATGGGTGAATACCAAGATTTGCATCAATTTAATAGGGAAAATACCGAGAATTATAATGCTAAAATCTTATCTTTTTCACGTTTTTCTAACAATGAAAAATTGGTTGTCATTGCAAATTTCGATGATGAAAAAGAGTATGAATTTGAACTTAAAATTCCTGTAGAAATTGTAAAAAAATGGAAAATTAATGAAGGAACTTTTTTGTTAGAAGACAAATTATTTAATAAAAAATCATTTGATTTAAGAGTAAATAGTTCAGGAGCAACCGTGAAAATTTTCATAAATCCTCTTGAATCTTTCATTTTAAAACTTCAATAATACTATGAGAAATTTATTATTTATCATTGCCATTTTAGCTTTTTTTAGTTGTCAAAAACCACCATTTTATCAAGGTACTTCTTCTGAAAAAGAATTTGTTTGGCAGGGAGCTAATATTTATTTTTTGTTAACAGATCGCTTTTATAATGCAGACTCACTAAACGACGTTAATTTTGAGAGAACTAAAATTGCTGGAAAATTAAGAGGTTTTGAAGGAGGAGATTTGAAAGGAATTACCACTAAAATTAGAGAAGGTTACTTCACAAAGTTAGGAATTAATGCTATTTGGATGACACCAATTGTGGAACAAATTCATGATGCAACTGATGAAGGAACAGGAATTACCTATGCTTATCATGGATATTGGGCAAAAGATTGGACAGCTATTGATCCAAATTTTGGAACCAAAGAAGATTTGAAAGAATTGATTGAAACAGCTCACAAAAATGGGATTCGTATTTTGTTGGATGCTGTTATAAACCACACTGGCTCTGTAACTGAAATTGACCCAGTTTGGCCTTCTGATTGGGTGAGAACTTCACCAACTTGTACCCATAAAAATTACGAAAATACTACTTCTTGCACACTTGTAGAAAACTTGCCAGATATTAGAACTGATAGCAATGAAAATGTAAAATTGCCTCTGCAGTTGGTTGAAAAATGGAAATCTGAGGGTAGATATGAACAAGAGATAAAAGAATTGGAATTTTTTTTTAAAAGAACAGGCTACCCAAAAGCACCTCGTTTTTACATCATGAAATGGTTAACAGATTACATTACTGAATTTGGAATTGATGGTTATAGAGTTGATACTGCGAAACATACTGAAGAGTACGTTTGGCAAGAATTCAAAAAAGAATGTGATTTTGCTTTCGCTGAATTTAAGAGAAACCATCCAAAAAAAGTATTGGATGATAATGACTTTTATCTGGTGGGTGAAGTGTATAATTATGCAATTTCAAATGGAAAGACCTTTGATTTTGGGGATAAAAAAGTGAATTATTTTGATAAAGCGTTTAATAGTTTGATCAATTTTGAAATCAAATGGAATGTAAAACAATTGTCTGCAAAAGCAGTTTTTCAAAAGTATGATTCTCTTTTAAATTCAGATTTAAAAGGTTTTGGTGTGTTAAACTATATGACTTCACATGATGACGGACAACCTTTTGACGAAAAAAGAGAAATTCCATACGAAACAGCCACCATGTTGTTGTTAACTCCCGGAACTTCGCAAGTGTATTATGGTGATGAATCTGCAAGAAGTTTAAAAATTGAAGGAACAACAGGTGATGCAACATTGCGTTCAATGATGAATTGGAATGACGTAAACCATTCAGCTGAAACTAAAAAAATATTGGAACATTGGCAAAAATTAGGGAAATTTAGAGCAAACCATCCTGCAGTTGGTGCTGGAAAACATAGCGTAATTTCTGAAGAAAATGGATTGGTTTTTTCAAGAATTTATAAAAATGACAAAATAATTATTGGTATTGATTTGTTTGAACATGCCATAAATATTGATGTTTCATCAATTTTTAAAGATGGGGAAGTCTTAAAAGAGGCCTATTCAAATCAGAAAGTAACTGTAAAAAACGGAAGGATAAATTTCAATTCTGAGTTTAGTACTATTTTATTGGAAAAAAATTAAGTAATGAGAATATGGTTTATTTTTCTCACATTTTTTTTAATTATCCTTTGTGTTGGATGTCCAAACAATCAGGAGGCATTTGTATTTTCTCCTTCAAAAAATATCAAAGTTAATTTTCATCTAACCAAAGAAGGAAAACCTTATTATTTGGTTTCAAATGCTGCTGAAATAGTTATTGATACTTCCTTTTTGGGATTTGATTTTAAAAACTCAAAGCCTTTTAATGGAGATTTTAAATTCGTAAAAACAACATTTAGCGAGTTTAACGAAACATGGCAAATGCCTTGGGGCGAACAATTAAATGTTGTGAATCATTACAATGAATTGAAAGTTGAATTGCAAGAAAAATCGGATTTAATGAGAAAACTCAATCTGGTTTTTAGAGTTTATGATGATGGAGTTGGATTTCGATATGAATTTCCAAAACAACCCAATTTCAAAGAAGCTTTTATTACAAACGAAAACACTGAATTTAATTTAACAGAAGACTATAAAACCTTTTGGGCTCCTGGTGATTGGGATATTTATGAGCATTTGTATAACACAACAAAATTCTCGAAAATTAATGCTTTACAATATGTGAATCAGCCAGTTTCACAAACTTATATTCCTGAAAATGCCGTAAATACTCCAGTAACTTTGGTTGGAAAAACGGGGCTTCATTTGAGTTTTCATGAGGCGGCTTTAGTAGATTACGCAGATATGACCTTAAAAGTAGATACTGTTAATCTTTCTTTTAAAAGTAATTTAGTTGGTACTAGAGATGCAGATTATAAAGTAAAGAGAACTTTACCATTTCACACACCTTGGAGAACCATTCAAATTTCTAAAAATGCGCCAAAATTGATTGAATCAAATTTGATTTTGAATCTTAACGAACCAAATAAATTAAGCGATATTTCGTGGTTTAAACCAATGAAATACACTGGAATTTGGTGGGAAATGCATTTAGGAAAATCTTCATGGGATATGACATCAGGAAATCATGGAGCAACAACTGAAAACACGAAAAGATTTATTGATTTTTCTGCTAAAAATAATATTGGAGGCGTTTTGGTTGAAGGTTGGAACAAAGGTTGGGGATCTAATGAGGGTGGTTTTGATTATGTAACTCCTTATCCAGATTACAATTTAAATGAAATTGTTGCATATGGAAAAGAAAAAGGAGTAGGAATCATCATGCATCATGAAACTTATGGGAATGTGGAAACGTATACAAAACAACAAGATACCGCATTTTCATTGATGAAAAAATTAGGAATTCATACTGTAAAAACAGGTTATGTAGGGAAATTGATTCCTGAAGGCGAATATCATCATGGTCAATTTATGGTAAATCATTATAATGAAACCGTTAAAAAAGCAGCTATTTATAACATTGCTGTTAATGCCCACGAACCTATAAAACCAACAGGATTGAGAAGAACGTATCCAAATACCATTTCAAGGGAAGGTTTGCGAGGTCAAGAATTTAATGTTTGGGATCCAAAAGGTGGAAATCCACCTGAACATTTATCCATCATTGCATTTACAAGAATGTTGGCTGGACCAATTGATTACACACCAGGAATTTTTAATATAAAACTAGATAATTTCAAAAAAGGAAAACAAGTAAACACAACAATTACTCATCAATTGGCTTTGTATGTAGTGATTTATAGTCCAGTTCAAATGGTTGCAGATTTGGTTGAACACTATGAGTCAAATCCAAAGCCTTTAGAATTTATAAAAGAAGTTGGTGTTGATTGGGAAAAAACCAAAGTTTTAAATGGAGAGGTAGGAGATTTTGTGACTATCGCTAGAAAAGAACGTAAAACAGGTTATTGGTTTCTAGGGAGTATTACTGACGAAAATCCTAGAGAAATTGAAATAGATTTTAGTTTTTTAGAGGAAGAATCAATCTATGAAGCAAAAATCTATAAAGATGGGAAAAACGCGAATTGGAATCATAATCCTTTGGAAATTGAGATTGAAACCTTGAAAGTCAATAAATTATCAAAAGTAAAATTTCAGTTAGCAGCTGGTGGTGGTTTGGCAATTAGTATAAAAAAGAAAAATTAATCTTTCCCAACTTTATCATATTCTCTAATCATAAAATAAGCCCAAATGATCACACAAAATCCTACGAAAACAGAAAAGTAAATTACGAATTCATTTGCGTTCATTCTTCACAATTTTTAGATATATCATTACGCCCAATAAAGTTGGCGCCCAAAGACCAATAAAAATTCCATGCATTTCATCTCCCGTCAGGAAAAGATATTCAGATACTAAAATTATTACTACACACAATCCCAACATTAAAACGTTGGAAATTCCTAAATTTTTTATCAACTTCATAGATTCATTAATTCTGTTATAAAAATAATTAAAAATGTTTTAGGTACAAAATAATAGTCTAAATATTTATTTTTTAATTATTTATGTATTGGTTTTACCTTAACATTTTATGAATTAAAAATACAATTTTTTGTTAATTTGTTAATTTTAAGTAAATTGTGTTACTTTAGTACCCAAACATTACCTAAATTATATATGAATCGTTTAAATAAATTTTTATTTTTTTCAATTTACTTTTCAGTTTTTACCGTATTTTCTCAAGAAGTACCACCAATAAATACTTTTTCTCCGGAGGATTATGGTGCAGAAAATCAAAATTGGGCGATTACACAAGCTCCCAATAAGTTTATCTATGTAGCTAATAACAAAGGTCTTTTAGAGTATAATGGGACAGATTGGCGTTTATATCCAACACCAAATGAAACCATAATGCGTTCAGTAAAAAGTTTTGGCAACAAAATTTATTCTGGGTTTTTTAGGGATTTTGGATTTTGGTCTAAAAATAATTTTGGGACTTTAGAATATATTTCAATTGTAAAAAAGAAAAATATTCAAATGCTTGATGATGAGCAAATTTGGGAGATTGTTGAACTTGATAATTGGTTGTTGTTTAAGTCTTTACAAAGAATTTATCTATATGACTTAGGAAATGAATCCGTTAAGATATTAAATTCAAAAAAAAATATTACCAAGATTTCTAAAGTTGAAAACACCATTTATTTTCAAGAATTAAGCAAAGGTGTTTTTATGATTGAAAATGGAGTTTCTAAATTAATTTCTGATCATCCTATTTTAAAAGAAAACAAGTTGGTTGATATTTTTTTGAAAGACGGAAAATTATGTTTTTTAACTCAAAAGGAAGGTTTTTATTTGCTTGAAAACCAAGCGTTAAAAAAGTGGAAAATTCCTTCTAATGCAATCTTACTCAATAAAACCATTTATAGTGCTGTTCAATTGCAAGATGAAACTATTGTTTTAGGAACAATTTCTAGTGGAATTATTCACCTTTCAAAAAATGGCGATTTTAAATACCAAATCACGAAAGTATTAGGATTAAGTAACAATACTGTATTGTCAGTTTTTGAGGATGTTGACCATAATATTTGGTTGGGGTTAGACAACGGAATTAATGCGATTAATTTAAGTTCACCTTTTCGTTTTTTTATTAAAAAAGATAGTTTTTGGGGAACAATTTACGCTTCCGTGATTTACAAAAACAATCTTTATATAGGAACCAATCAAGGACTTTATGTAAGAAAAATGAACAGTGACGTTGATTTTCAGTTTGTAAAAAATACCCAAGGTCAGGTTTGGAATTTAGATATTATTGATGATACACTTTTCTGTAGCCACGATTCAGGAACCTTTATAGTTAATGATAATTTTGCGCAATTAATTACAGGAATTGAAGGTACTTGGGGTGTAAAAAAAATCAATGAGAATTTACTTTTACAAGGTTGTTATGATGGATTATATGTTTTATCAAAACAAAATAATGTATGGAAATTGCGCAACAAATTAGAGGGTTTTTCTAATTCAAGTAAATATTTTGAGACAATTAACAACAATCAAATTTTTGTTAATCACGAGTATAAAGGGGTTTTTAAACTTAAAACAGATAAAAATTACACAAAAATTATTGAATCCAATAAAGATTATTCTGTTGATAAAGGACTTCATTCAAGTTTATTTAAGTTCAATCAAGAGCTATTTTATGCTTCAAAAAAAGGAATTTTTAAATTTTCTCAATCGAAGAATCGTTTTGATTTTGATACAGCCTACAGCACCCTAATTTCAGAAGATAAATTTTTGACCGGAAAAATTTTGATAGACAAAATAGGAAATAAATTGTGGTCATTTACAACAGATGATATTCGATTTTTATCACCCGGAAAGTTAAGTAATGAGCCTGATTTAAAAATAATTCCAATAAAAGGTTCACTACATAAAGGCGCAACAGGTTATGAAAATATCATCAATCTTAGCGAAAAAAAATATTTGGTAGGCACCTCAGAAGGATTTTTGGTAGTTGATTTAAATAAAATTCAAAATCCTAAAGATTTTGATATTACTATTAATAGTATTTCTAATTATATAATTGATAAAGAGAAAGTTACTGTTGAAATGAAGAATAATAATGAATTTTCAAGCAATGAAAATAATTTAGAATTTACGTTCAGTGTACCGAATTTTAATAAAACGTCATCCGTTGAATATCAATATCAATTGGAAGGATTGAGAGAGAATTGGAGCCAATTATCAGAGGAAAATACTATATTATTAGAAAACTTACCTTTTGGTGAATATACTTTAAAAGTAAGAGCCTTTATTGATGATAAACCAAGTAATAATATTGCAACCTATAATTTTGTCATTCAAAAACCATGGTATTTTTCGACCAATCTTTTAATTATCTACTTTATCATTTTCATTATTATTATTTATGGGTTGCATATTTTTTCAAAAAAATATTACAAGCAGCAACGTGAAAAATTACTACTAGATGCTCAGAAAGAACTTGAATTGAAAGAACTTGAAAATTCCCAAAAAATCATCAAACTAAACAATGATAAATTAAGATTAGATATCGAAAATAAGAACAGAGAATTGGCAACATCAACAATGAGTATCATCAAAAAGAACGAGTTTCTAAATACTATAAAAACTGAATTGGTTACAGGTGGTAAAACAAATATTGACAAAGTTGTGAATATTATTGATAAAAACCTTAACAATACAGATGATTGGAAACTGTTCCAAGAAGCATTCAATAACGCAGATAAAAAGTTCTTAAAAAAGATAAAAGCCAATCATCCTGAACTAACACCAAATGATTTAAGACTCTGTGCGTATTTGAGGTTAAATCTATCCTCAAAAGAGATTGCACCGCTATTAAATATTTCACCAAGAAGTGTAGAAGTTAAAAGATATCGATTGCGTAAAAAAATGAATTTAGACCATGATGACAACTTAACAACGTATATCCTTGAACTATAGCTTTGTTACAACACTCAATTATACCTATACATTTCCACATCATTTATATTGATTTTCCTTTCTGTTAATGATTTGTTAATAAGAAAAATCAATAGTAACAAGCTTTTCAGCTTTTTTTTTGAGATGTATTTGTTTTGTTGTGTTTTTTTTATAGGATTCATAATATTTATAGTTTAAATTTGAGGAAACTATACAATAATCTTTTTTTATGAAAAAAAAATTCACTCTTTTACTCTTTGCATTGTCCACAGCTTTTGTATTTGCACAAACTACCAATGTAAAAGGAGTTGTTAAAGATGCTGTGACTGGTGAAACATTGCCAGGAGTAAGCGTTTTAATTAAAGGTACTTCTATTGGTACCGAAACTGATTTTGACGGAGTTTTTACTCTTTCGAATGTAAAACAAGGAGCTATCCTAGTCTTTGATTATCTTGGTAAAAAGAGCAAAGAAGTTCCCGTTACAAGTGCAACAATTAATATTTCTTTGGAAGATGCTGCTGAAGCTCTCGAAGAAATCGTTGTGATTGGTTATGGTACACAAAGAAAGAAAGAGGTTACAGGTGCTGTAACTGTTATTTCTAGTGCTACGATTGATGATATCAAGCCAACAAGAATTGAGCAAGCATTGCAAGGTCAAGTTGCTGGTGTAAATATCACTACATCATCTGGATCTCCAGGTGCTGCTGCTAATATTCGAATTCGTGGAGTTTCTACGAATGGGGATAGCAGACCTTTGATTCTTTTAGATGGACGTGTTATTGAAGATTTGAGCGTTGTAAACCCCTCAGATATTGAATCTATCAATATTTTAAAAGACGCAACTGCTGGGATTTATGGTGTGCGTGCTGCGAATGGAGTTATTTTAGTTACCACCAAAACAGGAAGAAAGGCAACACCTTTTAAATCTTCTTTAAATATGTATGTTGGTTTTCAACAAACTACAAGAGAAATTCCTTTACTGAATGCAACAGAATATGCTTTGTTAGCAAACGAAGCTTTTGCTGCAAATGGAGAAGCTTTACCTTTTGCTTCAATTGCTGGATTGGGACAAGGAACCAACTGGCAAAAAAATGTTTTTGAAACTGCACCAATGTTTAGTATTGATTATTCATTGAATAAAGGAACCGAAAAATCTACTTTTTCTTTAGGCTTATCGGTTTTAGATCAAGATGGTATTGTTGGTGGTTCTAAATCTAATTTTAATAGAAGAAATATCCGCTTTAATTTTGATACAGAATTAACAGATAAGTTGAAACTTTCTACTTCAACAATTTTTACCAATACAAATAAGAAAAATCTGATTGAAAATGTTCTAGGTTCTGTTTTGTTTAATGCTCTGAATATGCCCCCAACAACTCCTGTTTATGCAACTGATGGACAATTTTCATTGCCTCCAGCAACTGGAACAGGTATTGAAGTTGCCAATCCTTTAGCACAAGTTGATATTGCTGACAACAGAAGTTGGGTAAATAAAATTTCAGGAAGTTATGGTTTAAATTATTCTTTCCTTGATAATTTTTCTTTTGAAACAAGAATTCAATTGAATTTTGCCTCTTCAAAATCAAACGCATTTAATCCAATTGCTAATTTTGGAAATGGTAGTGTTTTTAATAATTTCGTTACCTCTTTCAGTCAATCCGAACAAAATTATTTTGATTATACTTTTGATAATTTCATCAAATACGAAAAAACATTCAATGATAAACATGATGTGAAAGTTTTGTTAGGCCATTCAATATTTAAAACTATTGGAAGATTTATGAAAGGAATCACAAGTTTTGCCTCTGGAACTAATATGAATGATGTATCAATAGGTGGTCCTTTAAATGAAACATCAGATGCTTTACTTATCCATTTACAAAGAAATAGAGGTAGTAACCTGTTATATGATAGTCGTTTATTATCTTATTTTGCAAGATTTCAATATGGATATGATGGAAAATATTTGATTTCTGCAGTTATCAGAAGAGATGGTTCTACAGTTTTTGGTTCTAAAAATAAATTCGGATACTTCCCTACAGCCTCTTTAGGTTGGGTCGCTTCTGAAGAAGATTTCCTAAAAGACAACAAAGTCATAAACTTTTTAAAGTTCAGAGCCAGTTATGGTATTGTAGGAAATGATAGAATTAGAGCTTTTGGATTCTTATCTTTATTAGATGGGGAAGGTGAGTATGTTTTTAATAACACACTTCAAAATGGAGTAGCATTTGGCGGAGTTGCAAACCCAGAAATTAGATGGGAAAAACAATTACCTTTAGACTTTGGTTTAGATATCGAATTGTTTAATAAAATAAACATCACAGCAGATTATTTCAAAAAAGTTACTGAAGATTTATTAGTACAACCACAAACATCAGGAATTATTGGGGTAGCTGCTCCTGGAGCAAGTGCACCATTTGTGAATGCAGGAACTGTTGAAAATAAAGGATTTGAATTTTCAATTGGATATAAAGAAATCATTTCTGATGATTTTAAATTCAATGTGAATTATAATTTTACAACTCTTAAGAACAACGTAACCTTTGTAGGAAATTCTACAGGTTTCATTGAAGGTGGAGAATTTGGTGTTGGTCAAGGGTTCCCTTCAAGAATGGAAGCTGGTTTTCCGATTGGTTATTTTTATGGTTTGAAAACAAATGGAATTTTCCAAACTCAAGCGGAAGTTGATGCACATGCAACTCAAACTAATGCTGCTCCTGGAGATCTGCGTTTTGAAGATATTAGCGGTCCAGATGGTATCCCAGATGGTAAAATTACCGATGATGATAGAACGTATATTGGTGACCCAATTGCCGATCTTACCATGGGTTTAAACTTGTCTTTCAATTATAAAAATTTCGATTTTAATGCATACGCTTTTGCTTCTATTGGAAATGAAATCGTAAGAAATTATGAAAGAAATTTACCAAAAACGAATAGAGCCACTTACTTTTTAGACAGATGGACAGGACCAGGAACTTCTAATTCTTTCCCAAGAGTTACCACAGGAGCTACAAGTAATAATTTATTTTCAGATTTTTATGTTGAAGATGGTTCGTTCTTGAGACTACAAAGTGTTCAATTAGGATATACATTGGGAGAAACTTTTACAAAAAAAATAGAGTTTGATTCAGTTCGCTTTTATTTTACAGCAAGTAATTTATTTACTTTGACTAAATATAAAGGATATGACCCAACAGCTTCTAATGGAGCTCCTATTGGTGGTGGTATTGACCAAGGTTTTTACCCAAGTCCAAAAACATTTTTATTTGGTATAAATGTTAATTTTTAATGCTATAATTATGATAAAAAATATAAAAACATATTTAATTTTTGCACTAACTATAAGTCTGGTTTATTCTTGTGACGAATTTGTTGATGTGCAACCAACTGCTGAAAACTCAGAGGATTATTTTAACACTGAGCAAGATTACCAAAAAGCACTTATTGGTGCTTACGATTTGTTACAGTCAACTTACCTAAATGTAATGTTAGGTGAAATTGCATCAGACAACACCTTGTCTGGTGGTGAAAGTGCAACAGATGTTCCTGGAATTCAAGAAGTTGATGACATGATTCACACTCCTGTAAATGCGCAATTGAGAGACATTTGGAGTTGGATGTATGCTGGTGTTAATAGAGCAAATTATATCCTTGAATTTAAAGATAAAACTGATTTTGCTGGTAAAAATGAAATTTTAGCCCAAGCTACTTTTTTAAGAGCTTACTATTATTTTGAACTGGTAAAATGGTTTGGCGATGTGCCTTTGGCAGTTGATAAAAGAATTCAATTTGGAGAACAATTCAATATCGATAGAACTCCAAAAGCGGATGTGTATGCTCAAATTGAATTGGATTTAATTTATGCCGCAGAGAACTTGCCTTATGTTCAATCAGAGCCAGGAAGAGTAACCAAAGGAGCTGCACAAGCCTTACTAGGAAAAGCGTATTTGTATCAAAATAAATTTAATGAAGCAGCTGTAGTTTTAGATGATTTAATTGCAAAGGGTCCTTATGATTTGTTAACTGATTATAATTTAATCTTTGAAGAGGCAGGAGAAAATAACATAGAATCTGTTTTTGAAGTTCAATATTTTGATGGACAAGGAGCTGGATTTGGTTGTTTGCAATGTAGTGAAGGTAATGTAGCAGTTGGTTTTAGTGGTGTAAGAGCATATACTGCTATTCCTGATTCTGCAGGAGATATTTTCACATCAGGCTTTAGTTTTAATGTTCCTGTAAAAGAGGTTGTTGATGCTTTTCAAGTAGGAGATCTAAGAAAAAATGTTGCAATCTTGGACATCGAAGCTTGGGCAACAGCCACCGGAATTACTTACGGAACTGGTTATGAACACACTGGATATTTCAATAGAAAGTACATTCCAAGAAAAAGAAGTTCTAATGCACAAGGAGACAGAAACTTAACCAATCCAAACAATTACAGAGCGATTCGTTTTGCAGATGTTTTACTAATGGCTGCAGAAGCAAACAATAGAAAACCATCTCCCGATGATAATAAAGCAAGAACTTATTTGAATAGAGTTAGGGAAAGAGCTTTCGGAAATGCTTTAAATAACATTTCTTCCTCTGGAACAACTCTTACTGAAAATATTCTTCAAGAGCGAAGAGTTGAATTGGTTGGTGAAGGACACCGATTTTTTGACCTCGTAAGAACTGGAAAAGCTGCCCAAGAAATCAATGGTTTTGTTGCAGGTAAACACGAACTCTTTCCAATACCAGCTATTGAAATCCAATTAGCAGGTGGTCGTTGGTCACAAAATCCAAATTACTAAAAAACAAATACGAATGAAAAACATACAAAAATTATTAAAAATATTTTTCATACTGCTCTTAGTAGCATGTACTGAAAATGATTTAAGAGATACTTCTTTTGCTGATGGTATTGCTGCACCAACAAATGTGTCTGCAATTTATAACATCACTCAAGATAACTCTGGTTCAGTAACCATCACACCAAACGCAGATGGTGCTGTAAGTTATGAAGTTTCCTTTGGAGATGGAACTGCAACTCCTGCAATTGTCTCTCAAGGTGAAAGTGCAAAACATATTTATGGTGAAGGTACTTATGACATAAAAGTAGTGGCTCTTAATCTAAATGGAGTTAAAACCGAAGTTTCGCAACAATTAATAGTTTCATTTAAAGCACCACAAAATCTAGTGGTTGTAATTGAAAATGATGCTGCTATTTCTAAAAAAGTAAATATCACTGCAAACGCAGATTTTGCTACAATGTTCGAATTTAGTTCAGGAGAAACTGGAGTTACACAACCTGTAGTTTCAGGAAATATTGGACAAACTATTTCATACACTTATCAAAACCCAGGGACTTATAATGTTTCTGTTGTTGCAAAAGGTGGTGCGATCCAAACTACAAAATTTGATATAAGTTTCACAGTTACTGAAATATTAGCGCCTGTAGTTGCTGCTACTACGCCTCCTTCAAGAGATGCCATTGATGTAATTTCAATTTTTAGTGGTGCTTATACCAATGTTGCTGGTTCTGAATTTTTTCCAGATTGGGGGCAATCCACATTATATAATGCTTACAATTTAAATGGAGATGAAATTATTCAATATAGTAATTTAAATTATCAAGGAATTAATATTGGAGCAACACAAAATTTATCCTCGATGGAATTTTTACACATGGATGTATGGACTGCAGATGCAGCATTTTTAGATACTTATTTGATAAGTGCAGGCAGTGGGGAAAAATTCATTAAAAAAACATTGACAAAAGACAATTGGACTACAATAGATATTCCTATAAAAGATTTTACAGATCAAGGATTGTCTGTGAACGATATTTATCAATTCAAATTTGTCGGTTCAGGAACTGTATTTATTGATAATATTTATTTTTATAAATCTCCAACTTCTCCTGTATCAAATATGCAAGATTTTGAGAGTGCAGCTCCAACATTCACTGTTTTTGGAAACATAGCTGCTACAGAAGTTATTGCAAATCCTGATGCAACAGGATTAAATAAAACTGCGAATGTTGCGAAAGTTACAAAGACTTCAGGTTCTGAAGTTTGGGCCGGAACGTTTTTTGAAACTAATGAACCTATAAATTTTGCAAACTTCCCATACTTAAACATCAAAACATGGTCTCCAAAAGTTGGTGCTGTTGTAAAAGTGAAAGTTGAAAATCAGGATGCTAGTATTACTTATGAAGTTGATATGAAAACAACGATTGCTAATAAATGGGAATCAATTTCTTATGATTTTAGCAACGCACCAGCAGCAAGTTATGTTAGATTAGTTGTTTTCTTTGATTTTGGAAACGCTGGAGATGGTTCAGAATATTACTTTGATGAAGTTTCAGTATTTAAACCAAAACTAGTTCAAGATTTTGAGGGCGCAGCTCCAACTTTTACTGTTTTTGGAAATATAGCAGCTACTG
Source organism: Flavobacteriaceae bacterium CG2_30_31_66 (assembly GCA_001873065.1). Taxonomy (GTDB): domain Bacteria; phylum Bacteroidota; class Bacteroidia; order Flavobacteriales; family Flavobacteriaceae; genus Polaribacter. The sequence goes on from MNYM01000037.1 coordinate 107,002, forward strand.
AGGTGATAGATAACCCTGATAAATCAGGATTAAATACTACTACAAAAGTTGCCAAATTAACCAAATCAGCTGGCTCAGAAGTTTGGGCAGGTACTTTCTTCCAAACAACAGAAGCATTAGATTTTTCTACTTTTAAAAATATAAGTATGAAAACTTGGTCACCAAAATCTGGCGCTGTTATAAAAATGAAATTAGAAAATGCAGATGCTAGTATTACGCATGAGGTTGATGTTACTACTTCTGATGCGAATACATGGCAACAATTGGTTTATGATTTTAGTGGTGCTCCAACGGCAAATTATGTGAGAATAGTTGTATTCTTTGATTTTGGAAATGCAGGAGATGATTCACTTTATTACTATGACGAAATAAAATTAACAAAATAAGATTAAAATAAAAATGATGAATAAAATTAAATTTAATCTAGCAATAGTCTTTGCCACAATCATATCTTTTATGGGTTGTCAACAAAATGACTATTCTTTTGGGGAAATTATTTCTCCATCAAATATCCAAATCACTTCCGAAATTATTGGAGCAGATGCTAATCATCCAAATGGAGATGGAAGTGGAGTTGTAAATTTTAAAGCCTCTGCTGATAATGCAGTTTCTTATAAATTTGTGTATGAAGGGTCACAAACTGTTGCCTTATCAGGTGAAGCCACTTTAATTTTCAGTAAACTAGGTGTCAATACGCACACTGTAACTGTTGTTGTTTCAGGAACTGCAGGTGTTTCTTCAACCAAATCTATTCAAGTTGATGTGTTAGCAACCTATTCTCCTCCAGATGAATTGACTGGAAAGTTATATGGTTTTGATCCTGCAAATCCAACGGCTTTGACTTCAAGAACTTGGAAAATACAGTCAGCAAAACCTAATCATTTTGGCTTAGGTCCAGTTGGAGGGAATATCATAGGTGAATATTATGGCGCCGGTCCAAATGATAAAGACGGTCTTGGAATGTATGATGATAGAATCGTTTTTAGTTCTGATGGTACTTTTTCCCACACTACTAATGGAACTATTTTTGGGAGAGATCCTTATATTGTAAATGATTTAGGACCTAATGCTTCAGGAAATGTGAATGGTGCTGACATCGAAAACTATGTTTACGGTGATTATGCTTCTACTTTTTCATTAATCGCTCCAGGTGGAGTTGAAACAATCAGTATTTCTGGAATAGGTTTCATTGGGTATTATACTGGCGGAAATCATCAATATCAAATATTTGATAGAGGTACACCAAATGAATTAATTCTTAAAACTACTGATGGTGGAGGGCAATTTGATTGGTGGTTTATCATTGTAACGGAATAATTATATAAAAGTTTTTAAAAAAGGTCAGTGTATGCTGACCTTTTTTTTAAATTTAATTGTCTCACTATTTTTTTTTTTACTTTTATATTATATTATTTTTTTTGTCATTTTTAAAAGGTCATTCATTTTTTTTTAGGTAAACTACCTATACAATAACACAACAAATTTGAAATTAATATTTGTAAATTATTTATTTTTCTTTTAATACTAACGTTATTTTTTATCTTTTGCTTAAATATTAACATGTATTATCATTGTTGAGGTTTTTTTTTAAAATATTTGGATAAAAAAAAATACTTTTAAAAAAAATTAATCATTCAAATTACACAATGTTTTTAATTTTTTATTTTTTAATTAAAAACTAAACTAATCTCTAATCAAAAAAACAAATTATGAAAAACATTTTTCTAAGATTGGCATTTTTCTTTCTTGCACTAAATGTTTTTGGTCAAACAGATAAAGTATCTGTTGTTTCAAATGACCAAGGAACAAAATTAGTGGTCAACGGAAAGGATTTTATAATTAATGGTATGAATTGGGACTACATTCCAATTGGTACAAATACTGTGAACGCAGATTTTTGGAATAAACCCAATGATGTTATCAAATCTGCACTTGATGCAGAAATGATGTTACTAAAAAACATGGGTGTAAACGTAATCCGTCAATATACTGGAGTTCCTGCAAGATGGATTAAGTACATTTATGAAACCCACGGAATTTATACCATGCTGAACCATTCTTTTGGGAGATATGGATTAACTTTGGATGGTGTTTGGACTCCTGTCACAGATTATTCACATGAAAATACACAAAAACATTTGATGTCAGAAATTGACAATCTTGTGAAAGAATATAAAGATACCCCCGGTATTTTAATGTACTTATTAGGAAATGAAAATAATTACGGATTGTTTTGGCAAGGTGCAGAAACTGAGGATTTTCCTGATGATGAAAAAGAAAAGCAATTTATTGGTGATAAACGTGGAAGACCAATGTATCGTTTAATGAACGATGCTGCAAAAAAAATGAAAGCAATAGATACTTCTCACCCTGTTGCAATTTGTAATGGTGATGTATTATTCATTGATATCATTGCTGAAGAGTGTAAAGATGTTGATATTTATGGTGTTAACTCATACAGAGGGCCTTCTTTTACAGATATTTTTGATGTTGTAAAAAAGAAATTAAACAAACCAATGATGTTTACAGAATTTGGTGCTGATGCTTTCAATGCTATTGATAATCAGGAAGACCAACTTTCACAAGCTTACTACATGGTTGAAAACTGGAAAGAAATTTATCAAAATGCTGCTGGTTTAGGAAAAGCAAATAATTCAATAGGTGGTTTTACTTTTCAATTTAGTGATGGATGGTGGAAATATGGTTTTGACAAACGTGAAGGTGCAGATGTCCATGATAATAATGCTTCATGGGCGAATGGAGGGTATCAAAGAGATTATGTTTCTGGTAAAAATAATATGAATGAAGAGTGGTTTGGGATTTGTGCAAAAGGACCAACCAATGAAAGAGGTTTGTACACATTATATCCAAGAGCTGCATATTATGCTTTGAAAGAAGCACACAGTTTAAATCCGTATGCCGCAGGAACCACTTTAGAATCAGTGACAACTTATTTCAAGAATATCCAATTAATGGATGCGGTTTTAAGAGCTAGAGGAGATAAAGCTGCTTTGGGGGGAAATGAAAAAATTAAATTGAGTAATTTAAGAGCAGAATTCACCACATTCAACACTGGAGGTTCTTTGCTAACCACACCACAAACAGCCGATGGAACAGGACAAGCTTATCCTGATAGACTTGGTTTTGACCACATGCAATCATATTTTATTGGGGTTACAGGCCAACCAACTGCAAGTATGAAAGCTGAAGTAAACTTCAATATCTTAGGAAATGTTGCCGGAAACCCAATTGATGATATTTTTTATGAAAACGTTGGAAGACCAGTTACAGTAAATACTGATAGTGGAAATTTAACACTTACTGATAACAATAGATTACGTGTTTATAATGCTTCTTTTGAATGGAAAGCTCAAAAATTTGACATGAGAGGTTTTTACAGAACAGGTCATTATCACTGGGGTTATGAAGGCGATTTCTTTAGTTTATATCCTCAAGCTTATTATGGGCCTAATTTAGATATTTATAATGGTGAGATTTTAGGATTAGAAGTTGATGGAAAAGGTTCGTTAGCTGGTTTAAAAGCTGCTTTTGGGCCACAATTATGGTGGGGAGCAAATCCTGCAGTTTTGTTGAAATATGCAAAAAAAATAGGACATTACGATGTATCAGCAATTTATCACAAAGATATTGTTTCAGGAAATGGAATTGATGAAAATGGTAATCGTATTCTAGATCCTGCACAAGCAAGAACAGGGGTAATTCCTGCTTTACCAACTGAAAAAGCAACTTTCGCTGTTGGAAGAAAAGGAGAACATTTTGGTCTTCAAATAGGAGCTATTTGGGCTGGAAATCCTCTAAACGGAAGAAATTATCAAGTAACAACAGGATCTTCTGGAAATTATACTGTTTTAAATGACAGAATTCAAGGAAAAGACAATTGGGGAGGAAAAGCAAAACTTACTTTTTCAAAAGGAAATTTTAATTGGTATGCCCAGGGTTCTGTGATGGGATTGGTTGCGAATGGTGGTGTTGACCAAACAATGACTTTTACAGGTTGGAAATTAAAAGATAGTGGATCTGGAAACTTAAATAATTTATTAACTGGTATTGCTTATAACATGGGAAAATTTCAAATTGCACCAAACTTTTTATGGCAAAAACCATTGGTTGATCCAATGCCAAATGATGTTGGAGCTCCAGGAAGATTACGAAATTTTGTGGACGATCCATTCTCTGTTAGAGATGGAAATAGAGAAACCACAGCTGGTGAAATTTTACTTACCTACGACCCAACTCCAGGAACATACATGTATGAATTTGACAACGACAGAGCCGAGGATGCAAAATTCGCATTGAATTTAGGCTTTGTATATCGTCATTTACCGACAACTCAAGATGCTGCTATTGGTTTTTTAGCAAACCGTACCTTTTTTGCTTTTGCCAAATCAGTACCTGCAAAGGATTTATGGGAAATACATTCAAGAATTGTCTCTAAAATCAGACCAGATTTTGGATTTATTTCAAATATTTACTTCGGAACTGCTCAAGCAAATGGTGATAGTGATAGAACAATTACACGTTTTGGAGCTGATTTAAGAATGATTTACAATAAAATGAAAATTACAGGAATGGTAAAAGTAAATGATTGGGGTCCTTTCGACTACCATAGAGATTTCAACTTAACATTCCCTGTTCAATTGATGCTTGATTTTTCAACTTCTGTTGGCAAGCCAGATTGGTTTATTTTACCTGATACCAAAGTTGGAATTAGAGGAACTTGGAGAGCTTTAAACGAAAATTCGCCAAGATATTCTCCACTGGCTACAGCAACTCCTTTCGCAACTGCACCAATTGTAAGTCCTGTAGGATTTCCAAACGGGTCAGAATGGGAAATTAGAACATACATTCATATTAACATTGGAAAATAAAAAACATTCATATTATGAAAACAATTAAAAATAAATTTTTAAAATCAACCTACACATTAGCCCTTCTGCTGGTGGTAGTGATAGGTTGTGATCGAGAAATTTCAAATGAAGCAGTTTTAACGACTTTCTCAAATAATCCGGCTGTTTTTTTAGATGGATTTAGCTCAGGATTACAATATTATCCTTTTGGTGGTTCAAAACTAGAGGCATTTTCGGTGGATACACAAACAAAATATCAAGGAACTTCGTCAATGAGATTTGATGTTCCAAACGTTGGTGATCCTACTGGGGCATATGCAGGTGCAATCTTTAGAGATGATAATGGTGGAAGAAATTTAACAAAATATGACGCTTTAACTTTTTGGATTAAAGCCACAAAATCGGCAACCATCAACGAAATTGGTTTTGGTCAAGATTTTGGCGAAAATAAATATCAAGCATCTTTACAAAATTTGAGAGTTTCTACTGGTTGGACAAAATTTACGATTCCAATTCCTGATCCCTCAAAATTGATAAAAGAATCCGGATTGTTTTGGTACGCTGAAGGTCCTGAAAACGGTGATGGTTACACCTTTTGGGTGGATGAATTACAGTTTGAAAAACTTGGAACTTTGGCACAACCAAGACCTAAAATACTTAACGGAGTTGATAAAGTTGAACAAACTTTTATTGGATCAAAAGTGGTTGTCAATGGTTTAACCCAGACTTTTAATCTTGAAAATGGTTTAAATCAAACAGTGGTTACTGCTCCTGGTTATTTTGAATTTACAAGTTCTAATCCTTCTGTTGCCTCTGTTGACGATCTTGGAAATGTTACTATTACAGGAACAGGAACAACTAAAATAACGGCAACTTTAAATGGTATTGAAGCAAAAGGTTCATACACTTTAGAATCTTTGGGCGATTTTACACCTGCACCAACACCCACTCAAAGTGCTTCAAATGTGTTATCTATTTTTAGCGATGCATTCGTTAATCAACCAGTTGAATATTATAATGGTTATTGGGCACCTTTTCAAACAACACAAGGTCAGGATGATATCAATATTAATGGTGATAATATTATTAAATATTCTCAATTAAATTTTGTAGGAATTCAGTTTACACAACCAACTATAAATATCTCTGATATGTCTCATTTCCATATTGACATTCAAGTAAAAGATCAAATGCAATCTTCAGATTATTTGATTGTACGTTTGTTTGATATTGGAAGTGATAATTCTTTTGGAGGAAGTGATGATTCATCTGCTGAACTAAGATTGACACCAACAACCTTATCAACAGGAAATTGGGTTGGCTATGATATTGCTCTAAGAAACTTAACAACTTTGAGAGGTAAAAATAATCTAGCTCAAATAGTTTTCGTTTCTGATGCCACTATCACTGATATTTTGGTTGATAATATCTATTTTTACAAAGTACCAACTGCTCCAACTGTAGCTGCTCCAATACCAACAAAGCCTGCTGCAGACGTAATTTCAGTTTTTAGTGATGCTTATACAAATATCGCAGGGTCAGATTTTAACCCAAATTGGGGACAAGCAACTGTTGCTTCTCAAGTTCCAATTGCAGGAAATAATACATTAAAATATGCTGGATTAAACTACCAAGGTTTACAACTAGGTTCGTCTCAAAATGTTTCAGGAATGACTCATATACATATTGATTATTATTCCGCAAATTCAACTTCTCTTAATTTATCTTTGATAAGTAGTGGCCCTGTTGAAAAATTAAAAGCGTTAACAGTTCCAACTTCTGCTGGATGGTCTAGTATTGATATCCCTTTGTCTAATTTTTTACCAGTAAATTTATCAGATGTTATTCAGTTGAAATTTGATGGGAATGGTGATATTTATCTAGATAATATTTATTTTTTCAAATAATAAAATGCTCACGATTTAAAATTAAAAATTATGAATTTTAGAAATCAATTTAAATTAAAATCATTGTTAGTCTATAGCTTTTTTGGTGGTTTACTTGCAATCAATAGTTGTTCTAATAGCGAATCTCAAACAGTAACTACAATGAAAACAATGGTTTGGGCAGATGAATTTACTGAAGATGGCACTCCAAATGCTGCAAATTGGAATTTTGATATTGGAACAGGTCAAAATGGCTGGGGAAATAACGAATTGCAATATTACACTGATCGTCCTGAAAATATTGAAGTGAAAAACGGAATGTTATACATCACCGCCAAAAAAGAAACTTTTCAAGGTTCAAATTATACTTCTGCAAAAATTACTACGAAAGGTCTTTTTGAACAAAAATATGGACGTTTTGAAGCAAAAATCAAAATGCCTTGGGGACAAGGTTTATGGCCAGCTTTTTGGATGTTAGGTGACGATTCTAATGGCACTGTTTCTTGGCCCGCAATTGGTGAGATTGATATTATGGAATATAGAGGGCAACAACCTACAATCACTCATGGAAGCATTCATGGACCTGGATATTCTGGGGGTGAAGCAATAACCAAAAGCTATACATTGCCAAATGACAGATTTGATACTGGTTTTCATATTTTTGGAATAGAATGGGGACCAAGCTACATCAACTATTACGTTGATGATGTTTTGTACAATCAAATCACGCCAAGCAAATTACCAGCTGGAACTGAATGGGTTTTTAATAACAAACAATTTTATATCATTATCAACCTCGCTGTTGGAGGCTCTTTTGTGGGTTCACCAAATGCTGAAACTGAGTTTCCTCAAGAGATGATTATAGATTATGTAAGAGTATATAAATAAAATTTTTAAATTTAAGGGATGATATTTCAAGAAATATCATCCTTTTTACAAACAATCAAACCAAACCAAAAAACAACTTATAAATAATTATTTTATCCATAAAAAGTGTAAGTATTTTTTTTAAACTTACTTAAAACATTTATGTTTGCTCATAAAATAATTATTTAACCGACAATTAAAAATTAATGGATACAACTGTTTCTATCAAAGACATTAAAACAAAATCAAACGAGATAAAAGGGGATTTAGTTCACCTTGAAAACGAAATTTATTACAAAATATCCAATTCTCATTTGATGCGTCCTTTTTTTATGAGTATTGTTTCAGACTCAAATCATTGGATGTTTATTTCAAGTAATGGAGGTTTAACTGCTGGAAGAAAAGATGCAAATAATTCGCTTTTTCCCTATTATACTGATGATAAAATTACTGAGCTCGCAGAAACTACAGGTAGTAAATCTCTTTTCAGAATACATAAAAATAATCAAATACTTCTTTGGGAACCTTTTTCTGAAAAACAGGAAGGTTTATATAAAATCACAAGAAATTTGTATAAAAATGAGTATGGAAACAAACTTATTTTTGAAGAAATCAACCAAGATTTAGGTGTTACTTTTAAATATCAATGGAATTCAAGTGACGAATTTGGTTTTGTCAGAAAAGCAACTTTCATCAATAATTGTGATCAAAAAATCTCTGTGGAGATTTTAGATGGATTAGAAAACATCATTCCTTTTGGAGTTGGTGCTGATTTGCAAGCCATCAGAAGTAATTTGGTTGATGCCTATAAAAAATCAGAATTAGAGGCTGAATCTGGTATTGGAATTTTTGCTTTAAGTGCTATTATTGTTGACAAAGCTGAACCAAGTGAAGCTCTAAAAGCAAATATTGTTTGGTCTTTAGGTTTGAAAAATCCAACGTATTTATTGTCTTCCCAACAACTTTCAAATTTTAGAAAAGGTATTAAAATTACCCAAGAAGAAGATATCAAAGCAGAAAGGGGTGCCTATTTTATAAATACAACTGTCTCTATTGAGGTCAATTCAGAGAATTCTTGGATGCAAATTGCCAACGTAAATCAAACAGTTTCTGATATTATTGCGATTTCTGAAATGATTAAAAATGATGCGCAACTAGAAAATAAATTAACAGAAAGCATTCAAAAAGGAACTGAAAATTTAATCAGTTTGGCTGCAGCTTCTGATGCTTTGCAATTGTCAAATGACCCATTAATCAATACAAGACATTTTTCAAATACACTTTTCAATATTATGAGAGGTGGTATTTTTGATGATAATTATACCATCGAAAAACAAGATTTTATCGTTTATATGGCAAGTGCAAACAAACCTTTATTTGTCGTAAAAAAAGAAATCTTAAATAATTTGCCTGAAATATTCACTGAGAAATTTATCAGAGAAATTGCAGATAATGATCATGATAAAGATTTCAAACGTCTTTGTTTCGAATATCTACCTCTAAAATTTAGTCGAAGACATGGCGATCCAAGTAGACCTTGGAATAGATTTTCTATCAATACAAAAAGTGAAATTGATGGATCAAAAATTCTAGATTACGAAGGAAATTGGCGTGATATTTTTCAAAATTGGGAAGCACTTGCGCATTCATATCCTGAGTTTATTGAGAATATGATTCATAAATTCCTAAATGCAACTACTTTTGAAGGGTACAATCCATACAGAATTACCAAAGGCGGTTTTGATTGGGAAGTGATTGAAGAACATGATCCTTGGTCATATATTGGTTATTGGGGAGATCACCAAATCATTTATTTACTAAAGTTTTTAGAGTTTATTGAAAATCATTATCCATCGAAATTGGCTTCATTGTTTAATCAAGAGGTTTTTGTGTATGCAAATGTTCCTTATAAGATTAAATCGTATGAAGATATTTTAAAAAATCCAAAAGATACTATTGATTTTGATCATCACTTGAATCATAAAATTGACGAAAAAAGAAAAAAAATTGGAGTTGATGGAGCTTTGTTGACTGATAAAAATGATACAATTCACAGAGTAAATTTGGTTGAAAAATTATTAGTAACAGTGCTTGCCAAAATTTCAAATTTCATACCTGAAGGTGGAATTTGGTTAAATACGCAACGTCCTGAGTGGAATGACGCAAACAACGCTTTGGTTGGAAATGGCGTTTCCATGGTTACCTTATATTATTTGAGAAGATTTGTCAATTTCTTTGAAAAAGTGGTTGAAAATTCAGAAGTCAACAACATCGACATTTCAGAAGAAGTAGCTCAATTGTTCAGTAAAATTGTATCCACATTAGATGCAAATACTACTATTTTATCAGGAAAAGTGAATGATAAAGATAGAAAAAGAGTGTTGGATGGATTAGGAATTCCTGCAAGTAATTACAGAGAATTTATTTATAAAAACGGATTTTCATCTGAAAAATCAGCAGTAAATCGTTCTTCATTATTACATTTTTTTGAAATTACAAAAAATTATTTAGATCATAGTATTCGTGCTAATAAACGCGAAGACAATATGTATCATGCCTATAATTTAATGACTATTGAAAATGCAAACGAAGTATCAATTTCCTATTTATCAGAAATGTTAGAAGGGCAAGTTGCCGCTTTAAGTTCAGGATATTTAACGCCAAAACAAGCATTGTCATTGTTGGATGGATTAAAAAGAAGTTCACTTTTTAGACCTGATCAATACAGTTATATTTTATATCCAAATAAAGAATTACCAAGATTTTTGAAAAAGAATAATATTCCAATCACTAAAGTTCAACAATCTGAGTTATTGCAAAAATTAGTTAAAGACAACAATAAATTGCTTATTGAACAAGATGTTCTAGGAAATTATCATTTCAATGGAGGTTTCAATAATGCCAATAGTGTAAAAAAAGTGTTGGAAATTTTGTCTGAAAATTATACTGATTTGGTTGAAAAAGACACCAAATTTGTTTTGGATGTTTTCGAAGAAATTTTTGATCACAAATCATTTACAGGACGTTCAGGAACATTTTTTGGATATGAAGGTTTGGGTTCAATTTATTGGCACATGGTTTCAAAACTTTTATTGGCAGTGCAAGAAAACTGTTTATTGGCAGTAAATTCTGGTGAAGATAAAGTAGTTATTGGTAAATTATTAGACCATTATTATGAAATAAATGCGGGAATTGGTGTTCACAAATCTCCTGAACTGTATGGTGCTTTTCCAACAGATGCATATTCTCACACACCAGCCACAAAAGGTGCACAACAACCAGGCATGACAGGTCAAGTAAAAGAGGATATTCTCAGTAGAATTGGTGAATTAGGTGTTTTTGTTGAAAATGGAAAAATTGAGTTCAAACCAAGTTTGTTAAAAAAATCAGAGTTTTTAGAATCGCCTCAAGTTTTTGATTATTTGAATGTAAAAAATAAAAAAAATCACTTGAAAATTGAAAAAAATCAATTGTGTTTTACCTATTGTCAAGTGCCAGTTGTGTATCAATTATCTAATAAAGAAATGATTGAAGTTGTTTTAGCAGATTCCACAAAAATTGCTTTTGATGGTTTGTCTTTAGATACTACAACAAGCACAAAAATATTTGACAGAACCAACGAAATTCACTATTTAATAGTAAGTATTATAAAGTAAATTAATGAAAATCAAACCAATAACATACACGCTTTGTTGTTTTTTATTGATGGGTTTTTCTTGTAAAAATGAGATGAAAGTATCTAGCGAACCTCTTATTGAACAAAAAATAGAAGCATTGCTAAAGCAAATGACTTTAGATGAGAAAATCGGACAAATGTCGCAAATTCGTCATTTTGAAGAAAATGCAGATGTGCATGTTTCTGAAAAATTCATTGGTTCTGTTATTCATACGCAAGGTTCAACTCCAGGAAAATCGGCAAGAGACTGGCAAAAACGATTCGTTGAATTGCAGAAAAAAGCACTTTCCACAAGATTGGGAATTCCTTTATTATTTGGAGTAGATGCTGTGCATGGTCAAAATACGTTTGAAGGAGCCACCATTTTTCCTCACAATATTGGACTGGGAGCTGCAAATAATGAAATTTTGGTCGAAGAAATTGCAAAAATAACAGCTTTAGAAAGTCAAGCAACTGGATTTAATTGGGTTTTTTCTCCTTGTGTTGCGATTCCTTACAACGAAAAATGGGGAAGAGTGTATGAAGCTTTTTCTGAAAGTACTGAAATTACTGAGAAATTGACAAGAGCTTCAATCAAAGGTTATCAAGGAAATTTAGCAGATGCCACAACTGTTATGGCAACTGCCAAACATTTCATTGGTGATGGCGCCACTGATTTTGGAGTTGAAGGAGGAGAAACTTCACTTTCAGTAAGTGAAATTTATCAATATTTGTTGCCTCCGTATAAAGTAGCTGTTCAAGAAAATGTAGGAGCTGTGATGGCATCTTTCAATAGTATCAACGGAATTTCTATGCACAATCACAAAGCATTAATTATAGATACTTTGAAAATTGGAATGAAATTCAATGGAATTGTAGTTTCTGATTGGAAAGCGTATTCTCGTTTTAACGGAATTGAAGTTGTCAATGCTGGTATTGATATTATCATGGCTGTTGATGGCGATTTGGAAGATTTTCAAGAAGGATTAAAAAAAGCTGTTGAAGAGAAAAAAGTTTCAATAGGCAGAATTGATGATGCTGTTAGAAGAATTCTTCGTCAAAAATTTAAATTAGGTTTGTTCGAAAATCCATTTCCGGATGCAACATTAGTTTCAAAAATTGGTATTAAAAAACACCGAGAAATTGCCAGACAAGCTGTAAGAGAATCTTTAGTTTTATTGAAAAATGACAACCATGTATTACCAATTTCAAAAAAAACTAAAAAAATTGTTGTGGTTGGCGAACACGCCAACAGTGCTGGATTTCAATCTGGAGGTTGGACAATTAATTGGCAAGGAACTTCTGAAAATTATAAAGGTGCAACAACAATTTTAGAAGGCATCAAAAAACAATCAAAAGGTGAAGTTGTGTATGATAAAAATGCCACTGAAAATCATTTTGATGCAGACTTGGCAATCATTGTGGTAGGTGAAATTCCGTATGCTGAATTTTTTGGTGACATTGGTCATGAATCCAACCAATTACAATTAACATTGACAGATGAACATCAAAAATATATAAAAACCTATGCAGAAAAAGGAATCAAAACAGTGGTTGTTTTAATTTCTGGAAGACCATTAATTGTTACTGAGCAAATCAATAGTTCTGACGCATTTGTAGCAGCTTGGTTACCAGGTTCTGAAGGCGATGGCATTGCAGAGGTGCTTTTTGGTGATTATAATTTTAAAGGAAAGTTACCTCATTCTTGGCCAAAAGATATGAAAGATTATGAGAAAAATTACGGTCCAAATTTTTGGGACAAAACAATAAAACCATTATTTGAATTTGGTTTTGGATTAGAATATTAACAGAAAAATCAGCTAAAAGAAAGTGAAATTTAGCAGATTATCATAAAAACAATAAAAATGAAAATTATTTTACAACATTTTTTATTCCTATCAATAGTGATTTCTATGATATCTTGCGCTAACAAAAAAACAAAAGAACATACAGTTTTGAAAACAAACAAAGAATTAACAGCAGCAGATATTCTAGGAAATCCCAAATATATTGCTATTTCTTATGGCGGCTACAGAGAAAAATCAAGAGAGATACAGCCAACTATTACCCAACTTAAAGAAGATTTAAAACTACTGCATGCTATGGGAATTCGTGTTGTACGCACTTATAATGTGCAACCAAAATTACCCCATGCTTCAAATATTTTAGAGGCAATTCATCAATTAAAACAGCAAGATCCAAATTTCGAAATGTATGTCATGTTGGGTGCTTGGATTGATTGTTTAAATGCTTGGACAGATCAACAACCCAATCACGATATCGAAAGCCCAGAAAATGAAGGAGAAATAGCAAGAGCTGCAGCCTTGGCAAATAAATATCCTGATATTGTAAAAATAATTGCTGTTGGCAACGAAGCCATGATTCGCTGGGCAACAAGTTATTATGTGCAACCCAATGTGATTTTGAAATGGGTAAATCATTTGCAAAGAATGAAAAAAGATGGTAAATTATCGAAAGATTTGTGGATTACAAGTTCAGATGATTTCGCTTCTTGGGGTGGAGGTGAAGAAAGTTATCGCACAAAAGATTTAGAAGTTTTGATAAAAGCTGTGGATTATGTTTCAATGCACACTTATGCCTATCACAACTCGCACTACAATCCTGCATTTTGGAAAACCCCAGAAAGTGAACAACATTTGTCTGATTTTGAAAAAGTAGATGCAGCTATGCAAAGAGCACTGGAATTTGCTAAAATGCAATATAAAAATGTATCTGATTATGTGAAAAGTATTGATTCTACGAAAACAATTCACATAGGTGAAACAGGTTGGGCTTCAATTTCTGATGGTCATTACGGAATTAATGGTTCAAGAGCAACAGACGAATACAAGCAAGGTTTGTATTACAAACACCTCAGAAAATGGACAACCAAAGAAAAAATTTCTTGTTTTTATTTTGAGGCTTTTGATGAACAATGGAAAGATGCTGGAAATAAAAATGGTTCTGAAAATCACTTTGGATTGATCAATTTAAACGCAGAGGCGAAATACGCTATTTGGGATTTGGTTGATAATGGAACTTTTGATGGATTAAAACGCGATGGAAAAACAATTACTAAAACATTCAAAGGAAACAAAAAAACATTGATGGAAACTGTTTTTTCTCCCAATACTGATTATTAAAGATAATAAAAATGAATTTAAAAAATTATTTTTTCTACTTATTGATATCATTTATGATGATAAACTGTGATACAAAACAAGATATATTGACAATAGATGTTTATGAAACTTCTGCTAATGGAAACAAATTAACAAAATTAGAGAATTTCTTAATAGATGAAAAAGCCGACAGTTTGGCAACCATTACACTTTTTCCTGCAAAAAAACGTCAAAAAATTACTGGTTTTGGAGGTTCTTTTACGGAATCATCCGCTTATTTATTGAATAAATTAAGCAGAAAAAATAGAGAACAAATTATAGAAGCCTATTTTGGGGAAAGTGGTGCAAAATATTCGTTGACGAGAACTCACATGAATTCATGTGATTTTTCTTTAGGACAGTATTCTTATGCTCCAGTTGCTGATGACAAGGAATTGAAATATTTTACAATTGACGAGGATAAAGAGGATTTGATTCCGATGATTCTAAATGCTATGAAAGTTTCCAAAGATGGATTTAAAATTTTGGCTTCACCTTGGACAGCTCCACCTTGGATGAAAGATAACAATGCTTGGACAGCAGGAAAACTATTACCAGAATATTATGATACTTGGGCATTATTTTTTTCAAAATATGTAACAGCTTACAAAGATGAAGGTATAGATATTTGGGGTTTTACTGTTGAAAATGAACCATTTGGAAATGATGGAAATTGGGAAAGTATGCATTATACACCTGATGAAATGACCAATTTTGTACAACATTATTTAGGACCAAGATTAGCAACTGATTATCCCGAAGTCAAAATTTTAGGCTATGATCAAAACCGAGAACATTTAAAAGAATGGATAGATTCACAATTCAAAAACGAAGAAACTTCAAAATATTTTGAAGGAACAGCTATTCATTGGTATGCAAGTACGTTTCATTATTTTCCTGAAGAATTGCAATATGCACATCAAAAAGCACCCAATAAATATTTAATTCAATCTGAAGCTTGCATAGATGCACAAGTTCCAAGGTGGAATGACGATGCCTGGTATTGGAAAAAAGAAGCCACAGATTGGGGATGGACTTGGGCACCTGAAAAAGACAAATACATGCACCCAAAATATGCCCCAGTTCATAGATATGCCAGAGATATTATTGGCTGTTTAAATAATTGGGTTGATGGTTGGATTGATTGGAACATGGTTTTGAACACACAAGGAGGTCCAAATTGGTTTAAAAATTGGTGTGTTGCTCCAGTAATTGTGGACACTGAAAAAGATGAGGTTTATTTTACGCCTTTGTATTATACACTGTCTCATTTCAGCAAATTTATAAGACCAGAAGCTACTGTGTTTGAAGTTGAAAATACTGATAAAGCAATCATGGTTACAGCTGCAGAAAATCCTGATGGGAGTATAGCAGTGGTTGTTTTTAACGAAACAAATCAATCAAAAAATATTCAATTAATACTTGCTAGTCAAAAGGTTAGCATTAAAATGAATGGACAATCAATTCAAACAATTGTAATCCCTAATCAAGAAAATTAAATCTAACTAACTAAAATCGAAATATGAAAAATTATGTAACTCCAGTCAGAGATAGAGTTCCGTTAGGACAAAAAGCAGCATTTGGTGCAGGGCATTTAGTATTAAATTTATTACCAGGTGCTTTAGGTGTTTTTATGTTCTTTTTATTAACAGCATTTGGAATGGATCCATTTTTAGCTGGTTTATTAGGAGGTTTACCAAGAATATTTGATGCTTTGACAGATCCAATTATGGGTTTTATTTCCGATAATACCAATTCTAAATGGGGTAGAAGAAGACCTTATATTTTTGTAGGAGCTATATTAAGTGGAATTTTGTTTGCTCTTTTGTGGCAAATGAATCCTGAAAATTCACAAAGTTATAATTTTTGGTATTTTTTAATTATGTCCATGGTTTTTTTGATAGGAAATACCATGTTTGCAACACCTTTAGTTGGTTTGGGATATGAAATGACTTCTGATTACAATGAACGAACTCGATTAATGGCTTTTTCTCAAACAATAGGACAAATTGCTTGGATGATTGTACCATGGTTTTGGATTATTATAAGTGATCCAAATATGCTTCCAATTTCTGCTGAGGATGTTAGTAGAATTGCTTCTTTAGGATTGTCTGAAGCTGAATCAGCAAAAGTATCTTTAGAGGCTGTTCAAGCTAATGGAGTTCGAAAATTATCAATTATAGTTGGAGTTGCTTGTTTGATTCTAGGTGTCTTACCAGCGTTTTTCTGTAAAGGTATTGATTCCGCAAACATGGACAATAGAAAGAAAATTACTTTCAGCACTCTAGGATCTAATATGAAAGATCTTTTTAAAGGAATTGCACAAGTTTCTAAAAACAAACCTTTTTTGAAATTATGTGGTGCTACTTTTTTGGTTTTTAATGGTTTTCAAATGGTAGCTTCTTTTAGTTTTTTTATCATTGTTTTTTACATGTATAAGGGTAGTTATGCAGATGCTGGCAATTGGCCTGCTTGGTTTTCAACTGTAACAGCATTAGTTACAGCTTTTGGAGTAATTCCAATCGTTAGCTTTTTAGCAAATAAATTTGGTAAGCGTCAGGCATTTATCATTTCAACAGCACTTTCTATTATCGGTTATATTTTAAAATGGTGGGCTTTTGATAAAGACAATCCATTTTTAATTTTCATGCCAATTCCATTCATGGCTTTTGGGTTGGGAGGCTTGTTTACATTGATGATGAGTATGACAGCAGATGTGTGTGATTTGGATGAATTGGAAAATGGAATGCCACGTAAAGAAGGAACTTTTGGAGCTATTTATTGGTGGATGGTAAAATTAGGACAAGCTTTGGCTTTAGTTTTAGGTGGAGCAGTGTTGAAGTTTGTTGGATTTGATGGTGCAGCTGCTCAACAATCTGCAGAAACTATGACAAGTTTACGATTGGCAGATGTTATAATTCCTTCTGTAACTGCTGGAATTGCGATTTTAATTATGTGGAGTTATAGTTTAAGTGAAAGTAGAGCCAAAAAAATCAAAGAACAATTAATCGAACGTAGAGGAGAATTATAAAAATAAAAATCAATTAAGCAATGTCATATAGAGAAGAACATTATTTTAAACCTAATCATGCTAATCATATTAGTGAATCAGGACAACAGGGAGTAGATTTTTTGAACTATTCCAGTGAAGATTTAGTGAAACTTTGGAGAGAAACCTTGAAAAAAGGAATGCATGGAATTTGTTTCAGTATGTATGAAGATGGTCAAAAACCTGGAGATACTATCACCGAAGAGCAAGTAGAACGTAGAATCAAAATTTTAAAACATTATGCAAAATGGATTCGTTCTTTTTCATGTATTGAAGGAAATGAAAATATTCCAAGAATTGCCAAAAAACACGGAATGAAAAATTTAGTAGGTGCTTGGTTGGGTGATGATATGGAAAAAAATGAACAAGAAATTGAAGGATTAATACAGTTAGCTAAAGAAGGATGTGTTGATATTGCTGCTGTTGGAAACGAAGTTTTGTACAGAAAAGATTTAACGGAGCAACAATTATTAGATTACATTCTTCGTGTAAAAGAAGCATTAAGAGGAATGAATATTCCAGTTGGTTATGTTGATGCCTATTATGAATTTTCTCACAGACCTGCAATTACAGAGGTTTGTGATGTGATTTTATCAAACTGTTATCCTTATTGGGAAGGTTGCAGCATAGATTACTCACTGGCTCATATGCAACAAATGTTTAGTATTGCTTCTCATGCAGGACAAGGAAAAAAGGTAATCATTACAGAAACTGGATGGCCAAGTCAAGGAGGTAGTTTGGGTGGTGCACATTCAAACGCAGAAAATGCGATGAAGTATTTTATCAACGCTCAAGCATGGTCAGCAAAAGATAATATTGAGATGTTTTATTTCTCGTCTTTTGATGAATCTTGGAAAGTTGGCGCAGAAGGTGATGTAGGAGCTTATTGGGGATTGTGGGACAAAAACGAAAATTTAAAATTTTAACAAAATAACGTAATCAATTTGTGTGGATTTTTCATTCAATTGAAACACGACAGCATAATTTTCCGTAAGCTATGATTTTAATAAAGTATCAAAATCACTAGCTTTTAGAGGGAAAATATTTAAAAATAAAAATACTTGAAACATATTTTTTAATGTTGTAGTGTTCATGTAGTGGTGAATAATTCGTATTTAAAAGATTATAGTTGTAACATTGGACAAATTATTAATACTTAACACTTTTATTATTATGAAAAAAATTACATTATTATTTGCCTTATTGATATCATCAATAGGGTTTTCTCAAGACCTTATACTTGGTTTTGAAGGAAGTGAAAGCGGAGGGGTTGCTGGCGCACCATTTGGAAACATGGCTGCTCCAACTCTAGTCACTGGAACCGGCACAAATACTTCACAAGTTTTACAAATTGTTGGAAATATCAATGGTGAAGTTTGGCAAGGAATCAACTTAACGTTAACAGAAAAAGTTGATTTGACAAACACACAAACAATGACCATTGATGTAATGTCTGCAACACCAATTACTTTTTTAGTAAAAGTTAATGGAGGTTTAAACGGTGCACCAGAGGCAGCTGCTGAAGTTACTCATACTGGAGATGGTACTTGGCAAACACTTTCTTTTACTTTTAATACTTCATTAGACGAAAAAGCTGCTGCAGCAACTGGTCTGTATGCAAGTTTTGTAATTCACGCTTATTGGAAAGCTGGTGAAACAGGATTTGGAGGTGTAACAAAAGATGCAAGAACTTTTATGGTTGACAACATTAAAGGCCCAAAAGCAGCTGCATCACCAGCAACACCTGAGCCAACTGATGCTCCACAAACTCCGCCTACTTTTGCTGCACAAAACGTTATTTCTTTATATAGTGAAGCTTATACCCCAGCTGCTACTCTAGCAAATGTTCCTTGGGATGATTCAGCTTTTGAAGAAGTAACTATCGCAGGAAACAAAGTATTGAAAATTGATGGAGGTAATTTTATCGGAATGGATTTAGATACTTATCTGAATGCAACTAATATGACTCACTTACACATGGATTATTGGATATCAACTGATCAAACACCAGGTACAGTTTTAAATCCAAAATTATCAAACCACGCTGGACAGAATGGAGAAACATCTGCTATTGATATTACAAATATCATCGAAAGCCAAGATGAAGTTAAAAAATGGCAATCAAAAGATTTTCCATTAAACGGAGCAAGAGAAGCTATCAAGCAATTTTTAATTACAGACGCAGCTAAAATAGGTGTGTATTATTTAGATAACGTTTATATGTATGTTGCTGGAACTGCTTCTGTTGAAGATAACTTATTCAACGTAAGTTTATATCCAAACCCAGCTAATAATAGATTGAATATTTCTGCAGCAAATACTATTCAAAATGCTGAAATCTACAATGTGTTAGGTAAAAAAGTAATGAATGTTACTATTAACAAAACTAGCGAGTCAATTGATATTTCAAACTTGGCTTCTGGTGTGTATATGATTAAATACAACATCGAAAATACTGTTGGAACTGCGAAGTTTATCAAACAATAATTTTCAAATGCTTTCATAAAAAAAACCGAGCAATTTGCTCGGTTTTTTGTTTTATAAAAAGTATTAAAATTACTCTTGTTCAGTTTTTTTAATTTGATTTAAATAGTTTTGTAAACTTTTTCCGTAAAATGATTTTTTTACTTTTGGTGTCAATGATTTATTTACCGTATCTAACATTTGTAATGTTGCATCATACATTTCTGTAATTGCAATATAAGGAGCAGCTTCAAAATCGGCATTGTTGATGGCAAAATTTGTGGTGTATAAAACGCGTCTTCTTACCAATCGTTTGTAATCATCTTCCACTTTTTGAATCAATTCCTCATTATTTGATTTTTTAGCTTCAAAATCTTTTTTGATGAATTCCAATCTTTGTGTTTGAAATTTTTTATTGATTTCATTGAATTTATCCATCACTTCTTGATTTTTTGAACCAGCTATTTTTGGAGAAATTCCAAATTTATCAACATGATCATTGATTGTAATGACACCTTCTTCACCAAAAAACAAAATTCGTTTGTCAGTTGTATTTCCATCAAAAGTTAAATAATACATCACTGGCGAATCTACTTGATCTGATAATCTAAAAGTTTCTTTTCCTAATAATTTGATTGAATCTACAGAAACCAAAACAGTGTCTTGCATTTTTTGTAAATACAAAGTTCCTTTTTTCAACCCTTTGATTTGCCCTTCAACAATCATATTTCCTTCTTTTTTAGAAGAACATGAAAATAGTGAGATTGAAATCATAAAAACTGTGAATATTCTTTTCATTTGAAATAAAATTTGAGTTTGCAAATATGCTGATTTTTATTTAAAGAGAAGAAGCTAATTCCATTAAAATCGTACTTACAATTGCTCCAATAGTTCCAATGGCATAGCCAAAAACGGCCAATAAAACACCAACAGTTGCTAATGATGGGTGAAATGCTTGAGCAACAATAGGAGCAGAGGCTGCACCACCTACATTTGCTTGACTTCCAACTGCCAAAAAGAAATAAGGCGCTTTGATGATTTTTGCAACCATAATCATAAGAATTGCATGAATTATCATCCAAACCAAACCAATAACAATCAATCCCGGATTTTCTAATGCCTGATTCAAATCCATTTTCATGCCAATTGTGGCAACTAAAATGTAAATAAAAACGCTACCCAATTTACTTGCTCCTGCACCTTCATAATTTCTTGCTTTTGTAAAAGACAATGCAATGGCAACTATAGTTGCTATGCTAATCAACCAAAAAAAGCTAGAATCTAAAAATGAAAACGTATTTTTGATGATGGGTGATGAAATTGATGAGACTAAATCGCCAAAAAATGAACTTAAATATACAGAGGTAAAATGTCCAAATCCTACAGTTCCAAAAGCAATTGCCAGCATAATCATTAAATCGGATAAGGTTGGATTTCTTTTTACTTTATTCGTAAAAAGGGTAACTTTTTCTTTCAAAGCCGAGATTGCAGAAGTATCCGCTTTTAACCATTTATCAATGGCTTCTTTTTTGCCAATTCCAATCAATAAAATGGCCATCCAAATGTTGGCAACAACAATATCTACAATGACCATTCCACCATATTTTGCAGGATTGTATTTGTAAATTTCCAACATGGCAGTTTGATTTGCTCCACCACCAATCCAACTTCCTGCAAGCGTTGAAAGTCCTCTCCAAACTGCATCAAAATCGCTTCCTCCAACAGTTTCTGGAGAAAAAACGGAAATGAGTAAAATAGCAATTGGACCTCCAATAATAATTCCAACAGTTCCTGTAAAAAACATGATCAATGCTTTTGAACCTAGATTGAAAATCGCTTTTAAATCAATACTCAACGTCATTAAAACCAAGGCTGCAGGCAATAAATATTGACTTGACACAAAATACAATTGCGATTTATTTTTGATGATTTCACCCGCTAAATTTTTAGTTTCCCATTCTGGAGAAATCAACCCAAAAGTGGTGAATATTGCAGGGACAAAATATGCCATGAACAATCCCGGAACTATTTTGTAGAATTTTGACCAAAAGCCAATTTTGATATTTTCGGTATAAAAAACGAATCCTAATGAAATCATTAAAATTCCAAAAACGATGGCGTCATTTGTAATTATTGGTTCAGTCATTATAAATTATTTATTTTTTAATCAAATATTTTAGTTTCTTTAAACATCGAAATGATGATGCCATCAGTTTCGTTTTTATATGCAATCCAATCTGAATTATAAAAAGCATTTGTTTTTGTAATAGCCTCTTTAAAAGCTTCCAAAAATTGATTTACCAATTGTTTTTCAGTGTCTGTTTGATTTCCAAAACGAGAACGAATGTAACTAAATGCCGTTCCAAAACGCTGACTAACAGTAACTTCAGGATTTCTTGTAATTCCTTGTCTTTCATCAACTTTGCCTAAATAAATGGCAATTAAATCATCTATTTTTTTGATAATTTCAGTAGATGATTTGATTTCAGCATCATATTTCTTTTTATCCTCTTTTGATAATTGCTCTTTGATTGCACTTGCTGTATTTTTACTTTCTAACAATTGTTTTACAATGGCTGCCATTTTTTCTTGATGACGTTCCATGGCTTTGCTAGCATCGTATTTTTGGTTGATGGCTTCTTCAGAAATTTGCAATCTTGGATCAAATTCCACCTTAATATTTTGCTCAGAAACCAACTCACCAAAAGTCAATTTTAGTTTATAAATTCCGGGTTTAACGTCAACTCCTGATGGTTCTCTTGTTGAATTTCTGATACTTCTAGAAGCTCTATCAACCCCTTTTTCATCTAAATTCCAAGTTGTTTTATGAATACCATTTTCTTCAGGAGTTTTGAATTTTAAGGTTCTTATCAAACGTTCTCCGTCAAAAATTTCCAATTTGATAGAATCTGTTTTTTCCTCTTTTGATTTGTTTAGATAATAAGAAATTAAGGCTCCTTCTTTTCTATTTTCTCCTTGATACATAGCATCTGCACCAAATCTACTTCCTGTAGGTTGTTGATAAGCAGCATGATATGCTGTTGGGGGTGCAAATAATACTAATTTTTCTTTCAAAACAGTTCCTTTTGCTAGTGCTCTTAAAGGTTTGATATCATCTAAAACCCAAGCTGCTCTTCCAAAAGTTCCAATAATCAAATCATGTTCTCTTGGATGAATTACCAAATCATTTACAGGAACTGTTGGAAAACCTTGTGTCCATTTTGTCCATTTTTTTCCAGTATCAATAGAAATGTATAATCCATCATCAGTTCCTAAAAAAAGTAAATTTTCATTTTCTGGGTCTTCAATAATGCTCAATGTAAAACTAGCTACATCATTTTCATCAACAATTCTTTCCCAAGTTTTTCCATAATTTTTGGTTCTGTAAGCATAGGGTTTATAGTTATCTCTTCTATAATCATTGGCAATTAATAATGCTTCTCCTTTATTTTTGTTGGATGCTTTTATTTGAGTAATCCAGCTATTTTCTGGTAAATCTTTCAGGTTTTTAGAAACATTTATCCAAGTTTTTCCTCCATCTTTCGTGATTTGAACTTGACCATCATCAGTTGCAGCCCACAAAACATCTTTTTCTAAAGGAGTAGGTTCAATGACTAAAATTGTACAATGATTTTCAGCACCAGTTGCATCCATAGTCAATCCACCACTTTCTGCTTGCTTCAATTTTTCTGGATTATTGGTTGTCAAATCAGGAGAAATTACTGACCAAGTCAAGCCTTTGTCTGTAGATTTATGGACAAATTGACTTCCAAAATACAGCGTATTGTTATCAAAAGGATCCATATTGATGGCTGCATTCCAGTTGAAACGTAAATAAACGTTTGGATCTGAATGGGTTGGTTTCACAGAATAATTATTTCCAGTCAAATAATCAAAACGAACCACACTTCCTTGCTGACTCATAGACCATCCATAACGTGAATCATCTCTGTCTGAAATCACATCAAAACCATCACCAAAACTAATTTCTTGCCAATAAGAATTGCGAATTCCTTGTGCTTTCCAAACATAGGCAGGTCCTCTCCAAGAACCATTATCTTGCATTCCTCCATAGATATTGTAAGGAAATTCGTTGTCAACATTAATATGATAAAATTGCGCAACAGGAATATTTCCTATAAAACGCCAAGATTTTCCTCCATCTCTCGTGATATTTAAACCGCCATCATTGCCATCAATCATGAATTTTCCGTTTTTTGGATGAATCCACCAAGCATGATGATCAGGATGAACGCCATTATCAACACCATAAGCAGGCATTAATTCTTTGAAATTTTTTCCACCATCTTCTGAAACATTTACATAGGTGAAAATGGAATACACTCTGTTTTCATTTTGTGGATCTACATAAATTTCTGAATAATAAAAAGGACGATTTCCAATATCAGCCTTGTCATTTATTTTTTTCCAAGAAAAACCTCCATCTTCACTTCTGTACAACGCATTTTTTTTCGCTTCGACCAAAGCATATACAATATCAGGATTTGAACGTGCAATTGCTACACCAATTCTCCCTAATTCTCCATCAGGAAAACCCTCTTTTTTGGTGATTTTTTTCCAATTTTGTCCTCCATCATGTGTGATATACAAACCACTTCCTTCTCCACCAGATTTAAAAAACCAAGGATCGCGTTTGTGTTCCCACATGGCTGCAATCAATTTATTTGGATTTGTAGGATCCATAATCAAATCAGCAATGCCTGATTTTGTATTTGTAAACAAAATTTGTTTCCACGTTTTTCCGCCATCGGTGGATTTATACACGCCGCGTTCTTGATGTTCTCCCCAAGGTGAACCAATGGCACCCGCATAAACAACATCAGGATTTGTTGGGTCAATAACCACTCTGTGAATGTGTCTTGTTTTTTCTAACCCCATCAATTTCCAAGTTTTTCCAGCGTCCAAAGATTTATAAATTCCATAGCCACCATTCAAACTATTTCTTGGATTTCCTTCGCCTGTTCCAGCCCAAACCACACTCGGATTTGATTGTTGAATAGCAATGGCACCAATAGAAGCAGTCAATTCTTTATCAAAAATGGGTTCCCATTTGATGCCACCAGAAGTTGATTTCCAAATTCCACCAGAAGCAGTTCCAGCATAAATAATATCAGGATTTGATTCAACAGCATCAATAGCTGTGACTCTTCCTGACATTCCTCCAGGACCAATATTTCTTGGTTTCATGTTTTTCACTAAATCCATTGAAAATTCCTGAGAAAAACCTACAGAAGATATTAAAAAAAGAAAAAAGAATAATTTTTTCATTGTTGTCTGATTTGTTTATTTGAATTAAGCCAACAAGATACAAAAATGAAAATAGTTGTATATTTTTTTTTGATGATGGTTTGTGTCTAAAAAAGAAGAAATACCTGAATGATTTTTAATAATTTATTTTCATTCCTCTAAACTTTCATTATTTTTATCAAAATTTACAAATATGAGTCAACAAGAAAAATTCTTTGAATACATCAATTCAGGTTATGCAACCAAAGGCGATTTTATTAATTTGGGTGCTGCCATGTTGGGTGAAGAAACCATCACAAATGCTTTTGTAAAAGTTCCTTTAAAAACGCTCAACAGACATGGATTAATCGCTGGAGCAACAGGAACTGGAAAAACAAAAACCCTACAAGTGTTGGCTGAAAATTTATCAGACAAAGGAATTCCTGTTTTGTTGATGGATGTAAAAGGAGATTTATCTGGTTTGGCGCAACCAAGTCTTGGTCATCCAAAAATTGATGCTCGTCATCAAATGATTGGTTTTCCATTTGAAGCAAAGAAATTTCCAGTTGAAATTTTAACGATTTCTCAACAAAATGGTACTAGAATTCGGGCAACAATTTCGGAATTTGGCCCTGTTTTGCTATCGCGAATTTTAGATTTATCAGAAGCACAAGAAGGCATAATGGCGATTATTTTTAAATATTGTGACGATCATAAATTGCCTTTATTAGATTTGAAAGATTTCAAAAAAGTGCTACAATACATCACCAATGAAGGAAAAGAGGAATTAGAAGCGGAATATGGACGCATTTCTACGTCAAGCACAGGAGCTATTTTAAGAAAAATCATCGAAATTGAACATCAAGGAGGTGATTTGTTTTTTGGAGAAAAATCTTTTGAAGTTGAAGATTTAACTAGAATAGATGAAAATGGCAAAGGAATTATTTCGGTTTTAAGATTGACAGATATTCAAGACAAGCCCAAGTTATTTTCCACATTTATGTTGCAATTATTGGCAGAAGTGTATCAAACATTTCCAGAACAAGGAGATAGTGACAGACCTGAGCTCATCATTTTTATAGATGAAGCGCATTTGGTTTTTGAAGAAGCTACAAAAGCGTTGTTAAATCAAATAGAAAGTGTGGTGAAATTGATTCGTTCTAAAGGTATTGGATTGTATTTTGTAACTCAAAATCCGAATGATGTTCCTGAGGATATTTTAGCACAATTGGGTTTAAAAATCCAACATTCATTGAGAGCTTTCACAGCAAAAGATAGAAAAGCCATCAAATTAGCAGCCGAAAATTACCCAAACTCTGAATATTATGACACCAGTGAAGTGCTCACACAATTAGGAATTGGAGAAGCGTTTGTCTCAGTTTTAAACGAAAAAGGAATTCCAACGCCATTAGCAAGAACGATGTTGCGTGCGCCAATGAGTAGAATGGATGTATTGACTGACAGTGAGTTAGAGGAAGTAATCAACAACTCGAAAATTGTTCATAAATACAATCAAGAAATTGACAGAGAAAGTGCTTACGAATTATTAAACAATAAAATAGAAAGTAGTATTTTAGCAGCCGAAAAGGCAAAAAGAGAAGCCGAGTTTCAAAAAGAGCGTGAAAAATTCGAAAAAGAAAAAGCAAAACAGACTGCTAAAACAACAACAAGAAGAAGCACGGCAAAAGACCCCTTAGTAAAAGTATTGACAAGTGCCACTTTTATGAGAGCAGTTTTTGGAGTTTTGGGTAAAATAATGAAATAACAATTTCAAAAAAAGAACGTTTAAAGAGTATTTAATTAACATAAAATGATAAAAAAGAATTTCATAGCAATTTTTGTATTGGCAAGTTTGGTGAGTTTGACAAGCTGTAAAAACAACGATAAATTTAAAATTGAAAAAGGGAAGGTAGGTAAAATCACCACCAAAACAAAAGTAAATGAATTAAAACAAATTTTCGAGAAAGATTCAATTGTTACCATTTTAAGTGGAAAAGAATCAACTGATAATTTTTTTAAAGAAGAAGACGAGTACCTTATTTATGAAAAAGGAGGAATTCATTTGCTAACAATTATCCCAAAAGAGCAACAAGATTCATTGTCAACTATCAAAAGTATTGAAATTCACGACAAACGTTTTGTAACAAAATCAGGATTAAATTTAGAATCAAATTTTTCTCAAATAAATGTTGATAATGCGCTGAGAGTTGAGTCAACCTTATTTTCAGTGACGCTTTTTTTAGATGAATTAAATGCCACAATTACTATTGACAAAGAAGAATTAGGCTTAAAAGAGGTTGGTATTCAAAATGTTTCTTTAGAACAAATACCTGATTTGGCTAAAATAAAATCCTTTGTGATTTGGTTTGATTAGGGCGAATTTTGTAACAACAAAACCGCGCTTTCCATTGTATCTTTTTATGGTGCATTTGATTTTAGCCAGAAATTTAATTTCGTTTTCAGCATAAAAAGGATGCCATTCCAATCGCTTTCGCAAATTCTGATATGAACAAAAAATACTACATTCAAACATCCCCTTTTATCGTTCCAACCAATGATGGTAAATTGATTGAAGAACATTTTGGGTTGGCTTCTGATAAAAATTCAGCAATTAGTATTGCTCACATGATTGCGCCTCCAAAATGGAGTGAACCTTTTCAAACTCCTGCTTTTGATGAATATACGTATATCATTAAAGGAAAAAAACAATTTATTATAGAACAAGAAACTATTGTTTTAGAAGCAGGACAATCTATCAAAATTGAAAAAAACACCCGAGTTCAATATTCAAATCCTTTTGAAGAATCGTGCGAATATATTGCCATTTGCACACCCGCTTTTTCTATGGATTTAGTGAATAGGGAAGAGGAGTAAATTATAAATAATACACCTGACAGGTTTTTAAAACCTGTCAGGTGTGCTAAACCAACCTTTTTTATAAACATGTTACTTTCATTGGTGTATTCTTGATGTTTTCTTTTACGGACGCAAGAAATACAACTGCGGATGCAAGAATTTAAAATGGACTTGCAAGAACTTAAACTGCGGACGCAAGAATTTAAAATGGACTTGCTAAAAATTAAAATGGACTAGCTAGAAATTAAAATGAAGATGCAAGAAATTAAAACAGACTTGCAAGAAATTAAAATGGACTTGCTAAAAATTAAACTGTGGACGCAAGAAATTAAAATGGACTAGCAAGAATTTTTTTTATACCTGACAGGTTTTTAAAACCTGTCAGGTATGGTATCCTTAAAACACTACAATTTTTAACGTAGATTTTGTTTTAGTATTGATTTGGGGTGGATTGCAAAACCACCAATTGCTTTCTTCCAATGCTCTACGAAGTCTCCTGACTTCGTAGAAATAAACTCCACACAATTTAGAATGGGCTGCGAGGTCGGGAGACCATCGCAGAGCAAAGTGGAGTAAACTAATACTTTGCGGAGCTGGTAGGATGTTAGTACTGATTGCAAAACCGCACTATCGGGTTTATTTTATCATTAATAAATATTATTAAAATACTTTAGTATAGACACCTTCATTTGCATAACTAGATTTTATACTAATTTCATTAGATGATATTTTTGAAAACTCAAAAAAATATATTTCATCAGGTAAAACTATTTCAATAAAATATTTTTCATTGGTAATTTCTTCGGTAGTATAAGCTTTTATATTATTAATATTTGCCAAAATTAATTTTTCTTCTTGACAATTTTTTTGTCCGTTTATTTCATTTATTTTGGAAAATAATGCAATACACCAATCATCTTTCATAAAAATAAAGCCTCTTTTTGATGATGTATTAGATGTTGTATTATCCTTTTCATCTACCCAAGTACCTTGAATCCAAGATGGAGGATTTATAAAATTCTCATTTTGGAGATTAGAATCTTCATTAGAAGAACAGCCATATAAAGTAATAGCAAAAATTAATAACAAGGTCTTTTTCATAGTTAATAAATTTTAATTGGTAAAGTTACATTTTAAAAATTAATAATACTTACAGATTTCTTTATGAAATAAAAAAATAAAAATTTATCGAATATAAAAATTAAATGTATTTGTTACTATTTAAGTAAGTTTTTGTTTTACTATTGATGTGAAAACGGATTACAAATCCGCCTATAGGATTAAAAAAATCCGCTACAGTTTGTTATTCTCTTTTATTCAGTTTTAATCAGTTCGATTTCATTTCTTAAATTATTCAATTCATTTTGTAAATCAGTTTTTAGATTGTCAAAATATTCGGTCCAATTGTTAATTGATGAAATTGTTTTATAGGTTTCATTCTCTTTAATTTCAACAATATTTTCCAATACGTCATTTATTTGCTTTTTGATTTTTTGAATTGCTAATTTAAGTTTTTCATTTTCTGTAACAGTTTCTGATTTTGATTTGAAAAAGTTTTGATTTTCTAAAGAGTTTAGTATTTCATTCACTTTACCAATGTCATTACTGTCATAAGCATTTTTTAGTTCAATAAACATTTTTTCAGCTTCATCTTTCATTTCGTCATTTACTTTATCAGGATGACATAAAATAGAGGCTTTTCTAAATTTTACTTTTAGTTCTTTTTTTTGAACATCATTAAGGTCGAAATGCTTTTTTTCTTTATCTTCTTTAATTTGTTGGTTATATTGCTCTTCGTCTTTTTCTGCTTCCTTAAATTTCTCCTTGTTATTTTTGAATTTTATTTTTCGGAAATATAAAATTTTAGACATTATATCACCAAGCTCTTTACTGTGTCTATGCTGAAAATCTAATAATTGTTTTTCAATATCAATTTTTTCGTTATTGTAGGCATTTAATTGAATTTCTAGGTTTTTTAGCTCTAATTTCAGCGCAACAACTTCTTCATCAATCCAAATAATTAGGTTTTCATTCTTGTGATTATTTATAAATTCTTGAATTTGATTAATAGTTAGAGAATAATTTTTGTTATTTATAGATTTAGAAATTGACTTTAATTCTTTATTACTATGATATTGATTTAACTTTTTACTTACATTATCAATGGAATCAATATCTTCTAAAAAAATGAAATTTTTTATTATTTCTAAACGTCTAATAATTTTATCTAAATCAATTCTATAATCTATTATTTTAACATCTTTATTAAATTGATTATGAAGTTTATTGAATTCATTTATAAACTGTTTTGCTAATTCATCATCTCCCTTAGTAATTACTATATTTTCGGAATTAGTTTTAGCTTTTCTTGTCCAATTATAAGAACCAGAAATAACAGTTTTTTCATCTATTACACAAAATTTATGGTGTATTAAATCTTTATTTGAATTTCCATATAATAATATTTGAAAATTTTCTGACCTATAATAATCATAATCAATACTTGATTGTTTGTTTATAAAGTCATCTGAAGTTATTATAGAAACGGTACAACCTTCTTTTACTTTTTTTTCTAATTCGTGAAATAAAACATCATCAGTAAACCAAGCAACAGCTACATAAATTGATTGTTTTGCTTCTTGAATTTCTTGTTTTATTCTTTTATTTATATTTTGAAATATAGCTTCTGTTATCATCTTATTATTAGGATATGCGGATATTTAAGAATGCAAATTGTAACCTAACTTTTTGAACCTCATTAATTGGATTTAAACCTAACCTTAAAGACTTTAAACTTCTTATATGTATGAGTGGCATTATATTGCTAATATTATTTGCAGAAATATTTAGACTCTCTAAATTTTTAAAATTTATAAAATCTTCCACATTTTTAATATTATTTTGAGCTAACGATAAATGTTTCAAGTTTTTTAAATTATATAAAGGTGAAAAATCTTCAATTTTATTATTATACAAGTTTATAAGGTTTAATTCGTTTAAGTTAGCCAAAGAAGATATATCTGTAATTTCATTGTGATGTAAATGTAATGTTTTTAGTTTTGTTAAATTTTCTAATCCTTTTAAATCTTTAATGTTGTTCAAACCAAGATAAAGAGTTTTAAGATTTTTTAATTTATTAATTGGTTTTATTCCATTTTTTAGGTTATTTCTGGATAAATAAAAATATTCTAATTCTTGCATTTCCCCAACCGAATCTATATTATCTAATTGGGTAGAGCCTATTTTTAGTTTGTTTAAGGTTTTTAGTTTTAAAAGAGGTTTTAAATCTTTAATTTTTTTATTTTCATCTATTGATATAAATTTTAAATTGATAATTGTTTTAAGTTCAGTTTTATTAGGTCTTTCAGTTATGCCATTTTCCTCAATAATCTTTATTGGTTCTTTGTAATGATTACCACCTATAAAGCGGTCATCAAAAGCTTTGAGTGGGTCATCAAAAGCTTTGATTAAAGGTATTTCGTGTTTTGGTTTATTTATATAAAAATTGAAAATTTTTTTCCAATTATCATCTAGTTCATCCCACCATTCAAAATCCTTTTCTGTAGGCTGTTGTATTTCGCTAATAATTTTATTAGTAATTGTAATAATATTATCAGTTTTTTTTAGAACATTGTTGTTTATTTTAACGAGATTATTTTGTTTAGATTTCATAATAAGTTTTTTTAATTATATCATGTTTGTCATAATCTATATCACATTCATCTTCCAAAATCTGAAACAATTGATTTACTGTTTTTATTAAACTAAAATTTTCTGCTAAACTATTTAAATCTTTAATTTTATTTATTTCTGTTATATAATTTTTCAAATTATGAAATTCACCACAGTTTGCAATTGTAGATACAAAATAACCTAAAAATTTCATTGAATTATTCTCAATAATATCAAATCGTTTAATATAAATATGCTCTTTTGAAAAAGAATTATCATTCTTTAGATATTTTAATCCTAAATTATTTAAATATCGTGAATCAATATTTATCTCTCTTTTTATTAAGCTTTCTTCTGTTAAGACGATTTTTTTCTTTTCATTATTTATCAAAAAAATTTCTTCGTTTTCAGTATCTAGTTCAGCGAGTTTCCACCTTCCTTTTATTTTTATTTCATAATATTTTTTCATTCTGTTGATTTAATTCTGACGACGTTATTGTATATGATTATTGGTGTATTTAATTTAGCAAATAAAAACGGAATAGAAAATCCGCAAGGATTTTTGTATGCAAGCTAAAACTAACCATTAATTATATACGTTTTTATTGTTCGTAGTTCTTTCACGATGATAATTTGTTAATATTATTAATCAATAACTTTTTATTTTTAATTGATTGCCCAAAAAGAAAGTTTGAATATTCATCTATTTTATCAAAATCTTCGTAATAAATATTTTTAAACCTTTTGTAAGAATCGTAAGGAAAAAATTTAAAGACTATATCAAAAGAATAATTCAATAATTTTTGTAAGTCCAACTCAATGTTATTCGCTGAACAAATATTATAAAAATGATTTAAAATGTAATGAATTCTAATCAACGAGTGAGGATGAGAATTTTCCTTTAAGTAGAATTCTTCAATATTTTTGTCATATGAAAACTCTCTATTAAAAAACAATAAAAAGGTTAATAATAAACTTCCTGTTCCTATTGAAAAGATAATTTCAGGTTCAATGTTAACTTTTTTAGGAATTCTAACATATAGTTCTATTAAATAAAATGAGACAAATTGGGCGCCGTTTAAATCTGCATCAAACTCAAATAAATGTTTTTCTAAATCAAACTCACATTTACGAGGTGTTTCATGGAAATTTAAAACACCATTTGATTTATGTAAAAAATGAGTTAATTCATGATATGTTGTAAAAGTCAACGAGCATTGCAAAAACAATTTTTCAATAGGATATGAAATGTTGTTTTGCAAAACTTTATAATTGGATTTCTTTAATAGCAAATCTTTTAAGTTATCATTTTCTACAAATTGATTGTGAAGATTGTTTATTAATGCATTAGTAACTCGAATTACGTGGATATTATTTTTACAATCTGCTCCAGCGTTACTTGAAAATGTGTTTCCAAAATAAAAAAAATATTCCTTAATTGAAAAATCAGCACAAAACTTTTGTATCGCTTTATAGGAAAAATCAAAATAAGACTGGAAAATATCGCTTATTGGACTTGAATCAAATTCGTAAATATCGGAATTTGGAATAGGTAAGTTCTGTTTTTTTAAAATTTCAATGTGTTTCTCGTATGTCAATTTTTATATTTTTTTTCTACATTAAGCACAACAAGTTTATATCTGTAAGTAATATACTTTTTAAATCTTTTTACTTCTTAAAACTAATCCCTTTCACCTGCCCAAATTGAGGGCTACTAGCACCAAAAATGGCTTTTATATAGTTTTTTACATCTTTGGCAGTTTCTACCAAACCTGTTGTGGGGTTGTATAAAATTTCGTTGCGTGCTATTCGTGCGTTGCTTACATTGGTATAAGCCGTAGAAACGGCAGTGTTTTTTTCGGTTAGTTCGGCTATTTTGGCTTGTACAGTGGCTATTTGCAATTCGGTTTCATTGGGTGTGTAACTTGGCTCTGCTGCTAACACTGCTGCCAATCCTGCTAAATGTTGTATTAGTTGGTCAAAAGATTGTTGGCTGGTAGAAATGGTGTTGGGTGCAGGTGCGTTTGGGTCAGTTTGTTTGGGTGCTGCTGCTCTTCTGCCTTGCAATTTGTTGTTGAAGGTTTTAGCGTTTGCAATGGTTTCATCGCTTGCATCCGTCGTTTTCAAGACGTTAAACAAACGAGTAGCATAGCTTTTTAATCCGCTAAATGTGTTGGAACGTTCGTTTACTTTGTTGTTGTAATTGGTGTTTTGGGTAATGACAGCTGCCAAACTAGTTTCGGCAGTTGCTTTGAGTGCAGTGAGTTGCGGAAGTTTTAAACTGTTTTTTGAGGGGTTGTAGGTTGCTCCATACCCTGTTACAAATTCAATTAAATCTTGGAAGTTTGTCACGTTCTTTGCGTGCCCTGTTTCGGATGTTGATGCCATAGCTATTTTTTTTAAATTTTCTTTTTCCAAAAGTAGCAAAATTATTGTATTGAAATAGAAATAATTAGAAAATTTTTTGAAGTAGGTTTTATTTTAGAATTGGTTGGTTAAGGATTTTAAAGCTGATATGAGATTTTCTATAAAATTTTGAAAATTTAGTTTTTGAAGAGGTTATACAATAGTTAGGGCTGTTAGCGGTTCGTTGTTTTAATCCTATTTTGTCAAATTGGTTTTTAAGTCTTCTGCTCTTTGTCTGACCGCCTTATAATCAAGATCTAATGCAATGGTTTTGTCAAGATAATGTTGCAAAATTCGGTATTAATAGGTTATTTTATTTTCTTTCGCTGTCCATTTTAGAAAAGGTTCTAGCGCAATTTTTCTACCAATTTGCTCAAAAAGAATGCTTCTTTTTTCATAAGGTAATAGAATTTCTTTGTAAATAAAAGCATCATCAAAACCAATATTGGCAGCATCTTGTTGATTGCTTCCATAAAAAACTTTGTCAGGTCTTGCCCAATAAATCGCACCCAAACACATAGGGCAAGGCTCGCAAGAAGTATATATAACACAACCATCCAACTGAAAAGAATTTAAATTTTTGCAAGCATCTCTAATGGCAATGACTTCTGCATGTGCAGTTGGATCGTTAGTGGAAGTTACTCTATTATTTCCACGACCAATAATTTCGCCATCTTTCACCACAATACAGCCAAAAGGGCCTCCTTCGTTGTTTTCCATTCCTTGCAGCGCTGCCTTTACAGCTTCATTCATATAGTTTTCGTGGGTCATTTTTTTTGCTATTAGTTATAAGCGGATAGTTTTTTTGTTAAGCATAGTAAAAAGTTGAAAGTGAAATATACAATTATAGGTAAACAAAAAACTAACAACAAAAAAACCAACGATTAAAGACTATTTCAAACTCCCAATCATTTCTTCAGGTTTTACCCAAGCATCATATTCTTCGGGAGTTACATAGCCCAAACGTACAGCTTCTTCTTTTAAAGTGGTGCCATTTTCATGAGCAGTATTGGCAATTTCTGCCGCTTTGTAATAGCCAATTTTGGTATTTAAGGCAGTCACCAACATCAAAGAATTGTTTAATAATTCTTTAATTCTTGTGTGATTTGGTTCAATGCCAATAGCACAATTTTCATCAAAAGAAACACACACATCACCAATCAACTGCGCTGATTGCAACACATTTGAAGCCATTAGGGGTTTGAAAACGTTCAATTCATAATGACCTTGAGTGCCACCAATTGTTACTGCTACATCATTTCCCATAACTTGCGCACAAACCATAGTCATGGCTTCGCATTGAGTAGGATTAACTTTTCCAGGCATAATGGATGAACCTGGCTCATTAGCCGGGATGATAATTTCGCCAATTCCAGAACGAGGACCTGAAGCCATCATTCGGATATCATTGGCAATTTTATTCAAAGAAACAGCAATTTGTTTTAAGGCTCCATGAGTTTCTACTAAAGCATCATGAGCAGCCAACGCTTCAAATTTATTTTCGGCAGTTATAAAAGGCATTCCTGAAAATTCGGCAATGTATTTGGCCACCAACACATCATAACCAGCAGGTGTGTTTAACCCTGTGCCAACTGCAGTGCCACCCAAAGCCAATTCTGATAAATGGGCTAACGTATTTTTTAACGCTTTTAACCCAAAGTTTAATTGCGCTACATATCCCGAAAATTCTTGGCCTAAGGTTAGGGGAGTAGCATCCATTAAATGCGTACGTCCTATTTTTACTACAGATTTAAAAGCCTCTGATTTTGCTTGCAAAGTATTTCTGAGTTGCTCTACACCAGGAATCGTGGTTTCTACAATTTTTTTATACACAGCAATGTGCATTCCTGTGGGAAAAGTGTCGTTTGAAGATTGAGATTTGTTAACATCATCATTTGGTTGGATCGCTTTTTCACCTTCGCCAATTTTCCTTCCAGCCAATTCTTGAGCTCTGTTGGCAATCACTTCATTTACATTCATGTTTGATTGTGTTCCAGAACCTGTTTGCCAAATTACAAGTGGAAATTGATCATCTAATTTTCCAGCTAAAATTTCTTCACAAACTTTGTCAATTAAATCTCTTTTTTCAGATGACAATACTTCTAAATCACAATTAGCATAAGCTGCTGCTTTTTTCAAGATTGCAAAACCATAAATGATTTCAAGCGGCATAGAAGCTGCTGGACCTATTTTAAAATTATTTTTTGAGCGTTCAGTTTGTGCGCCCCAATATTTATCTGCAGGAACATTTACGTTGCCCATTGTGTCTTTTTCGATTCTGTATTGTGTCATTTTAATGAAATTTATATTACAAATTTACAAAAACAAAGACAAAAAAGAGCTAGGAAAGTTTTAAAAGTGTAGCTCTTTTTTAGGTTTCATGTTTGAGATAAAACCAGAGAAAAATACTTTTTAAGAGAAAATTAATTGTTTTCTTCGCAAAAGTTGAAAATATATTTTTTATTTTTGCGTTGTTAATATTTAAAAAAGTATACAATGTTAGATTTTTCACAATTCTCAGGATTGGTTTTGTTTATGTTTATTTTTACAGCTGGTTTTTGGTTGTTACTATTTTTATTAACATTCGTAGTTCCTTACTGGATTGGGGGCACTATTTGGGAAAATATGAAATTAAAAAAAGAAGCTAAAAAAGCGGCCGAAGCTGCTGAAGAGAAATAGTATTCTTATACAGACATAAAAAAAGCTCGCAATTTGCGAGCTTTTTTTATGGGTACTATATTGAACGTCTTATTTTGAAAGTTTTAGGTATCAGCTTTTTAACTCATAACTAACAACTAACAACTAAAGACTTATAAATTATCCTTCAAATTCTTCTCTACCATTAAATTCTAAACCTCCATTTTTCTTTTTATCAATTTTAGTTTGATTGAAACGATAGATGAAACTTAAGCTTATTTGACGCTCTCTCCATTGAAATTCACTGTATTGATTGGTATCATTTTCTAAAAATAATGTACTTTGTCTTTTTCGACTATTAAAAACATCACTAATATTAAAATTGATTGTAGCTCTCTCTTTCAAGATTTCTTTACTTGCTGCAAAATCCATACTTAATATTCCTTTATTTTTAGATTGCCTACTTTCAGAGGGACCACTATAATTAGAGTTGATTTGGATATCTGTTTTGCCTTTTAATGATATTTTTTGATTCAATCGTACAAAATAAGAAGTATTTTTGAAATCAAAATTAGTGGTAAGATTGGTGTCAGGATTGGTATAATCACCATCTGTAGTTACATGGAATACATTGAAATCACTGTTAATGTTCCAAAATTTGAAAGGTTTGTATGTCAATGTAAATTCAAATCCAACTCTTTCTGAAGTTGATAAATTTACTGGAAATCTCTCATAAATAGCTTCATTTCCGTTTTTAGTTTCTTCACCTGTATTTTGTAAAATGAACTCCCAATTATCTCTACTAATATTGTAGTATGCAGAAGTACTCAAGGTAAATTTTTCCCAACGTTTTAGATAGCCAATATCAAAAGCATCTGTAAACACAGGATTCAATTCAACGTTACCTCTAAAAATATTGGTTGCGCTTGAAAGACTTGGAAAAGGATTTAAAAAACGACCTCTAGGTCGTCTAATTCTTCGGTTATAACCAATCGTAATGTTTTCTCCTTCTTTGGTTTCAATTCCAATATTTACTGTTGGAAATAGATTTCCATAACTTTTTATATCTTCTATTGCTGAAGTAAATTGATCTATTTCAACGGAAGTATATTCATATCGCAATCCACCTAAAATAGATATTTTATTGAATTTTTGACCATATTGAAAATAAGCAGCATTTACCAATTCTTTATATCCAAAAGCATTGTTTAAATCTTCATCAGGCACTAATGGTCCATCAGGAAAAGTGAGTCTTCGTTCAAAATAAAAATCATTGTATATGTTTCTATAATTTCCACGATAACCAGCTTCGTATTGAATATTTTCTCCAACTGGCACTACATAATCAATTTGTACTAATACATTTTCCTCATTTTGATTTTGCATCACTCTTTCTAGAGCTTTCAATTCATTTTGAATGATTTCTCTTTCGTTGATATTACTCAAAGCATCTTCATTTTCAGAAGAATATTGTAAACTTGCTGTAAGTTTTTTTCCTTTTCCATCAAAGTTATTGACATAATCTAAGGTGTATTGCACTCTTTTTTCATCTTCACTTTCGTTTTGAATTCGTGAAGTTTGTTGATTGATAGCACCAGCTGAATTCAATCTTTGAATACTATTCGTGTTTACATCGTCATCATTTCCAATATTATAAACAATATTAGCAACAATACTCGAATTATTATTGATACTATATTCAGTTCCAAAACTTGTAAATAGAGATCTTCCTAATCTATCAAATTTTCTGGTATCTATTACTTTTGCATTTTCTCGAGTTTGAGAGAGATCCGTATTTATGTTTAATGCATTCCCAGGAACGGCATTGTATCTAAAACCAGTATTGGTAAAGAAATTCCATTTTTTTGAACGCAAATTGAAGTTTAAAGCGCTTCCATATCGCTCTGGAATTCCTAAATCCAATTGCATAGACCCGTTAAATCCTTTCAATTGATTTTTTCGTAAAATGATGTTCAAAATCCCTGCAGTGCCTTCAGCATCATATCTTGCAGATGGCGAAGTGATTACTTCAACGCGCTCAATAGCTTCAGCAGGAATTTGACGTAAAGCTTCAGCACCATTGATACCAACCAAAGCACTTGGTCTTCCATCAATCAAAATAGTAACATTGTCATTGCCACGCAAACTCACGTTTCCTTCAACATCTACTTGCACAGAAGGCACGTTTCCTAAAACATCACTGGCATTTCCTCCACGAATGGATAAATCTTTTCCGATGTTGAATACTTTTTTATCCAAACGAATGTCAACCGTAGTTTTTTCGGCAATGATGACAACTTCATTTAAATTATTGGTGTCATCTTTCAACTGAAAAGTACCTAAATTTTTGTCAGCGTTAAGATTTTGACTTGTTAATTTTATTGGTTTGAAAGATATATACTCAATGCTGATTGAATAATTTCCATAAGGAGTTTTGATATTGAACAATCCATTTTCATCTGTTATTCCCCCAGAAATTTTTTGGGTTTTAGTGTTTTTTAAAATGATGGTTGCATACTCTAAAGGTTGTTTGGTAGCTTCATCTATTATTTTACCAGTGATGGTAATTTCTTTTTCAATAGATGAATTTTGAGAAAATAAAAGTGTTGTCAAGAAAAGACAAATGATGAAAAATGGATATTTTTTAGCCAAAACTAATTTTTATTTGAATTAATTATTATGACTGCAAATTTCTATCTTAGTTTAAGTTGTGCTAGTTAAAATAGTGTTAAGAATATCAGGGTAGTTTTTCAAAAGAAAAGTTTTTTGAAATCATTATAAGAAATGATAAGTAATCTTTTTATTGTCGAAAATTGCTAATTATAGAGTTTAAATTTGTAAAAAAAGGTAGTTCTTACTCTTTTATTTCAGGAGCTTTTATGCCCAATTTATTCAATACTAATTCAGTGATATCATATTTTTTATCCATGTAGGCAAATTGGTTTCCTTGCAATATGAGTATTTGTGTGAACCCTTTTTCTTTTGCAACTTGATCAATTGCCTCGTTTAGTTTTTTGTATAATGGACGCATCAATTCGTTTTGTTTCAACTCCATCAGTTTATTCCCGTTTTCTTGATATTTTTTTATGTCTTGTTCTAAAGTCATAATTTCATTTACCAATGTTTTTTTCATTAACTCTCCATATTCAGCTTCATTTTTTTTATAGTCATCTACTTTGGCTTGATATTCCGTCACTTTAATGGAGAATGAAGAATCTAATTTTTGACCATATTCTTTTGACATTTTTACAACAACTTTTGCTTCAGGCATTAAATTGATGATATAATCATTGTCAATTGTGCCTAATTTTGTTTGTGAAAGAACAATGCTACTAAATAATAAAGCACTTAAAAAAAATATATATGATTTCATAATTTGTATTTTGATGCGCAAAGATATAAAAGTGAGTGAACTACAAAAGGATTCTTGGTTAAAAAGTAGCCAATCTTTTAGAAATCGCTTCAATAATTTGCTCACTATCGGTTTTAAAATCAAACCATAAAATAGTTTCGTCTTTTCTGAACCAAGTCAATTGTCTTTTTGCGAATCTTCGCGTATTTTTTTTGATTTCTGAAATCGCAAAATCCAATGAATTTTCTCCATTAAAATAATCAAACAATTCTCTATAACCAACAGTTTGCAAAGCGTTTAGATGCTTATGTGGATATAATTGTTTAGCTTCTTCCAACAAGCCTTTTTGCATCATGATGTCAACTCGTTGATTGATTCTTCCATAAATTTCAGGTCTTTCTGCGGTCAAACCAATCAGAATTATATGGAAGTTTCTGACTTTTTTTTCTTTGTTTTTGAAAGATGAATAGGGTTTTTGTGTTCCAATACAAATTTCTAATGCTCGCATAATTCTGTGAGGATTGTCAATAGCAATGGTTTCAAAGCTTTCTTTATCAAGCATTTTGAGTTGTGATTGTAAATAGTCAATGCCTTTTTCTTGCAAATATTTTTGAAGTTGTTCTCTGATAATGGAATCAATTTCTGGAAAATCATCCAAGCCATTTAACACAGCATTTATATACAATCCACTGCCACCTACCAAAATTTGAATAGAATTTTTTTGAAATAATTCGTCTAATTTTTGAAGTGCTTCACGTTCAAATTGCCCAACATTATACTCTTCAAAAATCGATTTATTTTGAATAAAATGATGAGGAACTGCTGCCAATTCATCAGGTTCAGGAACAGCAGTGCCAATCGTCATTTCTTTAAAAAACTGTCTTGAGTCGCAAGAAATAATTTCTGCATTGAAATGTTTTGCTAACAAAATACTCAATGCTGTTTTTCCAATGGCAGTAGGACCTACAATAGTAATAAGCGTGTTTTTTTTTTTCAT
This sequence comes from Flavobacteriaceae bacterium CG2_30_31_66, assembly GCA_001873065.1. Taxonomy (GTDB): domain Bacteria; phylum Bacteroidota; class Bacteroidia; order Flavobacteriales; family Flavobacteriaceae; genus Polaribacter. The sequence goes on from MNYM01000037.1 coordinate 148,118, forward strand.
CATGAGTTTAATAAACTACCACAGTCGTAACAAAACTTTGCATTTTCTTTGTGATTATCTTTCCCACAATTAGGACAAACTTGGGTATTTTCTTCCAACATTTGATTCGATTTTGTCATTTCTGAACTCACAATTCCTGTTGGAATGGCAATTATAGCATATCCTAAAATCATGATTACACTTGCAATCAATTGACCCAAAGGAGTTTGAGGAGTAATATCTCCAAAACCAACAGTAGTTAATGTAACAATCGCCCAATAAATACTCTTTGGAATATTCGTAAATCCATTTTCTTCACCTTCAACAATATACATGATAGTTCCTAAAATGGTACAGAGAATTATTATGAAAAATAAAAAAACAGCAATTTTAGTTCTGCTCGATTTTAAAGCAATAATTAACCTGTTTGATGCACCAATATATCTTGTAAGTTTCAAAATTCTAAAAACTCTAAATAAACGCAAAGCTCTTAATGCAATTAAATTTTGAGAGCCAACAATAATAAAAGAGAGGTATTTGGGAATTGTAGAAAGCAAATCAATAATGCCATAAAAACTGAATATATAAGAAAGTGGTTTTTTTATGGAGATAATGCGTAAAACGTATTCAATCGTAAATAAAATGGTGATAATCCATTCTGATACATTTAAAAGTGTATGGTATTTTACGTCAATGCTTTGAACACTTTCTAATATTACCAAAATCACACTAGCCAAAATAGCTAACAATAAAATAACATCAAAAAGTTTTCCTTCTTTAGTATCTGCTTCATAAATAATTTCATGAATACGAGCTTTCCAAGAATTTTTTTTGTCAGAATCTTTCAAAATGAAATTAAAATTAGAGTTACAATACTACAAATATTTTATGAAACAGCATTTTTTTTCTACTGATTTTCTCTGTATATATAGGGGTTTGTAAAAAAAAAATAAAAAAATTCAACTTTTTAAAAACCGTAAGTTGAATTCTCTCGTAAGTATGTGTGAGATTCAAAATAAATTAAAACAATAAAAAACTCACACAATGAAAAAAACAAAAATTTTAGCAGTAACCATTTTCTCAGCGATTATTGGTTTAGTAGCAATTGCAGCAGATCATATTGATGCTCCTGCAACTCAAGGAACAAGTGCAGACATCACAGATTTCTACGCTTTTCAAGGCGAAGATACCAACAATTTAGTTTTCGTTGCCAACATTCAAGGATTGTTAAGTCCAACAGCAACAGCAAGTGCCACTTTTGATGAGAATGTATTAGTGGAATTCAACATTGATACGAATAATGACAACATCGAAGATTTGGTTATTCAGGCAATTCCAAGAGATGGCAAAATGTATTTCTTTGGACCTTCAGCACCAGCTTCGCCAGGTTTGAACAGTTTTGTAAATGTATCAGCAACAAAATCGGAAGTGGCAATTACTCCTTATGGTTCAAATGCGATTGTCGCAACTCAAAACAACATGAAGTTTTTTGCAGGGCCAAGAGACGATCCTTTTTTTATGGATTTTGCTCAATATGGTGCCATTTTAGCAGGAAATGCCCCTGGCTTTAACAATCCAGGTGCTGATACTTTTGCAGGTTCAAACGTATTATCCATAGTAGTTGAAGTACCAAAAAGTAGCATTGGAGGTTCAGGAACCATCAATACTTGGGTTGAAGCAAAAGCAAAACAATAATTAATTCAAAACTTTAAAAAACAAGATTATGAAATTACCAATTTTAAAATATTTAGCAATCGCAACTTTCTCACTTTTCGTATTTAGTTGTAATAATGACGATAATATGAATCAAATGACGACTGATTTTTCAGGGACATTTGTTCAAAAAGATCAAATGGGAAGACCAGCAGTCAATACGGTTTTTGTGTCATCAGCAAGTAAAAATACTTTCAACACAACTGTGCCTTCTCAACAAGGAGCTGCATTCCAATCGATGTTTCAAACAAATTTGATGGGATTGAGTCCAGCATTCGCAAATGCAGTTGACAAAAATGCCTTAGGATTGGATGCAGCATCTTTCACAGGATTGTTAGCAACAGACGTATTAAATGTTTCATTGGATGGAAAAACCACTTTTTTTGATGGAACAAATGTCTTAACAGGAAGAGCTTTGGCTGATGATGTGATTACAGTTGAATTATTGTTGATTTTTGGTGGAGAAGATTTTTCTGAAAATCCTACTTTGTCAAATGATAATGTAGATGCTAATGACAAACCATTTTTGACATCATTTCCTTACTTGGCAAGTCCTTGGTAGGATAATATAAACCCCCTAAACCCCCTAAAAAGTAAAAAACCTCTTATAAACTGGCGTATGAACCCCTAAAACATACGCCAGTTATTTTTAAAAAAAACCAACCCAAAACCAACCCAACTCATGAAAACAACCTCATACATCATCGTATTATTTTTGATTGTAGTAAGCTGTTCAAAAAACGCACAACAGCAAATTACCAACCCAAAAGACTATACTAACTATTTGAAAGTTACTAAAAATGGTTCACTAGCAAATGCTCAAAAAGAAGTAGCGTTTTGGTCAGCAAAACTTTTAGCAACTCCCAATCAATATCCGTATTTACAAAAAATTGCAGCTGCTAACACTCAGTTGTTTTCCATCACAGGAAATATTGAGTATTTAAAAGAAGCTGAAACTAATTTGTTACAAGCAAACAAAAAAACAAATTATGACAATGCAAGTTATCTGCGAAGTTTGGCAAGAAATTACGTTTCACAACATCGATTTAAAGAAGCTTTAGAAATATTGTTAAAAGCTGAAAAGAAGGGC